>NZ_JCASIG010000002.1:0-979529 GCF_059685715.1 Telluria sp. ZB2R32 | reverse complement strand
AGATGAAGGCGGCCGTCACACCCCGTTCTTCAACAACTACCGTCCGCAGTTCTACTTCCGTACCACCGACGTGACCGGCTCGATCGAGCTGCCAGCGGACAAGGAAATGGTCATGCCAGGCGATAACGTGTCGATCACCGTCAAGCTGATCAACCCGATCGCGATGGAAGAAGGCCTGCGCTTCGCAATCCGCGAAGGCGGCCGTACCGTCGGCGCCGGCGTGGTTGCAAAGATCATTGCCTAAGTAGTTAGTAGTAAGTGTTGTGCCGAGGAGGTGGCGCCAACCACCTCTTCAAAAACATTCGCAGTATGTGCGCACATGCTGTAGAATGCGCGATTCAGCTGAAGTCTTCGTAGGGGTGTAGCTCAATTGGCAGAGCGTCGGTCTCCAAAACCGAAGGTCGCGGGTTCGATTCCCTCCGCCCCTGCCACCGAATTCTGGTGCGCAGCACCGAAAGTAAAGAAGAATGTCTAATCAATCCGTGCAAACCGTTAGCACCTCGAATGACAAGTTTAAGGTGGCCCTGGCGGTGGTTGCCGCGATTGCAGGCGTAATCGGGTTCTTTTACCTGAAGGGCCAAAACAAACCAGCCTTGGTCGCCGCCGGCGCCCTCGTGGCTGGTTTAGTTTTTGCCGTCCTGCTTTTGTGGACTTCCACCTCCGGCCGCGAATTCCTGAACTTCGCCAAAGAGTCCGTTCGCGAAACCAAGAAAGTCGTCTGGCCGACCCGCAAGGAAGCGACCACGATCACCATGATCGTTTTCGCCTTTGTCGTCGTGATGGCGATCTTCCTGTGGGGCACGGATAAGCTGTTGGAATTCCTGTTGTACGACCTGGTCCTGGGGTGGAAGCAATAATGAACGAAAATGTCCAAGACAATGCGCCGGAAGAGATTCCGGCGTCTGACGCTGGCGATTTGACTCCGGAAGCGGCGCAAGAAGCCGCGCCCGTGAGCGTCCCGGTCAGCAACAAGCGCTGGTATGTCGTTCACGTCTACTCCGGCATGGAAAAGAGCGTCATGCGCGCCCTGACCGAGCGCATCGAGCGCGCCGGCATGAGCGAGCAGTTCGGCCAGATCCTGGTCCCGACCGAAGAAGTCGTGGAAGTCAAGAACGGCAGCAAATCGGTTACCGAGCGCCGCTTCTTCCCTGGCTACGTGCTGGTCGAGATGGAAATGACCGACGAGACCTGGCACCTGGTCAAAAATACCAGCAAGGTCACCGGTTTCATCGGCGGCAAATCGAACAAGCCAACCCCGATTCCAGCGCGCGAGATCGACAAGATCATGCAGCAGGTCCAGGAAGGCGTCGAGAAGCCACGGCCGAAAGTGCTGTACGAAGTGGGCGAGCAGGTCCGCATCAAGGAAGGCCCGTTCACCGACTTCAACGGCAACGTCGAGGAAGTGAATTACGAAAAATCGAAGGTGCGTGTGACTGTCACCATCTTCGGCCGCGCAACTCCGGTGGAACTGGAGTTCGGGCAGGTAGAAAAAGTTTAAAACGCACTCATCGGGGCGTCGCAGCAGCAAGGCGGAATCCGGTAAGAGGAGCCCCGCCGAGCTAGGTAGTAGCGGTGGGGCGCTACTACTCATAGCAACCAGGAGCCAAACATGGCAAAGAAGATCATTGGTTTTATCAAGCTGCAAGTTGCAGCTGGTAAAGCAAACCCATCCCCACCGATCGGCCCAGCACTGGGTCAGCGCGGCCTGAACATCATGGAATTCTGCAAGGCGTTCAACGCCCAGACCCAGGGTCTCGAGCCAGGCATGCCGATCCCAGTCGTGATCACCGCGTTCGCCGACAAGTCCTTCACCTTCGTGATGAAGACCCCACCGGCAACCTACCTGATCAAGAAAGCCGCTGGCATCACCAAGGGTTCGCCGAAGCCACATACCGACAAAGTCGGTACGCTGACCCGTGCCCAGGCAGAAGAAATCGCAAAAACCAAGCAGCCGGACCTGACCGCAGCAGACATGGACGCAGCAGTGCGTATCATCGCTGGCTCGGCACGTTCGATGGGCATCACGGTGGAGGGTCTGTAATGGCTAAGCTGTCCAAGCGCGTCAAAGAAATGAAAGCGAAAGTCGACCGTAACAAGGTCTACGCCTTCGACAACGCAGTGTCGTTGGTCAAGGAATTCGCAACCGCCAAGTTCAACGAGTCGATCGACGTCGCCGTTCAGCTGGGCGTGGATCCGAAGAAGTCGGACCAGGTCGTTCGCGGTTCGGTCGTCCTGCCAGCAGGCACCGGCAAGGAAGTGCGCGTCGCCGTCTTCGCGTCGGGCGACAAGGCTGAAGCTGCACGTGCAGCCGGCGCCGACATCGTCGGTATGGAAGACCTGGCCGAGCGCGTCAAGGCCGGCGACATGCCGTTCGACGTCGTCATCGCTTCGCCAGACACCATGCGTATCGTCGGTACCCTGGGCCAGATCCTGGGCCCACGTGGCCTGATGCCTAACCCGAAGGTCGGCACCGTCACCCCTGACGTCGCCACCGCGGTGAAGAACGCCAAAGCCGGTCAGGTCCAGTACCGTACCGACAAGTCGGGCATCATCCACGCGACCATCGGCCGCAAGTCGTTCGCCGATGCCGATCTGAAGGCCAACCTGTCGGCCCTGATCGAAGCGCTGAACAAGGCCAAGCCGGCCACCTCGAAGGGCGTGTACCTGCGCAAGGTCGCGATCTCGTCGACGATGGGCGCGGGCGTCCGCGTCGATCACGCTTCGATCGCCGCTTAAGTTTTATAAAGAATCAAGTCCCCGCAAAACATCAGCGGGGCGCATCTTTGGGCTGCTGGAGTCGAATACGCTCCGGCAGGCAATCAAAGACCGTTGGGCCGGAAGCAGTGGTTGGGCAACTGGTTAATACATCACCCAACGCAGATGGTGTACCCGAACAAGTTTTGTAGTCCATGCTGCGTGAGCTCATCCGCGTTAGTTAGACTTCTTAACTTCGGACGCCGTGTTCGAACCGATGCCGACGCTGTTGTTGGCATCATTTAAGGAGATTGACCGTGGGTCTTAATCTGAATGACAAAAAGGCCGTCGTCGAAGAAGTGAGCGCGAAAGTAGCAACCGCGCAAACGATCGTCGTGGCCGAGTACCGTGGCATCCAGGTTAGTCACTTGACGAAACTCCGTGCAACCGCACGTGCCCAGGGTGTGTACCTGCGTGTTCTGAAGAACACGCTGGCGCGCCGCTCTGTCGAAGGCACGCAGTTTGCCCCGCTGGCTGACGCCATGACCGGTCCGCTGATCTATTCGATCTCGGACGACGCCGTTGCTGCCGCTAAAGTCATCGCTGACTTCGCGAAAACCAACGACAAGCTGGTCATGAAAGCCGGTAACTACGCAGGTAAGCAGCTCGACGTAGCTGGTGTTACCGCGTTGGCAAGCATCCCATCCCGTGAAGTCCTCATCTCGCAGCTGTTGGGCGTGATGCTGGCTCCGGTGTCGGGCTTTGCACGTGGTCTGGCTGCCCTGGCAGCGAAAAAAGGCGAAGGTTCGGAAGCTGCTCCTGCAGCCGAAGAAACCGCAGCAGCGTAAGCGCGGCCTTTTTTCTCAAGTACTAACTGAACTACACACAACATACATCTGGAGTTTCAAATGGCAATTAGCAAAGACGATATCCTGAACGCAGTGAGCGAAATGTCCGTCATGGACCTGAACGAACTGGTCAAGGCATTCGAAGAGAAGTTCGGCGTGTCGGCAGCTGCAATGGCAGCACCGGCAGCTGGCGGCGGCGCCGCTGCTGCAGCAGTCGAAGAGCAGACCGAATTCAACGTCGTGCTGACCGAAGTCGGCGCGAACAAGGTCGGCGTCATCAAGGCCGTCCGCGAAATCACCGGCCTGGGTCTGAAGGAAGCCAAAGACGTCGTCGACGGCGCACCGAAGACCGTGAAAGAAGCCCTGCCAAAAGCAGACGCAGAAGCAGCCAAGAAAAAGCTGGAAGATGCAGGCGCCAAGGCAGAACTGAAGTAATCAAAAGCAATGGGCATCGCAAGGTGCCCAACGCCCGAGTCAAAGCTTGCAAGCCCCGCCGGAAGGCGGTGCTGCGGCTTTGGCTCTTTTGTCGTCCCTGCGGCAAACGTATTACCCCGGCATCATTCGCAGCATCGCAGCACCGCAGCAAAATCGTAACACAGCAGTAGCCTGTCCTTTTCATCTGGCAGAACAGCAAGAGACTTGAGGCCTTGTATGTGGTCGCTCCACCACTGGCAATCCCTGAATTCTCATCCTTTCTGTCACTCACGGAGTGTCCATGCACTACTCATTTACTGAGAAGAAACGCATTCGCAAGTCGTTCGCGAAGCGCGCCAACGTTCACAACGTTCCATATCTTCTGGCTACCCAGCTTGAATCCTACGAGAATTTCCTGCAAGCGGACGCAGGTCCCACCGCGCGCAAGAACGAAGGCCTGCAGTCGGCCTTCAGCTCGATCTTCCCGATCGTGTCGCATAACGGCTTCGCTCGCCTCGAATTCCTGTCCTACGTGCTGGGCGACCCCGCGTTTGACGTCAAGGAATGCCAACAGCGTGGCCTGACCTTCGCCTCGCCACTGCGCGCCAAAGTGCGCCTGGTGATCCTGGACAAGGAATCGCCGACCAAGCCGGTCGTCAAGGAAATGAAAGAGCAGGAAGTGTACATGGGCGAATTGCCGCTCATGACCGCCAACGGTTCGTTCGTCATCAACGGCACCGAGCGCGTGATCGTCTCCCAGCTGCACCGCTCCCCGGGCGTGTTCTTCGAGCACGACCGCGGCAAGACGCACTCGTCGGGCAAGCTGCTGTTCTCGGCACGTATCATTCCTTACCGCGGCTCGTGGCTGGACTTCGAGTTCGACCCGAAAGACATCCTGTTCTTCCGCGTCGACCGCCGCCGCAAGATGCCGGTGACGATCCTGCTGAAGGCCATTGGCATGACGCCGGAACAGATCCTGGCGAACTTCTTTGTCTTCGACAATTTCAACCTGCGCTCCGAAGGCGCGGAAATCGAATTCGTGTCCGAGCGACTGCGCGGCGAAGTCGCGCGCTTCGACATCGTCGATCCGAAGACCGGCAAGACGCTGGTCACCAAGGACAAGCGCATCAATGCCAAGCACGTGCGTGACATCGAAGCGGCCGGCATCAAAGCCATCTCGGTGCCTGAAGACTACCTGCTGGGCCGTATCGTCGCCCGCAACATCGTCGACGCCGACACCGGCGAGATCATCGCTTCGGCCAACGACGAGCTGACCGACGAGCTGCTGGGTAAACTGCGCGACGCCAACGTCGACGCGATCCAGACCCTGTACACCAACGACCTCGACCAGGGCGGCTACATCTCGCAAACCCTGCGCACCGACGACACCGCCGACCAGATGGCCGCGCGCGTGGCGATCTACCGCATGATGCGTCCTGGCGAACCGCCAACCGAAGAGTCGGTCGAAGCCCTGTTCAACGGCCTGTTCTACAGCCCTGAGCGCTACGACCTGTCGGCAGTGGGCCGCATGAAGTTCAACCGCCGCATCGGCCGTGACGAACTGACCGGCAACATGACGCTGTCGAACGAAGACATCCTGGCCGTGATCAAGATCCTGGTCGAGCTGCGCAATGGCCGCGGCGAAGTCGACGATATCGATCACCTGGGTAACCGCCGCGTACGTTGCGTGGGCGAACTGGCCGAAAACCAGTTCCGCGCCGGCCTCGTGCGTGTCGAACGTGCCGTCAAGGAACGCCTCGGCCAGGCCGAAGCGGACAACCTGATGCCGCACGATCTGATCAACAGCAAGCCGATCTCGGCCGCGATCCGCGAATTCTTCGGTTCGTCGCAGCTGTCGCAGTTCATGGACCAGACCAACCCGCTGTCGGAAATCACGCACAAGCGCCGTGTTTCCGCCCTCGGACCTGGCGGTCTGACCCGCGAACGTGCCGGCTTCGAGGTGCGCGACGTGCACCCGACCCACTACGGCCGCGTGTGCCCGATCGAAACGCCTGAAGGCCCGAACATCGGCCTGATCAACTCGCTGGCTCTGTACGCCCGCCTGAACGAATACGGCTTCCTGGAAACCCCGTACCGCAAGGTCGAAGGTTCCAAGGTCACCGACAAGATCGATTACCTGTCCGCCATCGAAGAAGGCCGCTACATCATCGCCCAGGCGAATGCAGCGATCAACGGCGAAGGCCAGCTGGTCGACGAACTGGTCTCGGCACGTGAAGCGGGCGAAACGATCCTGGTCTCGCCAGAGCGCATCCAGTACATGGACGTGGCGCCAGGCCAGATCGTCTCGGTCGCAGCCTCGCTGATTCCGTTCCTCGAGCACGATGACGCGAACCGTGCACTGATGGGCGCCAACATGCAGCGCCAGGCCGTTCCTTGCCTGCGTCCTGAAAAGGCCGTGGTCGGTACCGGTATCGAGCGCACCGTCGCGGTCGACTCGGGCACCACCGTGCAAGCCGTGCGTGGCGGTGTCGTCGATTACATCGATGCGGGCCGTGTGGTTATTCGTGTCAACGACGACGAGGCGCAAGCCGGCGAAGTCGGTGTGGATATCTACAACCTGATCAAGTACACCCGTTCGAACCAGAACACCAACATCAACCAGCGTCCGATCGTGCAGGTTGGCGATCGCGTTGCCCGTGGCGACGTGATTGCCGACGGCGCATCGACCGACCTGGGCGAACTGGCCCTGGGCCAGAACATGCTGGTCGCGTTCATGCCGTGGAACGGCCTGAACTTCGAGGATTCGATCCTGATCTCGGAAAACGTCGTCAAGGATGACCGTTACACCTCGATCCACATCGAAGAGCTGTCGGTGGTTGCACGCGACACCAAGCTGGGCGCGGAAGAAATCACCCGCGACATTTCGAACCTGGCCGAAAACCAGCTGGCGCGCCTGGATGAATCGGGCATCGTCTACATCGGCGCCGAAGTCACCGCCGGCGACGTGCTGGTCGGTAAAGTCACGCCGAAGGGCGAGACCCAGCTGACGCCGGAAGAAAAGCTGCTGCGCGCGATCTTCGGCGAAAAAGCGTCGGACGTGAAAGACACCTCGCTGCGCGTGCCTTCGGGCATGGTCGGCACCGTGATCGACGTGCAAGTGTTCACCCGCGAAGGCATCACCCGCGACAAGCGTGCACAGCAGATCATCGACGACGAACTGAAACGTTTCCGCCTGGACTTGAACGACCAGATGCGTATCGTGGAGGGCGACGCCTTCCAGCGTCTGGAGCGTATGCTTGTCGGTAAGGTCGTCAACGGCGGTCCGAAGAAGCTGGCGAAGGGCGCGGTCATCACGTCCGAATACCTGGCCGACCTGGACAAGTTCCACTGGTTCGACATCCGCCCTGCGGACGACGAATCGGCGAACGCGCTGGAAGCGATCAAGGAATCGATCAACGAGAAGCGCCACCAGTACGACCTGGCCTTCGAAGAGAAGCGCAAGAAGCTGACGCAAGGCGACGAGCTGCAGCCTGGCGTGCAAAAGATGGTCAAGGTCTACCTGGCCGTCAAGCGCCGCCTGCAGTCGGGCGACAAGATGGCGGGCCGCCACGGTAACAAGGGTGTGGTCTCGCGTATCGTGCCGGTCGAAGACATGCCGTTCATGGCCGATGGCCGTCCGGCCGACGTCGTGCTGAACCCGCTGGGCGTTCCATCGCGTATGAACGTCGGTCAGATCCTCGAAACCCACCTCGGTTGGGCGGCGAAGGGCCTGGGCTGGCGCATCGGCGAAATGCTGGCGGCGCAAGCGAAGGCAGCGGATCTGCGCGTCTTCCTGGGCAAGATTTACAACGAAACCGGCCGCAAGGAAGACCTGGACAGCTTCAGCGATGAAGAAATCCTGAGCCTGGCGCATAACCTCAAGAACGGCGTGCCGTTCGCGACGCCGGTGTTCGACGGCGCCCACGAAGAGGATATCCGCCGCATGCTGGACCTGGCGTTCCCGGACGACATCGCAGCCCACCTGGGCATGACGCCGTCGAAGAACCAGGTCACGATGCACGACGGCCGCACCGGCGAAGCGTTCGAGCGCAAGGTCACCGTCGGCTTCATGCACATGCTGAAGCTGCACCACCTGGTCGACGACAAGATGCACGCGCGTTCGACCGGTCCGTACTCGCTGGTGACGCAGCAGCCGCTGGGCGGTAAAGCCCAGTTCGGTGGCCAGCGCTTCGGTGAGATGGAGGTGTGGGCACTGGAAGCGTACGGCGCATCGTACGTGCTGCAGGAAATGCTGACTGTGAAGTCGGATGACGTGAATGGCCGTACCAAGGTGTACGAGAACCTGGTCAAAGGCGACCACGTGATCGACGCCGGCATGCCTGAATCGTTCAACGTGCTGGTCAAGGAAATCCGCTCGCTGGGTATCGATATCGACCTCGAGCGTAACTAAGAAGCAGAAGGAAGGGCAGGCTGGTCTTGCTTTTGGAACGGGAGTCCCCAACTACTCCCGTTCCCCTTTCGAAATGCCGCTTGGTTTGGGGTGCTTCCAATAAGCATCCCAAAATAGAAATTTAGTCACCTCTGGAGTGATACATGAAAGCACTGCTCGATCTATTCAAGCAAGTACAGCAAAATGAAAGCTTCGACGCCATCAAGATTGGCCTGGCGTCGCCCGAAAAAATTCGTTCGTGGTCGTTCGGTGAAGTCAAGAAGCCCGAGACCATCAACTACCGTACCTTCAAGCCTGAGCGTGACGGCCTGTTCTGCGCCAAGATCTTTGGCCCGATCAAGGATTACGAATGCCTGTGCGGCAAATATAAACGCCTGAAGCACCGCGGCGTCATCTGCGAAAAGTGCGGCGTCGAAGTCACGCTTGCCAAGGTGCGCCGTGAGCGCATGGGCCACATCGAACTGGCCTCGCCAACCGCGCACATCTGGTTCCTGAAGTCGCTGCCATCGCGCCTGGGCATGGTCCTGGACATGACGCTGCGCGATATCGAACGCGTCCTGTACTTCGAAGCATACGTCGTGACCGATCCCGGCATGACCCCGCTGAAGAAGTGCCAGATCATGTCGGAAGACGATTACGCCGCCAAGTACGAAGAGTACGGCGACGACTTCACCGCCTACATGGGCGCCGAAGGTATCCGTGAACTGCTGCGCTCGATCGACATCCACCGCGATGCCGAAGCCCTGCGCGTGGAACTGAAGGAATCGAAATCCGAAGCCAAGATCAAGAAATACGCCAAGCGCCTGAAAGTGCTCGAGGCGTTCCAGCGTTCGGGCATCAAGCCTGACTGGATGATCATGGAAGTGCTCCCGGTCCTGCCGCCGGAGCTGCGTCCGCTCGTCCCGCTGGATGGTGGCCGTTTCGCGACCTCCGACCTGAACGACCTGTATCGCCGCGTCATCAACCGTAATAACCGCCTGAAGCGCCTGATGGAACTGCGCGCGCCGGAAATCATTACGCGTAACGAAAAGCGCATGCTGCAGGAAGCGGTCGACTCGCTGCTGGACAACGGCCGTCGCGGCAAAGCGATGACCGGCGCCAACAAGCGTCCGCTGAAGTCGCTGGCTGAAATGATCAAGGGCAAGGGCGGCCGTTTCCGTCAAAACCTGCTGGGCAAGCGCGTCGACTACTCGGGCCGTTCGGTCATCGTGGTCGGTCCGCAGCTGAAACTGCACCAGTGCGGCCTGCCGAAGCTGATGGCCCTGGAACTGTTCAAGCCATTCATCTTCAACAAGCTCGAACTGATGGGTCTGGCTACGACCATCAAGGCGGCCAAGAAGCTGGTCGAAATCCAGGAACCGGTGGTCTGGGACATCCTCGAAGATGTCATCAAGGAACACCCGGTCATGCTCAACCGTGCACCAACCCTGCACCGTCTCGGTATCCAGGCGTTCGAGCCGGTCCTGATCGAAGGCAAGGCCATCCAGCTGCACCCGCTGGTCTGCGCGGCGTTCAACGCCGACTTCGACGGTGACCAGATGGCAGTCCACGTGCCGCTGTCGATCGAAGCGCAGATGGAAGCGCGTACCCTGATGCTGGCGTCGAACAACATCCTGTTCCCGTCGAACGGCGAGCCGTCGATCGTGCCGTCGCAGGATATCGTGCTGGGTCTGTACTACGCGACGCGCGAGGCGATCAACGCCAAGGGCGAGGGCATGCTGTTCCCGGACGTGTCGGAAGTCCTGCGCGCCTACGACAACAAGGAAGTCGAACTGGCGACCCGCATCACCGTGCGTATCGTCGAGTATCCACGCGTTGCCGGTACCGACGAGTTCGAGCGTACGGTGACCCGTTACGAGACGACCGTCGGCCGTGCGATCCTGTCCGAGATCCTCCCTAAAGGCTTGCCGTTCAGCGTGCTGAACCGCGCCCTGAAGAAGAAGGAAATCTCCAAGCTGATCAACACGTCGTTCCGCAAGTGCGGCCTGCGTGCGACCGTCGTGTTCGCCGACAAGCTGATGCAGTCGGGCTTCCGCCTGGCGACGCGCGCCGGTATCTCGATCGCCGTCGACGACATGATGATCCCGGACGTCAAGAAGGGCATGATCGCGACCGCCGAAGCGGAAGTGAAGCAGATCGAGCAGCAGTACGCCTCGGGTCTGGTCACCGCCGGCGAGCGTTACAACAAGGTCGTCGACATCTGGGGCAAGACCTCCGATGAAGTCGGCAAGGCGATGATGGACCAGCTGAAAGTCGAGCCGGTCACCCGTCGTGACGGTACCGAAGGCACCCAGGAATCGTTCAACGCGATTTACATGATGGCCGACTCGGGCGCCCGTGGTTCGGCAGCCCAGATTCGCCAGCTGGCGGGTATGCGTGGTCTGATGGCGAAACCGGACGGTTCGATTATCGAAACGCCGATTACCGCGAACTTCCGCGAAGGCTTGAACGTGTTGCAGTACTTCATCTCGACGCACGGCGCCCGTAAGGGTCTGGCCGACACCGCGCTGAAGACGGCAAACTCGGGTTACCTGACCCGCCGCCTGGTCGACGTGACCCAGGATCTGGTGGTCATCGAGGACGATTGCGGCACCAGCAACGGTACCCACATGAAGGCGATGGTCGAAGGTGGTGAAGTCATCGAAGCGCTGCGCGACCGTATCCTCGGCCGCGTGACGGGCACCGATGTCGTCAACCCTGAAACCCAGGAAACCGTGTACGAAGCCGGCACGCTGCTGGACGAAGACATGGTCGAAGAGATCGAGCGTCTGGGCATCGACGAAGTCAAGGTCCGTACGCCACTGAACTGCGACACGCGCTACGGCCTGTGCGCCAAGTGCTACGGCCGTGACCTCGGCCGCGGCATGCTGGTCAACAGCGGCGAAGCAGTCGGCGTCGTGGCGGCACAGTCGATCGGTGAGCCGGGTACCCAGCTGACCATGCGTACCTTCCACATCGGTGGTGCGGCATCGCGTGCGGCAGTGGCCTCGTCGGTCGAAGCCAAGTCGAACGGTACGGTCCGCTTCACGGCGACCATGCGTTACGTCACCAACGGCAAGGGCGCGCAGATCGTCATCTCGCGTTCGGGCGAAGTCCTGATCACGGACGACCACGGCCGCGAGCGCGAGCGCCACAAGGTGCCGTACGGTGCGACCCTGATTGTCAAGGACGGCCTGTCGGTGAAAGCCGGTACCGCCCTGGCAACCTGGGATCCGCTGACCCGTCCGATCATCACGGAATACGGCGGCACGATCCGCTTCGAGAACGTGGAAGAGGGCGTCACCGTCGCTCGCCAGGTCGACGAAGTGACCGGTCTGTCGACCCTGGTCGCGATCGATCCGAAGCGCCGTGGCTCCGCAGGCAAAGTGCTGCGTCCGCAGGTCAAACTGCTGAACGATGAAAACCAGGAAGTCAAGATCGCCGGCACCGAACACGCCGTGACGATCGGTTTCCAGGTCGGCTCGCTGATCATGGTGAAGGACGGTCAAACCGTTTCGGTGGGTGAAGTGCTGGCACGTATCCCGACCGAATCGCAGAAGACCCGCGACATTACCGGTGGTCTGCCGCGCGTTGCCGAACTGTTCGAAGCACGTTCGCCGAAAGACGCGGGCATGCTGGCGGAAGTCACCGGTACGGTGGCCTTCGGTAAGGAAACGAAGGGCAAGCAGCGTCTGGAAATCACGGACATGGACGGCAACAAGCACGAGTTCCTGATCACCAAGGACAAGCAAGTGCTGGTGCACGACGGCCAAGTCGTGAACAAGGGCGAGATGATCGTCGACGGCCCGGCCGATCCGCAAGACATCCTGCGCTTGCTGGGTATCGAAGCGCTGGCACGTTACATCGTCGACGAAGTGCAGGACGTCTACCGTCTGCAGGGCGTCAAGATCAACGACAAGCACATCGAAGTGATCGTGCGCCAGATGCTGCGCCGTGTGGCGATCGTCGAAGCCGGCGACACCGACTACATCGTCGGCGAGCAGGTGGAGCGTTCGGAGCTGCTGGAAGAGAACGACCGCATGGAAGCCGCAGGCAAACTGCAGGCGACCTACGAAAACGTGCTGCTGGGTATTACCAAAGCATCGCTGTCGACCGATTCGTTCATCTCGGCCGCATCGTTCCAGGAAACCACCCGCGTGTTGACCGAAGCGGCCATCATGGGCAAGCGCGACGGCCTGCGTGGCCTGAAGGAAAACGTCATCGTCGGCCGCCTGATTCCTGGCGGTACCGGTCTGGCATTC
The DNA here is from genome assembly GCF_059685715.1 of Telluria sp. ZB2R32. NCBI lineage: Bacteria > Pseudomonadati > Pseudomonadota > Betaproteobacteria > Burkholderiales > Oxalobacteraceae > Telluria > Telluria sp. ZB2R32. The sequence goes on along the minus strand of NZ_JCASIG010000002.1, from coordinate 966,921 downwards.
CACCGCGCCCGCAAGGAGAAGGAAGTGTGGGAGGCGGAAGAGCGCCAGGCACTGCTGCAGCAGGAGAAGGCAAACATGGCGGCTGAGCTGCAGGCCATGGAAGACCAGGCTCAGGCGCAGACGACTGAGCATCACGGCGACGCTGAGTAATCGGTTAGTTAGCTGGACAAGAACGGCACCTTCGGGTGCCGTTTTTTTTATCCGTACCATATCGATAGCGACTTGGCTGGATGCGCGTTACCATGGTCGTTAGTTGCTTAATAAACATTCATCTGACGCGCTCGCTCCGCAATGACCTTGACCAGAACAATTCGTCCTGCCACCGCTGCCGATGCCGAACACATCTGCACGATCTACAACCACTACATCGCAACCACGACCATCTCGTTCGAGGAAGAACCAGTCACACCGGCCGACATAACCCAACGCATTGCAGACGTAGCAGCGGCCACGCTCCCGTATATGGTCATGTTTGAGAACGACAAACTGATCGGCTACGCCTACGCCACCAAATGGCGCGTCCGCACCGCCTACCGCCATTCCGTCGAAAGCTCGGTCTACCTTGACTCTGACCACGCAGGCAAGGGCGCGGGCACCATGCTGTATGAGGCCCTGCTGGCCGAACTGCGCCAGCGTGGCCTGCACCTCGTCATCGCCGGCATCGCCCAGCCGAACGACGCCAGCGTGCGCCTGCACGAGCGACTAGGATTTATAAAAGTGGCGCACTTCAGCGAAGTGGGCATGAAATTCGGCCGCTGGATCGATGTCGGCTACTGGCAGCTGAAACTCAACTGATCTGATATGGACCCGCATGCACACGCCACTGCCGTGCCTCATCATCATCGACATGCAACAGGGCATGGCGAATCCCGCTGCAGGTAGCCGCAACAATCCGCAGGCGGAAGACAACATCGCGCAGTTGCTGCAGGCCTGGCGGACGGCGCAGGGGCAGGTTGTCCACGTGCGCCATATTTCGCGCTCGCCTACCTCTCCGTTCGCACCCGGCCAGTCCGGCGTCGAGTTTCAGCCAGCCCTGCAACCGCTGCCGCACGAACACGTGGTCGAGAAGAACGTGCCGGACGCGTTCATCAACAGCGCGCTCGAGCGCTGGCTGCGGGTGCGCGGTGTGCACCGGCTCGTGCTGGCCGGCGTCAGCACCAACAATTCGGTGGAGAGCAGTGCGCGCACGGCGGGCAACCTGGGGTTCGATACAGTCGTCGTCGCCGACGCCACCTTTGCCTTCGCCATGCGCGACTATGCCGGCGTGCAGCGCAGCGCCGACGAGGTACACGCGATGGCGCTCGCCAATCTGATGAGCGATTATGCGACGATCATGGACACGCGCGGCGTGCTGGCTGAACTCTCTGCAACATCCAGTCGCGACCGCTGACACCAAAGCTCGCGCCGCACGGGTGCACGCCGTTCTACACTGGCCCCGACAAAGGAGGCCTGAATGAACGAGCAGGGCCATCTCAGCGCAAGCTTCACGCATCCCGCCGCGGACGCGCCCCATCACGTCCCCGGCCTGCGCAAGCTCGGCCTCGGCAGCCGGCGCGACAGTTATCTCTATGTGCCGCCGCGGTATCGCCCCGAGCAGCCATCGCCGCTGGTCCTGCTGCTGCACGGCGCCGGCGGCCACGCCCACGATGGCTTGCGCATCCTGCTGCACCTGGCCGACAAGGAGAATTTGCTGCTGGTGGCGCCGGCTTCGCATGACGGTACCTGGGACATCATCGCCGGCCGCGCCTATGGCGCCGACCTGACCCTGGTCGACCGCGCGCTCGACTATGTGTTCAGCCGCTATGCGGTCGATCCGGCGCATCTCGCCATCGGCGGCTTTTCGGATGGCGCCTCGTATGCGTTGACGCTGGGCCTGGCCAACGGCGAATTGTTCACCCACGTGCTGGCGTTTTCTCCCGGCTTCGTCGGACCGATCGAAGCGCGCGGCGCGCCGGCCGTGTTCGTGTCGCATGGCGAGCTTGACGCCGTGCTGCCGATCGATCCCTGCAGCCGTGCGATCGTGCGCCGGTTGCGTGCTGCGGGGTATCCGTTGACGTACCGGGAATTCCAGGGTGGTCACGTGATCCCGCCCGAAGTGGCGCTGGAAGCGGTGGATTGGCTGAGCAGCCCATTCGCGCGCAGGTAGCGCCGCAAGGCTTCGGCCGGGGTGCGCAGGCTGGAGGCGCACATAGTCAGGTCGTCGGCGTGCAGGTGCAGGGCGTGGCGGATCTCGTCGATGGGAATCTGTTCCGGCGTGCGGATCGCCGGGTGCGCCGCCAGCAGTTTATACAGCGATGGCCTCGAAATGCCGAGCCCCTCGGCGGCCGCCTGCACCTGCCAGCCCGCCGCGTTCATCGCATTCAGTACCTCGTGCTCGTCCACCTCGTGCAGGCGCCGGCGGCGGCGGATGCCGGGACCAGCGGCCGATCGCACAAGCGCCGGCGTGGGCACACCCAGCAACTCGTCGAGCAGCACCGGCGCGCCGGCCGGGATGGCAATCGCCAGGCGCCGCACCACATTGTTCAGCTGGCGGATGTTGCCGGGCCAGTCGAAGCGGCACAGGGCGTTCACGCATGCCGTCGGTAGCGCGACGGCCGGGCCATCAGGGCCGCACGCACGCGCCAATTGAAAAGCGATCAACAGGCCGATGTCCGGGCGCCGCTCGCGCAGGGGCGGCGTGCGGATGACGAAGGCTTCGAGCCGGCGCAGCAGCGGTTGATTGAAAGCGCGCGCCTGCAGGTCCTGGTCGGTGGCGGCGACCAGGCGCGCGCCGCTGACGCGGTTGGCACGGGCGCCGAGCGGGCGGTATTCTCCCGTTTCCAGCACCCGCAGCAGCATCGGCTGGATGGCGGCCGGGGTGTCGCCGATCTCGTCGAGGAACAGGGTGCCGCCGTCGGCTTCGCCGAAAAATCCCTGGCGCGCCGCTTGTGCTCCGGTGTAGGCGCCTTTTTCGGCGCCGAATAAATCGGCCGCCGCCAGCGACTCGTTGAGCGCCGCCATGTTCACGCTCACCAGCGGCGCATCGCGCCGGCTGCTCGCGGCGTGGATCGCGCGCGCGACGACTTCCTTACCGGTGCCGGTCTCGCCCAGCAGCAGCACCGGCAGGGTGGTGGCGGCCACCTGGCGTACCAGTTCGCGCAGCCTGACTGCGCCATCGCTCACGCCCAGCAGTTCGCTGCGCCCGCCCGCCTGGGGCAGACCCGCCATCCAGTGGATGCACACCAGCACCGAGCCGCCCAGCTCCAGCACTGCGCCGCCTTTTACCTGTTCCGGGTCGAGGCGCATGCCGGCGCCGAGCGCGACGCCGTCGAGCAGCACCGTCATCCGGCTCGCGGGCGCGTCCAGGGTCACGCTGTCGTCGGTGCCGCGCGTGATGCGTAGCGGCGCGCGCGCCACCTGCAGCGTGCCGAGCGCCGCTTCGCTCGCATCGAGGCAGCGGAAGGCGGGAATATAGCGCCCGAGTTCGATGGTGCCGGGGCCGAGCGGCCCGAGGTATTGGGCGCCGATGCGGGCCTGGTCCGGATGCCACAGGATCGTCAAGCCGAGCATGCGCACGCCGCTGCTTGCCAATGCGGCCAGCGCGGCCAGCGGCGAAGTCTGCGTCTGTTCCTGGTCTTCCATGGCTGGCTTCTCCAGGCGCCCGCGGAGGGGGCTGCACTCAAGAATTATGGCACGAGCGGACCCGTGCACAGCGGGAAAGGGAGTCGAAGCGGCAGCTTTTTACATGTCAACACGCGTCGTTGACGTGTCAACGGACGCTGTTTTCCGGCGGCGTCGTGCGGACTGCGGGCGGCCGAGCTTGGCATGGAACTTGATATGGATCAGACGGGCGCCAACCTACGCGCCATGTGTCACCCGATGCCGTAGCCAACTGAACCGCTTTCCAATTCCGGGGGAAACCAAATGAACAACGACAGCATGTACAGCCAGATCTATAACCAGATCGCCGAAGCCATGGGGATGAACGGCTTGCCCTTCCAGGTCATCGGCACGCCCAAGGATTTCGTGTTTTCCGTGCCGCCGACCGGCCAGATGGACCCGAGCGCCTACCAGATCATCTCGGGCATGCCGCAGTGGTCGCCGATCGGCAATTATTCGTCGAAGGATGCGCAGTTCTTCGATGCCGTGAAGTCGATCTTCGGGCACGTCACCTTCAAGCTGAGCCCGGAGATGCAGTCCGACCAGAAACGCCTGATGGACATGTGCACCGAGAAAAGCAACGCCGTCGTCCAGGCCAACAGCAACATGAACCAGGCCTACCTGTCGTCGAAACAGAACGGCGGGCTGATCTTCGCCGCCAAGTATCCCGATATCAATGCCTGGCTGAACAATGCGCCCGAAGCGAGCGCCTACAACCAGGCCATCAATGACGCCCAGCAAGCCTTTTCGCGCGCGGTCGACATGAAGAACGAACTGGAAAAGGCGGCCATGCCGTCCACGCTGCAGGACGCGATCACGGCCATGACGAAGCCGACGGGCGACCCGGCCTCGATGGCGGCGCCGGCCGGCTGGACCAAGGTGCCCGACGGCTCCGGCATGCTGCAATTCCAGCCGGCATGGGCGATGGACACCACCGGCGGCGACTGGCGCGCCGCGCTGACCCAGGGCACCCAGGGCGCATTCACGATCGACCTCAGCCAGTCGGAACAGAGTGCGGACATGACCCATTCCTGGGCCGGCGGTTCGGCCGGCATCCAGACGCCGTTCTGGGGCGTGAGCGGCGGCGGCGGCTGGGACAAGACCGACATGTTCAATCAGGATTCGAGCGTCAAGGTCAAGATCATGGTCAAGTCGAGCACGCGCGTGAAAGTCAATCCGGGCGCCTGGTATCCGGGCGGCTTCCTGGCTGAGCTCGCTGCCAGCAGCCAGGGCGCGGGCGGCCAGGGCTATACCATCGTGGCGCCGTGGATGGCCAAGGGCGGGAAAGGCACGTCGTCGCTGTTCGGCCAGTACGGGATCGCCGGCACCCGCGTGGCCGAGCTGGTGCTGGTCTATCAACCATCGTTCGAAATCACGATGAGCGCCAATACGTACCAGCAGAACAAGCAGAAGTTCGAGGCCAGCGGCGGCCTGCGCATCGGCCCGTTCACCTTCGGCGGCTCCGGCGGCAGTGCCTCCGAGTTCACCAAGAGCACGGCCAAGATGAACACCTTCAGCGGCGGCAGCACTTCGCAGGATCCGCAGATCATCGGCGTCATCGTCGGCTTCCCGGGTACCAACGACGCCTGATGCCGGCGCCACGGTAAGGCAGGGCGGCGCCGGGTGCAGGCTGGCCCGGCGCCGCTGTTCGAACACTATCCTTGAACGAGGCCCCCCATGAGCGAAGCTGACCCGCCTGTCACCGTGATCGCCGGCCTGAGCCAGGCGATTGCCGACGTGCTCGGGGCGCAGCCCGCGCCTTCGCCTTCGCCCGGACCCTGGCGGCGCGGTCCCGCCGGCGACAAGATGATGCCGCGTGGCCCGCAGGCCGGCGCCGCGCCCATCGTGCAGCTGTTCCGGCCGATGGTGCCCTGGGACTGGCCGACGCCGGCGGTCGGATTTCTCGCCTATCAACAATTCGTGCTGGCCGACCGTATGCCGGGCTCGACTGAATCCGGGGTCCCGTACGCACCGGGCGGCGCCAGTTTCAGCGACAACTACGCCAGTTTCCTGAGCCTGCTCGCGCCCGCTACATTCCCGCTGCCGGCGCGGCTGGCCAGCGCGATCGCCGCCACCACGCGGCCGACCGATTCGCCGGTGACGGCGCTGGCGCCCGACGGCTGGGCCAGGGTGGCCGACGGCGCCGGCATCACGCGCTGGTGCATGGTGTATGGCCTCAGCACTTCGGTCACGGCCTGGGTGGCCGAGGTCGCCACCGACCCGAACAGAGAAGTCTCGTTGTCGGTGCCGATCACCGGCGAAAAGGCGTTGATGCTCACCGCGCCGGGCGGACAACAGCAAGCCATCTCGCTGATCGACGACGTCGAGCATGCGCTGATCACGGCCAGCGCGCTGTCGCAGGTGAGCGTGACGCCCGGCAGCTGGTTCGACGACAGCCTGCTCAGGCTGGGCCGCGACGGCCCCTTCGTCTCCAGCTTCGCCTCGTCCACGCAGCCGTATGCGGGCATGCTGGGCGGCCGCGTCAGCAGCCTGATCGTTGCCTACAATCCGGTGCTGCGCATCGTCGGCCCGGACCCGGTGAGTAGCGCCACCGGCGCCGCGCTGAAGGAGGCGGCGGCGGTCGAAATCGGCGGGTTTACGTTTCCGGCGCCAGTGGCCACGCCGGCCAGCCCCGCCGGCGGCGCGGCCTACCAGGCGCGTGCGGCCGGCGCCTGGATCGTCGGCGTGACGATCGAAGTGTTTACCTGAACCCGATTTTCAGCCGGCCTGTGGACACAGCAATGCGCGCAGCGCGTCGGCGTCGCCGTTGAACCTGTCGAGGTCGACATTGCCGGCGATGCCGGCAATCCGGCCGCTATCGCTGTACTGCCACAGGTCATGGCGGGTGGCGCCGGGCGGCAGTACCGGCGCCGGCCGCGCCGTGTATTCGGCAATCCACAGCGGATAAGCGCAAAAACTGTGGAAGCTGCCCAGGTTGGTCTCCCAGAAATGGGCGTTCGTGTAGATGACCGGCTTGCATTGCAAGGCCGTGCCGACGGCGTCCAGCCACGCCATCACCGCCGCGGCATAGGCGACCTGGCCGACGCCGCAGCCGGCCAGCTCGACGTCCAGCATCGGCGCCAGGTCGCCGCCGGCGCGGCCCAGCACCGACAGGAAGTGCTCGGCTTGCGCGCCTGCCGGCTGGTCCGGGCAGAACATGTGGTAGGCGCCGCGCAGCAGCTTCGCTTCCTTGATGCCGGCGTAGTTGGCCGTAAACATCGGATCGGCATTGCCGCAGCCTTGCGAGGCCTTGGCATAGGCGAACGCGGGGCGCGACGGGTCGGCCGCCACCCGCATCCAGTCGATCTGGCCGTTGTAATGCGATACGTCGAGTCCCTGCAGGCAGGTGTTGCTCATGCTCTCTCCTTGGTGAAATTCATGAATGGCCTCCACCCGGGCCGCCGGCGCGGCCGGCCGCGCTGGATGCGCACCTTGAGTTCCAGCGATATCTGCCAGGGGACGCCGCCATCGAACCCGTCCAGCCGGTCCCTGCCTTCCTGGCGCAGGCGGCGGCACAAGGTTTGCGTGTCGTGCAGGGCGTCGATTGCATCGGCGGCAGCGCGCATCGACGCAATGCGCTGCGCAGGATCGCGCGCCGTCAGCGCGCGTACCAGGCGCACGAGGCCAGGATCGAGGTGCGCGGGCAGCGGCCAGGCTTGCGGCGGCGTTTGCACGTGCGCTGCAGCCAATGCCAGGCCGTCGAGTTCCGCGAACGGGCGCTGGCCGGCCAGCATTTCGTAGAGCAGCACGCCGAGCGCATAGACATCGCAGGCGGCGCTGAGCGGATGGCCGAGCAGGCGCTCCGGCGCCATGTAGGCAAAGGTGCCTTGTGCATCGGTCGGCGGCCCGGACCCGGTCGCCAGCGGATCGGCGCGATGTGCCAGACCGAAGTCGAGAATACGCACCTTGCCCCCGGCATCGAGCATCAGGTTCGCGGGCTTGATGTCGCCGTGGACGAGGCCGATGTCGTGGGCTTCGGCCATTGCGTCGGCAATCTCGGCGGCGATGTCGAGCGCGGCAGCGCAGCCCGGCACGCCGGCCGCCAAAAACTGGCGCAGCGTCCGGCCCTGCACCAGTTCCATGACGATCGACTGGTGTGCACCCTGGCCGGTGACGGCGAAAATCCGCACGAAGGCGGGGTGGCGCAGCGCAGCGGCGCGCCGGGCTTCGTCGAGCAGGGCGGTCGGCCCCGCGTCGCGCGCACGCAGGCGCTTGAGCGCCACCGGGCGGCATAGCTGTTCGTCCCAGGCCTCGAACACCTGGCCGAACCCACCCTCGCCGAGCAGGCGGCGGATGCGGTAGTGTCCTGCGCGTGCGTCGTCGGCCGGCGTTGCCTGGGTCTGGGATTCGGTGGTGTCCATGCTGGGCGTCGGAGGTCGGCAAGAACGTTTGACAGGGGTTGACTGGCAAATCACTACGGCTTGACCATTGAAGTGGATTGGCCACCATTAGTCAAACCGGGCTGCATGAACCTCGAAGATACCCAGCCGGACGCCCCGGCCGGCGCGAATGGCCTACACTCGGACATTACTTGTTTCGTTCAATAACCTTCGAAAGGGGATGCCATGAAAGCGCAATGGATTTGTGCACTGTTGCTGAGTTCGACCTGGGCGGTAGCGACCGTGCATGCGGCCGAGCTGCGCGCGACGATGAATGCGGTGTCGGACGCCGGTGTCGGCAAGTCGGGCGGCACGGTCACGATCAGCGAATCGAAATACGGCCTCGTGTTCACGCCGGCCTTGACCGGCCTGCCGGCGGGAATCCACGGCTTCCACGTGCACGAGAACGGCAGCTGCGACACCAACCAGAAGGATGGCAAGCCGGTGCCGGCGGGGGCGGCGGGCGGGCACCTGGATACGGGCAAGACCAAGCAGCACGGGCTACCGTGGGGGAATGGACACATCGGTGATTTGCCGGCGCTGTATGTCGAGAGTTCAGGGGCGGCGAACAATCCGGTGCTGGCGCCGCGGCTGAAAGTTTTGGCCGATGTGAAGGGCAAGGCGCTGATGGTGCATGCGGGCGGGGATAATCATGCGGATCATCCGGCGCCGTTAGGTGGTGGCGGGGCGCGCATCATGTGCGGGATCATCGAGTAATACAAAACGTCTCCCGGCTGCGTTGAGATGCTCAGCCGGGTCGCATCCCGGACTCGTTAACGTCCGCTGCCTGGACTGGTCGACGGCAGCAACGGGGTCGTGGCGCGCAGCTTCTCCGCAACGAATTCCGCGCGTGTTTTAGCGTCATTGGGCAGCGCGCGCAGATGACGCCAGGTGAGGAATTCATCGGCGGCGATGAATACTTTCGTTGCATTCGGATAGCGCTTGCGCACCATGGCGAGGCTGTCGGTCGCCATCGCCTCCCACTCCGGGAAGGTGGCCTCGAGAAGATCGGCATCGGTAGCAGTCGTTTTTACGCGCGCCCATTCCGGCGGGGTATACCAGCCTATGCCGACAACGGTGTCGGATGGAGACGGATTGACCTGCTGCTGTCCTTTTCGTTTTTTCATGGCTCACCTTTCGATACCAGTACGTTTCAAGACAAGGGTTGAATGAAAGAATATTTCAGGATTCTTGCTGCGTGAAATAATATTTCATGGCAAGCGGGCGCGCACGCAGCATGCCATGCGTACATGCTCGTTGCGTGGCACGGAGTAACCTTCGTTCAGCTGCCATCCATTCTTGTCGACCGGTTCGCTATCTTCGATCAAGCGGCGGCGCGCATTTTTTGCACGATGAATTCCGCTCGCACCAGGTCAGTGTTCGTCAGCAAGTGCAAACGACACCAGGCAAAGAATTCGTCTGCGTCGATATGGACTTTCGTTAAATCCGGATAGCGCTGATGCATTTTCTCGAAATTCGCTGTCATAAAGGACTCCCATTGCGCAAAGCTTTCTTTGAATTTGTCCGGATCGACCGCTGTCGCTTTTAGACGTTGCCAATCTTCTGGCGTGTACCAGATCATCCCTCTGCGCGCGCGAAGGGGAGCAAGCGATTCTGCTTTCCGCTTCTTCATCCTGGTCACCTTTTGAACGGGCTTGCATGATGTCGGACCGGCGCAGGCCTCACTGAGTTCGAATAGCGTGGCTGTTTTCTGGCGCGTGCCATGTGCAGAGGCTGTACCGCGTGGGCACAAGTGCCCACCCTACTTACACAACGGCTGCGGGATGAAAAAACGCCCGGTCATCGCTGACCGGGCGTTTAAATTAAAGCATGCGGCTTACTTGGCAGCTTGTGCGCGGATCTTGCCGAAGGCGTCGCCCGCTTTCCACGCCGGCATCTTCGGCGAATCGGCCACCATGCGGCCCAGGTTCAGCGTGAACTGCGCCTGCTGCACCATGCCCGACAAATCCCAGGTCGGATCGTATTCGTCGTTCACCTGGTGATAGCGCGCCCGATACGCCTTGGCCTTGGCGTTATTCGCTTCGACATTCGACACCCAGGCGCTGCCGCCGCCGACCGAAAACGCCGGGATGCCGGCTTTGGCAAAACTGAAGTGGTCGCTGCGGAAGTAGCCGCCGGCGAGGTCCGGTTTCGCCGGCGCGACCGTGAGGCCCATGGCTTTCGCGGTGGCCGCTGCCATGGCGCCCAGCTCGGTGCGCTCGCTGCCCTGCACGCCGATATCCTTGGCCTGGCCGACGAAGTTCAGGCTGTCCAGGTTCAGCGCGGCGGCGGTTTTATTCGCCGGCCACAGCGGACGCGCTGCGTAGGCTGCGCTGCCGAGCAGGCCTTGTTCTTCGGCCGCCACCCACAGGAACATCTGCGAGCGCTTGGCCGGATGGCGCGCCGCTTCCTGCGCCATCGCCAAGAGACCCGCGGTGCCCGAGGCATTGTCGACGGCGCCATTAAAAATGGTGTCGCCTTCGGTTCCCTGCTTGCCCATGTGGTCCCAGTGGGCGCTGTAGATGACGACTTCATCCTTCAGCTTCGGGTCGGTGCCGGGCACGACGCCGGCGACGTTGTATTCGTTGAGCGTACGCACCGCGGCGCGCGCCTCGCCTTTTACGCGCGCGTTGAGTGGGACCGGCTTGAACGCCTTGTCTTCAGCGGCGGCGCGCAGTTTATCGAGGTCCTGGCCGGCGGCCGCGAACAGCTTGCGGGCGGCGGCGTCGGTCATCCAGCCCTGCATGCCGGTGCCGAGGTCGGCGTCGGCAAGCTGGAAACGCTCGGCGGCGGCCCAGCTGTTCTGGACCACGCTCCAGCCGTAGGAGGCCGAGGCGTCGGTGTGGATCAGCAGCACGCCGGCCGCGCCCTGGCGCGCCGCTTCGGCCAATTTATAAGTCCAGCGGCCGTAATAGGTCAGGCCGGCGCCGTTGAAACGGTTCGGTTCCGCTGCGGTGGGGGCCGGGTCGTTGACCATCATGACCAGCACCTTGCCCTTGGCATCGAGACCTTTGAAGTCGTCCCAGCCTTCTTCCGGCGCCGTGATGCCGTAGCCGACAAAGACCAGTTCCGCATCCAGGCTATGTTCCGGCTTGGCGTCGCCCGGTCCCCACACCCAGTCGGCGCCGAAAGCCATCGGCAGCGCCTGGCCGCCGGCGACAATGCCGACATTGCTTTGCTGCGGCAGCGGACGCACGCCGGCGATTTTCACTTCCTGGCGGAAGCTGGCGCCGTTGGCCGGTTGCAGGCCGGCGGCCAGTGCCTGGGTTTCCAGGTAGGTGACGGTCAATTCTCCGCCGCGCTGGCCGGTGCCGCGCCCTTCGAGGGCGTCCGAAGACAGGAAGGCGAGATGGCCGCGCAGTGGCGCTTCCTTGACGACGGCGGTGGCGGCGGCCTTGTTGGCGGCATGGGCCGGATAGGCCAGGGCCAGGCTGCTGGCGAGGGCGGTGAGGACGACGGAGGAGACGATCTTGGGCATGGAATCCTGCTGCGAGAGTGAATGGGCGCGCACCCGCCCGTGCGGCGGTGCGCGCCACATTGTAGTGCAATCAGCGTCAGTAAAACCACAGCGTGTCGGCCGCGATCGATTGTCCGCTCAGCGGTATCAACGGCGTCAGCGGCGTCGCCGGCCGCGGCGGCAGCAGGTGTTGCGGCAGGCCGGGAATGACTTCCTCGATACGCACGGCGAAGATCGGATCGCCCGTCACCGCGATCCTGAAATGCAGGAGCGCATCCTCCATCCCGTACAGGACCAGCGTCAGCGACTTCGCTTCGGTGTCGAGCATGGTGCGGCCATTCATCGTCACCCGCGTCGGCCGCGCACCGCTCACGCGCAGGCGGATCTCGGGAGCGCGATTTTCTGATACCAGCGTGAAGTCGGCGTGGCGCGCGGGCGCCTTGCCGTTACGGAGGATGCGCACGAACGGGAATTTCAAGCCGTCGCGCGGCGCCCAGGCATACCACTGGCGCGGGCTTTGCCAGCCGAAGACGTTCACAAAAACGTGCGGTTCCTTCAGGTTGGCGAACAGGGTGCGCTGCCACGGATCGAGTTCGCCTTCCGGGTGCAGCCAGTAGGCGTCCCAGCTCGGCATGTCCTTGTAATACACCAGGCCATCCGCGCGCAGCGGCGGCGTCTCGTCGACCGGACCCGCACTGGTCACGTTGGCCGCCAGGGCCAGGCCGCCGAGGCCCGCTGCCAATAACGTCCGCACTACATAGCGCCGCGCGTAGGGCAGCAGCAGCATCGACACGCCCAGCACCAGCGCCAGCAGCGCCACCGGAACGTTCATGCGTTCGGGAGAGAGCACCAGGTAACTGTCGCGCAGCGCCGGCAGCACCAGGACCACGGCCGGCGCCACGCCGGCCAGCAGCACGGCAAGGCGCGCCCACGCCGGCCAGGCCGCAAGGCGCTGCGCATGCAGCACGGCGAACGCGCCCAGCGCGGCCAGCAGCGGCCAGACGATGACGTAACTGGCGCCGGGCGCCAGCCAGCTCGCCAGCAGCAGCACCAGCACCAGCCAGCCCAGGCCCACCAGCAGTGCCGCGGCCGTGCCGGTGCGGCGTACCAGCCGGCGCTGGGCAGCGATGAACAGGGCGGCGCACAGCGCGCAGACGGCGGTGAGATAAAGCAGCGCATCCTCGGGCGCGGCCGGATTCCAGACGCGGTGCAGCGCCGGCACCTGCAGCCACAGCTGCCAGGAGACGATGCCGAGCACCACGCCGATCGACGGCACGATGAACAACGCCTGCAGCAGGGCGGGATAGCGCAGGCTCGATCTCTGCACCGCGATGCAGGCCGCACCCAGCAGCAGCAGGCAGGCCAGGCGCGTCAAGGGCCAGACCAGGGCGCCGCTGTAGTGCACGGTGCCGGCCAGCGGCAGCTTGAAATACACCTGGCCGCGCGCCGGCTGCGGATCGATGCGCACGCTGCCGAACTCGCGCGCCAGACGCAGCATCGTCTCTCCCATCTGCTGCAGGGTGGTGCGTTCATAGCGCTGCGGCGTGTCGAGCACGCGTTCGCGCCCGAACGGGCGGCCGGCATGCGCGAACTGCAGCAGCGGCACGCCCAACAAATGCGCCGCGCCGATGTGCAGCGCACCGGGCGCCAGCTGGTGGATCTCGTGCATCAGCGAGGAGCCGGCAACGTCCGGCGCCGCGCGCAGCCAGCCGTCGATCGCCGCCGTATTCGCGCCCAGCGTGTTGTAGAGCATGAGGGGACCGCCGCTGCCCTTGCCGTCGAAGCGCAGCACCAGCCCGACTTCGCGCGCCCACGGATGCTGCTCGGCGAAGGCCTGCATGCCGAGGCCGCCGACGCGCTCGCCGTCGGCGAACAGCACCAGCACGTCGTTGTCCAGCGGCGTATTTGCACGCAGCGCACGCAGGGTTTCGAGCAGCGCTGCCAGCGGCGCCGCGGCGCTGGCGTCCAGGCTGGCCGGATCGCTGTCGAGATAGGCCGCCAGCAGCAGGCTGGGACGGCGCAGCCGGTCGGGCGCGCTGCCGGGCAAGCGCACCAGCACGTTGTGGACCACCGCCATGGTGGCCTCATAGTTTGCGTTGTAGTCGACAAAATTCTTTTGCACGAGAGCGCGCTGCACTTGCGGATCGAGGCCGAGTGCGCGCAGGCGTTCGACCAGGTAGGCACGCGCCTGGTGGTTGGCGCTGCTGGCGATCGGGCGCGGCGTGCGCGCCAGCGCTTCGAAATCGGTATTTGCGCGCGCAGCCGAGAACTGCGCCGCCGGCGCGTTCAACGGCGCCGGTGCGGGAAGCGCCGGCTGCACCGGCCGCAGCGCCAGCCAGGACAGGGCGGCGATGAAGAGCAGTGCGGCGCCGACGCCGGCGGCGGAGGGAGAGGCGGAATCCGAGAACATCGCGTGCATCCTTGTCAAACGCAGGCACAAAAAAAGCCCGCCAGGCTGAGGGTTGGCGGGCGAAACGGACCAGGGAGGAATTACTCGAGCGTCCAGACGTAGGCGATCTGCGCCCAGCCGGCTTCCGGCACGCCGTTGTTCAGCGCCGGCTTGAACTGGCACAGGCTCAATGCGCTCACCGCGGCCCGGTCGAGCTCGCGCGAGCCGCTCGACTTCTGCACGCGCGCGCTGGTGACGCGGCCGTCGATCCCGACCAGCAGCGCCAGCGTTACCGTACCCGTTTCGCCGTTGCGCGCGGCACTGGCCGGATAGTTCGGCGTGACGCAGGCCCTGGCGTCGGCCAGCACGGCGCTGCGCATCGAGCCGGTGTTCAGGCTACTGGCCGCCGGTGTCGTGGGCGGCGGCCCTATCTCGGCTTGCACTGGCCGCGCCGGTTCCTGCACCGGCGGTACATCCGTCGTGGCCCGCAGCGGATTGTCCAGCGGTGGCGGCGGCACCTCGATCTCGATTTTCGGCACCACGATCGGTGGCGGCGCCACCTGCGGCAGCACGGTGGGCGGCTCGATCGGCGGGTCGGGCGGGCGCACCGGTTCGGGTTGCATGAACACGGTCAGATCCTCGGGCAGCGACGGCAGCGACAGGGTTTTGTTGTTCATCATGTCGACGACGCCGACCGCGACCAGTGCGTGCAGGGCGGCGACGAGGGCAAACTTGCCGGCTTTGCTGCCGTTGTCATGGTGCAGGGATGAGAAATGCATGGCGATCTCCTTGTAATGCGTTCGGAAAGTGCTGCTGTTTCTAAGATGTGGAATAAATATATGCCATTAGATAGCAACAAGTAAAGCGGTTTGTTGGTAATCGTGCATGCTGGACGGAGGTGGAGTCGAAGTGCAATCGCTCGCTTCATGCCGCGTTGTATGGAATAATCGTTTACACAACCAAGCTTCCGCCAAATGGCACCGGTAACTGCCAGACATTGGCAACGAAAGGCACGCAATGGAGAATAATGTAACTAACCAACAGGCAGTGCGCGTCATGCTGGCTGACGATCATCCGATCGTGATGACAGGGTTTGCCATGTCGCTCGCCGCCGAGGGCATGGATGTCGTCGCGCAGGCGCGCACCCCGGAGGAGGCGGTGGCGCTGTACGCCGAGAGCAAACCCGACGTCGTCGTGCTCGACATCCGCTTCGGCACCGAACTGACGGGCCTGGACGCGGCGCAGAACATCCTGCGCGCCGACCCGCAGGCCAAGGTGGTCTTCCTCAGCCAGTTCGACCAGGATAGCCTGATCAAGGAAACCTACCGCATCGGCGCCCACGCCTTTGTCACCAAGGATTGCGACCCGGCCGACCTGGCCGCGGCGGTGCGCCAGGCGAAAGCGGGTAAACTGTATTTTCCGCCGCAGATCGCCGAGAGATTGGCGAGCATCGCAGTACGCGGCGACGTCTCGCCGCAGTCGCAGCTGGACGAACGCGGCCTCGAGATTTTCAAACTGATGGCCGAGGGGCTGACGAACGCCGAGATCGCCGAGAAGCTGAACCTGTCGACCAAGACCATCAGCAATACCAGCCAGTCGATCAAGGAAAAGCTGGGCGTCGACCGTCAGGCCCACATCACCAAGCTGGCCGTGAAGTATGGCCTGATCCAGCCTTGAGACGATTGCGCGCGCTGGTGGCAAGCCTGGTGCTGGTCGCCGGCGCTGCCTTGGCCGCGCCGGTGACGCCTTCCGCATCCGGCTACCGCTTCCAGATCGTCACCGGCGACGACAGCCACCTTACCGTGCGCATCGCCGAGGATTTGTATAAACGCCTGGTGCCGACCTTTGCCGCCTTCCGCACCGAACTGGCGCAGCGGCGGCGCATGGTGTACATCGCCATCGGCCCGGACGGGCTGCGCGAGGCCGCCGCGCGCCGCTGCGATTGCGTCGTGATCGCCGCATTCACGTCGAGCCAGGTGTGGCGCTCGGTCGTCGCCGGCCTGCCGCCGGCGCGCGCAAAGGCGATGACGGCAGTGTATGCGGAGCCGGCGCCTGCCGACCAGGTACGGCTGGCGGCGCTGCTGTACCGGCGCCCGGTGCGGGTGGCGGCGATCCTCGGGCCCGACACTGCGTTTCTCCTGCCCGCACTGGCTGGCCAGGCCGAGGTGCTGCAAGCGGAGCGCACAGATGACCTGAGCGACATAGGCGACATCCTGGCGCGCGTCAAGCGCAGCGAAGTGCTGCTGGCGCTGCCCGACAGTGCGATCTACAACCCGGAAAACATCCGCAACATCCTGCTCTCGACCTACCGCCGCAAGCAGGGCGTGATCGGCTTTTCCGCCGACATGGTCAAAGTGGGGGCGCTGGCGTCGACCTATTCCGAGATCGAGGACATCAACGCGCAAGTGGCCGAGATGGCGGCCGCCTTTGTCGCGACCGGAGCGTTGCCGGCGCCGCAGTTTCCGCATTACTTCCGCACCGCGATCAACGAGGGCGTGGCGCGCTCGCTCGACGTCGCCGTCAGCGACGAGGCGCGCCGCTTTGCGCGCGCACGGCCATGAAGCTGCCGGGTTGGCGTTTCTGGCGCAGCTGGAGCATCGGCCTGCGCATGGCCTTCATTACCATGCTGCCGGTGGTGTTCCTGTTCACCGCCTTTGTCTGGTACTCGTGGTACGCGCACCGGGCACAGGTGGCGGAAGAACTGGCCGAACGCGGGCGCATCCTGGCGCGCGCGCTGGCCGAGACCAGCGAATACAACGTCATCTCGGGCAATCTGACCGACCTGCGCCTGACGATCAACGGCCTGGTGCAGTCCGACAGCAGCATCTACCGGGTCGACGTGGTCGACGCCAGCGGCAAGCGCGCCGTGCGCGTCACCTCCGAGACCGCGCAGGACGCCGAGCCGCATTATTACGAAGCACCGATCCGCAAGCAGGTCGTGTGGATCAACCTGTTTACGGACAACGGCACCCCGCACGTCTCGGCATCGAGCGACGCGCGTCCGCCGACACTCACCACCGAGATCGTCGGCGCGGTGCAGGTGCGCATGTCGCCGTCGAACATGCTGGCCAAGCAGGCCAGGCGCTTTCGCATCGAACTGGCGATGGCGGCGCTGGCCCTGCTCGCCAGCGGCATCCTGGCCTGGGTGCTGGCGCGTTCGCTGACGACGCCGTTAAAAGAAGCGATCGGCGCGCTGCGCGTCATCCGCGGCGGCCAGTACCGCATCGACTTGCCGGTGACGACCGGCGGCGAAGTCGGCGAGCTGCAAGCCTCGATCGGCGAGATGTCGGTCGCGCTCGAACGCTCGACCCAGGACCTGGAAAACAAGGTGGCCGAGCGCACGCGCGACCTGCTCGCTTCGCGCAACGAAGCGCTGCGCGCAGACGCCGACAAGAGAAAGCTGATCCAGAAGGTGAACAACATCATCGAGGACGAACGTAAAAGCATCGCGGTCGAGATCCACGATGAGTTGAATGCTTCCCTGATCGCGGTGCGCCTGGAAGCGCAGAGTATCGGCATGCTGGCGTCACGCGCGCAACCGGGTCCCGAAGTCGACGAGATCCGCACCAAGGCGCAGGCGATCACGAAACTCGCGCTCGACCTATACGCCAACGGCCGCCGCCTGGTGCGGCGCCTGCGTCCCGAAGTACTCGACATGCTCGGCCTGCACGGGGCGGTGGAGGAGATGCTGCGCCATTACGAGAGTGCCGACTGCCGCTTCGCCTTCCACTCCGAAGGGGACTTTTCGAAGCTCGGCAACGAGCTGGCCATCTCGGCCTATCGCATCGTGCAGGAAGCGCTGTCGAACATCATGAAGCACGCCGGCGCCACGGCGGCCGAGGTGACGCTGGTGCTCGATGCCGAGCACCGGTTGCTGCGCATCGAGGTCGCCGACAATGGCCAGGGCTTCGATCCGGCCAGCCGCGGCGAGGGCATCGGCATCATCGGCATGCGCGAGCGCGTGTATGCGCTGCGCGGCACGATCGCCGTGCGCTCGGCGCCAGAGCGGGGCACCACGCTGGCGATCGCACTGCCACTGGATGGTGCATCTGCGGTATCGTAGCGCCTTGGCCCAACCTCCCGCATTCATCATGTCGAATAATTTGAAGACGCCCTACGAACAGGGCAACCAGAACCAGACCACCACGCTGGCCGATTGCATCGCCTGGTACGAAGCCCTCGCGCGTGATTACCCGCAGGTGCTGCGTTTCGGCGTGGTCGGCACCTCGGATGCCGGCGTGCCCATTTACGCGGGCGTGGTCAGCGCCGACGGCGTGTTCGAGGTCGACGCGGTCAAGGCGGCGGGACGGCCGGTCTTCTTCAACAACAACGGTATCCACCCGGGCGAACCGGAAGGCGTCGACGGCTGCATGGCGCTGGTGCGCGATTTTTGTACGCAGCCGGAACGGGTAGCAAAGCTCGGCAGCACCGTGTTCCTGTTCGTCCCGCTGTACAACGTCGACGGCAGCCTCAATCGCGCCAACACCTCGCGCGTCAACCAGGACGGCCCCGAGCAGTTCGGCTTCCGCGGCAATAGCCGCCACCTCGACCTGAACCGCGACTTCGTCAAGTGCGACACGCTCACCGCCCAGGTCTTCAACAAGCTGTTCACGACCTGGGACCCGGACGTGATGGTCGACACCCATACCTCGAACGGCGCCGACTACAGCTACACCATGACGCTGATCCACACCCAGGCCGACAAGCTGGGTGGAGAATTGGGCGGCTTCCTGCGCGAGACCATGTTGCCGGCGCTGTACGCCGACATGGATGCGCGCGGCTGGCCGACTTGCCCGTACGTGAACCCGGTCAAGGACAGTCCGGACCACGGCATCGCCGAATTCCTGGAAACGGCGCGCTTCTCGACCGGCTACGCGGCCCTGCACCACACGATCGGCTTCATGCCCGAGACGCACATGCTCAAGCCCTTCAAGGACCGCTACGAATCGATGCGCGCCCTGGTCGAATCGGCGCTGGCGTTCACGGTGCAGCACGGCACTCAGATCCAGTCCTTGCGCCGCGCCGCCAGGGCGCTTGGGCGCACGCGCGCCGAGTGGCCGATCCATTGGACCATGGACGAACAGAACACGGCGACCTTCCGCTTCAAGGGTTACGAAGCGAAGTACAAGCCGAGCGCGCTGGGCGACTACACGCGCCTGTACTACGACCGCGCCAGCCCGTGGGAACGCGACATCGCCTACTACAACCGTTTCAATGCCGACGTGACGGTGCCGGCGCCCAAGGCCTATATCATTCCGCAAGCCTGGCGCGAAGCGATCGAACGCCTGGAACTGAACGGCGTGCAGATGGAACGCGTAAGCGAAGACCGCCTGCAGGACGTGGCGTACTACTACGTCGCGTCGGTATCCTCGCGCCCGAACGCCTACGAAGGCCACATGTTCCACGACGACGTGCAACTCGACAAACGCCGCGCCAGCGTGCAGCTGCGTGCCGGCGACGTCATCGTCCCGCTCGACCAGGACCGCGCGCGTTACGTCGTCGAAACCCTGGAACCGCTCGCCCACGACAGCTTCTTCCGCTGGGGTTTCTTCAACAGCGTGCTGGAAAAGAAGGAAGCGTATTCGGATTACGTGTTCGAAGACGAAGCCGAACAGCTGCTGCGCAATGAACCGGCGCTTGCCGCCAAATTCGCCGACTGGAAAGCCGCCAATCCTTCGCTGCTGTCGAACCAGGAAGCCGTCCTCGACTTCATCTTCGCCAACTGCGACAGATACCGCGAACCCGAATGGCGCCGCTATCCGGTGTTCATGGTCGAGTAAGCGTGATCTGCCCACTGTAGATACGAACGTCTCCCGTACGGCGGCGCATGCGCGCCGCGCGCCGGATACAAATCGTCCCGTAGGATGGGCACTTGTGCCCATGCGGATCCAATCTGCCGCTAGCAGCGCAGGCAACAGCCCCACCAACGCCTGCGCTCCAATCGCACGCACACCGCCTGCGACCGAATAACGAAGAGACCATGAAAACCCACATCCACGCCGCCATCGCTGCTGCCTGCATGGCCCTGGCAAGCACCGCCGCCGCCGCCACCACCCCCGGCCAAACCTTCTTCGAACAAAACTGCGCCAGCTGCCACACCGTCGATTCAACCCTGTCCTCGCGCGCCGGCCCCGGCCTGTTCAACGTCCTCGGCCGCAAAGCCGCCGGCGTCCCCAATTTCAACTACACCGACGCGCTCACCAAGGCCGGCGCCGCCGGCAAGACCTGGACCCGCGCCGAACTCGACATCTTCCTGCGCGACCCGAACAAGGATGTCCCCGGCACCGCCATGCCGATCGGCGTCGCCGATCCCAAGCAGCGTGCCGCCGTGATCGACTATCTCGCCACACAAAGCGGTAAAGCAGCCGCACCGGCAGCCGCCGCGGCCAATGCCAACAAACCCGCCGCCGCCGGCGACCATGCCGCCTGGACCATGGATAAACCCGGCGACCTGCACCACATCAAACCGACCGACCTGGTCGCCCCCTTCGCCAGCGAAAGCGCCGGCAACGGCCCCAAGCTCGCGCCCCGTCCGGACGGCGCCATGCCGGCCGTCCCCAAGGGTTTCAAGGTCAGCATCTACGCAGATAAGCTCGGCAAGCCGCGCCTGCCGCTGCGCGCGCCGAACGGCGACATCTTCCTGTCCGATGCGGCGAAGGGGCAGATCACGGTCCTGCGCGCCAACGGCGACAGGGCAGAAACAGCCGGCGTGTTCGCCAGCGGCCTGTCGCGCCCCTACGGCATGGCGCTGTGGCCGGCCGGCCCGAATCCACAGTACCTGTACGTCGCCAACGTGAATTCGGTGGTGCGCTTCCCGTACAGCGTCGGCGACCTCAAAGCCAATGGCGAACCGGAAGTCGTCGTCGATAAAATCAGCGACACCAGCGGCGGCCACGTGACGCGCACGCTGGTGTTCTCGAAAGACGGCAAGACGATGCTGCTGTCGGTCGGCTCGGCGACGAACATCGCTGCCAAAATCGGCGCCACGCCGCCGCAGCCGCTGGCGCAGTGGGAATCTAAATATGGCGTCGGCGCCGCCTGGGGCGAAGAAACCGAGCGCGCCGCCGTGCTCGCCTTCGACGTGGACGGCCGCAACCGCCGCCCCTTCGCCAACGGCTTGCGCAACTGCGTCGGCATGCTGGTCCACCCGGCTACGGGCGACCTGTACTGCAGCGTCAACGAGCGCGACGAACTGGGCGACAACCTGCCGCCGGACTACGTCACGCGCGTGAAAAAGGATGGCTTCTACGGCTGGCCGTGGTACTACATCGGCGCCAACGAAGAGCCGCGTTTGAAGGGTATCCGTCCCGACCTGAAAAACAAGGTGATCGTCCCCGACACCCTGATCCAGTCGCACTCGGCGCCGCTCGGCATGGTGGTCTACCAGGCACCCAAGGGCGCAAAGAACGCCTTCCCGAAAGAGTACGAAGGCGACATCTTCCTGGCCCTGCACGGCTCCTGGAACCGCGGCATCCGCACCGGTTACAAAGTCGTGCGCGTGATGATGAAGGCAGGCGTGCCGACCGGGCAGTACCAGGACTTCATGACCGGCATGGTGTTCAGCGACCGCGATGTGTGGGGACGGCCGGCTGCCGTCGAAGTGGCGGCCGATGGCGCGCTGCTGGTGGTCGACGATGGCGGCGGGGTGGTGTGGCGCATCGCGCCGCAGAAGTGATCAGCAGGCTGGAAGAGCAGGCTGGGTCAGGTCTGACATTTAGACACGACCTCAGCCTTACACGCGGCTAGAGAACAGAAATTACAGCAGAGGTCGTGTCCGAATGTCAGACCTGATCCCAGCCTTGGTGGTATTGCTTACTTCGATGCCCCAATCCACCGATCCACCTTCGCCTCCAGCAGCGACAGCGGCAGCGTCCCTTCCCCCAGCACGATGTCATGGAAAGCACGCAGATCGAACTTCGGCCCCAGCGCAGCTTCCGCGCGGCGGCGCAGCTCGGTGATCTTCAGGGCGCCGATCTTGTAGCCCAGCGCCTGGCCCGGCCAGATCATGTAGCGCTCGATCTGCGCGCGCGAATCCGCCTCGCTGTAACCAAGGGTGTCGCTGAAATAGGCGATCGCCTGCTCGCGCGTCCAGCCCTTGGTATGGATGCCGGTGTCGACCACCAGGCGCGCGGCGCGCAGCATTTCGTCGTTCAGGTGGCCGAAATAATCTTCCGGCTTGTCGAACAGGCCCATGTCCTTGCCGAGGGTCTCGGCGTACAGCGCCCAGCCTTCCGTGAACGCGTTGTTGCCGCCGAACTTGCGGAAGTTCGGCAGACCCAGTTCCTGCACCAGCGCGATGTGGAAGTGGTGGCCCGGCTGGCCCTCGTGCAGGAACAGCGTGACCATGCCGGTGCTGCCGTATTGGGTCGGATCGTTCACGACCGACCAGAACACGCCGGGACGGGTGCCGTCCACTGCCGGCGGGGTGTAGTGGTCCGACGCCGTGGCGCGGCTCAGTTCAGGCTCGAGGCGCAGGTCCAGGGGCGACTTCGGCATCAGGTTGAACATCGACGGCAGCCTGGTGCGCAGCTGCGCGTCGAGTTTGCGGTAGACGTCGATGACTTCCTGCTCGGTCTTGAACGGCTTGAATTTCGGCTGCTGCGCCACCCAGGCCGGCAAGCCGGCGGCAGGTCCGTTGTATCCCATCTTCGGACCGGTGCGGCCGTATTCTCCCTGAATGCGCGCGACTTCCTTCAGACCGATTTCATGGATCGCTTCCGGCGTCAGATCCGTCGTGGTCTGGCTGGCGACGCGCACCTGGTACCAGGCGGCGCCGTTCGGCAGCGCGTTCCAGCCGGTGCTGGTGCGCGTGGCCGGCAGGTATTCCTTCTCGATGAAGGTGGCCAGGCGGTTCAGGGCCGGGTTCAATTTGCCGCCGATGGTCTCGCCATACAGCCTGGTAAGCGCGCGCTTGTCGGCCTCCGAAAAGCCGGCCGGGAAGTTGGTCACCGGCGTGTAATAGATGCTCGCTTCGGGATTGGCCGCTACCAGCTGCTTGAACTGGGGCAGGGCGGAGACCATCACCGGGCGCGGATGGACGATGCCGCGCTTGATCCCTTCGCGCATGTTGGCGATCGCCTGGTCGATCCAGGGACCCAGCTGCGCCAGGCGGCTGGCGTAGGCGCGGTAGTCCTGGGTGGTCGTCAACGGTTGCGCGCCCTGGCCGCTGGCGTAGTTCGCCAGCGTGACCGGCATGCTGTCCATCTGGTTCAGCGGCAGCAGGTGTTCGGGGAAGGGCTCGAAGCGCAGCGCCGTGGCCAGCTCGTAGTCGAGGATGTCGTAGCTGGTCTGGTCGCGCGCGTTCAGTTGATTGCGCTTGATCGCGTGCAGGCGCTCCTGGAAGGCTTTATAGCGCGCGAACTGTTTGTTGCGCTCGGCCGGGGAAATCGTCATGCCGATCTGGTCGATGAAGCGATTATCTCCGCTCTCGCTGGCGGATACCGGGTCGAAGCGCGCCAGCGCATCGTAATACTCGTCGGCGAGCGCATTCAAGGCTTTGCCGGCCTGCGGGCTGACGAGGGCCTGCTTCGCTGAAGGTGCTGCGGCCTGTGCGGCATGCGCCGGAGCGCAAGCGATCAGGGCGGCGGCAGCGAGCGCGCCAACTTTAAAAACGTGGTTCATGTCGTAAAACCTCAGTAACTTGCCAGTGGCGCCAGCGCGCCATTTTTGAACGTGTAGACCGTGACGGCGGTCTTTTTCAGGTTGCCCTTGTCGTCGTAGCCGTAGCTGCCGACCACGCCCTGGTGGGTCAGGCTGCGCAGCTGCTGCGCCACTGCCGCCGGCTCAACGCTGTTGGCCGCCTTGACCGCCTGGGCGATGAACATGGTCTGGTCGTAGAACGAAGGCGCGTAGACGTCCGGTTCGCGCTTGAAGCGCGCCTTGTACTTGGCCAGGAAAGCCGGCCCCGCGGGCTGTTTGGCGATGATGGCGCCGGCCTGGGCGCAGCGCACGTTTTCTCCGACGGCGGCGCCGCCGAGTTTCGCCATCTCCGGGCTGCACAGCGTGTCGCCGCCCAGCAGTGGCACGTTCAGGCCGAGCGCCTTCATCTGGCGCACCATCGGCGCCGCCTGCGGTGCATAGCCGCCAAAGAAGATGGCGTCGACCTTTTTCGCGCGCAGGGCAGTCAGGATGGCGGCGAAATTGCTGGCCTTGTCGTTGGTGAATTCGTGGCCCGCGACCTTCATGCCGGCGGCCTGCGCCTGGCGCTTGAATTCGGTGGCGATGCCGGTGCCGAAGGCGGTGCGGTCGTCGATGACGCCGACGTTTTTCAGTTTCAGCTCGCGCGCGGCGTAGTTCGCCATCGCGCCGCCCACTTGCGAATCGCTGGCGACGATGCGGAACACGCCCTTGTAGCCGCTTTGCGTGATCTTCGGATTGGTGCCGACCGTGGACATCAGGGCGCCGGCATCGTTGTAGACGCGCGAGGCGGGGATCGCGACGCCCGAGTTGTACGGCCCCAGCACGAACTTGACGCCGCCGTCGACCAGCTTTTGCGCGACCGTCACGCCCTGCTTGGGATCGCCGGCGTCGTCTTCGGACTGCAGCGCAAAACGCACCGTTTTACCCGCCACCTTGATGTTCTGGGCGTTGAGTTCCTCGACGGCCAGGCGCACGCCGTTTTCGTTGTCCTTGCCGGCAAAGGCATTCGCGCCCGAGAGCGGGCCGGTCACGCCGATTTTGATGGTCTGTTCCTGCGCGAGCGCCACATTCGAGGCGCACAGCAGCGCGGCCAGCGCCAGCGGCGCGAGGTTCATTGTTGATGGCATCAGCCTGTCTCCGTTTAAGTACGAACGGGCGTCATCATCGCATATAAAGCGGTGCCGATGCGA
This sequence comes from Telluria sp. ZB2R32, assembly GCF_059685715.1. Lineage (NCBI taxonomy): Bacteria > Pseudomonadati > Pseudomonadota > Betaproteobacteria > Burkholderiales > Oxalobacteraceae > Telluria > Telluria sp. ZB2R32. Next base: position 942,228 of record NZ_JCASIG010000002.1, on the reverse strand, counting down.
GGCAGCGCAGGCAGCGCTCAAGCAGAGGTCAAGCAGGCAAGCCGTGCGCAATCAGCTCGAGCGGCAGGGCAGTCGTGCACTTGATCTGCTCCATCGAAAAGGCCGAGGACACGCCGCTCAGTTGCGCGGTCTTGATCAGCTTCTTGTAGAAACGGTCGTAGCCGGCGATGTCGGTGGTGGCCACCTTCAGCAGGTAATCGACGTCGCCGCTCATGCGGTGAAATTCCAGCACCTCGGGCAGCGCGACGACGGCGGCGGCAAAGCGCTCCAGCCATTTTTCGTCGTGTTCGGGGGTACGCACGCTGACGAACACCGTCACCGGCAAGCCGACCTTCTGGCGGTTGACGATGGTGACGCGGCTTTCGATATAGCCCTCTTCTTCGAGGCGCTTGACGCGCTTCCAGCAAGGGGTGCTGGAGAGGCCGACCTTGTCGGAGAGGCCCGAGATCGACAGCGTCGCATCGGCCTGCAGTGCGGCAAGGATCGCACAATCAAACTTGTCCAGTGAATTCATTTTAATTATAGGTCACTAATAGAACAAACATGCTTAAAAAACTGTTTTTAATAGCTTATTTGGAACGTGCTTTCTGCCATATCTTCGTAACATATTGCTTAACAATAACACGATCTGGGATCGTGTTTACAGATATTGAGATTTATTATGAATATTGAAATCTACCTCGACGCGAATGCCACTTCGCCGGTGCTGCCGGCGGCGATTGAGGCGGCGCAGGCGGCGCTGGGCCAGTGTTTCGGCAACCCGAGCAGCAGCCATGCGGCCGGCCTGCGCGCACGCGCGTTGCTCGACGACGCACGCGGGCGCGCACGGCGCGTGCTCGGTGCGCAGCAGGGACGGCTGATCTTCACCAGCGGCGCCACCGAGGGCATCCAGACCGCCGTGCTGTCGAGCCTGTGCGCGCTGCGCGAACGGCGCGCGGCCGGGCTGCCCTGCGGCGACCTGCTGCTGTATGGCGCGACCGAACACAAGGCGGTGCCGGAAAGCCTGGCGCACTGGAATGCGCTGCTCGGCACCGGCCTGACGCTGCAGGCGCTGCCGGTCGACGCCGGCGGGCGCCACCGCCTCGACATCCTGCGCGACCTGGCGCCGCGCACCGCCCTGCTGTGCACGATGGCCGCGAACAACGAGACCGGGGTCGTGTCCGACCTCGACGGCATCGCCGCCGTGCTCGAAGAAACCGGCAGCGCCGCGCAGTGGCTGGTCGACTGCGTGCAGGCGCTCGGCAAGCTGGCGCTGGACCTCGATAACACGCGCATCGATTACGCGCCGTTCTCCGGCCACAAGTTGTACGCACCGAAAGGCATCGGCATGCTGTACGTGCGCGAGGGCGCGCCCTACACGCCGCTGATCTGCGGCGGCGGCCAGGAAGCGGGCCAGCGTTCCGGTACCGAGAACATGGCCGGCATCGCCGCACTCGGCGCGGTGCTGCGCGCGCTGGAGGAAGGGGAGACCTTCCGCAGCCATGCGCAGCTGGCCGCCATGCGCGAGCGGCTGGCGGCGAGCCTGCGCGCCGCCTTTCCCGGCATCCTGTTCAACGCGCCTTTCGAACACGCGCTGCCGACCACGCTCAACTTCACGGTGCCGGGCAGGTCGGGGAAAGCGCTGCTCGACCTGTTCGATGCAGCCGGCATCCGCGTCAGCGCCGGTTCCGCCTGTTCGGCGGCGCAGGCGGCGCCCAGTTATGTGCTGGTGGCGATGGGACTGTCGCAGGGACGTTGCGCGCATGCGGTGCGCATGTCGTTCGGTCCGCTGGCGGACGAGGCGTTTATTGACGCGGCCTGTGCGCGCATCGAACGCTGTGGCCAGGCCTTGCTGGCGCCGCCGCCCGCCGCTTGTCCGGTGACCGGATCGGGCGCCGCGCCGGCCGCGCCGTTGCAGCCGGCACCGGCAGCGTCGCCATGCGAACTGGATGCGCAGGCGTTGGTGCGCTTCCTCGATGCGCACCCGAACGCGCTCCTGATCGACGTGCGCGAAGCTTGCGAGCACGCGCTCGGCTCACCCCGGCTGCATGGACGCGCAGCCTACAGCCTGCCCTTGTCGCGCCTGCCGGAACACGCGGCCTGGCTGGGGCGGGAGACGCGCCCGCTGGTGTTTTTCTGCCGCAGCGGCAACCGCAGCGCCCAGGCGGCGCGCATCGCCGCCGAACTGGGGCACGCCACCGTGCGCCACCTCGCCGGCGGCCTGGCTTTGATGGCGTCCTGATCGAGGCGGGATCAGGACGCGCCTGCGTTCGTCAACGCACAGTCTCTCCCTTGATGAGGTTTTAGCATGGTGCCAGCCGTGCGACATGTACGCACGCCCATCATCGAGGCTCCTGTTGAACGACGAATTGCACACCAAGGCCGACGCGCCGCGCGCGGGGCATGCGCCCGTCCGCGCCGCCGGCGCCGCGGACGGTGCACCGCTGCGCGCCGCGCCTTTTGACGCCGCGCAGATGGCCGACCACGGGCGCCACCTCGCGACGGTCCACGCGCTCGCGCCGCAGGAGGGACCGGGCCGCTTGCGCACACGTTTGATGGAAAATGCGGCCGCGCTTGATGCCGCCTGCGGCGCACTGGCGCGCGGCAGCGAAATGCCCGCGGCCGCCGACCTCCTGCTCGAGCACTATCACCTGGTCATCGAGGCGATCCACAGTGCACGCCTGCACTTGCCGCAGCGGTTGCCGCTGCTGGCGGCGCCGGCAGACGCCGCGGGTACGCCGCGCGTCCACGAACTGGCGCTGACCCTGGTCGCCCATGGCGACGGCCTGGTCGAAGAAGGCAGCCTGGCCCGCTTCATCGCCGCCTATCAGGAAAGCGCGCCCTTGCGCCTTGGCGAACTGGCGGCGCTCCCGGTCATGCTGCGCCTGGCGCTGGTGGAAAACCTGCGCCGCCTGGCCGTGCGCCTCGACGAGCGCGTGCTGCAACACGCCCTGGCGGACGCATGGTCCACGCGCCTGCTCGAGACCGCCGCGCGCCGTCCCGGCGACCTGGTCCTGCTGATGGCGGACATGGCGCGTACCCAAGCACTTGACGTTCAGCCTTTCCCTTCGGTCTTTGTCGCCGCACTGGCGCAGCGCCTGCAGGGGCAGGGCACGCAGCTGGAACAGGTACTGGAATGGATCGGCACGCGCCTGGCCGACAGCGGCCTCACGCTCGATGTGCTGGTGCGCCGCGATGGCGAGGAAGCGGCGCTGGACGCCGCCTCGCTCGCCAACAGCTTGGCCAGCCTGCGCCTGCTCGCGCGCATCGACTGGCAGGGTTTTATCGAGACGACAAGCATGGTCGAACAGGCACTGCGGCGCGATCCGGCCGGCGTGTATGCGCAGATGGATGGCGCGACGCGCGCGCTGTACCGGCGCAGCATCGCGCGTCTGGCACGCCGCAGCGAACAAGGCGAAGGCGAGATCGCCACTGCCGCCCTGGCGCTGGCCGAGGGCGGGGCGGATACGCGCGGCCGCCACGTCGGCCATTACCTGGTCGGCGCCGGCTTGCCCGCGCTGCAGGCGCAACTGACGGCGCCGCCGGGGGCCTTGTTCGCCCTGCGGCGCGCGGCGCGGCGCCGGCCGCTGCTGTCCTACCTGGGCGCGATCGGCGCGTTTACCTTGCTGTTCACGGCGGCAGTGCTGGTGCATGCCTGGCAGGCCGGCGCCGCTACCGCGCTGCTGGTCGTGCTCGGTGTGCTGGCCGCCGTCGGCGCCAGCCAACTGGCGGTCACCCTGACGCACCTGATGGTGGCGCGCCTGGTGGCGCCGCGCCCCTTGCCGCGCATGGATTTCAGTGGCGGTATTCCAGCGGAGGCGCGCACGCTGGTCGCCGTGCCGGCGCTCCTGCACGACAGTGCCGGCGCCAGGGCGCTGTGCGCGGGATTGGAGTTGCGCTACCTCGCCAACCGCGACCCGCAGTTGCGCTTTTGCCTGCTCACCGATTTCGACGACGCACTTGATGCGACGGTGTTCGGCGACGCCGAGCTGCTGGAAGAGGCGCGCGCCGCCATCGCCGCGCTGAATGCACGCTACGACGACCGCCCCTTCCTGCTGCTGCACCGCCCCCGCGTCTGGAGCACGAGCGAGCAGGCCTGGATCGGGCGCGAGCGCAAGCGCGGCGCGCTGGCCGACCTCAACGCCTTCCTGCGCGGCGCGCGCGAGCGCTTCATGCTGGTCGAAGGCAGTCTCGATGGCCTGGACCGCGTGCGCTACGTGATCACGCTCGACCCCGACACCGGGCTGCCAATGGACAGCGCACGGCGGATGGTGGCCGCCATGGCGCACCCACTCAACCAGCCGCAGTTGGACAGCAGCGCGCGCCGCGTGGTCGCCGGCCACGCGGTGCTGCAGCCGCGCGTGACGAGCGCGCTGCCGCGTGCGCGCGCCTCGCTCTACGAACGCCTGTGCGGCGCCAGGCCGGACACTGCCGCGAACGTCTACCAGGACCTGTTCGGCGCAGGCTCGTACGTCGGCAAGGGCATCTACGAGGTCGACACGTTCATGCGCGTACTGGACGGGCGCCTGCCCGACAACGCCGTGCTGTCGCACGACCTGCTCGAAGGCTGCTACCTGCGCAGCGCCGCGCTGGGCGACGTCGCGCTGCCCGACAGCTGCCCGGCGCGCTACAGCGACGCCATCGCGCGCCGCCACCGCCGCGTGCGCGGCGACTGGCAATTGGCCGGCTGGCTGCGCGCCACCGTGCCAGGCGCGGGTGGTGGACGCGAAGCCAATCCCTTGTCGCCGCTGGCGCGCTGGAAGCTGCTCGACAACCTGCGCCGCAGCCTGGTGGCGCCGGCGCTGACCGGCATGCTGGTGCTGTGCTGGGCGCTGTTGCCCGGGCCGGCCTTCTGGAGCGCCGCCGCGTTATCGCTGTTCTTCCTGCCCGCATTTTTGAATATCCTCGTCGGCCTGGCCGACAAGCCGCAGGCCATGCCCTGGCGCCAGCACGTGCCCAACTGGGCGCACGGCGCGGCGGGCAGCCTGGCGCACGCGGTGATGCATACCGCCTTCCTGCCGCACGAAGCCTGGTACAGCGTCCATGCGATCGCGCGCACCGGCTGGCGCATGCTGGTCTCGCGCCGGCGCCTGTTGCAATGGAAGGCGTCCAGCCTGGTACGCGCCAGTACCGACGTCGAATCGGCCTGGCGCAGCATGTGGTTCGCGCCGCTGCTGAGCGTGCTGGTCGCGGTGCTGCTGACTTTCGTGCATCCGTTCGCCCTGTTCGCGGCGGCGCCTTTATTGCTGCTGTGGTTCCTCTCTCCGCTCGTCGCCTGGTGGGTCAGCCTGCCGTTCGAACGGGAAGCGCCCGACCTGTCGCCCGAGCAGACCCGCTTCCTGGCGCGGCTGGCGCGCCGCAACTGGCGCTATTTCGAGGATGTGGTGAATCCCGCCACCAACTGGCTGCCGCCGGCGGGCGTGCAGGAATTTCCCGAACCGCTGCTGGTGCACACGACCGCGCCGACCCACATCGGCCTGGCGCTGCTGGCCAGCTTGAGCGCCTGGGACTTCGGTTTCGTTCCGCAAGCAACGGTGCTGGCGCGCGTGCGCGCCGCGTTTGCCAGCATGGCGCTGCTCGAACGCCACCACGGCCACTTCTATGCCGGCTACGACACGCGCACGCTGGCGCCGCTGCTGCCGGCGCGCGTATCGACGGCAGATAGCGGCAACCTTGCCGGCCATTTGCTGACCCTGGCCTGTGGCATCGAGGGCCTGGCCGATGCACCGATCGCCGGCGTGCGTTCGCTGGAGGGAATGCGCGCCACCCTGGACGTGCTGGAAGAGCATGCGCAGGGTGCCTCGCCTCCGGTACGCCGCGCGTTTGACGCCTGCCGCGACGCCTTCGATGCGCAGCGCTGCCGCAACGGCGACACCTTGCCGGGGTTGGCCGAATGCCTGCAGACCGCGTTGCGCGCGGCGACGGAACTGACCGCTGCACTCGGAGACGACGCGGACGCCGACTTGCGCAACTGGGCGACGAAACTGGAGGAAGACTGCCGCGCCGCCCACGACGACCTGCTGCTGCTCGCCCCCTGGATGCGCGCGGTGCAGGAATACGTGCTCGACGCCAGCCTGACGCGCATTCCGACCCTGCGCGAACTGGCTGCCTGCGCGGTGCGTGCCTCGGGCGCCGGCAATGCAGCGCAGGCAAAGACACAGGCGCTGGCGCAGATGGTGGAAGAGGGCGCCGCCAGCGCGCGCGAACGCCTGGCCGAGATCGAGGTGCTGGCCGCCTGCGCGCGCGAGTTCGCCGACATGGAGTGGGGCTTGCTGTTCGACCCGGCGACCCGGTTGCTGGCGCCCGGCTTCGACGTCGGCGCGAACCGGCGCGAGCCCGGCGGCCTCGATTTGCTCGCCTCGAACGCGCGCCTGGCCAGCTTTGTCGGCATCGCCCGCGGCCAGCTGCCGCCAGCACACTGGCTTGCACTCGGGCGCCGCTTGTCCCTCGTCGGCGATACGCCCGTGCTGTTGTCCGAGCACGGTGCGCTGCACGACTACCTGATGCCGCAACTGGTGATGCCGGGCCTGCGCCGTACCCTGCTCGAGCGCAGCGGCCGCGCGCTGGTGCGCATCCAGATCGACTACGCGGGGCGCCACGCCATCCCCTGGGGGTTTACGGAGTCCTGCTACAACAGCCTGGACGGCGCGCTGCATTACGCGCAGCGCGCGTTCGGCGTGCCGGGCAGCGGGCGCGCGCGTGGCCTCGGCGACGAGCTGGTGGTGGCGCCGCACGCGGCATTGCTGGCGCTGCTGGTGGCGCCGGAAGCGGCCTGCGCCAACCTGGAGCGGATGGCAGCGCTGGCTGCCGGCCCCTATGGCTTGTACGAGGCGATCGACTATACGGGATCGAGCATGGCGCACGGCCAGCGCCATGCGCTGGTGCGCGCCTACCGCTCGGATCACCAGGGCATGGGCTTACTTGCGCTGTCGTCCCTGCTGCACGGACGCCCGATGCAGGCGCGCTTCGCGGCCGACCCGCAATTGCGCGCGGCGCTGCCGCTGTTGCAGGAACCGGTGCCGCCGGTGGCTGCGATCGAGGCCGACGCCTTCGCGCCGCTGGCGCAGCGCGGCACGCCGGCGCAAACGCGGCTGCCGCTGCGCACGGTCACGCGCGTCGGGCTGGCGCAGCCGCAGGCGCAGCTATTGTCGAACGGCCGCTACCACGTAATGGTGACCAGCGACGGCGCCGGCTACAGCCGCTGGAACGCGCTCGCGCTCACGCGCTGGCGCCTGGACGCAACAAACGACGACTGGGGCCTGTTCTGCTACCTGCGCGACCTCGACAGCGGCGCGGTCTGGTCGAGCGCCTGGCAGCCGACGCTGGCCCAGCCCGAGCATTACGAAGTGACCTTCCCGGAAGGACGCGCGCAATGGCTGCGCCGCGACCACGGCATCGAATTGATCACCGAGATCGTGGTGGCGCCGGATGACGACGTCGAGCTGCGCCGCACGCGCATCAGGAATTTATCTGACCGCACGCGCCGTATCGAGTTGACGAGTTACACCGAGCCGGTGCTGGCGCCAAGCGCGGTGGATGATGCCCATCCCGCCTTCAGCAAGCTGTTCGTGCACAGCGAGATCGAGGCCGCGCATGAGGCCATCCTGTGCACGCGCCGGCCGGGCGCGGGAGGAGAACCGACGCCCTGGCTGGTCAACGCGATGGCGCTCCACGGCGCTGCTGGCGAGATCTCGTTCGAAACCAGCCGCGCCGATTTCATCAAACGCGGCCATAACAATGCGCTGCCGGCCGCGCTGGTCGCGACCACACCGCTGGATGGCGCCGCCGGCGCCGTGCTCGACCCGGCACTGGTGATGCGCCGCAGCCTGACGCTGGCGCCGGGAGAAGAGGTCACCGTCGATGTGATCCTCGGCGTGGCGGCGAACCGCGCGGATGGGTTGGCGCTGGCCGACAAATACCGTGAACGCAACGGCGCCGACCGCGCCTTTGCGCTGGCCCCGGCGCAGGCCGCGGCAGCGCTGCAGGACGCCAACACGAGCGAGGCCGACAGCCAGCTGTATGCGCGCCTGGCCGGCGCCGTGCTCTATCCCGGCCGCGCACTGCGCGCCGCCCCCGGCCTCATCGCGCGTAACCGCCGCGGACAGTCAAACCTGTGGCCGTACGGGATCACGGGTGACCTGCCGCTGGTGCTGGTGCAGGTCGACGACGCCGCCGGCCTGGCGCTGGTGCGCCAGCTGCTGGGCGCGCACGCATGGTGGCGCGCGCGTGGGCTGAACGTCGACCTGGTGATCTGGTGCGGTGAAGGCGCAGCGGGCGAGCGCTCGCTGCACGCGCAGGTGATCGAGGCGATCGCCCCTTCCGAGCGCGATCGCCCGGGCGGCGTGTACGTGCAGATGCGTGACCAGCTGCCGGAACAAGATCGCATCCTGCTGCAGGCTGTCGCGCGCGTGGTGCTGCCGAACGAACGCGGCGCTTTGCCCGAGCAGTTGCGGCGCGCGGAGGCGCAGTTCGCCCCGGTGTTGCCGCCCCTGCGCACCGAAGCGCCGGCGCCCGTTGCCGTCGCACAGCAGGCAACGCAACCTGATCTCCTGCTCGACAACGGCATCGGCGGCTTCAGCCCCGACGGACGCGAGTACATCATCCGCACCAGTCCCGGCCGGCCGACACCGGCGCCCTGGTCGAACGTGCTGGCCAACCCGAGCTTCGGCGCGGTCGTCTCCGAAAGCGGGCAAGCCTATAGCTGGAGCGAGAACGCGCGCGAGTTGCGCCTGACGCCCTGGGAAAACGACCCCGTGAGCGACCGCGGCGGCGAAGCGTTTTATCTGCGCGACGAAGCCAGCGGCGTGTTCTGGTCGCCGACGGCCCTGCCTGCGCCATCGGGCGGCGCCTACCTGTCGCGCCACGGCTTCGGCTACAGCGTCTTCGAGCACAGCGCGCACGGCATCCATTCCGCGCTGTCGACCTTTGTCGCGCCGGACGCGCCGCTGAAGTACACGGTACTGCGGGTGCGCAACGACAGCGATACGGAGCGGCGCCTGTCCGCCACCGGCTACGTCGAATGGGTGCTGGGCGAGCTGCGCGCGGCCTCCGGCATGCACGTGGTGAGCGAACGCGATGACGCCAGCGGCGCGCTGTTGGCGCGCAATGCCTGGAACAGCGACTATGCGGACCGTGTCGCCTTCTTCCACGTCGACGCCGAGGTGAACGCGTTCACCTGCGACCGCAGCGAATTCATCGGCCGCGGCGGCAACCTGCGCCAGCCGCAGGCGTTAAGGGGCGCCGGCCTGTCCGGCAGCGTCGGCGCCGCGCTCGACCCGTGCGCGGCCTTGCAGGTGGCTTTCGCGCTGGCGCCGGGCGAGGAGAAGGAACTGGTGTTCATGCTGGGCGCGGCGGGCGGCGATGCGGCCGAACTGGTGCAGCGCTACCGCGGCAGCGTCGCCGCGCGCGCGGTGCGCGAACAGGTGCACGCGTATTGGGAAGAGACGCTGGGCGCGGTGCGCATCGCCACGCCCGACCCGAGCCTGGACGTGCTGGCCAATGGCTGGCTGCTGTACCAGACCATCGCCTGCCGCATGTGGGCGCGCAGCAGTTACTATCAATCCGGCGGCGCCTTTGGCTTCCGCGACCAGCTGCAGGATGCAATGGCGCTGGTGCACACGCGCCCGCAACTGCTGCGCGCCCATCTGCTGCTGTGCGCCGCGCACCAGTTCGTCGAGGGCGACGTCCAGCACTGGTGGCATGCGCCGTCGAACAACGGCGTGCGCACGCGCTGTTCCGACGATTTGTTGTGGCTGCCGCTGGCCACCTGCCGCTACATCCGCGCCACCGGCGACCTTGCCGTGCTGAGCGAGACGGCGCCTTACCTGGAAGGGCGCACACTGGAGGAGGGCGAGGAGTCGTATTTCGACGCGCCGCGCCTGGCGCAGCAGCATGGCGACCTGTACCAGCATTGCGTGCGCGCGATCCGCCACAGCCTGCGCTTCGGCGAACACGGCCTGCCGCTGATCGGCAGCGGCGACTGGAACGATGGTCTTGACCGCGTCGGCGACAAGGGCCGCGGCGAGAGTGTGTGGCTGGGCTTTTTCATGATCGAGGTGTTGCAGCGCTTCGCCGAACTGGCCGACCGCCGCGCCGACTACGGCTTCGCCACCACCTGCCGCGCCGCCGCCCAGGCGCTCACCACCCAGCTGGAAAACCATGCCTGGGATGGCGAGTGGTACCGGCGCGCCTGGTTCGACGACGGCACTCCGCTCGGCTCGAAAGACAACGACGAATGCCGCATCGACCTGGTCTCGCAGAGCTGGAGCGTATTGTCCGGCGCGGCCGGTCCCGAACGCGCGGCCCAGGCCATGGCGGCAGTCGAGGCGCGCCTGGTGCGGCGCGAAGCGAGACTGATTCAACTGTTCGATCCGCCGTTCGAGGCCGGCAGCCTGAACCCGGGCAGCCTGCGCGCCTATGCGCCCGGCCTGCGCGACAACGGCGGCCAGGCGACGCACGCCGCGCTGTGGGGCGCGATGGCCTTTGCGCGCATGGGAGAAGGAGAGCGCGCCTGGGAACTGTTCGACATGCTCAACCCGGTGCGCCTGGCGGCTACCCTTGACGATTGCGAACGCTACCGGCTCGAACCGTACGTGGTGGCCGGCGACGTGCTGGCCGCCGCGCCGCATGTCGGGCGCGGCGGCTGGAGCTGGTACACTGGCTCCGCCGGATGGATGTACCGGCTGATCGTCGAATCGCTGCTCGGCATCGAGCGCATCGGCGAGCGGCTGGTGCTGGCGCCGCAGCTGCCGCGCGGCTGGCCGGGTTTCACGCTGCAGTACCGCTACCGTGCCACCACGTACGCCATCGACGTGCGCGCCGCCGCCAGCCCGGCCTTGCTGGTCGATGGCGTCGACGTCGGCGGCGACACGGTGCAGCTGATCGACGATGGCCGGACGCACCACGCCCTGCTGCACGTCGTACGCCGGCAGCAGGGCGCCGGCACGGCAGACCATCAACAACCTCATTCAAGAACGATCACATGAAAAAAATCCTGTTGGCCACTGGCGCCACCCTGTTGCTGTCCTGCGGCGCCGCGAACGCGGCCGACTGGAGCGACACCTCGATCAGCTGGCGCTACGGCACCCGCTTCGCCGAGCCCTTCAATCCCGAGCACATTAATAAACACATCTTTGCGTTGACCCACGCCAGCGGCTACAAATACGGCAGCAATTTTTTCAACGTCGACCTGCTGCAGTCGGATAAGAACGATCCGGCTTCGCTGACGCAAAGCGAAGGCGCCCAGGAAGCGTATGTCGTCTACCGCCACCTGCTCGATATCGGCGCCCTGCGCGGCGCCGAGATGCGCTATGGCCCCGTCAAAGGCGTCGGACTGACGCTCGGCTTCGACTGGAACACGAAGAACGACGTCGGCTACAACTCGCGCAAGCGCATGCTGGTCGCCGGTCCCACGCTGATGTGGGACGTGCCGGCCGGCTTCCTGAATACGAGCCTGCTGGTGCTGCGCGAATCGAATGCGCCGAGCGGCGCTTTCCCTCCGATCGCCAACGTGAATGGCCGCTACACCTACGACACCCATGCGGCGCTGTCGGTGAACTGGGCGATTCCCGTGGCCAAGCGGCTCGCGTTCGAGGGCTACGGCATGTTCATCGGCGCCAAGGGGCGGGATGAAGTCGGCCTCGGTACCGGCGCCGAAACCAACATCGACATGGCGCTGATGTACGACGTGGGTGCTCACTTCGGCCAGCCGAAGAGCCGCTTCCGCGTCGGCCTCGAATACCAGTTCTGGAACAACAAGTTCGGCAACACCCGCACCACCACGGGCGGGCGCGGCCAGCGCGCCAGCACGCCGATGGTGCGCGCCGAGTACCATTTCTGATCCTGTCTGCGGTGCCCGGGTATTGCGCGAAGGAATGGCATAATGTTGTGTCAACCTTCGCATGAACGCCATTCGTAGCGTTTGGGCCGCCATTCGCGGCGGCCTGTCAGGGAGGCCGGTGATATGGGATTCGAATGCAAGTCGTGAAAGATATCGGGCGCGCCTGGGCCCACCTGCGCAGCAATAACAGCGGTCTCGCCTATCTGCCGTTCTGGCGCCAGCTGCTGGAAATGGCGGCACTGTTCCTGATCCGGGGCATCGGCCCGGGTTATTACCTGCAGGCGCGCTGGTGGCGTCCCGAGGTTCCGTTTTCCGACAAGTGGGACCACCTCAACAAGAAGGAATACAACGCCTTCGTCGACCGCTGGAATCTGCCCGGTTACCAGAAAAGCTCGCAGCACAAGGTGATCGAAAAAGCAATTCTGCAGCTCACCAGCGTGCCGACGCCCGAATTCATCGGCTTCCTGCATCCGCAACGCGGCGCCTGTGCCGACGGCACCCCCTTGCGCGGCCTGGCCGATCTCGAGGCGCTGTGCCGCCGCCTGATGGGCCAAAAGGTCTGTTTCAAACTGGTGGAAGGGTATGGCGGTGCGGGATTCGCCGCCTTCCAGATCGGCGAGGCCGATGGCCGGCCGGTATTCGTACACCCGGTGACGGCGGCGGTGACGCCGGTCGCCGACTGGCATGCGCCCATCGCAAAGAATCGGGACGGCTATATCGTCGAGCATTACCTGGTGCAGCACCCGGTGTTATCCGGCATCCATGCCAATTCGGTGAATACGCTGCGCATCTGGCTCTACCAGGCGCGTGGCGAATGCCGCATCGCCGGCGCCTTCCTGCGCGTGGGGCGCAAGGGCAGCATGGTCGACAATACCAGCGGCGGCGGCATTTTTTGCCCGGTCGACCTGGCGACGGGCATCATCAGCCATGCGGCGAACGCGAAAAATCCGCTGGACACCATGACGGCACACCCGGACACGGGCGGCCAGATCAGCGGCGTGCAGCTGCCGTATTGGAGAGAATGCCAGGACGTGGCGATGCGTGCCCTGCAAGCTTTTCCGCACGTGAACATCGCGGGTGTCGACGTCGCCATCGCCACCGACGGGCCGCGCATGATCGAACTGAACGTCCGTCCCGACCAGATCGGCTGCGCGCGCCTGAACTTGCCGCTGCGCCAGGTGGAGCGCTGGATGCGCGGCGGCTGATGTCCGGCGCTGTATTTTTATCAAAAAATATATAGTTAATAGCAACTAACAAAGCGTCTGGCGCAAGTCCTCTTCTTAGTGCAATTGCAACAATTGCACTATGAAAACCTCACTCCTACTCCCCGCCAAGCTCGCCCTGTTCCTGTGCTGCCTCTGCGCTCCAGCCGCCGTTGCCGCCATCGAAGAACACAGCGAATTCGAAGCCACTTTATATGCACCGTACCGGGTACTCGAGCCTGGCAAAGGTGAGGCGCGCACGTTCACACTGGCATTTGATTACCCGAATGCGCGCCAGGCGCAAGTCGTCGACTGGCAGCTCGAACTGATCTCGCCGCGCGGCGTCGTCGTGCGCCGCTGGCAGGACCGCACGCCGCTGGCCGATCAACCGGTGACGGTCACGGTGCCGTGGTCCGGCCTCGATGCCGGCAAGCTCGCCGCCGGTGTCTACGGCGTGCGCCTGCGCGCCGCCAGCCGCGATGCATCTGCCAAGGCGCCGGCGCTCGACGTGCACGAGCAGGCCTGGCAGATCGAGATCGGGCCGCCGCAAGCGCCGGTACTGCCGCCGTTCGCGCCGTTGCCGAGCGGCCGTACCGCTCAACCCGGCGCCGCTCCGGCCACCGGCGCGCTGCCATTCACCGTCTATTTCGGCAACCTGCACAGCCAGACCAACCACAGCGATGGCGGCGCCGAACTGTCCGACTGCAAGGGCGCGCAGGAACCGCTGACGGCGAAATACGGTCCCGATGCCGCCTTTGGCTATGCCCGCAAACACGGCCTCGACATCCTGGTCGCCTCCGAGCACAACCACATGTACGACGGCTCCGACAGCACCAAAGCCGATACCGATCCGGCCGTCCCCAGGGCGCTGTACCGCAAGGGGCTGGACACGGCCGCCGGCTTCAATGCCGCGCATCCGGATTTCCTCGCCGTGTACGGCATGGAGTGGGGCGTCATCAACAAGGGCGGCCATGTCAACATTTTCAATAGCGAACAGTTACTGGGCTGGGAAAAGAACGCGAAGGGGCAATTGCTGGCCGACGTGGCCACGCCGCGCAGCGATTACGCCGCCCTGTACACCCTGATGCGCGAACGCGGCTGGGTCGGCCAGTTCAACCATCCGTCGACGTCCGGCCAGTTCAGCGTGAACGGCAGCGCGCTCGGCTATACGGCCGACGGCGACGAAGCGATGGCGCTCTGCGAAGTGGTCAACAGCACCGCGTTTTCGAAGAACGACAAGGAAGGCGAAACCCGCCGCAGCAATTTCGAGACGGCCTGCAACAAGATCCTGGAAGCCGGCTTTCATGTCGCCTTCAGCACCAACCAGGACAACCACTGCGCCAACTGGGGCACGGCCTACACCAACCGCACCGGTGTTCTGATCCCCAACGGCGTCGCCCTGAGCCAGGCCAGCTTCGTCGATGCGTTAAAGGCGCGGCGCGTGTTCGCCACCATGGACAAGGGCTCGCAACTGGTCCTGACCGCCAACGGCCGCATGATGGGCGAACGTTTTACCAATACGGGACCGTTGAACCTGGTGGCGCACTTCGCCAGCACGGCGGGCAAGCAGGTGGCCTCGGTGGCGATCATGGAAGGGGTGCCGGGGCGCGGCGGGGTGGTGACGCAGATGTCGGACCAGGCGACCGTCAGTGTGACGCCTTCGGTCGGCGCGCATTTTTATTATGCGAAGGTGACCCAGGCGGATGGCAACATCCTGTGGTCGGCGCCAATCTGGGTGACGCAGGAGTAGGGTGGTCGGCTCCACCCGGGTAGTTGCATCCCTACACCGCATGCGCCGCCCACGCGTAACGTAAGCAACACAGCGGCGCCGTTTAAAAATGACGTTATTCCACCATCTGGCTCTGCAAATAATTCTGGATCCCGACCTTCACGATCAGGTCGAGCTGGGTCTCGAGCCACTCGATATGCTCTTCGGTATCTTCCAGGATCAGCAGCAGCAGGTCGCGCGACACGTAGTCGGCGGCGGCTTCGGCGGCGGCGATGCCTTCCTTGACGGTCAGCTGGGCGGCGCGCTCGAGCTTTAAATCGGCGGCCAGCATTTCCTCGGTGTTTTCGCCGATCAAGAGTTTATGCAATGCTTGCAGGTTCGGCAGGCCGTCGAGCATCAGGATGCGGTCGATCAGCTTGTCGGCATGCTTCATTTCGCCGATCGACTCGTCGTATTCCTTCTTGCCGAGCTTGAAAAAGCCCCAGTGGCGGTACATCCGCGCGTGCAGGAAATACTGGTTGACGGCGGTAAGCTCGTTGGTCAGCTGCGCGTTGAGCAGCCGGATGACGTTGGGGTCGCCCTTCATGATATGCCTTGTTGTGGTTATGCGTTGCCACAACTATAGCAAAGAGGGCGAACGCGCGCGCCGGAAAGCCGGCGGCGTGGAAGAAAGAAACTTACGCGGTTTGTGTGGAGCGGAAGCTCAGTTCGGTAACAACGGTCTTGCTGTCGAGCGCTTCGTGCAGCACTTCGCGGGCATAGCTGATGCACTTGCCGCAGTCGGTGCCCAAGCCGAGTTCGGCGCGCAGGGCGGCGATCGAGGTGATGCCGAGGTCGACGGCCTGGCGGATTTCACGGTCGGAGATGTTGTTGCAGACGCAGACGATCATCGAAGTAGTCCCTGAAGCAAGTTGTCACTCAAATAATGAGAATCGTTCTCATTCGTGTTCTATTCTGCGCAGTTTTTTCGACAGACGCAAGCGGTTTTGTCGTGGTATCGTTCTGCAAATAGAAATAATTCGCATTTAGGTTTATGATGCTAGTATCTGTCTCATCAGCGCTACAGGTGAGCGCCACACACCGGAAACGTCATCATGACTCTAGTCCCCACTTTGACCACACTCGACGCCCTCAAGGCCGGGCAGAGTGCGACCGTGATCCACCTTGCGCCGCACGCACTCGGCGGCCAGGACGTGGCGCGCCGCCTGATGGAACTCGGCTTCGTGCCCGGCGAACGCATCCGCATGCTCAAACGCGGCCTGCCCGGCGGCCCGGTGGCCGTGAAGGTCGGCGAGTCGACCTTCGCCCTGCGCACATTCGAGGCCGCACTCGTCTCGATCCAGCCGGAATAATCGATGGGTGTCATGGAACAACAGGTGGCGACACGCTCGCCCCTGATCGCTTTGCTCGGCAATCCGAACTGCGGCAAGACAGCCCTGTTCAACAGACTGACCGGCGCGCGCCAGAAGGTTGCGAACTACGCCGGCGTCACCATCGAACGCAAGGAAGGCAGTTTTACCTCGCCTGCCGGCCGCGCCCTGCGCGTGCTCGACCTGCCGGGCGCCTACAGCCTGTCCGCGCAAACCCCGGATGAAGCGATTACGCGCGACGTCGTTGCCGGCCTGCGCGCCGGTGAATCGGCGCCGGACGCGATCGTCTGTGTCGTCAACGCCACAAACCTGCGCCTGAATCTGCGCCTGGTGCTGGAAATCCAGCGCCTCGGCTTGCCGATGGTGCTGGCCCTGAACATGGTCGACGTCGCCAAAAAGCGCGGCATCGAGATCGATACGGCGAAACTGGCGCAGGAATTGAAGATGCCGGTGGTCGAGACGGTCGCCATCCAGGCCGGCGGCGAGCAGGCGCTGCTCGATGCGCTCGACCGCATGCCGTTCGAGCACGTGAAACCGCAGCCGCTGGCCGCCATCGATGCGGTACCGGTCGAACAGACCCAGCGCGAAGTGCGCCGCATCCTCGACGCCACCACCAGCTACGCCCACGACAAGGGCAACCTGTCGGAAAAAATCGACCAGGTGATCCTGCATCCGGTCGCCGGCCCGATCCTGCTGGCGGCGCTGATGTTCGTCATCTTCCAGGCCGTGTTCAGCTGGGCCGAAGCGCCGATGGATTTCATCACCGGCTCGGTCGAGGGCATCGGCGCCTGGATCGGCGACGCCATGAGCGACGGACCGCTGCGCAGCCTGATCGTGGACGGCATCATCGCCGGCGTCGGCGGCGTGCTGGTGTTCCTGCCGCAGATCCTGATTCTGTTCTTCTTCATCCTGATCCTGGAAGACGTCGGCTATCTGCCGCGCGCCGCCTTCCTGCTCGACCGCATGATGGGCGGCGTCGGTCTGTCCGGCCGCGCCTTCATTCCGCTGCTGTCCTCGTTCGCCTGCGCGATTCCCGGCGTGATGGCCGCGCGCACGATCCAGAACCCGCGCGACCGCCTGGTGACGATCATGATCGCGCCGCTGATGACCTGCTCGGCGCGCCTGCCGGTGTACGCCTTGATCATCGCCGCCTTCATCCCCGAGCGCGAGGTCGGCATTTTCAATTTGCAGGGCCTGGTGCTGTTCGCGCTGTACGCGCTCGGCATCGTCAGCGCGATGGGCGTGGCCTGGTACATGAAACGCCGTAGCGGCGGCACCCAGCATCCGCTGCTGCTGGAACTGCCTGCTTACCACTGGCCGCACCTGCCGACGCTGGCGCTGGGCCTGTGGGAACGCGCCAAGATCTTCCTGATGCGCGTCGGCACGCTGATCCTCACGCTGATGATCCTGCTCTGGTTCCTGTCGAGCTTCCCGGGCGCGCCCGAAGGCGCGACGCAACCGCCGATCTACTACAGCGTGGCCGGCATGCTGGGGCGCGCCCTGGCCTTCATCTTCGAGCCGATCGGCTTCGGCTGGCAGATCTGCATCGCCCTGGTGCCCGGCATGGCCGCGCGCGAAGTGGCGGTCGGCGCCCTCGGCACCGTGTATGCGCTGGCCGGTTCCGGCGACGACGTCGCCAACACGCTGGGCCCGCTGATCGGCGCTTCCTGGTCGCTGGCCACGGCCTTGTCGCTGCTGGCCTGGTACGTGTACGCGCCGCAGTGCATCGCGACCCTGTCGGTAGTGCGCCGCGAAACCGGCAGCGCCAAATATGCCTGGATGATGGCCGGCTACATGTTCGCGCTGGCCTACGTCGCCTCCTTCATCACCTACCGCGTCGCGCTGGCGCTCGGCGGCGGCTGACATGTGGCAGGAACTGGTCGTCGCGCTGGTGGTGGTCGTGGCTGCCGTGTACATCGGCGCCAAATACCTGCCGGCGGCCTGGCGCATCCGTCTCGTCAACCGCCTCTCGCGCGGCGGGGCCGACTCCAGGCTGGTGCGCTGGCTCGGGACCGCCGACAGCTGCGGCGGCGGGTGCAAGAGCTGCAATACCTGCGACACGCCAGCTGAGCCGGCGGCGCCGGAGGGGAACAAGCATCGGGTGATCAAGCTGCACGAGAAGCGCTGACGCTTCATTTGATGTACCCCATCCGGACTGACGCTGCCGCGGCATACGATGCCGCACCATGCCTCGCTACCGCCGCCAATCTGCTGGTACTACCTATTTCTTCACGGTCGTCGCTTACCGGCGCCGTCCGATCTTTTGCACTTCGCTACTGCGTACATCCCTGCGCGACGCCATCCAAACGGTACGCCTGACCCGTCCCTTTGTCGTGGACGCGTGGGTACTGATGCCGGATCACATGCATTGCATCTGGACGTTGCCCGACGGCGATTATTCGACGCGCTGGGCAGAGATCAAGCGTTACGTTACCAGTGCCTGCAGGGACGGCTTGCATGACCCACGGTTGTTGACCCGGGCGGCGCGGCAGCGCGGCGAGTCGACCATCTGGCAACGACGTTTTTGGGAGCACCAGATTCGCGACGAAGTCGATATGGAGCGCCACGTCGATTACATCCATTTCAATCCGGTCAAGCACGGGCAGGTGAGGCAGGTATGCGATTGGCCGTATTCGACCTTCCATCGGTATGTGCGCGAGGGAATATATTGCGCCGATTGGGCGGGGTCGCCGGGGATTGCGGAGTCGGATTTGGAATAAGCAGGTGGTACGCGGCGTTTACGCGTGGACTCGGGAGTCCACCCTACGTTTGCAATCAATCAGCCGCCGCGTGCCAATGCGTGAATTGCCCTAATTGTAGGGTGGACTCCCGAGTCCACGCGTAACGCACGCAGACCACAATCGTCACGCCATCGATCGAACCGCGCATCACCTCAACCCCAACGCCGCCATCAACCGCTGCGCATCATACGGCGCGTGCACCTTGATATCGTTATCGAAGTAGCAGTACACATCGCGCCCGCCGATGCTCCAGGCGCGGATGCGTGCGGCCCAGCGTTCGGTCGCTGCGTCGTCGTAGCCGCTGGCGTATAACTCCTTGTCGCCGTGCAGGCGGATGTAGACGAAGTCGGCCGTCACATCTTCCATGTACGGCCAGCGGCCCGCCGTGTCGGCCACCACCAGCGCCACGTTGTACTTCCTCAGCAGCGCGATGAAACGGGCGTCGCGGAAGCTTTCGTGGCGGACCTCGACCGCGTGGCGCATCGGACGCCGTTCATCCATCTCGAGGAAGACCTTGCCTTCCATGCGCGCCTGGTGCCGGCGCGCCAATGCCAGGCCGCTTTCCGTGTCCTGCGGCAGGATGCTGAGAAAATGTTCGAAGCGCTCGGGGTCGAACTTGACCATTTCGGGGAATTGCCACAGGAAGGGACCGAGCTTTTCGCGCAGCGCGAACACGCCCGAGGCCAGCACGTTCGCCAGCGGTCCGTCGATCTCCTTCAACTTCAACATGTGGGTGATGAAGCGGTTTCCCTTCACGGCGAACAGGAAGCCGGGCGGCGTCGCGGCGTACCAGGCGGCGTAGCTTTCGGGGCGCTGCAGCGAATAGAAGGAGCCGTTGATCTCGATCGTCGGCAGCTGGCGCGAGGCGTAGTCGAGCTCGCGCGCCTGCGCCAGTTTGGGAGGATAGAACTTGCCGCGCCAGGGCGCGTAGCGCCAGCCGGAAATGCCGATGTGGATTGTGCCCATGGCCCCATCATAGAGGGCCACCCTGCCCGGCACGGTGCGTTGCCGAACCGTGCCGGGCGGGGTGGGGCAGCTTACGCCGCCAACAGCAGGTGCGATGCGCGCCGCGGCGCGCCTGCCGCGACCTTGAACACGCCGACCACCTCGGCCAGGCGCTCGGCCTGCAGGCGCATCGCCTCGGCCGAGGCGGCCGCTTCTTCGACCAGCGCGGCGTTCTTTTGCGTCACGCCATCCATCTCGGCGATCGCCTGGTTGACCTGGCCGATGCCCGCTTCCTGCTCTTCGCTGGCGGCCGTGATCTCGGCGATGATCCCGTTCACCTGGCGCACGCTGCTGACGATCTCTCCCATCGTCGCGCCGGCGTTGCGCACCAGCGTGCTGCCAGCCGCGACGCGCTGCACCGAGTCGTCGATCAAGGCCTTGATTTCCTTGGCCGCCGCGGCCGAGCGCTGGGCCAGCGTGCGCACTTCGCCGGCCACCACCGCAAAGCCGCGCCCCTGCTCGCCGGCACGCGCCGCCTCGACGGCCGCATTCAGGGCCAGGATGTTGGTCTGGAAGGCGATGGCGTCGATCACGCCGATGATGTCGACGATCTTGCGCGAGGACTGGTCGATCGATTCCATCGTGTGCACTACCTGCTGCACGGCGTTGCCGCCGCGCACCGCCACTTGCTCCGCCGATGCCGACAGGCGGTTGGCGTGGCGCGCATGTTCGGCATTCTGCTGCACGGCGCTGGTCAGTTGCTCCATCGAGGAGGCGGTTTCCTCGAGCGCCGCCGCCTGCTGCTCGGTACGGCTCGACAGATCGTGGTTGCCGTCCGCGATCTGGTGCGAGGCGCTGGCAATCGCATGGATGCCGACGTCGACCTCGCCGACGATCTTGCCCAGGCTGCCGTTCATGTCGCGCAGGGCGCCCAGCAGATGCGCCGTTTCGTCGTTGCCGCGCACCTCGATGAGCGTGGTCAGATCGCCCGCGGCCACCGTGCGCGCCAGGTTCACGGCGCGTCCCAGGCGGCGCGTGATGCTGCGCGAGAGCGACAGCCCGAACAGCATCAGCACGCTCGAGATGACCAGCGTGGCGGCCGAGAACCACAGCACGCGCGGCCAGAACACGGCGCCGACGGTATCCATGTAGACGCCGGAACCGATCACCCAGTTCCAGTTTGCGACCCCCTTCACGTACGACACCTTCGGCACCGGCGCCTCCTGGCCCGGTTTCGGCCACATGTAGGCGACGTAGCCGGCGCCATCCTTGCGCACCACGTCAACCGCGACCGCGAACAGGCGCAAGCCGTTGGGGTCGGCGATCGCGCCGATGTCCTGGCCGTCGAGTTCCGGTTTCAAGGGATGCATCAGCATGCGCGGCTGCATGTCGTTGACCCAGAAATATTCGGAGCCGCTGTAGCGCAGCGCCTTCAGTTCGGCCAGCGCAGCCGCCTGCGCCGCTTCCTTGGTGGCGCTACCCGTTGCCACTGCCTGCTGATGGCGTTCGACGATGCCCGCCGCCACCTCGACCGCCTGGCGCACGCCGTGCCCGCGTTCTTCAAGGATCAGCTTGCGCTCGGACACCAGGAAGCAGGCGGCGACGATCGCCATGCCAAGGCCGGAACAGATGGTCAATAGGGCCAGTTTCTGGGCAATGGTCAGACGAAAAAGAATGTTCATGGACAGGGGAAGGAGGGGAGCACGAACGCAACTGCCAAATTTGATGAAATGGCGCGCAGGGGTTGCGATTGTAAAACTTAAGTTGCAGTAACGGAACATTAATCGTCAAAAATGCATGTGCCTTTTTGTAACCACACAACAATGCTAAGCTAGCGCTCCCTCGTTCCTCGGCGCGCGTCCATGATCACAGTCCATCACCTGAACAATTCGCGCTCGCAGCGCATCCTCTGGCTACTCGAAGAGCTGGGCCTGCCGTATGAAATCAAGAAATACCAGCGCGATCCGAAGACGATGCTGGCGCCGCCCGAACTGAAGGCCGTGCACCCGCTCGGCAAGTCGCCCGTGATCACCGACGGCGCCACGGTCGTGGCCGAATCCGGCGCGATCGTCGACTATCTGATCGAGCGCTATGGCGACGGTCGGCTGGTCCCCGCTGCGGGCACGCCGGAAAAACTGAAGTACAATTTTTACCTGCACTTCGCCGAGGGCTCGGCCATGTCGCCGCTGCTGATGAAACTCGTGTTCGACCGCGTCGAGAACGGCCCCATGCCCTTCTTTGCCAAGCCGATCGCGCGCGCCATCGCGCGCAAGGTGAAAGACACCTTCATCAACCCGAACATCAAAAGCCAGCTCGACTACCTGGAATCGGAACTGGCGACGCGCGAGTGGTTCGCCGGCAGCGAACTCACCGGCGCCGACATCCAGATGAGTTTTCCGCTGGAGGCGGCCGCGTCGCGCGCCGGCCTCGGCGCCCAATACCCGCGCCTGAGCGCGTTCCTGGCGCGCATCCACGCCCGTCCCGCTTACGTACGCGCTTTGGCCCGCGGCGGCAAATACGACTACGCAAGGTAAAGAGGCATGGCCAAGCTGCTTGCGATCGACGGCCTGAACATCGTGCGCCGGGTCTACGAAGCCAGCCCGGAGCCCGACTCCGACCTCAAGGCCAGCATCGCCCTGCGCCACGCGTTCTCGTCGTTTCGCAACGTGCTGGAAGTGCATGCGCCGACCCACGTGCTGGCCGCTTTCGATTACGGCGGCCCGACCTGGCGCCACGCGCTGTACCCGCGCTACCGCGAGCACCGCGCGCCGATGCCGGCGGTGCTGCGCGAGGCGCTGCCGGAATTCCAGGAACGCCTGCGCACGGCCGGGGTGCCGGTGGCGATGCTGCCCGAGGTCGAAGCCGACGACGTCGTCGCCACCTGCGTCATGCGCTGGCTGCAGGAAAACAGGGGGGAGGCGATCGTCGCCACCACCGACAAGGATTTACATGTCCTGATCGCGCATGGCGCCCTGGTGTGGGATCATTTCAAGAACGAGTGGCACGACGACGCCTGGGTGCGCAACAAGTTCGGCGTGGCGCCGGAATTGCTGCACGACCTGCTGGCGCTGATGGGCGACGCCACCGACGGCGTGCCTGGTGTGTCCAAGATCGGCATGAAGACGGCGGCGCGCCTGCTCAATGCCTATGGCAGCCTGGACGCGGTGATGGCCGGCGCCGGCATTTTGAAGACACCGCTCGGCGAACGCCTGCGCGCCGAGCGCGACATCCTGTACCTGTCGCGCGAACTGGTGCGGCTGAAAACCGACGTGCGCCTCGGCGTCACCTGGAAGGCGCTGGCCTACGATTCACACTGAACACCGGACATTGAAGGAGAGCGGCCCATGCTGAAAGCCGTCATCGTCGATTCGAACGCCATCTCGCGCGGATTATTGAATACCGTGCTGACCGAGGGCGGCTACGAGGTCGTGGGCCAGGCGCACACCGGCCAGAATGCGCTGCTGCAGGCGGCCAAGTTCCGGCCGCAGATCATGTGCATCGCGCGCGAACAGGTGGAAGACGGCAGCAACGTGGTCGAGCAGTTGCGCGCCAGGCTGCCGAAAACCCTGGTCTTCATGGTCTCGGGCACGCTCGACGCGCCGACCATCGAAGCGGCGCTGGCGCGCGGGGTGCAGGGTTTTATCGTGAAACCGTTCAAGGCCGATACGGTATTGAAGACCATCCGCAATACCGTCATCGCCGTGGTGCGCAGGCAGCAGCAAGGCGGCGCCGCTCCTGATACTTAACGCCGCCTGATCTCCTCGGCCGCGATCTGCGTCAGTTCGGCCAGCGCGCGCATCTCGCGTTCGCGCAGGCGGCGCGGTTCGCTGTCCATCACGCACAGGGCGCCGAGTTTATACCCCTCGTCGTCGACCAGCGCGAAGCCCGCGTAAAAACGCACGTGCGGCGCGCCCACCACCAGTGGATTGTGGCGGAAGCGCGCGTCGAGCAGGGTGTCGGGCACCACCAGCGGTGCGTTGCGGCCGGCGCCACGCTCGGCATCTTGTTCTATCAAGTGGCTGCAGAAGGCGCCCTCGCGCGGACCCTGTGGCAGCGCGAACCCGACCCGCGACTTGAACCACAGGCGGCCCCCCGCCACCAGCGACAGCAGCGCGATCGGGCATTCGGTGACCTGGGTGGCGAGCCAGGTCAGGCGGTCGAACACGGCTTCCGCTTCGCTGTCGAGCAAACCGGTCGCGCGCAGGGCCATCAGGCGCGCATGCTCGTGGCCGGGCAGGGCGCAGGCGGCGCCCGCCAGGAAGTTGCCTGGATCGGCGCTGCCGGCCGGTACGGCGCCGCCGGCGCGCGCGCGCAACAGCGCGCTGACCGCGGAGAGGCGCACGCGGCGGTGGCCGCCCGGTGTCTTCCAGGCCGGCAGCGCGCCATTTTCGATCCATTGCTGGGCAGTGCTCACCGCGATGCCGAGCAGCTTGGCCGCTTCGCGCGTGGTCAGTATCGGATCGTTGCCATCGTCAAGGCTGGATGAAGCCATAGTATTTATTTTCGCGTAATCAATAATTGATTGGTATTTTACTTGAGCAACAAGATAAAATGCCGAAATTGATGATGTTGACTCCGCTAGAATTGTTTCCCTGTCACATTTCGACGTATTTACGCGTCAATTCATAATAATTAAGTTGACTTGTGGAAATTTGACGATCAAAATGATTGCATCATCATTTTCGTCATATCTTTCGGCAGCGCCGGCAAGAACCAACATCACATGATTTCCTCTCTGCCGGCCCAGCTGGAAACAGCCCGTCTCGACGCCCTGCGCAAGCTCGACCTGCTCGACACCCCGCCCAACGAGGCCTTCGACCGCATTACGCGCATGGCTGCCCAGTTGTTCGGCTTGCCGATCGCCGCGGTGTCGCTCACCGACGTCGACCGCCAGTGGTTCAAGTCGCGTGTCGGTGTCGACCATTGTTCAATTCCGCGCGAGAAGGCGCCGTGCGGCCATGTGGCGGACACGTGCAGCATGCTGGTCATTCCCGACCTGCTGGCCGACGATTTTTACCGCGACAGCAACCTGGCCGCCAGCGGCGTGCGCTTCTATGCCGGCGCACCTTTGATGACGCGCGACGGCCACTGTCTGGGCGCGATGTGCGTACTCGGTACCGAGCCGCGTGCGGTCAGCGCCGGCGAACGCACGGGTCTCGCCGACCTGGCCGCGATGGTGATGGCGCAGATCGAACTGCAGCACGCGATCGGCCGGATCGACCCAGTCAGCGGCATCCCGAACCGCAGCCAGTTCGCCGACGACCTGCGCGACCTGGCGCTCGACCGCCCGGCTGGAGAAACGCGCCTGGCGGCATTGGTGAACCTGGCCACCCCCGAACAGATGAGCAGCGCAGTGCGCGCGATGGGCGCCGGCTTCGTCGACGACATCGTTACCGAAGCGGCGCGCATGCTGCGTGCGGCGCTCGGTCCCACGCGCAAGCTGTACCACGTGGCGCCGTTCCAGTTCGCCTTCCTGGCCGAGCCGGGTGCGGACCTGGCGCGCTTTTGCGACTGGCTCGGCGCCTGGGTCGCGCTGCGTGCCGACAGCACCACCGCGCGCTTCGTCACCACCGCCACCGTCGGCGTGGTGCCGTTCACGACCGGCCAAGCCGACCCATCCGACCTGCTGCGCGACATGTACAGCGCAGCACACGACGCCATCGAAGGCGGGCACCGGGTGCGGGTCTTCTCGGCCGAGCAGAATGCGCTGTTCATGCGCCGTTTTCGCGTCGCCAAGGATTTTGGGAGCGCGCTCGAGGACGACAGCCAGCTGCGCCTCGTGTTCCAGCCGAAAATCGAGCTGGCCACCGGCCGCTGCATCGGCGCCGAGGCGCTGCTGCGCTGGCGCCACCCGGCCCTGGGCGAAGTCTCCCCGGGCGAATTCATTCCCGTGGTCGAGCAGACCTCACTGGCGCGCGCGACCACGCGCTGGGTGCTCGAGCGCGCGCTGCATCAACTCTCCGCCTGGCAGCGCGCCGGCCTGGTGACGCAGTTGGCGGTGAACGTGTCGGCGGTGAACCTGCTGGAGCCGGACTTTTGCGCCCACGTGCTGACCCGCCTGCGCGCGCACGGCCTGGCGCCGGGCGCGCTGGCCATCGAGATCACCGAAAGCGCGCTGATGTCGAACCGCACGCTGGCGGCCGCCACGTTGGAGGCCCTGGCCGGCGGCGGCGTGCAGCTGGCGATCGACGATTTCGGCACCGGCTACAGCAGCCTGGCCTACCTGCAGAGCGTGCCGGCGAAGGTGATCAAGATCGACCAGAGTTTCATACGCAACCTCGATACCGACGGGCGCAAGCGCGCGCTGGTGGCGACCATGATCAAGCTCTCGCACGACCTCGGCCAGCAGGTCGTGGCCGAAGGCGTGGAGACGGCGCCGGTGGCGCGCATCCTGGCCGACGCCGGCTGCGACCAGGTGCAGGGGTATCTGTACGCGCGCCCGATGGCGCCGCAGCAGTTCGAGGAATGGATTTGCGCGGAGTGGACGCTGGAGCGTCCGCGCCGGGCGAAGCAGGGGGAAGCGGCCTGCGCTTGAGGTGACGGGCGATCGGCTGCGATACGTAGGGTGGACTCTTGAGTGCACGCGGTACACCGTTTGCGGTCACGCGGCTTTCAAAGAAACGGCAGGCACGCGCGAGAGAGGGCGTCTGAGACGTTGCGGTATGCATGGGCACGACCGCGTGGGCACGCGTGCCCACGCTACGAAAATGCACCTCCGCGTTACACGATTAAAACTCGTCCCAACCGCCGGTAGCGGCGCCAGCCAACCGCATCGTGCGTGGCGTTGCGCGCACCGGCACCGGTTTTACTGGGCGCGGCGCCGGCACCGCCGGTTGCTCCTCGTTCCCGGTCTTGAACCCCGCCACCGTGGCCGCCAGCGCCGCCGCCTGGCTGCGCATGGCGTCGGCCGCGGCCGAGGTTTCCTCGACCAGGGCGGCGTTCTGCTGGGTCACCTGGTCCATCTGGGTGACGGCCTGGTTGATCTGCTCGATGCCGGCGCTCTGCTCGCGGCTGGCGGCGCTGATCTCCCCCATGATGTCGGTGACGCGGCGCACGCTCGCCACGATCTCTTCCATCGTCGCACCGGCTTCGTTAACCAGGCAGCTGCCGGCGCCGACCTTGCCGTTCGAGTCGGCGATCAGGTCCTTGATGTCCTTCGCCGCGGTGGCCGAGCGCTGCGCCAGGTTGCGCACCTCGGCGGCGACGACGGCGAAGCCGCGCCCCTGTTCGCCGGCGCGCGCCGCTTCGACGGCGGCGTTCAGTGCCAGGATGTTGGTCTGGAAGGCGATGCCGTCGATGACGCCGATGATGTCGGCAATGCGCGTCGACGACGCAGCAATCGCGTCCATCGTGCCGACCACCTGTTTGACGACGTCGCCGCCGCGCGCAGCCACCATGGACGCCGTGTCGGCCAGCGTGCTGGCCTGGCGCGCGTTATCGGCATTCTGCTTCACGGTCGCGGTCAGCTCTTCCATCGACGACGCCGTTTCCTCGAGCGCGCTGGCCTGTTCCTCGGTGCGGCTCGACAGGTCGAGGCTGCCCGCCGCCACCTGCGACGAGGCCGAGGCGATCAGTCCGGTGCCGTCGCGCACCGTCGAGACGGTCGTGAGCAGGCTGTCGTTCATCTTTTTCAGGGCGGTGAGCAGCTGGCCCAGTTCGTCGCCCGTCGTGACCTCGATGCGGCTGGTGAGGTCGCCGGCGGCCACCGTTTCGGCCACGGCCAGGGCGCGCGCGACCGGCACCGTGATCGAAGCGGTGATGCGCCAGGCGATGAACGCCGCCAGGGCGAAAATGACCGTGCTCAGGCCGATCATCATGTTGACGGTGTTGGCATAGGTCCGCTTGGCCTCGGCCACGGCCTTGTCGGCCAGTTCCTTTTGCATCTGCACCTGGCCGTTGATCACCTTGCGGTACTCGCCCAGCAGCGGGCGGTACTGCTTGACGAGATAGTCCGATGCGCCGGCGATGTCGTTGGCACCGATACGGCGCAGCAGCTCGTCCTGGGCGGCGGTGGCTTGTACGTTGTAATCGAGGCTTTGCTTCAACAGCGCCTTGCCCTGTTCGCTCACGATCACGCCTTGCAGTTTGGTGAAGGTGGCGGCGATGGCGGCGCGGGCGCGCTCGACTTCGGCTTGCTGCGTCTTGCGGTCGGCGGCATCGGCGTTGATCAACATGTTGCGCAGCGCGAGCGAGATGGCGTTGACCTCGGTGAGCACGGCATTCGATGCCTCGATCTTCGGCATGTAGTTGGTGACGATGACCTCGGTGCCGGCATTGATCCGGCCGAGCATCGTGGCGCCGAACACGACAACGACGAGAAGGAAGGCGCACAGGATGGCGAAACCCGCAAACAGCCGGGTGCGGACACGCAGGTTCGAGATGTTCATGATTGACGTTTTCTAGTGGTTATCGGGCGGCCGAACAGGAAAGCCGGTCTCTTTTTTGCCGCACGGAAACTAGAATAACGTCTTTCAATGAAGAAACTTAACCTCTTCAGACGAAAAACCACTTGTTCTTCGCTGGTTATGGTAAAGATATCAATATAGTGCTGCGTATTTACAACCCTGATAACAAAGATTTACTTTGGCTTAAAGACAGGTGGGCGAAAAAAAACCGGCACAGGCCGGTTTTCTTTTGCTTCCGTGTCGTTCACCCCGGCGCCGCACTGGCGCCGTCGATGATGCCGCCGCCCAGGCAAATGTCGCCGTCGTACAGCACCGCCGACTGGCCCGGCGTGACCGCCCATTGCGGGTCGGTAAAATCGAGCGCGAAGCGGTCCAGCCCTTCGGCTGCCACCGTGCAGGACACGTCGGCCTGGCGGTAGCGCGTCTTGGCCGACAGCAGGCCAGGCGCCGGCGGCTCGCCCGCGACCCAACTGGCCTGGCCGGCGTCGAGACGGGCCGACAACAACCACGGGTGATCATGGCCCTGCACGATGTACAGCGTGTTGGTGGCGATATCCTTGCGCGCGACGAACCATGGTTCGCTGGTGCCGTCCTCGTTGCGGTGCGATTTCAGGCCGCCGATGCCGATGCCCTTGCGCTGGCCCAGCGTATAGAACGACAGGCCGATGTGTTCGCCCACGGTCTGGCCGTTGTCGAGCTTCATCGGACCGGGCTTGTGCGACAGATACCGGTTCAGGAAGTCGCGGAACGGGCGTTCGCCGATAAAGCAGATGCCGGTCGAATCCTTCTTGGCCGCGTTCGGCAATTGCAATTTTTCCGCGATCTTGCGCACTTCCGTCTTCGGGATTTCTCCCAGCGGGAACAGCGATTTCGACAGCTGCGCCTGGTTCAGGCGGTGCAGGAAATAGCTCTGGTCCTTGGTGTGGTCGAAAGCCTTTAACAGTTCGAACTTGCCGGCGCTGTTTTCGCGCACGCGCGCGTAGTGGCCGGTGGCGATCAGGTCGGCACCGAGCTTCATCGCGTGATCGAGAAAGGCCTTGAACTTGATTTCGGCATTGCACAGCACGTCCGGATTGGGCGTGCGGCCGGCCTGGTATTCGCGCAGGAATTCGGCGAAGACGCGGTCCTTGTATTCGGCGGCGAAATTCACCGCTTCGATGTCGACCCCGACCACGTCGGCCACGCTGGCCGCGTCGATCCAGTCCTGGCGCGTCGAGCAGTATTCGGAATCGTCGTCGTCTTCCCAGTTCTTCATGAACAGGCCGATGACTTCATAGCCCTGTTCTTTCAGCATCCAGGCCGCGACCGAGGAGTCGACGCCGCCCGACATCCCGATCACGACTTTTTTCTTGCTCATGTTACGTCTGCTATTAAGTTGGATTGGTGGCCAGTGTTTCTTCGAACACCGACGGGTGAGTGTACAGCAGGGCCAGGTCGGTACGCCGGCCGGCCAGGTAATCGTCCACACATTGCAGCACGATCGGGCTGCGGTGGCGTTCGCTAGATGCGGCGATCTCGTCGCGCGTCATCCACAGGGTGCGCAGGATGCCGTCGTCGAGCGGCCGGTCGTACTGCTTGCCGGCCATGCCGCAAAAGGTGAAGCGTAAATAAGTGATATCGGCATTGCGCGATTTCGAGTAATAGCGCGACATGTACATGCCGACCAGTCCGGTCGGGATGAATTCGTGCGCCGTCTCTTCCATCGCTTCGCGCACGACCGCCTGCTCGAGCGATTCGCCCGGGTCGAGATGGCCGGCCGGCTGGTTCAGCTTGATGCCTTCGCTCGTCTCTTCCTCGATCAGGAGGAAACGGCCATCGCGTTCGATGATGGCGGCAACGGTGACTGACGGTCTGAAGGTATGGGTCATGCGCGTCCTCGACAAATGAGCCGATATTCTACAGCGCCCTTCAAAGCGTTGCTTGCAAGTACCTGTGCAGTGCAACAAAAAAGCGTCAATTGCAGCGATTTGATACAAAAAAGGGCAGCAATGTGGCCTGGCTGTATCGTATTTACCCACAATGCATGACGCCCGCCGGAGCAGGTGCGGGGAATGACAAAACGGCCATGTTTACGTGTTAGATTGTGAACAGAACACCAACATCAGGGAGGAATGCATGAGAATCGGCATTCCGGCCGAAACACGGCCGGGCGAGACCCGCGTAGCGGCAACTCCGGAAACAGTGAAAAAATTGGCTAGCAAGCACCAGGTCGTGGTGCAGTCCGGCGCTGGTATTCATGCCGCCGTTACCGACGAGGCCTATGCCGCCGCCGGCGCCACGGTCGGCAGCGCGGACGATGCCTTCGGCTGCGAGATGGTCCTCAAGGTACGCGCCCCGGATGAAGCCGAACGCGCGCGCATGCGTCCCGGCGCCGTGCTGGTCGGCATGCTCAATCCTTTTGATAAAGACAACACCGCCGCCATGGCCGCCAGCCGCATCAGCGCCTTTGCGCTGGAAGCGGCGCCGCGCATCACCCGCGCGCAGTCGATGGACGTGCTGTCATCGCAGGCGAACATCGCCGGCTACAAGGCGGTCATGCTCGCGGCCAACACCTATCAACGCTTCATGCCGATGCTGATGACCGCCGCCGGCACGGTGAAGGCCGCGCGCGTGCTGATCATGGGCGTCGGTGTGGCCGGCTTGCAGGCGATCGCCACGGCGAAGCGCCTGGGCGCGGTGATCGAAGCGTCGGATGTGCGCCCGCCCGTGAAAGAGCAGGTCGAGTCGCTCGGCGCCAAGTTCATCGACGTCCCTTTTCTTACCGACGAAGAGCGCGAGATCGCCCAAGGCGTGGGCGGCTATGCGCGCCCGATGCCGGCCGACTGGATCCGCCGGCAGGGAGAACTGGTGCACGAGCGGGCAAAGCTGGCCGACATCATCATCACGACTGCCCTGATTCCGGGGCGCGCGGCGCCGGTGCTGATCCGCGAAGAGACCGTGATGGCGATGAAGCCCGGTTCGGTCATCGTCGACATGGCGATCGAGCAGGGCGGCAACTGCCCGCTGACCGAACTGGGCAAGACGGTGGTCAAGCATGGCGTCCACATCATCGGCGAGCCGAACCTGGCCGCGCTGGTCGCGGCCGACGCCTCGGCCCTGTACGCGCGCAACGTGCTCGACTTTTTAAAACTGGTGTTCGATAAAGAAGACAAGTTCGCCATCGACCTGGAGGACGAGATCGTGCGCGCGACGCTGCTCTGTCATCAGGGCGAAAGCCTGCGCGCCTAAAGGAGACGACATGGAAATCAGCCACACCATCATCAACCTGATCATCTTCGTGCTGGCGATCTACGTCGGCTACCACGTCGTCTGGACCGTGACGCCGGCGCTGCACACGCCGCTGATGGCGGTGACGAATGCCATTTCTGCCATCATCATCGTCGGCGCCATGCTCGCCGCCGGCCTCACCGAAGGGGTGCTGGGCCAGGCCATGGGCACGGTCGCCGTCGCCCTGGCCGCCGTCAACGTGTTCGGCGGCTTCCTGGTCACCCAGCGCATGCTGGAGATGTTCAAGAAGAAGGAACCGAAGCGGTCGGCCGACGCCGCTTCCGCCAAGCCGGCCCAGAAGGAGGCCGCATGAACGCCATCAGCATGAACATGGTCACGCTGCTCTACCTGGTCGCCTCGGTCTGCTTCATCCAGGCTTTAAAGGGGTTGTCGTCGCCGTCGTCGGCGCGCATGGGCAATACCTTTGGTATGGCCGGCATGGCGATCGCCGCCGTCACCACCGTCGCCCTGATCCTGAAGCTGCAGGCGGAATTTGCCGCCGCCGACAGCGCGCGCAGCGGCGGCATGGGTTTTAGCCTGGTGCTGCTGGGCGTGGTGGTGGGCGGCGCGATCGGGGCGTATGCGGCGAAAAAGGTCGAGATGACCAAGATGCCGGAACTGGTGGCGGCGATGCACTCGCTGATCGGCCTGGCAGCGGTGTGCATCGCGGTGGCGGCCGTGTCCGAACCCTGGGCCTTTAATATCGCCGAGCGCGGCGGCGCGCTGCCGTTCGGGAACCGGCTGGAACTCTTCATCGGCACCTTTGTCGGCGCCGTGACCTTTTCCGGTTCCGTCATCGCCTTCGGTAAACTCTCGGGCAAATACAAATTCCGCCTGTTCCAGGGTGCGCCGGTGCGTTTCGGTGGCCAGCACATCCTGAACCTGGTCATCGCCATCGCCATCATCGCGTTAGGGTTGGTGTTCTGTTTTTCGGATGCGGTGGAGCCGGCCTGGACGCCATTCGTGATCATGGCCGCGCTGTCGTTCGTGCTGGGCGTGTTGATCATCATCCCGATCGGCGGCGCCGACATGCCGGTGGTGGTGTCGATGCTGAACTCGTATTCAGGCTGGGCGGCGGCCGGCATCGGCTTCTCGCTGAACAATTCGATGCTGATCATCGCCGGCTCGCTGGTGGGCTCGTCCGGCGCCATCCTCTCCTACATCATGTGCAAGGCGATGAACCGCTCGTTCTTCAACGTGATCCTGGGCGGTTTCGGCGGCGAGGCGACGGCGGCCGCTGGCGGCGCGCAGGAACAGCGCCCGGTCAAATCCGGCTCGGCCGAAGATGCCGCTTTCATCCTGCAAAACGCCGAATCGGTGATCATCGTGCCCGGCTATGGCCTCGCGGTGGCGCGCGCCCAGCACTCGGTCAAGGAGCTGGTCGACAAGCTGACCGAACACGGCGTCAACGTGCGCTACGCGATCCACCCGGTGGCAGGGCGCATGCCGGGCCACATGAACGTGCTGCTTGCCGAAGCCGAAGTGCCCTACGACCAGGTGGCGGAGATGGAAGACATCAACGGCGAATTCGGCCAGACCGACGTGGTGCTGGTGCTGGGCGCGAACGACGTCGTCAACCCGGCCGCGAAAGACCCGACATCCCCGATCGCCGGTATGCCGATCCTGGAAGCCTATAAGGCGAAAAGCATCATCGTCAATAAACGTTCGATGGCGTCGGGCTATGCGGGGCTGGACAACGATCTGTTCTACATGCCGAACACGATGATGGTGTTCGGCGACGCCAAGAAGGTGATCGAGTCGATGGTGAAGGCGGTCGAATAAATGCATTATTCCGCGGCCGCGGCATAACGTAGGGTAGGCTCTCGAGTCCACGCGGTTCAGCGTGTTATTGTCGAACCGCATTTCAATCGGGAGACGGTGCACCGCGTGGGCACGAGTGCCCACCCTACCTGGGCAGCAGCGCCGATCCGCCCCGTCGCCCGTACATCATGAGCTCCCCCAGCAGCGTACGCGCCGGTTTCACCACGTCCAGCGCCGCCAGGCCGAGTCCGAGCACCGATTGCAGCGGCCCGCTGCCGACAAAGGCGCGCGCCATGGCGTCGGTCAGCGCGATCGTCAGCTGGCGGTCCTGCGCACGTTCGTCGAGGAAGCGTCCGATGCCTTCCGGCCCCGGGCAACGCGCCAGCAGTCGCGCCAGCACGGCGGCGTCGCGCAGGCCGAGATTCAAGCCCTGGCCGGCCACCGGGTGCAGGGTCTGAGCCGCGTTGCCGATGGCGACTGTGCGCGTGGTGGCGTGCGCTTCGGCGTTCAGGCCGAGCGGATAAGCGAAGCGGGCGGATACTTTGGTAAACCGGCCCAGGCGCCCGCCGAAGGCGTCGCCCAGTTCGTGCAGAAAACGTTCTTCGTCCATCGCCTGCAACGCTTCGGCGCGCTCGGGCTGCACGCACCAGACCAGCGCATACTGATACCCGTCGGCGCCTTCCTGCGGCAGCAGGGCCAGGGGGCCTTCGTCCGTAAAGCGCTCGAAGGCGCGGTGCGCGATCGGGCTGGCGGCGGACACGCGTGCAATCACCGCGCTCTGGCCGTAGTCACGGGTTTTGCCTTTGTCTTCCTGCTGCCCGAATACGCCGCCTTCAGCGCCGACCGCCACCTGCGCGGTGAGCGTGCGGCCATCGTCGAGCTGCAGCGCCACGTGGTCGGCCGTTTCGTCGAGCGCGTTCACGCGTGCCGGGCGGATCACCTGCACGCCGGCACGCTCGACCGCGCGCGCCAGTGCATCGACGACTTCACCGTAGCGGGTGACGTAGCCGAGGGCATCGAGCTTGTGTTCGCTGCGGTCGAGCAGGCTGCGCCCGAGCTGGCCGCGGCGCGAGACGTGGATGGTGTGGATCGCCGTCGAAGGGATCGGCCAGGCGCCGACTTCTTCCAGCAGCATGCGGCTGCCCCAGGCCAGCGCGATCGAGCGCGGATCGGCAATCGACTGGCCCAGCGCACGCGCATCGATCAGGGCGATGCGCTGCCCCTGGACACCGCGCCGCGCCAGCAGCGCGGCCAGGGCCAGGCCCACCGGGCCGGCGCCGCAGATCGCCACGTCGACATCGACGTCGCCGCTGTTCTTATGTTCTTCCATCATCGCTCCGCCATCAGGGTTTCGATTTCCAGCACCGTCTTCGGCGCGCTGCCGGACAGCACGCGCGCGCCGCTTGCGTCGACGATCACGTCGTCCTCGATCCGGATGCCGATGTTCCAGAAGCGTTCCGGCACGCCGGGGCCAGGTCGTACATAGATGCCCGGTTCGACGGTGAGCGCCATGCCCGGGACCAGCGGGCGCGAAGGCTTGCCGGCGGCGGCCAGGTCGCGGTAGCTGCCGCTGTCGTGCACGTCGAGTCCCAGCCAGTGGCCGGTGCCGTGCATGTAGAAGGGAGCGTAGGCGCGTTCGGCCAGCACGTTGTCGGCGTTGCCCCAGGTGGTGCGATCGAGCAGGCCGACGTCGAGCATGCCCTCGGCCAGCACCGCCAGCGCCGCCTCGTGCACGTCGCTGTAGGGGTGGCCGGGGACGATGGCGCGCAGCGCCGCATCCTGCGCGCGCAGTACCAGTTCATACAGCACCCGCTGCGCCTCGCTGAAGCGGCCATTGACGGGGAAGGTGCGCGTGATGTCGGAGGCGTAGCTGTCGAATTCGCAGCCGGCGTCGATCAGGACCAGGTCGCCGTCGACCGTTTGCGCATTGTTGGCGCTGTAGTGCAGGATGCAGGCATTCGCGCCGGCCGCGACGATCGGCGTATAGGCCGGGAACTGGGCGCCGTTCCTGCGGAATTCGTAGAGCAGTTCTGCCTCGAGTTCGTACTCGAACATGCCTGGCCGCGCCGCGCGCATGGCGCGCAGGTGGGCGGCGCCGGCGATCGTCGCCGCGCGCAGCATCAGCCCTTGCTCGCTCTCGTCTTTCAGCAGGCGCATCTCGTCCAACAACCCGAGCAGGTGCGCCGTGCGTGCCGGCGCCATGACGCCGCTGCGCGCCTGGGCGCGTACCGCCTTCAGCCAGCCTGCGACCTGGGCGTCGAAGGCCGCATTGTGGGCCAGCGCGTAATACAGGACGGGGACGTCGGCCAGCAGGCGCGCCATGTGCGCATCGAGTTCGCCGATCGGATACGCCGCGTCGAAGCCGAAGGTGTCACGGGCTGCTTCTGGGCCGTAG
Organism: Telluria sp. ZB2R32; assembly: GCF_059685715.1. Classification (NCBI taxonomy): domain Bacteria; kingdom Pseudomonadati; phylum Pseudomonadota; class Betaproteobacteria; order Burkholderiales; family Oxalobacteraceae; genus Telluria; species Telluria sp. ZB2R32. The sequence continues at coordinate 906,595 of NZ_JCASIG010000002.1, read as the reverse complement.
CGAAACCCGTCCCAGATCTCGCGCTCGACGTTTTTCTCGCGGCAGAACAGGATCGACCGGGCAGGCGAATCGCCCTGCGCGGCGACGACCACCAGCACGCTTTCCGGCTCCATGAAACCGGTCAGATAGTAAAAATAGCTGTCGTGGCGGTAGGGGTAATCGCTGTCGCTGTTTCTCGCGACTTCGGGCGCCGTGGCCAGCACCGCCACTGCGCCCGGCTCCATGCCGGCCGCCAGGCGTGCACGGCGGGCGACGAACGGATTCACGCGCCGGCCCTTTTGGCCAGTGGGGCATTCAGTTCCTCGAGCTGGGCGACGGTGCCGACGTTGACCCAGGGGCCTTCGTAGATTTCGCCGCCGACGCGTCCCTGGGCGATGAACTTGCGCATCAGCGGGCCGAATTTCACGAATTCGCCGGGTTGGATGCCGTCGAACATTTCGCGGCGGTAGACGCCGATGTTCCCGAAGTTCCACTTCGGGTTGCCTTCGTTCGACAGGGTGTACATGTCGATGCCGAAATCGCCTTCCGGGTTGTGCCACGGGTTCGGCGTCAGGTACAGCCAGGCGATGTCGCGTTTGTCGGCGGGGAGCGGCTGGCCGATGGCGTCGTTGTCGGGCAGCGCATCGAACACCTGGGAAAAATCGAAATAGGGCGCGTAGATGTCGCCCGACAGCGCCACGAAGGGTTCGTCGCCCAGCAGGTGCAGGGCGTTGGCGATGCCGCCGGCCGTTTCCAGCGGCGCCGGTTCGTGCGAGTACTGGATGCGCGCGCCAAACTGGCTGCCGTCGCCCAGCGCATCCTCGAGCATGTGGCCCAGGTGCGAGTGGTTGATGACGATCTCGGTGATGCCGGCGCGGACCAGGTTCAGGATGTGCCAGGCGATGAGCGGACGGCCGCGCACTTTCAATAGGGGTTTCGGGCAGGCGTCGGTCAGTGGACGCATGCGTTCGCCGCGGCCGGCGGCCAGGATCATGGCTTTCATGGATTTTCCGAAAAATGCACTCAGAAGGTGTAGCCGACCTGCGGCGCTTTGTCTTCGAAAGCGTCGAGCAGGCGCACCAGCGGCTTGAGTTCGATGTAGCGGTACGCGGTCTTGCGCACGTAATCCATCACGGTCGGCAGGTCGCCCATGTAGATGGCCTTGTTGTCGCGGTAGTTCAGGCGGCAGAAGATGCCGAGGATCTTCAGGTGGCGCTGCAGGGCCATGAATTCGAAGTCGCGGTAGAACGCGTCGATGTCCGGGTTGACCGGCAGGCCGACCTGCTTGGCGCTTTGCCAGTAGCGCACCACCCAGTCCAGCACGATTTCTTCGTCCCACTGGATGTAGGCGTCGCGCAGCAGCGAGCCGAGGTCGTAGGTGATGGGGCCGTAGACGGCGTCCTGGAAGTCGAGCACGCCCGGGTTGCCCTGGTCGAGGAACATCAGGTTACGCGAGTGGAAATCGCGGTGCATGAACACCTGCTGCTGCGCCAGCACGTTGGCGGTAATCGTCTCGAACACCTTGTCGAGTTGCGCCTGCTGGGCGTCGGTGAGCGTCACGCCCAGGTGACGCGTGATGTACCACTCCGGGAACAGGTTCATTTCGCGCAGCACGAAGGCGCGGTCGAACTCGGGCAACACGCCCGGCTGGCTGGTCAATTGAAACTTGATCAGGGCGTCGACCGCGTCCGAATACATGAAGGCGGCGTTGTCGGAATCGAGGCGGGCCAGATAGGTGGTGGTGCCGAGGTCGGACAGCAGCAGGAAGCCGCGCTCGACGTCGCGCGCGACGATCGCCGGCACGGTGACGCCGGCTTCGTGCAGCAGGCCGGCCACGTGGATAAACGCGGGCACGTTTTCGCGCTCGGGCGGCGCATCCATGGCGATCAGGGTGTCGCCGAGTTTGCCGCGTAGTGCCGGCGCCACATCGAGGCGGAAATAGCGGCGGAAGCTGGCATCGGACGAGGCCGGACGGCGCGAACCGGTTTCCACCAGGTCAAGCGAGCTCAGCCATTCGGTGAGAAGTGCGAGGCGCGCGTCCTGCTCGGCGGAAGTGGGGGAGTTTTGATACAAAGAAGCCATGGAACGTCCAGCGGAAACCGGTTGAGGAAGACAATTCCCATATAATAAGGGATTCAATCCAAAAAATCGCCCTTTATGGTGCAGCCACAGATTCCATGAGCTGGTTTACGGCCCTACCATTCCCGCGGCGGCGGGCAGTTGCCTTGTCCGCCCTCGTCACCGTGGCCTCGGGGCCCTTGCATGCGCAAGTTGCGCCGGCTACGCCCCATGCCGACGAACAAGAGCTTCCCGTTACCGTGCGCGCCGAGGAAATCGGCGGCCGCCCGGACCGCGAAATCAATCTCGAACGCAACGTCGAAATCACGCGCGGCCAGTCGAAAATGACGGCCGACCGGGCTTGCTACCTGCTGGTCGAAGACGAAGTCACGGCCAGCGGCAACGTCGACATGTGGCGCTTCGGCGACCGCTACCAGGGCGACACGCTGCAGCTGAACATGTCCACCGGACGCGGCTACGTCACCAATCCGCGCTACAAGCTGCAGCTGAACAATGCGCAAGGCCGCGCCGACCGCATCGATTTCCTCGGCGAGAACGAAGCGCTGGTCCAAGACGGCACCTACAGCACCTGCGAAGGGACGAATCCGGACTGGTACTTAAAGGCGAGCACGCTGCGCCTCGATTCGGGGCGCGACGTCGGCACCGCCGGCAAGACCATCATCTATTTCAAGGACTTCCCGATCCTGGGCACGCCGGCGCTGTCGTTCTCGCTGTCGGGCGCGCGCCGTTCGGGCTGGCTGCCGGCCACCATCGGCTTCGGCTCGAAGGGCAAGTCCGAAGTGATGGTGCCGTACTATTTTAATATTGCACCGAACCGCGACCTGACGGTCTACCCGCGCATGATGTTCGACCGCGGCCTGCAACTGGGCGCGACCGGCCGCTACCTGGGCGAAACGGCGCGCGGTCCCTACGCCGGCGAGACCCATGTGGAAGCGCTGCGCAACGACCGCATCACGCACACCGACCGCTGGCGCATCGATTCGACCCACAACCAGACGCTGGCGCCGGGCTGGGGTTTCGGCTGGAACCTGCACGGCGCCTCGGATGACGAGTACCCGAGCGATTTCGCGCCGACCGTCGCCACCAGCGCCGAGCGCCAGCTGATCCGCGAGGTGTACAGCAGCTATACGGCGCCGAACTGGAGCCTGACTGCACGCGCCCAGAACATCCAGGTGCTGCAGGAACCGGCGGCGGTGGCCAATCCGGCGCTGGCGATTCCGCGTCCCTACGACCGCATGCCCCAGATTAATTTTCATACTGGCCGCTATGACGTAAAAGGGTTCGACTGGGCGATCGATGCCGAGGCGACGCGCTTCGCGCACCCGACCTTCGACAGCGGCAACCGCCTGCTGACCGTGTCCCAGGTCAGCTATCCCTGGGTGCGTCCGGGTTACTACGTCACGCCCAAGCTGATGCTGCACGCGACCAAGTACAACATGGACGGCGACGCCGGCCGTCCTTCCAGCCTGTCGCGAACGCTGCCGATCTTCTCGGTCGACAGCGGCATGGTGTTCGAGCGCGAGGCCAAGCTGTTCGGCAGCGCCGCCACCCAGACCCTGGAGCCGCGCCTGTTCTACGTGCGCACGCCGTACAAGAACCAGGACGACTTCCCGCTCTTCGATACCGGCGAAACCGGCTTCAGTTATGCCCAGCTGTTCACCGAAAACCGCTACGTCGGCGGCGACCGGGTGTCCGACGCCAACCAGCTGACCGCGGCGCTGGTGTCGCGCTACATCGAACCCGACGGCGCCGAGCGCCTGCGCATGGCGATCGCCCAGCGTTTTTATTTCGACGAGCCGCGCGTCGGCCGCGTGCTGACCGGCGAAGAGACGGGCCGTTCCGACCTGCTGCTGGCGGCATCGGGCCGCATCATCAATCACTGGAACTTCGACAGCAGCGTACAATACGACGCGACTAACAAGAGCGTGTACGCCCAGAACCATGGCGTGCGCTGGACGCCGGGGCCACTGAAAGTGCTCAATGCCGAGTACCGCTACGTGCGCGACAGCTTCCGCAACGCCGACGTGTCGGCCCAGTGGCCGCTGTGGAAGCGCTGGTACGGCGTCGGCCGCGTCAGCTATTCGCTGCGCGACCACAAGGTGCTCGAAGGCCTGGTCGGTTTCGAGTACAAGGCCGATTGCTGGATCTTCCGCATGGGCGCGCAACGCTTCGTGACGGCGGCGCAGGCGACCTCGACGTCGTCGTTCTTCCAGCTCGAGCTCAACGGCCTGTCGCGCCTCGGGTTGGGTAACCCGCTGGAGGCGTTTTACAAGAGTATTCCCGGCTATACGCGGCTGAACCAGAACATCGGCCGTCCGTAACCGGACCCTGGATGATTTTGACCTGAATGAGTGCTTCCCAGACTATGCGTACTACCCGTTTGCATCACCTTAAGCTCGCAGCGGCGCTGCTGTGCGCGCTCACGGCCAATGCGGCCCTGGCGCAAGACGCGAAGAGCCCCGCTCCAGCCGCCGCGCAGCCGGCGCCGGCCGCGCCCGGCAGCGGTTTCCTGCCGCCGGCCTCGAGCAGCGCCAACGTCATCGATTCGATCCGTGTCGTCGTCAACGACGAAGTCATCACCCGCAACGAAGTGCGCGGCCGCGTCGCCCAGATCGTGCAGCGCCTGCGCGCCCAGAACGCCCAGCTCCCGGCCCAGGCCGACCTCGAGCGCCAGGTGATCGAGTCGATGATCGTCGAGCGCGCCCAGCTGCAGCTGGCCAAGGAGATGGGCGTGCGCGTGGTCGACCGCGAGCTCGACGCCGCCATCGGCCGCATCGCCGAAGGCCAGAAGATGTCGGTGCAGGACATGCGCAACCAGATGGAAAAGGAAGGCCTGACCTTCGCCCAGTTCCGCGAAGAGATCCGCAACGAAATCATGATGCAGCGCCTGCGCGAACATGAAGTCGACAGCAAGATCCAGGTCTCGGACGCCGAAATCGATACCTATCTCGCTGCCGAAAAGGCCGCCGCGGCCGAGAAGGTCGAGATGGACATCGCCCAGATCCTGGTCGGCATCCCGGTCAACGCCACGCCCGAGCAGATCGCCGCGCGCCGCGCCCGTGCCGACGAAGTCGCGCGCCAGCTGCGCACCGGCGCCGACTTCGCCAAGATCGCCGCCACCTATTCGGACGCGCCCGACGCCCTCAAGGGCGGCGCCATCGGCTGGCGCGACCCGGACCGCCTGCCGCCGCTGATCTCCGACCAGTTGCGCAAACTGAGCCCGGGCCAGGTCACGCCTGTCATCAAGAGTAATACCGGCTTCCACATCATCAAGATGATCGACAAGCGCAGCCTGGCGCAGTCGCAAACGCCGGAGCAGGCGCTGGTGCAGCAGAGCCGCGTGCGCCACATCCTGATGAAGGCCTCGCCGGCCATGCCGGTGGCGCAGGTCAAGGCCAAGCTGGCCGAGATCAAGGCGAAAATCGAGAGCAAGTCGGCCACCTTCGAGGACATGGCGCGCCAGAACGGCCAGGACGGCAGCTCCGCCCGCGGTGGCGAGCTGGGCTGGATTACGCCGGAAGACGTGGTGCCGGAATTTACTGCCGCGATGGATGCCCTGAAGCCGGGCCAGCTGTCGGACGTGGTCGAGACCCCGTTCGGCTTCCACCTGATCGAAGTCCTCGAGCGCAAGACCGAAGACCAGAGCAAGGAGAAGGAGCGCCTGCGCGCACGCCAGGTGATCCGCGAGCGCAAACTCGGCGAAGCCTTCGAGGACTGGGCGCGCGAAGTGCGCGACCGCGCCTACGTCGAGTACCGCGAAGAGGCGTAACACCATGGAGCAGGCAACCCGTCCGACGCTGGCATTGACTGTCGGCGAGCCGGCCGGCATCGGCCCCGAGATCTCGATCCGCGCCGCCTGGGCGCTGCGTGGGCAAGCCAACTGCGTGCTGGTCGGCGACGCCGCCTTCCTGGCGCTCACCGCCAGCCTGATCGACCCCGAGATCCGCCTGGCGGCGCTGTCGATCCAGGCCTTGCGCAACGGCGGGCTGCCGCACTTCGGCCGCGAGCGCATCGCCGTCATCGACGTGCCGCTGGCCGCGCACGTGGTGCCGGGTACCCTCGACGCGGACAACGGCCGCGCCGTGCTGGCCACGCTCGACCTCGCGCTCGAAGGCGTGGCGGCCGGCTGGTTCGACGCCATCGTCACCGCGCCGCTGCAAAAGAGCACCATCAACCAGGCCGGCGTGGCATTTTCCGGCCACACCGAATACCTGGCCGACAAGACCAATACGCCCAAGGTGGTCATGATGCTGGCCGGCCAGCCGGGCGGCGATCAGCCCTACCTGCGCGTGGCGCTGGCGACCACCCACCTGCCGCTGAAGGACGTCCCTGGCGCGATCACGCGGGAGGGGCTGGCGCAGGTGCTCGACATCCTGCACGCCGACCTGCGCAGTAAATTCGGCATCGCGGCGCCGCGCATCCTGGTGACCGGCCTGAACCCGCATGCGGGCGAGAACGGCTACCTGGGGCGCGAGGAAATCGAGGTCATCGCGCCAAGCCTGGCGGCGGCGCAGGCGCGCGGCATCGATGCGCGCGGGCCGTATCCGGCCGACACCCTGTTCCAGCCGAAGTATCTGCACGAGGCCGATTGCGTGCTCGCCATGTACCACGACCAGGGCCTGCCCGTGCTCAAGCACGCGACCTTCGGGCGCGGCATCAACGTCACCCTCGGCCTGCCGCTGATCCGTACCTCGGTCGACCACGGCACCGCGCTCGACCTGGCCGCGCAGGGTCTCGGCCGGGCCGATTGCGGCAGCATGGAAGAGGCGATCCGCGCCGCCATGGGCATGGTGGCGGCCAGTCGCACCGCATCACATTAACGAAAGTACGAATGAAACACGTAGCACGCAAGCGCTTCGGCCAGAACTTCCTGACCGATAACCACGTCCTCACCAGCATCATCGAAGCGATCGATCCGCGCCGCGGCGAGGCGATGGTCGAGATCGGGCCGGGCCTGGCGGCGATGACGGCGCTGCTGCTCAAGCAACTCGACCACATGCACGTGGTCGAACTCGACCGCGACCTGGTGGTGCGCCTCGAAAAAGCTTATCCGCAAGAGAAATTGACGGTGCACTCGGCCGACGCCCTGAAGTTCGATTTCGGCGCACTGCCGGTACCGGAGGGACAAAAGCTGCGCGTGGTCGGCAACCTGCCATACAACATCTCGAGCCCGCTGCTGTTCCACCTGGCCGAGTTCGCGGACCTGGTCGAGGACCAGCATTTCATGCTGCAAAAGGAAGTGGTCGAGCGCATGGTGGCCGAACCGGGCACCAAGGCCTACGGGCGCCTGTCGGTGATGCTGCAATGGCGCTACGACATGGCGCTGCTGTTCATCGTGCCGCCGACTGCTTTCGACCCGCCGCCGAAGGTCGATTCGGCCATCGTGCGCATGGTGCCGACGCGCCGCAAACTGGCCGTCGACGGCCCGACCCTGGAAGCCGTGGTGCAAAAGGCATTCTCGCAGCGGCGCAAGGTCATTCGCAATTGCGTGGCCGGCATGTTCACCGAAGCGCAGTTGCTCGAAGCGGGGATCGACCCGGGCGTGCGGCCGGAAAACGTCAGCCTGGAGCAGTACGTGGCGCTGGCGAATCTTCTGAAGCCGGTTTGAGTAGGGTGGGCACTCGTGCCCACGCGCTCGTATTCTTGAAGACCGCAAACCCTTTATTTTCGCGCTTCCTGCCTGGCGCGATTTTAGGGTTGATCATCTGTACCATCCCGCGTGGGCACAAGTGCCCACCCTACGTTGGCATCTGCCGCGTTCCCTCTCAAACCATCTGTGACGCGCTGCACAAGCGCGCCATATCCCTTCTGCGCGCGTTTCATCGCGCCCTTTGCGCAGTTCGTCGCATGCCGATGGAAGGGCAAAGGGACCGTTGCTAAAGTACTCCCATCGACAGCCCAAACGCAGAAGCACCAGGGCAAACATCCAACCGAAGGGAGCCTGAAATGAACGTCCTCAAACATATGGAAGCGCTGTTCCTGGTCGCCGCACTCGCCGTCGTCGGCACCACCTGGGCCAGTGCCGAGAGCTACAAGGCGCAAGTGCGCGCCGATGCCATGGTGTCGGTCGGCAGCGAGAAAATGGCGATCGTCAAAGTCACCGGCAAGCGCCTCCCAAGCGCCACCAAGTTCGGCTGAGCCTTTGTCCAAGGCGCCTGCAAAAACGCGGACAAAAAAAAGCCCACCGTTGCGGGTAGGCTTAAATCCAATTCTTTTCTGAGGAGAGTTGGAGGAGACAGGTGCAATTATGCTGCACCACAACATATACGTCTAATTTTATTTGGGAATGATCGACATATGTGTTGTGAATGTCTCCATGCGCTCAGGCCGGATTGGTAACGCAGGTAACGCTGATCGACGTGATGTTTTCGTCGCCCATCTCGCCGGTTCCGTTGGCGACGCTGCAGGTCTGTCCTGCCGGCTGCGTCAGGACCGTTACGCCATAGGTCTGCTTGTAGGTGACGGCAGTTTCGAAGACAAAGGTCGTCGGATACACGCCGGCATCGTTCTTGGCCACACGCAGGGTCGCGCCGCCGTTGTTCAGGACCAGGCCGTCGGCTGCCAGGCCCGTGATCGTGCCGCCGATGCTGTGGCTGGCGTAGTCGCAGCCGAACGCGATGTTGATCGAGGACAGGCGGCCCGCGGTATCGCTCGTGACGTTGCCCGGGATGTTCAGGGGGCCGCATACCTGGTGCAACGGCTGTAGATAGATGGCCTGGCCGAGACTGTCGGTGCCGATCTGCTTGAGCGTGACGTTATATGCCTCGCCGTATTCCAGCTGGTTCGGGAACGCATAGTTCGTCGTCGGCAAGATTTTGCCGCTGCTGTCGCGTTGCGGCTGGATAGCGACTTCCATCCCGTTGGTGACGAGGACCAGCGTGCCCTCCTGCAGGTTGGTGACGGTGCCGCCGACCGTATGGCCCGACTTGCCGCCGCCGCAGGCGGCGAGGCCGGCGGCCAGGGTCAGCGCGCACAGCGCCAGGATCGATTTCTTCAAATTAGTCTCCACGAATTATTAAGCGCAACGCACGATGACGTTGCCGATGTCGCTCGCGCCCATCGTGCCGGTTGCGTTCTCGACCGTGCATTGGCGGCCGGCCGGCTGCTTCAGGATGGTCACGCCGTACGGCAGGTCTTCGGTCACCGGGGCCATGCGGAAGGCTTGCGGATCGGTGCTCGTCGGCACGATCTCCTGGCGGTCGGTGCCGTTCACGAGGACCAGGCCGGTTGCGCCGTTCAGGCCGATGATGTTGCCGGTCAGCGCATGGGTGCGGATCTGGCAAATCACGCGCACGCTGGTGATGGTAAAGACCGCCCGGCCCGAACCGCCGCTGACGACGCAGTTTTCGATGCCGTCGACGTTGGGCGGGACGGCCTTGACCTTGACGTCGTAGCCGGCGTCGGTTTCGACACGGGTGTTGAAAAAGAACTCGGCGGCGCCCGCCGGCACGGCGAGGTCGTCGCCGCCGTTATTGGTCAGCACCAGGCCTGCCTTGGTCACGCCGAAAACCGTGCCGCCGACGTACACATCACCGTCGCCGCCGCCGCAGGCGGACAGGCTGAGCGCGCATGCCAGCGCGATGCCGGCACGCAGGGGGGAACGAATCATAATTTCTCCAAAAAAGGGGAGGGGCAAGGCGCGCAATTGCACGGCGCCGGGCCGCATGGTGGAAGTTTGCCCATCATTTTAGAGCATTTGACAAGGCCCGCGCGCATTAGGCTTTGTATCGGGGTGTAACGGTGCGGTGGCACGCGCAGTGGCACGCGCGGCGCCACCATAACGCGGGCCGTTCCCGCTGGCGCCGTCCGTTTGCATTTCGCCGCTGGCCTCGCTATGCTTGGGTCACCCTGACGACCGCTTTCGACTAAGCCCCGGCATGAAGCCATCCCACCGCCGCCCCTGGCCCAAAGCCATCCTGTTCGACCTCGACGACACGCTGTGGCCGATCGCGCCCGTCATCGTGCAGGCCGAGCAGACCTTGTTCGCATGGCTGGCCAGCAACGCGCCGCGCGTGGCCGAACGCTTCAGCATCGACAGCCTGCGCCAGGCGCGCCTGGAGCTGCTGGCGCGCCGTCCCGAATTCCAGCTCGACCTCGGCGCCCTGCGCCGCGCCGGCCTGATCGCCGCCTTCGAACAGGCGGGGGAAAACGCGGACAAGGTCGAACTGGCCATGACCGAATTTTTCGCCGCGCGCAACGCCGTGATTCCCTACGACGACGTGTTGCCAGGCTTGCTTCGCTTGAAAGGGCGTGTCCTGGTCGGCTCGGTTACCAACGGCAATGCCGACCTGCAGACGATCGGACTGGCCCACCATTTCCACGCCTCGGTGGCGGCGCCCGGTTTCGGGCGCGCGAAACCCGATGCGGCGATCTTTCACGCCGCCTGCGCGGCGCTCGGCGTGGCGCCGCAAGAGGCGGTGCACGTCGGCGACGACTTGCTGCTCGACGTGCAGGGCGCCCAGCGCGCCGGCTTGCGCGCGGTCTGGATGAACCGCACCGCCAGCCGCCGGCACCTGGAAGAGGGCGTGCAGCCGGACGCCATCGTCGCCAGTTTCGATGAACTGCTCGATTGGCTCAAGCGCGAACACGCGTGAGTGCACAGCGCGCGCGTGAGCGTGCATAATAGCCGTGCAACCATTCTGCGCGCCACCACTCCCCATGCAACTTGAACCCCGAGCCCAAACCCTGCTGAAAGCCCTCGTCGAGCGTTACATTGCCGACGGCCAGCCGGTCGGGTCGCGTGCGCTTTCCAAAATTTCCGGCCTCGACCTGTCGCCGGCGACGATCCGCAACATCATGGCCGACCTCGAGGAAATGGGGTATGTCGCCAGCCCCCACACCTCGGCCGGCCGGGTGCCGACGCCGCGCGGCTACCGCCTGTTCGTCGACACGCTGCTGACGGTGCAGCACCTCGATGGCCAGCATGGCCAGCACGGCGTCGATGCCGAACGCATGCGGCTGTGCGCCCAGCAGCCGCAAAAACTCATCGCCAACGCGGCGCAGATGCTCTCTTCGCTGACGCAATTTGCCGGCGTCGTGCAAAGCCCGCGCCGTGAATCGGTGTTCCAGCAAATCGAATTCCTGCGCCTGTCCGAAAAGCGCATCCTGCTGGTGATCGTCGACCCGCGCGGCGACGTCCAGAACCGCCTGCTGCTCACCGAGGTCGATTACACGCCGACGCAACTGGTGCAGTCGGCAAATTACCTGAACCAGAATTTCGCCGGCCTCACCTTCGACGAAGTGCGCGCGCGCCTGACGGGGGAACTACGTCAGCTGCAAGAGAACATTGGCGGCCTGATGCAGACGGCGGTGGAAGCCGGCAGCGAGGCGATGGCAGAAGGCAGCGAAGAGATGGTCATTTCCGGCGAGCGCAATTTATTGTCGGTATCCGACCTGTCCTCGAACATGAGTTCGCTGCGCCAGATGTTCGAGATGTTCGAGCAAAAGACCGGCCTGATGCAATTGCTCGACGTTTCCAGCCGCGCCGGCGGCGTGCAGATTTTTATCGGCGGCGAATCGAACCTGGTGCCGATGGACGAGATGAGCGTGGTCACCGCGCCCTACGAGGTCAACGGCAAGATCGTCGGCACCCTCGGCGTCATCGGGCCGACGCGCATGGCGTATGAGCGGGTGATTCCGATTGTCGATATCACGGCGAAGTTGCTGTCGAATGCGTTGAGCAATTCGTAAGGTCACCAACAAAAAACGGCGCCATCGGCGCCGTCGTTCATTGCAGGCAAGTTACCATCACCCGCCATTCCGATGCGGACACGCCGGCTTGATGCAATGTCCGTAAATCGCCAGCGCGTGCTCGGCGATTTTAAAACCGCGCTCGACGGCGATCTTGTTCTGGCGCGATTCGATTTCTTCGTCGAAGAATTCCTCGACATGGCCGCAGTCGAGGCAGACCAGGTGGTCGTGGTGCGAACCGGCGTTCAGTTCGTAGATCGCCTTGCCGGTTTCGAAGTGGTTGCGGTTCAGCAGGCCGGCCTGTTCGAACTGGGTCAGCACGCGGTAGACCGTGGCCAGACCGACGTCCATGTTTTCGGCCAGCAGGATTTTATAGACGTCTTCCGCCGTCAGGTGCCGCACTTCGCTATTCTGGAAAATTTCCAGGATCTTCAGGCGTGGCAGGGTCGCCTTCAGGCCGCTCGCCTTCAGGTCGGTGGGACTGTTACTCATGTTTGTTACTCGTAGATGGGCGGAGTGCTTTATGATATAGCGTTTTGGAAGCTCCCGCTTAAACGTTTGAGGTTACTTATGCGTCACTTTGATGCCGTTGTCCATCGCGCAGTTCGTCTTTCCCGGGGCCGGGCCGCGCTCGCCGCGGGCCTTGCCTGCACGCTGGTGCTGTCCGGCTGCGCCTCGTGGCGCAACCAGACCAAGCCGGCCGCACCGGTGAACACGTCCGCAGCGGCGCTGCAAAGCGATGCCGGCCTGTCGGCCTCGCTGGCCAATGCCGGTGCGCAAACGACGCAAGGCACCAAGCTGCAGAAATTCCTGTGGATCTTCTCGCCTTACCGTCCGGACATCCAGCAAGGCAACTTTGTTTCGCAAGAAATGCTGAACCAGCTGAAAGTGGGTCAGACCCGCGAACAGGTGCGCTTCCTGCTCGGCACGCCGATGCTGACCGACATGTTCCACGCCGACCGCTGGGACTTTCCGTTTTATCTGGCGCGCGGCAATGGCGAACTGACCACCAGCCGCGTCAGCATTTTCTTCAAGGATGACGTGGTCGAGCGCTTCGAAGGCGGCAACCTGCCGACCGAGCGCGAATACATCGCCCGCATCGCCGGTCCGGCGCGTAACGTCGTCAAGGAAGCAAAGAAGGCCGAAGCCGCCGCCAGCGCGCGTCCGATCGAACCGGTCACGCCCGCCACGCCCGCCACTTCCACGAACACCCCGTAAAACTGTCATGACGCAACTGAAAATCGCGGTCGCCGGCGCCAGCGGGCGCATGGGCCGCATGCTGATCGAGGCGATCGCCGCAGCTCCCGACGCCGTCCTGGCCGGCGCCCTCGACGTCGCGGGTTCTCCCTTCATCGGCCACGACGCCGGCGCCTTTTCCGGCCAGCTGACCGGCATCACGATCGAATCGGACCTGGCGCGCGCACTGGCGAATGCCGACTGCCTGATCGATTTCACGCGCCCGGAAGGCACGCTCGCGCACCTGGCGTATTGCGCCGCCAACGGCAAAAAGATCGTGATCGGCACCACCGGTTTCGACGATGCCGGCAAGGCGGCGATCGCCGCCGCCGCCGAACAGATCGCCGTCGTCTTCGCGCCGAACATGAGCGTGGGCGTGAACGTGACTCTGAAATTGCTGGAGCTGGCCGCAAAAAGTTTTGCCGAAGGCTACGACATCGAGATCATCGAGGCACACCACCGCCACAAGGTCGATGCGCCGTCCGGCACCGCCCTCAAAATGGGCGAAGTCATCGCCGATGCGCTGGGACGCGACCTCAAGGACTGCGCCGTGTACGGCCGCGAAGGCGTCACCGGCGAGCGCGATCCGTCGACGATCGGCTTTGCCACCGTGCGCGGCGGCGATATCGTCGGCGACCACACGGTCCTGTTCGCCGGCACCGGCGAGCGCATCGAGATCACCCATAAATCGAGCAGCCGCGTGACCTACGCCCACGGCGCCCTGCGCGGCGCGCGTTTTATCGCCGGCAAGGCAAACGGCCTGTACGACATGCAGGACGTACTCGCATTGAACACCGGCGTGAAAGGATGATGTAATGGCAGTGGCAGAACTGAACGGCGCCGCAATCGTCAACGAAGCCAGTTTTCTGGCCGAGAGCCGCAGCGCTTTCGGCTTTCATACCGCTTCGGGCGACACCATCGATACCTGGGTCGATTGCCTGAGCTACCTGCGTGACGAAGAAAACATGACCAAGTTCCGGCTGCAACCGAACGAGGTGCTGGAAATCGTCATCACCGACAGCGCCGCCCTGCGCGCGCGCCTGCCCGACCTGGTCGACGAAATCGTGTTCTGCGTCGGCGGCATCAACGAGCGCTACGAAGACTACGGCGAAAAGCCGGCGCTGGAACTGGTGCTGCGCTAACCAAGCTTCGCCCGCAACGGCCATGACCGCCGCCGACCTCCTCGCGATTTCCCGCTACGTCATGCCCGCCTTGCCCTTGCACCCCGCAAAGCTCGGCTTCCTGTTCGGCACCCGCCACGGCGTCGACGAATTCTGCCGCGAGACGCACGCGCTCTGGCATCGGCATGTTTCAACCGTCAGCCCACCCTACGAGGTTGTGAAAAAATCGCCATGGCGGCGTTGCGCCGCCTTGCCCTGACGATTTTTTTCACAACCTCTACGGTCGGCGCCGCGGGCTGATGCCTATAAAACCGCCCCCATGCCGCTTCGCCGCAGTACAAGATGAACCAGTATAATGTTCTGCTAAAGCGTTCGCCGCTCCCACCCTTCCCACATTCCGTCCGCAGATCATCATGCAAGATAAATATAGTCCCGCCGAAGTAGAACAGGCCGCGCAGGCGTACTGGAAGTCGATCGATGCCTATAAAGCCGTCGAGAACGATCCACGTTTCCCGAAAGGTAAATACTACGCCTGCTCGATGCTGCCTTACCCGTCCGGCAAGCTGCACATGGGCCACGTGCGCAACTATACGATCAACGACGTGATGTACCGCTACCTGCGGATGAACGGCTACAACGTGCTGATGCCGATGGGCTGGGACGCCTTCGGCATGCCGGCCGAGAACGCGGCGATGGCCAATAACGTGCCGCCGGCCGAGTGGACCTATTCGAACATCGCCCACATGCGCGGGCAGATGGAATCGATGGGCCTGGCCATCGACTGGTCGCGCGAGATGACCGCCTGTAAACCCGAGTACTACAAGTGGAACCAATGGATGTTCCTCAAAATGCTCGAGAAGGGCATCATCTACCAGAAGACCGGCACCGTGAACTGGGACCCGGTCGACCAGACCGTGCTCGCCAACGAGCAGGTCGTCGACGGCAAGGGCTGGCGTTCGGGCGCGCCGATCGAGAAGCGCGAAATCCCGATGTACTACGTGCGCATCACCGACTACGCCGACGAGCTGCTCGACCACGTCGACAACAAGCTGCCGGGCTGGCCGGAGCGCGTGCGCACCATGCAGACCAACTGGATCGGCAAGTCGGTCGGCGTGCGCTTCGCCTTCCCGCACGTCGTCATGGACGATGCCGGTGAGCTGATCAACGACGGCAAACTGTACGTCTTCACCACCCGCGCCGACACCATCATGGGCGTGACCTTCTGCGCCGTGGCGCCGGAACACGCGCTGGCCCAGCACGCCGCCAGGGACAACCCTGAACTGGCGGCATTCATCGCCGAATGCAAGCTCGGTTCCGTCATCGAAGCCGACATGGCGACGATGGAGAAGAAGGGCATGCCGACCGGTTTGATGGTCACGCACCCGGTCACCGGCGAGCAGATCCCGGTCTGGGTCGGCAACTACGTCCTGATCACCTATGGCGACGGCGCCGTGATGGGCGTGCCGGGCCACGACGAGCGCGACTTCGAATTCGCCAAAAAATACGATTTACCGATCAAGCAGGTAGTCGCCGTCGAAGGCCAGGAATACTCTTTGGATGCCTGGCACGAGTGGTACGGCGACAAGGAAAACGGCCGCACCATCAACTCCGGCAAGTACGACGAGCTCGATTACACCGCGGCCGTGAACGCCGTGTCCGGCGACCTCGCCGCGCAAGACCTGGGCGACAAGAAGATCACCTTCCGCCTGCGCGACTGGGGCATCTCGCGCCAGCGCTACTGGGGCACGCCGATCCCGATGATCCACTGCGCCGAGTGCGGCGTGGTGCCGGTGCCGGAAGCCGACCTGCCGGTCGTGCTGCCCGAGCACCTGGTCCCGGACGGCACCGGCAATCCGCTCAACAAGGACGAAGCCTTCCTCAAGTGCGATTGCCCGAAATGCGGCAAGCCGGCGCGCCGCGAGACCGATACGATGGACACCTTCATCGATTCGTCCTGGTACTACATGCGCTATACCTCGCCGGGTTCGAACGACGCCATGGTCGACGCGCGCAACGATTACTGGATGCCGATGGACCAGTACATCGGCGGGATCGAACACGCCGTCATGCACCTGCTGTACGCGCGCTTCTGGACCAAGGTCATGCGCGACTTCGGCCTGGTGACATTCGACGAGCCTTTTGTGAACCTGCTGACGCAAGGCATGGTGCTGAACGAGACCTATTATCGCGACGACGCGTCCGGTAAAAAAACCTGGTTCAACCCGGCCGACGTCGAACTGACCTTCGACGACAAGGGCCGTCCGCAGAACGCCGTGCTGAAGGCCGACGGCCAGCCGGTCACGATCGGCGGCACCGAAAAGATGTCGAAGTCGAAGAACAACGGCATCGACCCGGCAGCGCAGATCGAACAATACGGCGCCGATACCGCGCGCCTGTTCACGATGTTCGCTTCGCCGCCGGAGCAGACCCTGGAGTGGTCGAACAGCGGCGTCGAAGGCGCGAGCCGCTTCCTGCGCCGTGTCTGGGCCTACGGCTATGCGCAACGCGAGCGCATCGCCGCTGCGCTGGCTGCGGGCGCATCGAAAGAGACCCTGGACGACGCCCAGAAAACCCTGCGCCGCGAAGTGCACAAGGTGCTGCAGCAGGCCGACTACGATCTGAAACGCATCCAGTACAACACGGTCGTTTCGGCCTGCATGAAGATGCTCAATACCCTGGAGTCGGCCAAGCTGGCGGACGGTGCTGCCTCGGATGCGGTCATCGCCGAAGGCTTCTCGATCTTCCTGCGCCTGCTGAACCCGGTCGCACCGCACATCACCCACGCGCTGTGGCAGGAGCTCGGCTATGGCGCAGTCCACGGCGACATCCTCAACGTGCAGTGGCCGGAAGTCGACCCGGCCGCGCTGGAGCAGGCCGAGATCGAGATGATGATCCAGGTGAACGGCAAGCTGCGCGGTTCGGTGAAAGTGCCGAAGGCGGCGGACAAGGCAGCGATCGAGGCGGCGGCGCTGGCGTCCGAAGCGGTGCAGAAATTCATCGAAGGCACGCCGAAGAAGGTCATCGTCGTGCCCGGCAAACTCGTCAACATCGTGGTGTAAGGCATGCGCGCTCATTCCCCATTCCTCGTGCGCGCCTGTGCGGCGCTGCTGCTGGTAACGACCCTGAGTGCCTGCGGCTTCCACCTGCGCGGGTCCGACGGCGCCTACAACATGCCGTTCTCGAGCATCCACCTGGCGTTTTCGGATGCCTCGCCGCTGGGTAATGAGCTCAAGCGCAACCTGCGCGCCGGCGACCGCGTCGTCATCGCCAGCACGCCACAGGAGGCGCAGGCGCGCTTCGAGGTGCTGTCGGAGGCGCGCAACAAGGCGGTGCTGTCGCTGAACAACCTCGGCCGCGTGCGCGAATACCTGCTCACCTACACGCTGGTATTCCAGGTGCGCGACGCCGCCGGCAATTTGCTGCTGGGACCGACCGAGATCACGCTGCGCCGCAACCTCACCTTCAGCGAAGAAGCCCTGCTGGCCAAGGAAGGCGAAGAAGCGCTGCTGTACCGCGACATGCAATCCGACCTGGTGCAGCAGATCATGCGCCGCCTGGCCGCATTGAAGCCGCAATGAGCGCAGCGAGACGGTAATGCAGTTACGGCCTGAAGCGCTCGAGCCCCATCTGGCAAAGGGGCTGGCGCCCTTGTACGTGATCACCAGCGACGAACACCTGCTGGCGCTGGAAGCGGCCGATAAAATCCGCCGCGCCGCGCGCGCGGCCGGCCACACCGAACGCGACGTGCTCACCGTCGAGCGCACCTTCAAATGGGGAGAGCTGCTGGCGGCGAACCAGGCCTTGTCGCTGTTCGGCGACAAGAAGCTGATCGAGCTGCGCATCCCGAGCGGCAAGCCCGGCAAGGATGGCAGCGCCGCGCTGCAAGCCTATGCCAAGGACCTCAGCCCCGATAATCTCACCCTGATCACGCTGCCGAAACTCGACTGGCAGACGGCCAAGGCGTCGTGGGTGGCGGCGCTGCAGCAGGCCGCGGTGTATATCGAGATCCCGAACGTGGAACGGGCGCAGCTGCCGGGCTGGATCGGCATGCGTTTGGGTGCGCAAGGGCAGAGCGCCGACCGCCCCGCGCTCGACTTCATTGCCGACCGGGTGGAAGGCAATTTGCTGGCCGCGCACCAGGAAATCCAAAAGCTGGGCTTGCTGCACGAGCCGGGCAAACTCAGTTTCGAGCAGGTGCAGGACGCCGTGCTGAACGTGGCGCGCTACGACGTCTTCAAATTGTCGGAAGCGATGCTGATGGGCGACCCGGCGCGCCTGGCGCGCATGCTCGAGGGGTTAAAAGGGGAGGGCGAGGCGCTGCCGCTGGTCTTGTGGGCCGTCTCCGAAGAAATCCGCACGCTGTTAAAATTGAAAGCCGGGATGGCGCAGGGACGGCCGCTCGGCGCGCTGCTGAAGGAATACCGCATTTGGGGTCCGCGCGAACGGATGATGGATCCGGCCCTGCGGCGCATTTCATTGCCGACGCTGGAAGCGGCGCTGCAGGAGGCGGCGCAGGTGGACAAGATGGTCAAGGGGTTACGGGCCAAGGCGTTCGCGGGGGATGCGTGGGATGCGATGTTGCAGCTGGCCTTGAAGGTGGCGCGCTAACTGGTCGTTGACCGGTGATGGTAAATATCGGTCGCGGGACCTGCGGGTGCGCCGCTATCGGTTCTCATCATCCGCGTGGGCACAAGTGCCCACCCTACGGGAGACGTCATCGATCCGCATGCATACACCCGTAAGGTGGGCGGATTTTCCGCCCACGCGTTCAACGCACGTCAGCACCTCGAAACAGCTCTGCACCCCGCGAATTAACGCTCACTGGAATCGATCATGGACATCACCGACTACATGCACACGCTGGGCCGCAACGCCCGCGCCGCCGCGCGGGCGATGGCGCGCGCCGACGGCGCCACGCGCAACCGCGCGCTGCTCTTGATTGCCGATGCGATCGAGCGCGACGCCGCGCAGCTGGCCGCCGCCAATGCGCTCGACCTCGACGCCGCGCGCAGCGCCGGCCTGGCGCCGGCGCTGCTCGACCGCCTGGCGCTGTCGCCGGCAGCGATCGCGACCATGGTCGAAGGCCTGCGCCAGATCGCCACCTTGCCCGATCCGATCGGCGAGATCTCGAACATGAAATCGCGCCCGAGCGGTATCCAGGTCGGCCAGATGCGCGTGCCGCTGGGCGTGATCGGCATCATCTACGAAGCGCGCCCGAACGTGACGGTCGATGCGGCCGGCCTGTGCATCAAGAGCGGCAACGCGGCGATCCTGCGCGGCGGTTCGGAAGCGATCCACTGCAACCGCGCGCTGGCCAAGCTCGTCACCGAAGGTGTCAGCAAGGCGGGCTTGCCGCTGGACGCGGTGCAGGTAGTCGATACCGTCGACCGCGCCGCCGTCGGCGCCCTGATCACGATGCCGCAGTACGTCGACGTCATCGTCCCGCGCGGCGGCAAGGGGCTGATTGCGCGCCTGATCGAGGAAGCCACGGTGCCGATGATCAAGCACCTGGACGGCATCTGCCACGTCTACATCGACGACAAGGCGGATCCCGGCAAGGCGCTGCCGATCGCCTTCAATGCCAAGTGCCACCGCTACGGCACCTGTAATACGATGGAGACGCTGCTGGTCGCGCGTTCGATCGCGCCCGTCGTGCTGCCGCAACTGGCGGAGCTCTACCAGGCGAAGGAAGTCGAGCTGCGCGCCGACGCCGAGGCGCAGGCGATCCTGGCCGGCTACCCGCACCTGGCCGCTGCAACCGAAGAAGACTGGAGCACCGAATACCTGGCGCCGGTCCTGGCCATCAAAGTGGTGGCGGGGATCGAGGAAGCGATGGACCACATCGACCGCTATTCGTCGAAGCATACGGAGGCCATCGTCACCGAGGATTACAGCGCGGCGCTGCGCTTCCTGCGCGAAGTCGACTCGGCCTCGGTGATGGTGAATGCCTCGACCCGCTTCGCCGACGGTTTCGAGTACGGCCTCGGCGCCGAGATCGGCATCTCGAACGACAAGCTGCATGCGCGCGGCCCGGTCGGGCTGGAAGGGCTGACTTCATTGAAATACGTCGTGTTCGGGCACGGCGAAGTACGTACTTAACTGTCAAGGAACCGCATGTACCTCTGGATCAAAGCCTTCCACATCATTTTCATCGCTTCCTGGTTCGCCGGCCTGTTCTACCTGCCGCGCATCTATGTCAACCTGGCGCAGGAGACGGACGTTACTGCAACGACCCGTTTGCTCGGCATGGCGCGCCGCCTGTACCGCTTCACCACCATGCTGGCGATTCCCGCGCTGCTGCTGGGCCTGTGGTTATGGCTGGGCTTCGGCATCCAGGGCGGCTGGCTGCATGCGAAGCTGGCGCTGGTGCTGCTGGCGATCGGCTACCATCATGCGTGCGGTTCGATCCTGAAGAAGTTCGAGGCCGGCGTGAACAAGCGCAGCCACACCTGGTTCCGCTGGTTTAACGAAGTGCCGGTGCTGCTGCTGGTGCTGATCGTGATCCTGGTGGTCGTCAAGCCGTTCTGATCGTCACAGCCCGGGCGGACGTCGCGGTGCGCCACGGTACGACCGCGTGGGCAGAGCCCACCCTACGAACAGCCACGAACCGTAGAGGTTGTGAAAAAATCGTCAGGGCAAGGCGCGCCGCCGAAGACAGTACGTGGGTACGGCAAGGCGGCGCAACGCCGCCATGGCGATTTTTTCACAACCTCGTAGGGTGGACTTTGTCCACGCGGTTTACCATATGAACACCGCAACACACATCCACACCTGAAGCGGCGGCGCTCCAGGTGTTTTTTAATTTTTCACCAACGGACAAAGGGTACCCCCATGACCTCCTATTTTTGCCCCTGCCCGCGCGGCATGGAAGCGGCGCTTGCCGAAGAACTCGCTGAAATCGCGCAGGCGCACAGCGACACCCTGAAAGTTCACAACCAGGTCCCCGGTGGCGTGCACTGCTCCGGCACCATGCTCGACGCCTACCGCGTCAACCTGCACTCGCGCATCGCCTCGCGGGTGCTGATGCGCATGGGCCAGCGCAGCTACAACAACGAAAACGACATCTACGACCTGGTGCTCGAGCAGCCGTGGGAAGACTGGTTCGGCGTCGACCACACGATCCGGGTCGACGTCACGGCGGTGAAGTCGCCGCTGAAAAGCCTGGAATTCACGACTCTGAAAATCAAGGATGCGATCTGCGACCGCTTCCGCGACCAGTTCAACAAGCGCCCGTCGGTCGATACGCGCGAGCCGGACATGCGCATCGTCGGCTTCCTCGACGCCCGCAATTTTATTATCTACCTCGACACCTCGGGCGAGGCGCTGTTCAAACGCGGCTGGCGCGAAGAGACGGGCGACGCGCCGCTGCGCGAAAACCTCGCCGCCGGCATGTTGCGCGTGTCGGGCTGGAAGCCGGGCGTACCATTGTTCGACCCGATGTGCGGCTCGGGCACGATCCTGGTCGAGGCGGCGCAGATGGTGCAGGGTATCCCGGCCGGCGCGCGCCGCCGTTTCGCCTTCGAAAAGTTTGCTGACTTCGATCGCGCTGCATGGCAGGACATGAAGGCCGCGATCAAGGCAAATGTGCTGCCGACGGAACCGACCATCTTCGGCTCGGACATCTCGGGCGACATGGTCGAAATGACCCGCCATAACCTGAAAATCGCCGGCATCCTGTTCGACGTACCGCTGAAACAGATCGAGGCGCAGCACGTCAATCCGCCGGTCGATGGCCCCGGCATCCTGCTGACCAACCCGCCCTACGGCGAGCGCATCGGCGTGCGCGGCGACTCGACGGTTCCACAGGACGAGATGGCGGTGTCGTTCTATTCCGCGCTCGGCACCACGCTCAAGCAGCGCTTCGCCGGCTGGACCGTGTTCCTGTTCACGGCCGACCTGTCGCTGCCCAAGCTGCTGCGTTTGAAGGAAGCGCGCAAGACGCCATTCTTCAACGGCGCCCTCGAATGCCGCCTGTTCCGCTTCGACATGGTGGCCGGCTACAACCGCCGCGAGGAAGCCAAGCCGAAACTGGACAATAACTAAGCCATTAACCAAGTCACCGATGCTGCCACCGACCGACCCCGACCAGCTGCCGAAAGACCCGGTGGTGCCGGTGCCCTTGCCGGCGCCACACAAGATCGTCATGCTCTCGGCCGGCGGCCTGGCAACCCTGCTGGCGGGTTTGTCGATGCTCGGCCCGTTCTCGATCGACGCCTATCTGCCGGCCTTCCCGCAGATCATGGCCAACCTGCACGCATCGAGCATCGAGGTGCAGCAGACCCTGACGGCCTACATGCTGGCCTTTGCCGGCATGGTGCTGTGGCATGGCGCGCTGTCGGATGCATTCGGGCGGCGCAACGTGATCCTGGTCGCCCTGGTCGTGTTCGCGATCGGCACCTTCGGCTGCGCGGCGGCGTCCACCGTCCACTACCTGTGGGTGTTCCGCATCATGCAGGGGGTCTCGGCCGGGGCCGGCGTGGTGGTCGGGCGCGCCATCATCCGCGACCTGTATTCGGATGCGCCGGCGGCGCGGCTGCTGTCGATGGTGACGATGATCTTCTCGATCGCGCCGGCGCTGGCGCCGGTCATGGGCGGCTGGATCGTCACCCTGTTCGACTGGCGCGCAATCTTCCTGGCGCTGTGCGCCTACACCCTGATCCTGGGCTGGGTATGCTGGAAGCACCTGCCGGAAACGATACCGCTGGCGCAGCGCCAGCCCTTCAATCCGCGCTTCCTGGCGCAGAGCTACAGTGCGATCTTCAGCTCCTTCCTGTTCCACATGAAGGCGGGCGTGACGGCGCTGAACTTCGCCGGCCTGTTCCTCTACATTACCGCCTCTCCGGTGCTGCTGCCGGTGCATTTGAAGCTCGGCCCATCCGAATTCGCCTGGCTGTTCGTCCCGACCGTGAGCGGGATTTTCCTCGGCTCGATGGCGGCCAACCGCATGGCCGGCAAGTACAGCTTCGCGCGCCAGATCGGCATCGGTTTCGCCTTCATGCTGTGCGCCGTCACCTTCAACGTCGGCTACCACCTGTTGCTGCCGCCGGCGCTGCCCTGGACCGTGCTGCCGATGTTCTTCTTCACCTTCGGCAGTTCGCTGATCTCGCCGGGCGCCACGCTGCTTGCGCTCGACCTGTTCCCGCACATCCGCGGCACGGTGGCGTCCTGCCAGTCCTTCCTGGTCACGCTGATGGGCGCGATCGTCGCCGGGCTGATCGCACCGGCGCTGTCGCACTCGGTGCTGGCGCTGGCGCTCGGCCAGGCCGGTTTTACCTTGCTGGCGCTGGGGTGCTGGCTGACCGCGCGCAAGTACCGGCGCGTACTGGCGCGCAGAGGCGGCTAACGCAAGGGCGCCCGTCTGGTCAACGCCAAAGTAACGATTAAGGCAACTTTATTGCCATATGTCCAATGAAACGTCACATCTATACATCATTGGTTTGCTAAAAATACATACTTTGCAAGGAAAGTATTGTTCCCTTTCAGAAATGTATATATGCTAAGCCAGCCGTTTGATCTAGATCAACATAGTAGATTGCCTTCTTATTAAGAGATGGCGTGAATGTCTGTCGTGGTAGCCCTGCCGGGAATGCCACCCGAAAAAAAACCTTCCGTGGCGTCGCTCGAGACAATGCACCAACCCGATCAGGATATTCGCAATCGCCTGCTGATTGCCCGTCTGCCGGCGATGCCGCAAATACTCGTCAAGCTGATCGGGCATCTGCAGGCGGACGACCTTGGCATGCCGGAACTGGCGGCGCTGATCGCCAACGATGCCGGCATGACCGGCAAGCTGCTGGCCGTCGCCAACAGCTCCGCCTATCACCGCAGCGGTCGCGGCGTGAACCTCGAGCAGTCGCTGGTTGCCCTCGGCACCGACATGATCAAGACGCTGGTGATCAGCGATTCGGTATTCCAGACCTTTAACAGTTTTCCGCATTCGGGCAGTACCGACCTGCGCGCCTTCTGGAAGCGTTCGCTCGGCGCGGCGGTGATCGCGCGCGACATCGCGCGCCGCATCGAGTACCCGCACCTGGAAGAAGCCTATCTCGCCGGCCTGCTGCACAACGTCGGGCGCCTGGCCCTGCTCGCCACCGCGCCCAAGGAATACGCCTATAACTTCACCGCCCTCGACGACGAAGACCTGTGCGCCGTCGAGCAGCGCACGCTGCAGATCACCCATACCGAAGCGGGCGCCTGGCTGATCGAGCGCTGGCAGCTCGATTCCTTCCTGGCCGACGCCGTGCTGTACCACCACGAGTCGAGCGCGCGCCTGGAGTCGGCCCACCCCCTGATCCGCATCGTGCGCCTGGCGCACCTGATGTCGCACCACCCGCACGATGCGGCCGCGCTCGGCGACGGCGCCGCCCTGTGCGGCCTGGATGCGCGCGAACTGGACGCCATGCTGGCGGGCGCCGCGCGCCAGGTCGACAAGGCCGCCATCCACCTCGGCATCGACCTGGCCGGCGCCGACGAGATCCCGACGCCGCCGGCCTATGCCGCGCCGCCCATCGATCCGGTCCAGCAGCGCTTGCAGGAAGAGGTGCGCAACCTGGTGCTGGTGTCGGAAGTGGGGCAGACCTTCGCACGCCAGCAGGGCGAGTCCGACCTGCTCGAATCGATGACGCGCTCGGCGCGCATCCTGTTCGACTTCGACAACACCGTGATCCTCCTCGAGAACCCGACCGGCCAGATGCTGGTCGGCGCGCCCGGCGGCAGCACCCAGCGCATCGCCGAATTCGCCATCCCACTGAACAAGGGCGGCAGGGAAGAGGGCGTTGCCCAGGCCGCGCTGGCGCGGCGCCTGGTGTATGTGCGGCGCGAAGGCCAGTCCCTGGGCCTGGCCGAAGAGCAGCTGCTGCGCATGCTCGGCACCGACAGCATGGTTTGCCTGCCGCTGGTGGCCGGCAACCGCTGCCTGGGCGTGATGGTCGGCGGCGTGGCGGCCTGGCAGCTCGCCGCCTGCCAGAAGCGCGAACGCTTCCTGCAATCGTTCGGCACGCAAGCGGCGACCGCATTGGAGAACGCCATCGCCGAGCGCGGCAACGCACGGCGCCAGCTCGCCGGCGTGGCCGAGGAATACCGCGAAGCGTCGCGCCGCGTGGTGCACGAGGTGAACAACCCGCTGTCGATCATCAAGAATTACCTGAGTGTCCTCGACAGCAAACTGGCGCGCCAGGAACCGGTGGCCACCGAGATGTCGGTGCTGAACGAAGAGATCGACCGCGTCGGCCAGCTGATCGGCAGCCTGGCCGAGGTCAAGCCGCTCGACACCGGCCCGCGTCCGCTCGACGTAACCAAGGTCGTCGACGACGTGGTGCGCCTGTTCCGCGCCGGCCAGTTCGTCCCCGCCAGCGTGCACATCGCCACCACCATGGGCGAGGAAGCGCGCCTGGTCGAGGGCGACGCCGACCTGCTCAAGCAGATCCTGGTCAACCTGGTGAAAAACGCGGTCGAGGCGCTGGCCGGCAGCGGCGGCGGGCGCATCAAGATCGTCAACCGCGGCGCCGTGCACCGCGAGCGCACCCTGTACGTCGAACTGGCCGTGCTCGATAACGGCCCGGGGCTGGCGCCGGAGGTGATGGCGAACCTGTTCTCGCCCGTGCGCAGCACCAAGGATGGCGCGCACCGGGGACTTGGCCTGTCGATCGTGCATGGGCTGGTGCGCAAGCTGAACGGCCAGATCGCCTGCCGCAGCGGCAGGGGCGGCACCGCATTCGAAATTCTGCTGCCGGCATGGTCCGGCGCCAGCGCAGCACCGGCCTTGCCGGCGCGCGCCCTGGGTTCTGTTTAAGGTCATGATGAACGAGTATCGTCCTGCTGGAGAGCCTTTCCTGTCGACCCTGCCTGGTGCGGCGCACCAGCCGCGTTTGCTGCTGGTCGACGACGAGCCGCGCCTGCTCGCCTCGCTTTACGAATTGCTGCGCGACCGCGGCTTCGATCTCACCACCGCCGGTTCCGGCACCGAAGCCATCGCCCAGCTGTCGCGCAGCCGCTTCGACCTGGTCCTGCTCGACCTGCGCCTGCCCGACATCGGCGGCCACCAGATCATGGACTTCATGAACGAGCGCGGCGTGGACGCCGACGTGATCGTGATGAGCGGCGAAGTCGGCATCGAGGCCGCGATCGGCGCCTTGAAGCGCGGCGCCTACGACTACCTGCGCAAGCCCTACAGCCGCGAAGAGCTGATGAAAACGGTGGGCAACGCGCTTGAACAGCGCCGCCTGGCCGTCGCCAACGCGCGCATGGCGCAGCAGCTGGAAAACTCCGAGAAGATGTACCGCTACCTGGTCGACAGCTCGCCGGACATCATCTATACCTTGAACCACGAAGGGCGCTTCACGTTCGTCAACGACCGCGCCTACCAGCTGCTGGGTTTTTCGCGCGATGAACTGATCGGCAAGCATTACTCGATCCTGGTGCACGACGAAGACCTGGAGCGCGCGCGCTACGTCTTCAACGAGCGACGGGTCGACGAGCGGGCGTCGCGCAACGTCGAGCTGCGTTTGAAATGCCGCGGGGCCAGGAGCAACAGCGGCGAGCGCACCTTCAACAACACCCTGATGACGATCTCGCTGAACTCGATCGGCATGCACGTGCCCGACAGCGAAGTGCAAAAGCTCGAATTCTTCGGCACCTATGGCGTGGCGCGCGACGTCACCGACCGCAAGCGCGCCGAAGAGGTCATCTCCTACCAGGCCTACCACGACATCCTCACCGACTTGCCGAACCGGATCCTGTTCAAGGACCGCCTTGGCCTGGCCGTGATCCAGGCCAAGCGCAAGCTGACCGAACTGGCGGTGATGTTCATCGACCTCGATCGCTTCAAGCTGGTGAACGACACCCTCGGCCACGTCAAGGGCGACGAGCTGCTGCAGCAGGTGGCGGTGCGCCTCAAGGCCTGCCTGCGCAAGGGCGATACGCTGGCGCGCCAGGGCGGCGACGAATTCACCATCGTGTTGCCGGAACTGCGCGACCGCGACGACGCGCGCGTCATCGCCGACAAGTTCCTGGAAAGCCTGCACCGGCCCTTCGACCTCGACGGCCACGAAGTGCACATCTCGGCCTCGATCGGCATCGCCATCTATCCGGGCGACGGCGAATCGATCGACGAACTGCTGCGGCACGCCGACATCGCGATGTACCAGGTGAAAGCGCTGGGCAAGAACGGCCACAGTTTTTATCACGACTCGATGCTCGACGCCTCGCATCAAAAGATCGCGCTGGAGCAGGCGCTGCGCCGCGCGCTCGAGCACAACGAACTGGAGATGTATTACCAGCCGCAGATCGATTCGACCAGCGGCCGCATCGTCGGCGCCGAGGCGCTGATGCGCTGGAATCATCCGACGCGCGGGCTGCTGTCGGCCGGCGAATTCTTGCCCTTCGCCGAAGAGAACGGCCTGATGCTGCCGATCTCGGACTGGATGATCGGCGCCCTGTGCCGCGACATGCTGCAATGGAACCTCGCCAGCGGCCAGGCGGTGCGCCTGTCGCTCAACCTGTCGCCGCAATACCTCGACCGCGGCGACTTTTTCGAGAAGATGCGCGGTGCGCTGGTGCGCTACGGGATTTCGCCGAGCCAGATCGAGGTCGAGATCACCGAGAACATCTGCATCCGCAATCCGCAGTATGCGATCGAGCAGCTCAACAAACTCTGCCAGCTGGGCGTGTCGGTCGCGATCGACGACTTCGGCACCGGCTACTCGTCGCTCTCTTACCTGCACCGTTTCCCGATCCACACGATGAAGATCGACCAGTCCTTCGTCAAGGAGATCCACGACGCGCAAGGGCATTATCCGGTGATCCTGGCGATCATCTCGATTGCGCGCGGCCTGAACCTGCACCTGGTGGCCGAAGGCGTCGAGACCGAGACGCAGGCGGACTACCTGCGGTCCAACGGTTGTGAGACGATGCAGGGCTACCTGTTCCACCGCCCGATTTCGCTGTCGAGCTTCATTGGCGTGCTGCGCGGCCAGGCATCGCCGGCGGCCGCGCTGCGCGCCTGATCCGCGCGCATGAATAGCGCGGGCGTGCCTGGCTCCGAGCGCGACACTGCGGCTCGTCACACTGCCGAATTCCTGCGCGTAAAAGCGCTGGCCGAGCGCGGCGTCGCCAGTGCCCAGCATCAGCTCGGCTTCATGTACGTCAGCGGCCAGGCCGTGCCGCGCAACGAGGCACTGGCCGTCGGCTGGTACCGCAAGGCGGCCGCCGCCGGCCTGGAGCAGGCCCAGTACAACCTCGGCCTGATGTACCAGAAGGGGCAGGGCGTGGCCCAGGATCACGTCCAGGCGCTGCACTGGTACCGCTGCGCGGCCGAGCAGGGCTATGCGCCGGCCCAGTACAACCTGGGCTGGATGCATGCCAAGGGACAGGGCACCGCGGCCGACGTCGGCCAGGCGCTGCACTGGTTCAGCCAGGCCGCCAACCAGGGCGACCCCGGCGCCCAGCACAACCTCGGCATGATGTTCGACGGCGGCAAGGGCGTGGCCCAGGACACGGCGGCGGCGACCGGCTGGTACCGGCGTGCGGCCGAGCAGGGCTATGCGCGCTCGCAGTTCGCGCTGGCGCTGCGCTACGACAGCGGCCAGGGCGTCGTGCGCGACCCGGCGCAGGCGCTCGACTGGTTGCGCCGCGCGGCCGACCAGGGCTATGCGCCGGCCCAGTTCAACCTCGCGCTGCGCTTCGACAAGGGCCAGGACGTCGCCCATGACAGCGTGCAGGCGATCGACTGGTACGAACGCGCCGCGCGCCAGGGCCACGCCAGTTCCCAGTTCAACCTTGCCCTGATCCACGACAGCGGCCATGGCGTGCCGCGCGACGAGGCGGCCGCATTGACGTGGTACCGGCGCGCCGCAGACCAGGGCCACGCCGCCGCCCAGGACAACCTCGGCCTGCGCCACGAGCACGGCCAGGGTGTCGAGCGCGACCCGGTGCAGGCCGCGCACTGGTACCGCCTGGCCGCCGCCCAGGGTTTACCTGCCGCGCAATACCACCTGGGCCAGCTTTACGATGCCGGCAACGGCGTCGACATGGATCCGGCGCAGGCGCTGTACTGGTACGAGCAGGCGGCCGAGCAAGGCCACCTGCGCGCCCAGTTCGATCTCGCCCTGCGTTATGAGTCGGGCGCCGGCGTGGCGCAGGACGCCGCGCGTGCCCTGGCCTGGTACCGGCGCGCGGCCGACCAGGATTACGCGCCGGCCCAGCACATGGTCGGGGTGCTGCTCGACCGCCTGGACACCAGCGATCCGAGGGAAGCAGCGCATTGGTACCGCAAGGCCGCCGACGCAGGCCATGCGCTGGCCCAGTTCGCGCTGGCGCTGCGCTACGACAGCGCCCACGGCGTCGAGCGCGACTACGGGGCGGCACACTTCTGGTACCTGCGCGCCGCACGCCAGGGCCATGCGCGCGCGCAGTTCAACCTGGGCGTGATGTGTGCGACCGGGCAGGGGGTACATCGCGACCTGGTGGCCGCCTACGCCTGGCTGGCGCGCGCCGATGCGGCCGGCGTGGCGGGCGCGGGCGCGTACCTGAAGAAGATCGCGGCGCGCATGGATGCGGGGCAGCTGGAGATGGCGCAGTCTGCTGCTGCCTGAACGCGTGGACGGCAGAGCCGTCCACGCGTCCAACCCACGCATGCATACCGAAAACTCTGCTGAGTGCCGGCACCCGATGGTTAAAATACCGCTACAACAACCACACGCCGTCCCACGGAGACCCATGAACAAACCCCTTCTCGCCGCGCTGGCCCTCGCCTTCGCCTCGACCGCCGCGCTGCCCGCGCATGCCGCACCGGCCACCGTACCCAGCGCCAAATCCGCACCGTTCGACCGCCAGGCCTACACGATCAACCACAAAAAATTCGTGCTGCCCAACGGCCTGACCCTGATCGTGCACGAAGACCACAGCGTGCCCGTGGTCGGCGTCAACATGTGGTACCACGTCGGTTCGCGCAACGAGAAGCGCGGCAAGACCGGGTTCGCGCACCTGTTCGAGCACTTCTTCTTCAACGGCTCCGAAAACTACCCGCATGGCTTCCGCGAGGCGATGGACGACCTCGGCGCCAACAACCGCAACGGCACCACGAATACCGACCGCACCAACTTCTTCGAGGACGTGCCGGTGTCGGCGCTCGAACGCACCCTGTTCCTCGAATCGGACCGCATGGGCTTCCTCGGCAACTACATCTCGAAGGAGATGCTCGAGCGCGAGCGCGGCGTGGTGCAGAACGAAAAGCGCCAGGGCGAGAACCAGCCGTATGGCCGCGTGCGCAACGAGATCGGCGCGAAGATGTACCCGTATTCGCACCCGTATTCGTGGTCGACCATCGGCTCCATGGACGATCTGTCGGCCGCCTCGCTGGAAGACATCCGCGAGTGGTACCGCACATACTATGGTCCGAACAACGCGGTGATGTCGCTGGCCGGCGACATCACGCCGGAAAAGGCGCTCGAACTCGTCACCAGGTACTTCGGCGCGATTCCGCCGGGGCCGCCGCTGCCGCGCACCGAGACCTGGATTCCCCAGCTCGAACGCAACATCCGTGACGAGATGGAAGATCACGTACCGCAGGTGCGCATCTACCGCAGCTGGCACGTGGCCAATTGGAAGGATGCCGACACGCCGCGCCTGGCGCTGCTGGCCGAAGTACTGGCCGGCTCGAAGAGCGCGCGCCTCGATAAGCGCCTGGTCTACGACAAGGGCCTGGCCACCGCGGTCAGTACCTATGTCAACGATGCGGAACTGGGCGGCACTTTTAACATTGTCGCCACCGTCAAACCGGGCGCCGATCCGCTCGAGGTCGAGCGCGAGATCGATGCCATCGTCGCCGACCTGCTGGCCAAAGGCCCGACTGCCGCCGAACTGGCGCGCGTAAAAACCCGCACCCTGTCCGACTTCTCGCGCAGCATCGAGCGCCTGGGCGGCTTCGGCGGGCGGTCCGACGTGCTGGCCGAGAGCATGACCTATGGCGGTGCGCCGGATGCGTATCTGACACGCCTGGAGCAGTTGGCAGCGGCGACCCCAGGCGACGTTAAGGCGGCCGGCAACCGCTGGCTGCGTGCGAATCACTACACGATGACGGTGCGTCCGTTCGCCAAACTGGCGGCCGTGAAGTCGACCATCGACCGCAAAGTGCTGCCGGGCCTGGGCGAGGCACCCGACGTGAAATTCCCGGCCATGCAGCGCGCGCAGTTAAAAAATGGTTTGAAGGTGATCCTGCTCGAACGCCACACGGCGCCGATCGTGAATGCGACGCTCGCGGTGGACGCCGGCGTGGCCTCGGACAGTACGGCCAAGGCCGGCGCCGCTTCGCTCGCGCTCGACCTGCTCGACAAGGGCACCAAAACGCGCGACGCCTTTGCGCTGTCGGATGCGCTGGAGAACCTGGGCGCGCGCCTGGCGACCGCCAGCAGCGCCGACCAGTCGCTGGTACGCCTGCAGGCGACCGCCGCCAACCTGGCGCCGTCGCTCGCCATCATGGCCGACGCCGCGCTGGCCCCGAGCTTCCCGCAAGACCAGTTCGCGCTGCAGAAAGCGCGGCGCATGGCGCAGATCGGCCAGGAAAAGGCGCAGCCGAACAGCCTCGCCATGCGCGTCGTCCCGGCCCTGCTGTACGGCCAGGAACACGCCTACGGCAAGCCTGCCAGCGGCACCGCCGCCAGCGTCGACGCCATCACGCGCGACGATTTGGCGCAGTGGCACGCCAGCTGGTTCCGTCCGGGCAGCGCGACCCTGGTCGTTGCCGGCGACACCACGATGGATAAATTGCTGCCGGCGCTGGAAGCGTCGTTCGGCCGCTGGGCCGCCGGCACGGCACCGGCCAAACCGGCGGCAGCGCTGGGCGCCACGACCGGCAAGAAGGTCTACCTGATCGACAAGCCGGACGCGCCGCAATCGACCATCGTCGCCGCGCACCTGTCGCTGCCTTACGGCCAGCCGGAAGACCTCGCCATCGAGCCGGTGATGCACAACTTCGGCGGCATCGCCACCTCGCGCCTGAACCGTAACCTGCGCCTCGATAAACACTGGAGCTACGGTACCAATGCACGTTTGAGCGAAGTGCGCGGCCAGCGCAGTTTCATCACCATGGCGCCGGTGCAGACGGATAAAACCGTCGAGGCGATGCGCGAAGTGGCGAACGAGGTCAAGGGCGTGGCCGGCGCGCGTCCGCTGGTCGGCGCCGAGTACGAGAGCATCATGCGCAACATGACCTCGCGCCTGGCCGGCCGCTTCGAAACCCTGGGCGCGCTGGAAGCGGCGGCCCTGGCCAGCGTCAACCTGAACCTGCCGGAAAACTACTGGAGTGGGTACTCGGCCAACCTGAAGGCGCTGACGCCCGCACAGCTGGGCCAGGCGGCGAATAAATTCGTGCAGCCGGAGAACGTGGTCTGGGTGGTGATCGGCGACCTGCGCAAGGTGGAAACGGGCATTCGTTCGCTGGGCTGGGGCGAAGTGGTCGTGCTGGACCAGGACGGCAAGCCGGTGAGGTAAATCATAAATCGACTCACAACGTTCACCGTGAGCCGGTGACGGTCGTGTAACGTAGAGGTTGTGAAAAAATCGTCAGGGCAAGGCGGCGCAACGCCGCCATGGCGATTTTTTCACAACCTCGTAGGGTGGGCTCCCGAGCCCACGCGTTACGCACGCTTGAACAATCGAAATTCATTCTGTCACGCATGCGTCGGCAATCGTCATCTGTGTTGGCGGTGTGCCACGGCACGTACGCGTGGACTCAGGAGTCCACCCTACAACGGCGACCCGCCTTTGTCCCGGCACCAACCCTTACCGCGCGCCGTACATACCCGGGCTGGTTTATACTGTACACCCATACAGTTTCTCCATTCCGATGAAACTTTCCGACAAGCTCGAAATCCTGGCGGACGCCGCCAAATACGATGCCTCCTGCGCCAGCAGCGGTGCGCCCAAGCGTGCTTCCGACGGCAACGACGGTGGCGTCGGCGCCACCACCGGCATGGGCATCTGTCACAGCTATACGCCCGACGGCCGCTGCGTCTCGCTGCTGAAAATCCTGCTCACCAATTTCTGCGTCTACGACTGCCAGTACTGCGTCAACCGCCGTACCTCGAATGTCCCGCGTGCACGCTTTTCGGTGGCCGAAGTCGTGAAATTGACCCACGATTTCTACCTGCGCAACTACATCGATGGCCTGTTCCTCAGTTCCGGCATCATCCAGTCAAGCGACTACACGATGGAGCAGCTGGTCGCCGTGGCGCGCACGCTGCGCGAAGAGCACAATTTCAAGGGCTACATCCACCTCAAGACGATTCCGGACGCCGATCCCTTGCTGATCGCCGAAGCCGGCCGCTACGCCGACCGCTTATCCGTGAACATCGAGCTGCCGACCCACGACAGCGTGACCCGCCTCGCGCCCGAGAAAAACGTCCACACCATCAAGCTGGCGATGGGTTCGATCCGGCGCAAGTTGGATGAGAAAGCGGAAGAACCGAAGGCGCCGGCGTTTGCCCCGGCCGGCCAGAGCACGCAGATGATCGTCGGCGCCGACGCCAGCGACGACCAGACCATCCTCAACACGGCCGAGACCCTGTACGGCAGCTATAAACTCAAGCGCGTGTATTACTCGGCCTTCAGCCCGATCCCGCAAAGCCCGGACAGCGTGCCGCTGGCGCCGCCGCCGCTGCTGCGCGAGCACCGCCTGTACCAGGCCGATTTCCTGTTGCGCGGCTATGGTTTTACCGCGGGCGAACTGATGCCGGCGGCCGGCAACCTGGCGCTCGACGTCGACCCGAAACTGGCCTGGGCGCTGGCCAACCGCGACCACTTCCCGATGGACCTGAACCGCGCCGACGCCGAAATGATCGCGCGCGTGCCCGGCATCGGCCTGCGCAACGCCAAGCGCATCGTCGACCTGCGCCGCCTGCGCCGGGTGCGCTGGGAAGATTTGTCGCGCCTGCGCTGCAGCATGAAGAAAATCGCGCCCTTCGTCGTCACCGCCGACTACAAGCCGGCGCAGGGCCTGGCCAGTTCCGACCTGCTGCGGCGCCACCTGGGCGCGCCGCAGGAGCAGATGAACCTGTGGCCGGAGTTGAAGGCGGCATGAACGCGGCGGCCCGCGTGATTGCCGGCCAGCCGCTGGTGGTGTCCGGCTTTCCCGAATGGCGTACTGCCGCGCGCGACCTGTTGATGCATGACGTGGCGCCGGAACGGGTGACCTGGAACGAGGCGGGCGCCGTCGCCACCGACCTGTTCTCGGGTGCGCCGGACTCTGCTTCTCCTGCGGATAATGGGCCTAGCGAGTTAAAGCACGTAAAACCTGCACCCCCGCATTTACTTCGAATACCGCGCGCGCTGATGGACATGCTGCAATCGGCCGCCTGCTGCCGCGTGCCCGACCGTTGGGCCTTCCTGTACCGGGTGATCTGGCGCTGGCAGCACGGCGAGCACGACGTGCAGTCGCCGGCCGATGCCGACGGCGGCAAATTGCACGCGATGGTCAAGGCGGTGCGCCGCGAGGAGCACGACATGCATGCCTATATCCGATTCCGCGAGCGTCCGCTCGACGCCGGCCCGCCGCAGTTCGCCGCCTGGTTCGAGCCGCGCCACGACGTGCTGCCGCAGGTTGCCGAGCATTTCAGGAACCGCATGGGCGGCGTCACCTGGATGATCGGCACGCCCGAGGCCAGCGTCATGTGGGACGGCGCCACCCTGCACCATACCGGCCCGCTGATGTCGAGCGCGGCCGACCTCGACGACGCCGGCGAAGCCCTCTGGCTCACCTATTACCGCAGCATTTTTAACCCGGCGCGTGTCAACGCTCAGCTGATGCAAAGCCATATCCCGTCGCGCTTCTGGAAGAATCTGCCTGAAGGCGCGATCGTCCCGCAAATGGTCAGCAATGCCGAACTGGGCGCGCGCAGCACCGGCCAGGCCCAGGCGGTGGGCCGGCAAAGCGGGCGCACGATCGCGATCGCGCCCGCCGACGCCCAACCCGAACGCCAGCAACCGTCGAAACTCGACGAATGCCGCCGCTGCGAACTGTGGCAGTTCGCGACGCAAGCCGTCGGTGGGGAAGGGCCGAAGCGGGCGCAGATCATGCTGGTGGGCGAACAGCCGGGCGACCAGGAAGACCTGGCCGGCAAAGCCTTTATTGGACCGGCCGGCAAGCTGCTCGACCGCGTGTTCGAGAGCGCCGGCCTGGACCGGCGCGAGATCTATCTCACCAACGCCGTCAAACATTTCAAATGGGAGCCGCGCGGCAAGCGGCGCCTGCATAAAACCCCGGCGCAGCGCGAGGTCGAGGCTTGCCACTACTGGCTCGACAAGGAGCTGGCGGCAGTCAAGCCGAAGGTGATCGTGGCGCTGGGCGCGACCGCCCTGAAATCGGTGTTGGGGAGCGGCAGCGCGAAACTGGGCGAGTCGCTCGGCAAGGCGATCCGCCATGGGGAACACTGGGTCGTCACCGTCTATCACCCGTCCTACATCCTGCGCGTGCCGGACGAAGAGACCAAGCACCAGGCGTTCAAGGTAATGGTCGACGGGTTCAAGTTGGCGCAGTCATTGCTGGAGCGCCCCGCGTAGGGTGGGCCGGGCCACGAATGGCACTTGTGCCCACGCGGTACAGCATGTGCCGGTCGAAATGCATTTCGATTTGCACACGCCGCACCGCGTGGGCTCGAGAGCCCGCCCTACACAACCATCATTTTGCCGGCATCACCGCCACATCGAAACGCACCAGATCCCCGGCGCTGACCTGCTTCGCGGCGCCCGGCGGCGTCACCGTCCCGATCGCAAACCCCGGCTGCACCTGCACCACCGACAAGGTCCCGACCGGCGTCTCGACGGCGCCGAGCGGCACCAGCGGGTCGGCCCCGTACACCTGCTGGCGCGGGTCGGCGCGGTAGATCACCAGCTGGTCGCCCGGCGCCAGCGACGAGGTGCTGCCGGCATCGATGAAGATGCGCTCGCCCTGCACCTGCACCACCTTCGCCATGAACGGCAACGCGGCGATATCGGTGGAGACGGCGGCGATGCCTTCGTCGAGCGCGCGCAGGATCGCGCCGCCGAATGGCGTGGCGGCAAAGCTGGCACTGCCAAACGGTTTATCGCGCCCGACGCGGCGCGCGCCGACCTGCTCGACCAGCACATTGCGCCGCGCGACCAACGCTCCACTCAAGCCGTCGTGCACGTACAAGGCGATCTCGATGCGGCGCGCATCCTTCTTGATCAGGCCGTAATAGGCCGGCTGCTCGTAATTGCCGGCGTCGACGATTTCGCCCGAGATCACGAACTGGCCGTCGTACATCGATGCCAGGCGGCGCACGGCCGCCGTGTCGGTGCTCGGGCCGTCCACGCCGGGAGAAATCACGTAGGGGCTTTCCTTGCCGAGGAATTTGCTGCTCGCGCCCATCCGGCGCAGCAATTCCTGCGGTAGCCGAACGGCGATGTCGTCGACGTCGTCCAGTTGCGGCGAGCGGCGCACGCGGAAGGGCGTGACGACGATTTTCTTTTTATAGGCCAGCGTGGCGCCGCCGCGCGGGCGCGCCTCTTCTTCCTTCACTGCGATGCGCACGTGCAGCAGCTGGCCAGTCTGCCATTCGCGCAGCACCGTGTAGCGCTCGAAGTCGGCGGCCGGTTGCACGCGGCTGCTCTCGAACGCCTTGCCGCGCGTGGACGCGCCGGCGGCAACGTCGACGCGGGCGCCGCTGCGCAGGCCCAATTGTTCGAGGGCGTCGCGGATGGCGCCCTGGCGCGCACGCGCAAGGCCACCTTCGGCGATCGCGGCGACGCCTTCGGCTTCGGCCGGCGCGGCGGCGGCAAATAACGGAAAGTGAAGCAGCAGCGCCAGGAGGGCGCTACCGAGAAGCCGCAGCTTACTGGGCATGGTAGAACGACGCGCCGTAGGCAGCGCCAGGGCCGGCGTTGCCCACCATGGTGCGGGCGTTCTTCGCCACTGCCGGGGCGGCGTGTGGGGCAGGGTCGCGAGCTGGAACTGGGATGCGCGCCGCATTGGTGTCGAAATCCATCTCCACGGTCGTTTCGTAGGTGCCGTCGTCGCGCTGGGCGACGTTGGTCACGCGCGCGCCACGGATGAAGGCGTCAATATACACCTTGAAACTGTCGTCCTTGAGCGCCAGCGAGGCAACCGTGCTGCCGCCTTCGATGCGCAAGCCATAGACCTGTTCGGCCATCGAACGGTAGGCATCCAGGCGCGCCGCGCGCATGGCCAGCAGCTTGCGCTGGGCCGGCGAAACGCGCTCGCATTCGCCATTGCAGGAAGCCATGTTGACGGCGCCATAACCGGTGGCGTGCAGGGTCACGATCGCCGGCTGCGCGAGCGCGGCCGGCGGGGAGGAAGTGCGCATGCTGCCGCAGGCGGACAGCAGCGAGGCGGCGGCAAAGACGAAGATGGCGGCGAATTTCATGACGGATCCATAATGAGTGCATGCGCGCATCGGCGCGCGATCATCTGGATAACGACCGCCTGCCCCGGATCTTGATGGTTCAGGGAAATATTTATGCGCGTATCCAGATGAGTGAGTATTCGTGATATTCAATATACATATGGCTCTTGTAACATCTTGTTTCTTGCTTATATCGCTAGATGACAACACAATGTCCTCCAGCTAACTACCGAAGGATGTAACCATGCTGTTGAAACGTGTCGTCACCGCACTGAGCCTGTGTTTCCTGAGCCTGCCCGTCCTGGCGCAGACCGCAGCCGAGCCCGCTGCTCCCGCCCCTGCGCCTTCCGCAGCCACTGCTGCCACTGAACCCACGACGGAAAGTGGCGAACCGGTTCCCCAACAGGTGCTCGTCTCTGGCAGCCGCCCCGGCCCGGGCGTGTGGAAGGTCTCGAAGGATGACCATGTGATGTGGGTGTTCGGCACCTATTCTCCTTTGCCGGCCGGGATGGAATGGCATTCACGCGGCGTCGAAAAGGCAATTGCCCAGTCGCAGGAATACCTGAAGCCGCCGGGAGCAAGCGTCAGCGTCGGCTGGGGCGCCGTGACGGCCTTGCCTTTCCTGATTGGCGTCAAAAAGAATCCGGACGGCGCGGAACTGAAGGACTTGCTGCCGCCGGAGGTGTATGCGCGTTGGCGTCCGCTGAAGGAGGTTTATTTTGGCAACGACAGCGGTATCGAGCGCGAGCGTCCCTCCTTCGTCGCGGCCGAATTGTCGAACCGCGCACTCAAGCAGGCAGGCCTCACGAGCAGCAGCGAGATCGGCAAAACCATCGACAAACTCGTCGGGAAGCACAAGCTCAAGGTCACTGATCCTACGCTGCGGGTCGAGGTCAAGGAACCGGGCAAGGCCGTGCGCGACTTCAAGAAGTCGGCCATGGACGACATTCCTTGCCTTGCCAAGACCATTGACCGGCTCGACCGCGATCTCGTCGCGATGCGTGCCCGCGCGAACGCCTGGGCGGTCGGTGACTACGAGGACATCCGCAAACTCGATTACGGCGAACGGGCCGCCTGCCAGCAGGCCGTGCTGAGCAGTTCGCTGGCAAAGAACCAGCCTGAGCTGCAGACGCTGAACGAACGTTCGCTGGCCGCCTGGGTGGCCGCCGCGGAAAAGGCGCTGGCGACCAACGCGAGCACGTTCACGGCCGTGCACATCAAGGAAATCCTGGACCCGAAAGGGGTAATCGCCACGCTGCAGGCCAAGGGATATACGGTCGAGCCGCCCAAATGAAACACAGGCCGGCGCCCTGTGCGGGGCGGCGGCCTGTCGTTTGTTGCAGGTTCGATGCAGGGCAAGTAACTGCCCCGCCATCTGCTTACATGGCTTGCGACTTGCGGCGTGCAGCCGCGAAACCCAGCAGGGCAATGCCGACCAGGGCGAAGGTGCCTGGTTCCGGCACGTCGGCCGGTGGTGGCGGAGGCGGAGGCGTCACGATGCTGCCGCCGAAGCCGGACAGCTTGAAGTAATCGTTGCCGTTGCCAAAGCCGAGGCTGCTCGGCTGGCCCGAATAGGCCGTGTTGTAGGCACTGATCAGCCACCACGACGCCGTCTTGACTTCGCCGGTATTGTTGAAGCTGAGCGCAGTGCTCGGCGTCAGGGTCGAAAAGTCGCCCATCCACTCCCAGCCTTCCGTACTCTTCAGGTCCGACATCATGCTATTGGTGAGCAATGGTGCGCTGTCGCCCGTGTAGCGCAGGATGCTGACGTCGGCATCGCCGCTACGCCAGCCGATCGAGACCTGGTCCAGGGCGAAGTTGGCCGAACCGAAATTCACCAGGATCGCCTCGGTGGCGCCGTTGTTGTCCATCGCATGCTGCGGATTGGAGAGCGATTCGTTCTTGCTGGTGATGCCGATACCGGAACCGGCATAGTAGGTCATCGTTGCGCTCTTGAACGTGCCGGTGTTTTGCGCCGACCAGGCCGTGACGGTGGCGCCGTAGCTGGTACCGCCGGCATTTGCTGCGCAGTGAATCACGCTGGTAGTCGTGCCGCCAGCCGTGCAGGTCTTTTCCGAATACGAAATTGGTCCGGCAACAGCCAGGCCGTGTGCCGCGACGAGTGCGATGCTTCCTGCAATGCTGCCGAATTTGTTCAGTTTCATGGAATTCCCCAAGAATGTTGTATTTCTAAAAAGATACGTTCATTTACATATTACAATAAATAAAACGTTTTTTGCAACAAAAATTGCTTTTTTTTAAATTCCCGAGTGGTGTTGTGTGCTTGGAACACCGTAAAGGTGTCTGCGCCCATCAAGACTGAGGCGGTGCCCAGACCAGCTGAGCCGCATTGGAAGGTTGGCAGCGGGGCATGATCCCGCGTAGAATGAGAGCAATGCGGGTGTAGCTCAATGGTAGAGCCGAAGCTTCCCAAGCTTAAGACGAGGGTTCGATTCCCTTCACCCGCTCCATCCCACGGCGCCAGCTCGCGCGCCATCTTGCACAATTTCCAGAACTACATAAAACGGTGATTGCGTTATCATGACCGTTGCACTTTGCATATGAACCCGAGTCGGGCGTGCAGGGTAATCATCACTGGTCGTCGAATCTGGAAAAGGTGGAAAGAATGAAGCTGTCCCGTGTCATGGATGTCGCCTCGCAATACATGCGTGCACAGTTGTATGCGATGTCGTCGATCAAGCGCCTGTCGGACGTGCATTTGCTGTGGGGGCCGATGTACGCGCGTACCAGTCTCGGCCTTGGCGCCAAGTTCTTTTCGCTGTACAGCCTGGCCGAGGTGCCGAAGCGCACCTGGTCGGACTACCTCGACAACGAGCCTTTGAAGAAGCGTTATGCGGCGATCACGTCGCACGAGGCGCGCGAACTGGCCGACAACAAGATCATGTTCTTCGAGCATTGCCGCCAGCACGGCATTCCGACTGCCAACATCGTGGCCCTGATTACCCGCGCGTCACCCGCAGGCAGCACCATCCCGCACTTGCTCAGTGCCGCCGATCTGGAAAAGGTACTGGTGCCGGGCGAGTATTTTGTCAAACCGAGCAATGGCTCGCACGGCAAGGGCACCTTTTCGCTGACCGTCACCGCAACGAAGGTGCGCTGGAGCGGGGGCCACGAGGGCAGCTTCGAGGACCTGGAGCGCTATTGCGCCCCGATACTGGCCTACACGCGAGCGCTGATCGTCCAGCCCAAACTGTCGAACCACCGCGCCATCAAGTCCATCACCCAATCAAAAGGCTTGTCGACGATCCGCGTCGTCACCTTCCGCCACGCGGGCAAGATCGAAGTCATTGCCGGGGCCGTGCGCATCGTCGTCGGCGAGTCCGACGTGGACAATTTCTCGCACGGCGCCAGCGGCAACCTCGTCGCCGGGGTCGACGTCGCCCGGGGCACGATGATCACCTCGATCGGCTCGAAGTCGAAGACCTGGCCGGCCATGCGCGAAGTCGCGGTGCACCCCGGTTCGGGCGCATCGATCATCGGCGTTCAGCTGCCGTACTGGCCCGAAGTGCTGGCGCTGGTCACCCGGGCCCACGAGACGATCGCAGGCCTGCACACGGTCGGCTGGGATGTGGCGATCCTCGAAGATGGCCCGGTGATCGTCGAAGCGAACTGGCGTTACGACATCGATATCCTGCAAGTCGCCTATAAAAAAGGTTTTAGGAAAGTTATCGACGACAAGCTGGCCAGCTGATCAGAACGGCAGCGGTGCATCGCTCTCCGGCGCGGGCAGCGAAATATCGATCTCCTGCAACTGCAGCGTCTCCAGCTGCAGCAAGGCCAGCAATTCTCCGGTCTGGAACGACGCATACGCGCGAAAGCCGTTCGGTTGCACCGACACCAGCATGACCGGCTTGGCCGGGAAATGTTCCGCGACTTTCCGGATGACCGGTTCCGCCGCACCTTTTACTGTAAACCGCGGTTCGACGATGGCGACCACGATCGGTGAACCATGCGGGGCAAACTGGGTGACGTGTACTCGCATCAGATCCGGTCGCTTTCCTTGCGCACCACGCGGCCGATGACCAGGCAGCCGTCGCCCTCGCAGGCGCGCCGATAATAAGTACGCTGGTCGGGGTTGTCCGAGGCCAGCCACCAGCGCCCGCCATCCTTTTGCATGCGCTTGACGACGGGTTCGCCGTTGAAATTGACGGCAAACACCTGGCCGGCCGTGGGTTTCCTGTCGGCGGTGTTGATGACGACGATATCGTCTTCGTACAGGGTCGGCTCCATGCTCTGACCCTTGACCAGGATCGCAATCAGCTTGCCTGGGTTGAGTCCCTTGCGTTCGACCCAGTCGCGGCGCATGCCGACCGTGCCGCCATCGTGGTGCTCGGGTTCGGTCTGGAAACCGGTGACGCCTGCGGACAGGCGTAATTTCACCATCGGCACCTGAATAAACGTGTCGTCGCTGGCGTCGGAGACGACCACGCGCATGGCGCCGGGAAAGAGGGCGGCGGGATCGCTGCCGCGCAAGCCGTCGATGATGGCGGCCGGCAGGCTGCGACCGGTGACCTTGGCGATCGCCAGCAACTGCTGCAGGCTGGGACTGTGCTTTTCGGTCTCCCAATGCGAGATGTTCGCCTTGGTATGGCCACGCGCCGTGCCGAGCTCGAAAGCGAGCTTGGTCCCCAGGGCTTCGCCCGACAGGCCGGCTTCCTGCCGCGCCGTTTTGATCCAGTTGGCAATCATCGTTTTAGCTTCCATGGTGAAAGTGTATAGCAAATCTAAACGTGCGAGTATAGAAAAAGTTTACTATTAAGTATAGTATTACTATACCGAG
This sequence comes from Telluria sp. ZB2R32, assembly GCF_059685715.1. Classification (NCBI taxonomy): domain Bacteria; kingdom Pseudomonadati; phylum Pseudomonadota; class Betaproteobacteria; order Burkholderiales; family Oxalobacteraceae; genus Telluria; species Telluria sp. ZB2R32. The sequence goes on along the minus strand of NZ_JCASIG010000002.1, from coordinate 864,314 downwards.
GCTGATCTGGCTCAACGACACGAAGGGAGAATGGCGATGAAACTGAACATGGTGGAAATCTCGAGCGTGATTGGTGCGTTCGCATCGATCAGCACCGCGCTGACGCTCGAGCGGGTCGGCGTCGCCTTTGGCATCCTCACCGGTTTGACGACCTGCGCCCTGAACGTGTTTTATATGTTGAGGAAGGATGCACGCGAACAGCGCCAGGCCGAGCTGGCCATCCGCGAAACGGAGGCGCGGCTGGCGGCGCTGGAGGTTAAAAAATAAGCGTGCAAACGTGCCGCTGTTGTCTCCTCATCCAAACTGTGGTGACATGGCGTGTCGGCAGGTCAGCCTTTAGCGGGAGCGCACATGCAGGTTGTTGACGAGGAACGCAGGAAGCTGCTACGCGCCGTGCTCGCCGGTGGTGCCTGCGCCGCCATGGGGCCGGCGCTGGCGGCTGCAGCGGCGCCGCTCCTCACGCGGCCGATCCCGTCCTCCGGCGAAGCGCTGCCCGTCGTCGGCCTCGGCAGCTGGATCACCTTCAACGTTGGCGACGACCCGGTCGCCCGCGCCCGCTGTACCGAGGTGGTGCGGGCGTTTTTCCAGGGCGGCGGGCGCCTGATCGATTCCTCGCCGATGTACGGCTCGGCCCAGGCGGTGATCGGCCACGCGCTGGCGCAACTGAAAGGTCCGAAGGCGCTGTTCTCGGCCGACAAGGTGTGGATCGGTGCCGGTGCACGCGGCCCGGCGCAAATCGAGGCGTCGCGCGCGCTGTGGGGCGTGCCGCGCTTCGACCTGCTGCAAGTGCATAACCTGCTGGCTTGGGAAGAGCACCTGCGCACCTTGCAGCAGATGAAGGCCGCGGGCCGTCTGCGCTATGTCGGCATCACCACCTCCGAAGGCCGGCGCCACGGCGAATTCATGAAAATCATGGAAACCCAGCCGCTCGACTTCGTGCAGATCAGCTACAACGTGCTCGACCGCGAAGTGGAAAACCGCATCCTGCCGCTGGCGCGCGATCGCAAGATCGCCGTCATCGTCAACCGGCCCTTCCGCCAGGGCGACTTGACCGGAGCGCTGGCCGGCAAGCCCTTGCCCGGCTGGGCGGCGGAAATCGGCTGCACCACCTGGGCCCAGGCCTTATTGAAATTCATCGTGGCGGAGCCGGCCGTCACCTGCGCCATTCCCGCCACGTCCAATCCGGCGCATGCGCTGGAAAACATGGGGGCCGCGCGCGGGCCGCTGCCGGACGCGGCCCTGCGCCGACGCATCCTTGCCGACGTGAAGCGGCTCACATGAGCGAGTGGTGGACGTATTCGCTGTCGGACCTGCTGATGTTTTCAAAGGCGACCTATTTTCGCCTGTTCGAATTGCACAACCTGGCGCTGTGGCCGGGCCAGTTGCTGGCGCTGGCAGTCGGCATCGCGCTGTTCGCCCTCCTGTGGCATGGCGGCGCCAAAGCGGGGCGCTCGGCGGCGCTGTTGCTGGCGCTGGCCTGGCTGCAAGTCGCCTGGACGTATTTTGCCCAGCGCTACGCGACCATCAATACCGGCGCGCCTTATTTTGCGGTCGGGTTTGCAGTGCAGGCCGTGCTGCTGCTGTGGCTTGCCAGCCGGCGCCAGGCGCCGCGACTGACGGAAGCGGTCGGGTCGCTGGGTAAGCTGGCGCTCGGCATCGCCCTGGCCGCGCTGCTGTATCCGTTGCTGGCGCCCCTTGGCGGGCGTCCCTGGACCCAGGGCGAACTGTTCGGCCTGGCGCCGGACCCGACCGTGGCTTTTACTTTTGCTGCCCTGTTGCTGTGGCGTGCGCGCCCCCTCTTGTGGATCGTGCCGCTGCTGTGGTGCGCGATCAGCACGGCGACGCTGGTGGAGTTGCGTTCGGGCCAGGCCTGGGCACTGCCGCTACTGGCGCTGCTGGCTACCGGCGCGCGCCTGCTGGCCGCGCGCCGCGCCGCAGCGTAGGGGATTACGAACCGAGCAGGTCGCCGGCGCGGAAGGCGGTCGTCCCCGCGATCTTGCAGACGTGCATGCCACGCAGCAGGTGGCGGTGCGCCGTGCTGGCGAAAAACACGCCGCCGTGCTTGCTGCGCACGGGTGTGACTTGTCCGGTCACCGGGTTGACGATCTCGGCCACGGCTTCCTCGGGTGCGACCTTATCTCCGAGTGTTTTCAGGAACACCAGCACGCCGGAGTGGGGCGCACATAAAGGCTCGACCGCTTCCAGCGGCGTCGGCGCGCACAGCGGTTCTGGCAGCGGCGTGAGCGGCAGGTCGAGGACGCCGGCGCGCGCCAGGTATTGCAGGATCGCTTGCGCATCCGGCTGCGCCAGCTCGTGGCGCACGTCGTTTTCGCCGCGCAGTTCGACGGTGATGGCAATGCCGGCCGGTGGAATCGCGACCTCGGGGCCGAAATGTTCGGCCAGGTCCCACCACAGGCGGCTGCAGGCTTCATCGAAAGGTTCGCCGCCCGATTCGCGCGCAAGTAACACCGCATGCGCGCCCATCAGGCTGGCCAGCGGCTGGACGGCGTCGGCCAGCGGCTCGCCGGCATACATGTGCAGCACCGCTTCGTTATCGCAATGCAGGTCGAGCATGATGTCGGCGTCGATCGCCATCGACAGCAGGATTTTTTTCAATAGTCCGCCGCTGGTGGTCGGGTTCCACGCGTCGAGCGAGGTGCGCGCGTGGGCGCGGATCAGGGCGACATTTGCTTGCGCATCGGTGCCCAGCTTGCCGGCCAGCGATTCCTTGAGGTCGGCGGCGACGTGTTTATAGGCGCGGTTGAAATTTACGCCGGTCGACAGGTCGTAGCGTCCGAAGGGCGTGCCGTGGATGGTCTGCGACAGGCCGATCGGGTTGGCGGCCGGGACCAGGATGATTTCTCCCTTGATGCATCCGGCGGCGTCGAGCCGGTCCAGTTCCTGGCGCAGGTAATGGGCGACCAGCATCGCCGGTACTTCGTCCGCATGCAGCGAGGCCTGGATATACACCTTCTTGCCGGCGCCGGGCGTGCCGTAGTGAAAGGAGGTCAACTGGAAGGTCGCGACGTTGTCTTCGATCGCGATCGGGTGTTTGGTCGAATGCATCAACGGGCCTTGGCAAGGTTGGCGAGAGAGGCAATTATGGCGCAGATTGCCTTCTTGACCACACACGCGAGCTGCGTTGCCATGGGCGCTTGTGCCAGTGAAACAGGGCGGCGGCGTAGGCTATAATGTCCGCCCTCCTTTCCTCATTCTCCTCACTCTCATTTCCCATGTCCGCAGACACCCCCGACAACGGCCCGGCCCGTACGATGCTTTACGACCCGACTGAACACCGCATCCGCAGTTTCGTCACCCGCGCCGGCCGCCTGTCGACGGGGCAGGCACGCGCGCTGGAAGAATTCGGGCCGCAATTCCTGGTGCCGTATAAAAAAGAGATGCTCGACTACGCCGCCGCCTTTGGACGCGAAGCGCCGACCATCCTCGAAATCGGTTTCGGCATGGGCGACACCACCGCGCACATCGCGCGCCAGATGCCGGACAAGGATTTTATCGGCGTCGAAGTGCACACCCCGGGCGTGGGCAGTCTGCTAAAACAAATCGGCGAGCAGGGCATCCAGAACCTGCGCCTGATCCAGCACGACGCCTTCGAAGTGCTGAACCACATGATTCCCGACGGCTCGCTGGCAGGCGTGCATGTGTATTTCCCCGACCCCTGGCACAAGGCGCGCCATAATAAACGCCGCCTGATCCAGCCTGCCTTTGTCAAACTGCTGTGCGAAAAGCTGAAAACCGGCGGCTATATCCACCTGGCGACCGACTGGGAAGATTACGCGGTGCAGATGCTGGAGGTGCTGGGCGCCGAGCCGGCCTTGCAGAACACGGCCGAGGGCTATGCGCCGCAGCCGGCCTATCGCCCGTTGACCAAGTTCGAAAACCGTGGCCTGAAATTGGGGCACGGGGTGTGGGATCTGGTGTTTGCCAAGAAATAATAGCAGGGCAGGCCGTACGCAAAAAAAAGCCTCCGAACGATTGTTCGGAGGCTTTTTTGTACGCTGGCGCAGCTTGTCAGGCTTTCCGCGGCCGCCGTGCGAATATGCCGAAGCACACGATCACCGCATAGCACAGCGCCGGCACGATCAAAGCCATTTTCAGGCCCACCGTGTCGGCCGCATGGCCCATCAGCAAGGGCACGATCGCGCCGCCGACGATGGCCATGCAAATCAGGCCCGACCCCTCGGCCGCGCGCTCGCCCAGGCCTTCGCAGGCAAGCGAGAAAATGGTCGGGAACATGATCGAATTGAACAGGCCGACCGCCAGCAGCGACCAGCCCGACACCATGCCCGTCGTGTTGGCCGATACCAGCAGCAGCGTGATCGTCATCGCTGCCGCGCAGGCCAGCACTTTGCCCGGCGAGAACAGGCGCAGCAGGGCGGCACCGATGAAGCGGCCGACCATCGCGCCGCCCCAGTACAGCGGCACGTGCTTGCCGGCCGCTTCGGCATCGAGTCCCAGGACGTTCGCTTCCATCAGGTAGTTCACGATCACGGAACCGACCGCCACTTCCGCTCCCACGTACAGGAAGAGGCACAGCGCACCCAGCGCGAAACGTGGCTGGCGCAGCAATTCGAAGGCGCGCAACATGCTCACCTTCGACGCCGGCGCCTCGACCAGCTTCTTGCGGTTGTGCCAGACCAACGCCGCCACGACCACTAGTGCGACGGCCAGGCCGAGATAGGTCTGGACCACGACGCGCGTTTCGTCGGCGCGGTAAGCGTCCAGCGCCGCGCCCGACAGGGTGGCCGGATCGATGGTGGCCAGCGAACCGAGGATCAGGATGGCGCCGACATACGGAAAGACGGTCGTGCCGAGCGAATTGAAGGCCTGGGCGAAGGTCAGGCGGCTGTGCGCGGTGTGCGGCGCCCCGAGCAGCGAGATCAGCGGATTGGCCACCACTTGCACGATGGTGATGCCCGACGCGAGCACGAACAGGGCGACCAGGAAGGTCGGGAACATGCCGGACGAGGAGGCCGGGATGAACAGCAGGCAGCCCGCCGTCATGGTCAGCAAGCCGACGACCGCGGTGCGCATGTAACCGATCCGGCGCACGATCGCGGCCGCCGGAATCGAGACGATGAAATACGCGGCGAAAAAGGCCGACTGCACCAGCATCGCTTGCGCATAGCTCAGCGTAAACAGGTCTTTCAGCTTCGGGATGATGACGTCGTTCAGGCTCGTGATGCCGCCGAAAATGAAGAACAGGGCGAACACGAAAGTTTGCAGGCTGGCGGCATTGGCCGGCACGCCGTGGGCCGGCGCGCTTGGAGAGGATTCGATGTGCATGGAATAAAAAATGTGTACTGCGGCGGGTGCTACAGCATGTCGTTGATGATGCCGACGATGTCGTCGCCGTAAGAAACCAGTTTCTTTTCGCCTACGCCGGTTACGCCGCGCAATTGATCGAGCGAAGTCGGCTTGACCTTGGCAATTTCGCGCAGCGTCGCATCCTGGAACACGACATACGCCGGCACACCATGCGTGCGCGCCGCGCCCATGCGCCAGGAACGCAGGCGCTCGAACAGGGCTTGCTCGGATTTCGACAGTTCCAGTTCTTCGTAGCCGCCCTTGGACGCGGTAAACGCGCGCTTCGGTTTTACTGGTTTCTGGTACTGGCGCAACTGCACCTTTTGCCCGCCTTTGAGTACCGGACGCGCGGCGTCGGTCAATTTGAGCGAACTATAGGATTCATGGTCGACCGTGATCAGGCCGAGCGCAATGGTCTGGCGCACGAGCGCGCGCCATTCCTGTTCTCCCATGTCCTTGCCGATGCCGTACACGGACAAGGAATCGTGGTGCCACTGGCTGATGCGGTCGGTCTGCACGCCGCGCAACACGTCGATCACGTGGCCGGCGGCGAAGCGCTGGTCGACCCGGTAAATGGTCGACAACAGTTTTTGCACCGGCACGGTGGCATCGAAGCTCACCGGCGGAATCAGGCACGTATCGCAATTGCCGCACGGCCCTGAGCGCTCGCCGAAATAATCGAGCAGGCGCATGCGTCGGCAAGACAAGGTTTCGCACAGCCCGAGCATGGCGTCGAGCTTCATCGACAGCACGCGCTTGAACGTTTCGTCGGCTTCGGATTCGTCGATCATGCGCCGCTGCAGCACCACGTCCTGGAGTCCGTAGGCCATCCAGGCGCTGGCAGGGGCGCCGTCGCGTCCGGCGCGGCCCGTCTCCTGGTAATAACCTTCGATGCTCTTGGGCAGATCCAGGTGACACACAAAGCGCACGTCCGGCTTGTCGATGCCCATGCCGAAGGCGATCGTCGCCACCATCACGATGTTTTCTTCGCGGAGAAAACGCGCCTGGTTGTCGGCGCGCTTTGCATGCTCCATGCCGGCGTGATACGCCATGGCGCGGATGCCGTGTTCGTTCAGGAAGTCGGCCGTTTCCTCGACCTTTTTGCGCGACAGACAATACACGATGCCCGAGTCGCCCGGGTGTTCGGTGCTGATGAAGTCGAGCAGCTGCTTGCGTCCGGTCGTCTTTTCGACGATCGAATAGCGGATGTTGGGACGGTCGAAGGACGAGACGAATTTGCGGGCGTCGTCGAGCTGCAGGCGGTGCGCGATTTCGTCGCGCGTCTGCTGGTCGGCCGTGGCCGTGAGCGCAATGCGCGGGACATTCGGAAATTGCTCGTGCAGGATCGACAGCCGGATATATTCCGGGCGGAAGTCGTGGCCCCATTGCGAGACGCAATGCGCTTCGTCGATCGCGAACAGGGAGATGCGCGAATCGTGGAACAGGTCGAGGCAGCGCTGCGTCATCAGGCGCTCGGGCGCCACGTACACCAGGTCAATCTCTCCGGTGCGCACCAGGCGCTCGATGCGCAGGGTTTCCTCGAAGGTCTGGGTCGAGTTCAGGAAGGCGGCGCGCACGCCGACTTCTTCCAGGGCGTCGACCTGGTCTTGCATCAGCGCGATCAGCGGAGAAATGACCACGCCCACCCCTTCGCGCAAGAGTGCAGGAATTTGGTAGCACAGCGACTTGCCGCCGCCGGTCGGCATCAGCACGAGGGCGTCGCCGCCACTGGCAACGTGGTTGACGATGTCGGCCTGCTGCCCGCGGAAAGCCGGGTAACCGAAGACGGTCTCCAGCAGGTGTAGGGCGCGCGCTTCCAGTTCGGTGGTCATGATAAGAATTTTAGTATTGCCGCCGGCTTATTCCGCCCAGTGCACCAGGTCGTAATGCGCAGTGACGAGCACGATGATGCCGAACACGATACGGTACCAGGCGAAGATCGTGAAGTCGTGCGAACTGATGTAGCGCAGGAGCCAGCGTACGCACAGGAAGGCCGAGATGAAGGCGGACAGGCCGCCGAGGCCGAACATCGGCAGGTCGGCCATCGACAGCAGGGCGCGCTCCTTGTAGACCGAATAGGCGGTCGCGCCCAGCAAGGTCGGAATGGCGAGGAAGAACGAGAATTCGGTGGCTGCCTTGCGCGACAGGCCGAACAGCATGCCGCCGATGATGGTGGCGCCCGAGCGGCTGGTGCCGGGAATCAGGGCAAAGGCCTGGGCGCAGCCGATTTTCAGGGCATCCAATAAGGTCATGTCGTCGACGGTTTCGACGCGCGCAGCATGGGGCAGGCCCTGTTGCACGCCCTTCGGGCGGCGTTCGACCCACAGGATCACCAGGCCGCCGATGATGAAGGCGAGCGCCACCGGCACCGGTTTGAACAGCTCGGCCTTGATGGCGTTGGCGAACACCAGGCCGAGCAGGGCGGCTGGGAGGAAGGCAACGACGACGTTGACGATGAACTTCTGCTGGCGCCGTTCCGTAAACATGCCGCTCAACACGCGCGCGATGCGCTCGCGGAATTCCCAGATCACGGCCAGCATGGCGCCGGCCTGGATCGCGATCTCGAACACTTTGACTTTCTCGCCCGTGAAATTCAGCAGGCTGCCCGCCAGGATCAGGTGCCCGGTGGAAGAGATCGGCAGGAACTCGGTAAAGCCCTCGACCAGGCCCATAATGATCGCCTTGATGGCGAGAAGAATATCCATGAAATGCTTTATCTGTTGTTGGGTCGAACTGCGGAACGATCTGTGACGCGGAAGAATTGCGCGGGGTCGAAGCTTACCACGAGCAAGGGTCTAACCGTCGAGCCAGGCATTGGCGGCCACTGAATTTTATGGCGGAAAGAGTGAGGTTTTAATACCGTGTTCAGGCCGTTTCGGCGTTTGCACAATATGCACACCGATGCGCCACGCCGCCAATCGCGTGCTAGACTGGGTTCATGATTCACTCTGCCGTTCAACGATGAGTATTGTTGCAATCCTAGTCTTGCTGGCGGTTGCATGGTCCGCCCTTGCCATCGGACAGATCCCCAATCCTTTCCGTGCACGTACTTCCCAGGCCCGCCTGTGGCGCCGCGCCTTTCCCTCGGCCTCGAAACGGCAAATCGGCGAATTTCTGTCGCTGTTCGCCGACGCATTCTCCTTCCGCGCTACCGAAACCCAGAAGTTCCGTCCCGACGATCAATTGCTGGGCGTGTATCGTGCGCTCAACCCCGCCAAGTGGATTCCGGAATCGAAGGAAGTCGAGCGCCTGGCCAGCGAATTGCGCAACCGCTACGACGTGGCGCTGGCCGATGTCTGGGACGAACGGATGACGCTGGGCGCCCTGTTCGCCCATGTGCAGCAGAAAAAGCGCAGCGGCCACCAACGCGCGGCCTGACGTGCATATCGAATAAACAGGGGCGCGCTACTTGAACACGCATTGTCAATACGCATCTATTGGCAATGCTGAAACAAAAACTCAACTGGCGCCGGCCACTGTTTTATCTGCTGCTGCCGATCCTACTGATCATGGTGTTCCTCGGCTTTCCCTTGCCGGTGGCGCCGCCGCCAGCCATCAAGCCGGGGCAGGATATCTCGACGACGGTGAAAAAGAAGAAGCGGGCGAAGGTGCGCGGCTTGGTGATGCCGCAGGATGAGGGTGAGAAATAACAGCCTGGCTTGCTGCTGAACGTGGGGGCCTGTCAGGTTATCGGTAGGTTGAATTCCGGTGGGCATGCCCACCGGTCGTCACAGGCACCAATCTCACGTCCGCGAGCAAACCTTACCCCGGCGCCGTCGCCCGCTCCAGTTCCTCCAGCCAGACCATCGCCTGGCCGCGATCGTTCCCGCACATCTCGACGGACGGCTGCAAGCCGCCGCAAAACGCCGGCCGCTCGGGTTTGCCGAACACGCGGCAGCGATTCTCGTCGTCGAGCTGCACGCAACGCACGCCAGCCAGCTTACCGTTGGGCATGCCGGGAAGCGGGCTGGTAATCGAGGGCGCGGTGCAGCAGGCACCGCAATGGTCGCGGCAGTTCATCGGGCGAGGGCATAAAAGGGACCGCACAGTATAACGTGCAAATGCGCGTGCAAACGCATGCCGCCAACAGGCGGGCGCTGCCCCCGAATCGATCCTGCTATCGTTGACCCAACCGTTCATTACCGGAGTCTTTACAATGGCAAGTTCGCTCAAGCCGCTCGACCAGCAAGTCATCGTCATTACCGGCGCCTCCAGCGGCATCGGCCTGGCCACGGCCCAGGACGCCGCCCAGCGCGGGGCGACGCTGGTGCTGGTGGCGCGCAGCGGCGATGTGCTCGAAGCCATCGCCGACGGCCTGGCCACTGGCGGCCATGCGGCCATCCACGTGGTGGCCGACGTGTCCGACCGCGCCCAGGTCGATGAGGTGGCGCGCCGCGCGATCGCCCATTTCGGCCGCATCGATACCTGGGTCAATTGCGCAGGGAGCACGATCTATGGCCGGCTGGACGAGGTCACCGAAGCCGACAGCCGGCGCCTGTTCGACATCAATTTCTGGGGCATGGTCAACGGTTCGCTGGCGGCGCTGCCGCACCTGCGCATGACGGGCGGCGCGCTGGTGAACGTCGGCAGCGAAGCGTCGGAACTGGCGATTCCGCTGCAGGGCATGTATTCGGCCAGCAAGCATGCCGTCAAAGGATTCACGGATGCGCTGCGCATCGAAATCGAGCACATGGATGGCGCGCCGGTCTCGATTTCCCTGATCGAACCAACCGCGGTCGACACGCCGCTGCCCCAGCACGCGCGCAATTACCTCGCCCACGAACCGAAGCTGCCGGCGCCGCGCCTCGATCCGCACCAGGTGGCCGACGCCATCCTGCAGGCAGCCACCACGCCGACGCGCAGCTTGAAGGTGGGCGCCGTCGCCAGCTTCGACGTGGCCATGGAAAAACTGCTGCCGGGCGTGGTCGACGTGCTGTCCGTGTTCCAGGCGCCACGCCAGCAAACCGATGCCGCCCCGCGCGATCCCGCCGGCACCCTGTTCAAGCCCGGCTCGAGCGGGCGTATCTACGGGTACGGCGGCAAGGCGCCCTGAGAGCTGTACCGGTGTCGAAGTGCGGCGTGCTTGACTACCCCAGAGCCCGGGTCTATATTCGATGACTTAATACTATGTTGTCGGGCAGAAGCATGGAATGTTCCTTTGACACCAAGCCGCGCTGGGAGCGCCGCAAGGATGCTCGTCCGCATGAACTGCTGGCGGCCGCGATCGACCTGTTCGTCGAGCGCGGTTTCGCCTCGACCCGCCTGGAAGACGTGGCGCGCCGCGCCGGCGTCTCGAAAGGCACCTTGTACCTGTATTTCGAGAATAAGGAAGAGCTGTTCAAGGCCGTCGTGCGCAACAGTATCGTGCCCGTGATCGGCGCGGCCGAGTCCTCGGTCGCCGAATTCGAGGGCCACAGCGCCGACCTGCTGCGCAAGGTGTTGATGGACTGGTGGGACCGGATCGGCGCCAGCAAGGCGTCCGGCATCATCAAGCTCGTCATGGCCGAGGCCGGTAACTTCCCGGAACTGGCCAAGTTTTACCAGATCGAGGTCATCAACCGCGGCACGCGCATGATTTCCAGCATGCTCGAGCGCGGCATCACGCGCGGCGAGTTCCGCCCGATCGACGTCACCCAGATGACGCAGGTGCTGATGGCGCCGATGCTCATGCTCGTCACCTGGAAGCATTCGGTCGGCCCCTGCGAACGGGGCGACCTCGAACCGCAAGCCTTTCTCGCCAGTTTCCTCGACATGGCCCTCTACGGCCTGCTGCCGCCGGACTGCAAGGCTACGCAAGCCGGCGCGTAACTACCGGCAACGCTATGGCGCCGGATTCCCGGCGTTCACCCCTCCCAAACTGCAGACTGTCGCAATTCCGCGCGATCCTGATGGCATCCCGATAAGATGCACGCTTGATGGCAGTTCAACGATAAAATATCGGATTATTTCCTTTCCACCGAGTATTGAGATGAATATCGAACAAGCCCGCTTTAACATGATCGAACAGCAGATCCGTCCGTGGAACGTGCTGGACCAGGACGTGCTCGACCTGCTGCATGTGGTCAAGCGCGAACAGTTCGTGCCGCAGTCCTACCAGAACCTGGCGTTTGCCGACGTGGAAATCCCGCTGCCGGGCGGCGAAGCGATGTTCAATCCGAAGATCGAAGCGCGCATCCTGCAAGAATTGAAGATTCAAAAACACGAGCACGTGCTGGAAATCGGCGCCGGCTCGGGCTACATGGCCGCACTGATGGCGCATAAAGCGCGTCACGTGACCACGGTCGAGATCTCGCCGGAAATCAAGGCGCTGGCCGAACAGAACATCGCCCGCGCCGGCATCCAGAACGTCACCGTGGTCGAGGGCAATGGCGCCAACGGCTGGGAAAAGGACGCTCCCTATGATGTGATCGTGATTTCGGGCGCCCTGGAAAACATGGCGGAAAGCTTCCTGAAACAATTGAAAGTCGGTGGCCGCATCGCCGCCATCGTCGGCCAGGCGCCGGCCATGCAATGCGTGCTGGTGACGCGCGTTTCCGAGGCCGCCTACGAGACGGTCACGGTATTCGAGACCAACGTCAAGATGCTGTCGGGCGCCCCGGCCGCGTCGCGTTTCACCTTCTGATCGGACGCGCGATGCAACACATGACCGCACCCGAGCTGGCCGAACGCCTGGCTGACGACGCCAGGCCACAGCCGCTCCTGCTCGACGTGCGCGAGAACTGGGAGTTCGAGACCTGCCGTATCGCAGGCTCGACCCAGATCCCGATGCACCTGGTACCGATCCGCGCCGGCGAATTGCCGGACGACCGCGACATCGTCTGCATCTGCCACCACGGTGCACGCAGCATGCAGGTAGCCGCTTTCCTCGAACGCAACGGGTTCGAGAACGTAACGAATTTGACGGGCGGGATACACGCCTGGGCCTTGCAGGTCGATCCGGCGATGCCGAAGTATTGACTTGATTCCTCAACTTTTGATGACTCCGACGGAGACCGCAATGCAGAAACCCCTCATCGCCGTGCTGCTGGCCAGCGCCTTCGTATCGCTCAATGCGCACGCGATCGACCTGATCCAGGTGTACCAGCAGGCCCTGGCCAACGACGCCACCTATGCCAGCGCGCGTGCTTCGCTCGCGGCGGGGCGTGAGCGTACCACCCAGGGGAGGGCGGGACTGCTGCCGACGGTCGGCCTGTCGGGCGCGATCACCAAGAACGACAGCGATTTCTCGCCGTTCAACGAAGGCCAGACGGTTGTCGTGGGCGGGGTGCCGACCGTGGTCGGCGCCAGCGGCTCGAACCTGCGCACCAACGACTACACGCTGGCGCTGAGCCAGCCGCTGTTCCGCTGGGACCGCTGGCAGACCTACGAGCAAAGCAAGCTGGCGCAGGCAATTGCCGAAGCCCAGTTCGCGCAGGCCCAGCAAGACCTGATCACGCGCGTGGCGCAGGCGTACTTCGACGTGCTGTCGGCCCAGGACACGCTGGAATCGACGCGTGCCCAGAAAAGCGCCGTGACCGAGCAGCTGGCCTCGGCCAAGCGCAACTTCGAAGTCGGCACCCAGACCATCACCGACACGCACGAAGCGCAGGCGGCCTACGACCTGGTGGTGGCGCAGGAATTCGCGGCCGTCAACGAGCTGGAAAACCGCCGCACGATGCTGCAGATGATCATCGGCGCCGAGCCGGGCACGCTGGCGCCGCTGCAGAGCGGCGTCACGCTGTCGCCGCCGCAGCCGGCCAACGTCGATCCCTGGGTGTCGTCGGCCGAGAGCCAGAACTACGGCGTGACGGTCTCGCAACTGTCGCTCGAGTCGGCCAAGCGCGACATCTCGAAAAACCGCGCCGGCCACCTGCCGACGCTCGACCTGGTCGCCAGCTCCTCGCGCCGCGACGTCAACGGCCGCATCTCGGGCGCATCCGGCGACACCCGCAGCAATGCCATCGGCGTGCAATGGACGGTGCCGATCTTCAGCGGCTTTGCCGTCACCAGCCGCGTGCGCGAAGCGATCGCGCTCGAAGACCGGGCGCGCAACGACCTCGAAACGACGCGCCGCAATGCCGCCCTGCAGGCGCGCCAGGCCTTTCTTGGCGTGAACAGCGGCCTGGCGCAAGTCAAGGCGCTGCAGGCAGCCGAGGTGTCGAGCCAGTCGGCGCTGGAGTCGAACAAGCTCGGTTACCAGGTCGGCGTGCGCATCAACATCGACGTCCTGAATGCCCAGCGCCAGTTGTACTCGACCCGCACCGACCTGGCACGCGCGCGCTACAACACGATCCTGAACGGCCTGCGTCTGAAAGCCGCGTCGGGCTCGCTGCGCGAAGCGGACCTGGTGCCGGTGAATAACCTGCTGCAAAAATAAACGTGCATACAAAATTTGCATCTTGAACACGGGATGCAAATAAAAAACGGCGCCGCTGGGGCGCCGTTTTTCGTTGTTGCGCTGCTTATTGACGCGGACGCAGCAATCCCAGTCCGGTATTCGTGCGTACCACGATCGCGCCGTCGTCCGCCACCGCCAGCGCCGTCACCAGCACTGTCCCCGCCGGCAACTCCTTGACGCGCTCGTTGAGGTCGACGATGCCGTAGCCGGGACCCCATGCGGTCGCGTGCTCGGCCCCGGCCGCGGGATTCACGGACGAGCCGACCGCCAGGCCGCCGGCATTGATCGCGACCGCATCGGAAAAGTTGCTGCCACCGAGCGTGCCCAGGTCGCGCAGCGTGCTGCCGTCGTGCAGGAATGCGTGGCGGCCGCCGGCAAAATAGGCGTAACCGACGACGTGGCCGGCGGCATTGATGGCACGCGCCTCCGCCCCTTCCGCACCGGGCAGCAAGCCCAGGTCGTGCATGGTTCCGGCTTGGTAGCGGAAGGCGCGCAGCGGGCCGAAGCCGTCACGGGCATAACCGACGACCTGGCCGGCATCGTTGATGTCCCGCGCCAGCGAACTGGTGCCCAGTGCGCCGAGGTCCTGGATCGGCGCGCCGGTGCGGGCGTCGTACAGGAAGGCGCGGAACCAGGCGTTGTTCGGGCCATACGCATAGCCGACCGCCTGCCCGACGCTATTCAAGGCCAGTGCATACGAGGCGCTGCCGCCGAAGGTGCCGAGGTCGCGCATGCCGTTGCTGTCGTAGTAGAAAGCGTGGGTCTCGCCTTGCGCCGTGCTGGCCCAGCCCGCCACCCTGCCGCAGGTGGTGATCGCATAGCCGTAGGAATCCGCGCCCCCCAGCGTGCCGATGTCGTGTTTGGTGCCGTCGTAGAAGAATGCATGCGGCACGCCGGCTGCCGTCAGCGCCCAGCCCGCTACCTGGCCGCAGCGGTTGATCGACAAGGCGCGGCCGCCGCTGCCGCCGAAGGTGCCGATATCGACATTGGTCTTGCCGTTGAAGACGAAGACACGCGGATTGCCTGCCGCGTCGTACGAGGTGCCCGCGACCCAGTTGTTATGGGTGAGACCGTAGCGCCCGATGTCGCCATAGGTGCTGCCGGGCAGGCCGAGGGCGATGAAATCGTAGACGGGGCCTTGATCGGCCTGCGGCGGCGGATTGGCCGGTGCCGGTTCCGGCGCGGGTGCAGGGGCTGGCGCCGGGGCTGGCGCTGGCGCTGGCGCTGGCGCCGGAGGCGATACACCGCCGCCACCGCCATTGCCATTGCCGCCACCATGACCGCCGCCATGGCCACCGTCTCCGCCGCAGCCGGCGAGCACGGCTGCCAGCGCGATTGCCGCGGCATGAGCGGGACGGAAAGTTGTGCTGACTGACCGGAAAGTGAACATGACGCCTCCATTGACGAGTTGACGGTCCAGTCTAGGACGCACGCCTGCGTTCGTTCGTCCATTGAAGAGTTTGCTTGGCGCCGGTCAAACGGATTGGTGACGATGTACAAAAATTTCCCACATGAAAAACGGCGCCGCAGCGCCGTTTGCTCATGCCAATGCTTTATTTACGCCTGGCGCTTGCGCCACTCGATCAGCTCGGCAATCGTCAGGATCGGGAAGCCGCGCTCTTCGGCGAAGCGTTCGATGGCGTCGCCGCGCATCATGCTGCCGTCCGGGTTCATCAGTTCGCAGAGGACGGCGGCCGGCTGCAGGCCCGCCATGGTCGCCAGCTCGACCGAGCCTTCGGTATGGCCGGCGCGCGCCAGCACACCGCCTGGCGTGGCGCGCAGCGGGAACACGTGGCCCGGACGCACCAGGTGTTCCGGCTTGGCATCGGCGGCGATGGCGGCGCGGATCGTGGTGACGCGGTCCTGGGCCGAGACGCCGGTCGTGACGCCGTCGCGCGCCTCGATCGAGACCGTGAACGGCGTGCCGTAGCGGCTGCCGTTCTCGGCGGCCATCGGCGGCAGTTCGAGCGCACGTACCTTGTCGGCCGACAGGCACAGGCAGACGATGCCGCTGCATTCGCGGATCATCAGGGCCATGGTGTCGACGGTCAGCTTGTCGGCGGCAACGATCAGGTCGGCTTCGTTCTCGCGGTCGAAGTCGTCGAGCAGGATGACGGGGATGCCGGCCTGGGTTGCGGCCAGTGCTGCTGCGATGCGGCCGTCCAGGTCAGGACTGTAGAGGGTGGTGGTATTGACTAACATGTGAAACGCTCCTCGCGATAAGTTGGCGAAAAACGCATCAGGGCAAGCGAAGGCACGCGCGAGCACGCCGGCGGACCGCCAGGCAGGCTGGCGAGCACGCACGTGCTTCACACGCAATAACGCACATCTTCTTTCATCCGGACTATGACCGTCGGCTCTGGCATCGCACCAGATCTGCTGACCCTGTTTTCAGGATGAAAACAGGCGCTCGCGGGCTCGACCGTTGCCGGTCCTACCGCCGGTGGGGAATTTCACCCCGCCCCGAAGACGTAATTGTTGCCTGAAAACCAGGCAAAGTGGATTGTAGCAGCATCGGCGCGATGCTGCCGGAGGGGGCTTAGTTGCTCAAGCCGCCTGGTGCACCATCGTCCTTGCGCTGGATGAACTCGATCTTGTAGCCATCCGGATCGGTAACAAAGGCAATCACGGTCGAGCCGCCCTTGACCGGACCCGGTTCGCGCGTGATGTTGCCGCCGGCGGCGCGTACGGCGTCGCAGGTGGCGTAGATGTCTTCGGCGGAAATGGCGATGTGGCCATAGGCGGTGCCCATGTCATAACTGTCGGTGCCGTAGTTATAGGTCAGCTCGAGTTCGGCGTGCTCGGGATTGCTGCCGTAGCCGAGGAAGGCGAGCTTGTATTTGTATTCGGGATTGTCGCTGGTGCGCAGCAGTTTCATGCCGAGCACGTTGGTGTAGAAGTCGATCGAGCGTTGCAGGTCGCCGACGCGGAGCATGGTGTGCAGGAAGCGCATGGGTGGTGTCTTTCTGGTTGGTTCTGAAAGCGGTAATTTTATGCGCTTGGAACAATTTTTGCCGATGCGGTCGTTGTACCGTAGGGTGGGCACTTGTGCCCACGGGTACGGCATGTGAACAACAGCGATGCTTGCATACGCATTGCGGCTACGCTCATTTGCGCTTCAGATCGACCGCTGATCCCGCGTGGGCACGAGTGCCTTTCGTGGCCCGGCCCACCCTACCTCCTTAACTTTCGAGGCGCGACGTCAGCGTGATCTCGGCATTGAGCAGCTTCGACACCGGGCAGTTTTCCTTGGCCGTCTGGGCTGCCTTGTCGAACGCTTCCTGGCTGGCGCCGGGGATTCTTGCCACCAGGTCCAGGTGCACGGCCGTGATCGAGAAGCCGCCCTCGACCTTTTCCATCGACACCGTTGCCGTAGTGCGCAGTTCCTCGGCCGTCAAGCCGGCCTGGCCCAGTTGGCCGGACAGGGCCATCGTGAAGCAGCCCGCGTGCGCGGCGCCGATCAGTTCTTCCGGGTTGGTGCCGGGGCCATCTTCAAAACGCGTATTGAAACCGTACTGCGAATCCTTCAGCACGCCGCTGCCGGTCGAGACGGCGCCCTTGCCGTCCTTTAAACCGCCGCTCCAGACGGCGCTGCCGTTGCGTTTGATTGTCATGTGAATAGTCCTTTCAGCGGTTCTTGCCCGGAACGGGCTCGACCGAATCGTGATCGCGCATCGAGCGATGGCGGTCGGGTTGTGGGTTGGCCTGGCCAGTGGCGCCGGCTTCGGGTTCGACGGCTTCGCTGATGCCGGGCGTGTTGCGCAGGTCGGTGTCGACCAGGCCTTGGGCCAGGTCTTCGGCGGCCTGCTTGATGATGCCGCGCGGCTCGGTGTCCTGGCCGTCGGGCGACTCGTCGCGCTCGTGCGGCTGGCGCTTCATGCCGTCGTTTTCAATCTTCGCATCGGTGTTGACGAAGCGATCTTTGGTTTCGATAACCATATGGTTCTCCTCTGCTGACTCTTGCATGAATCCTAACGTGTCATTCGGACGCGAGTCGCGCAATTGGATAATGCTTTTTTGCAATTAAATAGTTACCATGCTGTATTCGCCCTTTGTTTGTTCGTCATCTTTTCGGAACCTGCCGTGAAAAACGACCTGCTGCTGGACCACGCCACCGTTTGCCCGAATTGCAGCGCCCACATTGCCGGCCAGTTCTGCCAGGGCTGCGGCCAGGCGGCGCACCTGCACGTGCCGAGTGCGCGCGAATTCCTGCACGAATTCATCGCGCACTATGTCGCGCTGGAAGGGAAATTGTGGAAGTCGGTGGTGTTGCTGCTGTTCCGGCCGGGCCGCCTGACGCGCGACTACATCGAAGGCAAGCGCGCGCGCTATGTCGAACCGCTGCGCCTGTACCTGAGCTTCAGCATCATCTTCTTTGCCATCTTTAAACTTGGCGGCAACCATTTCGGCAATGCCACCTCGGATGCGCCGCCGGCTCCACCGGTGCAAGTGCAGGCCAGCGCACAAGCGGATGCGGCGCAAGACAAGGTCGCCGTGCTCACGCCGCGTGCCGAAGCGAATGAGGACAGTGACGGGGAGGTGCGCGGCAAGCGTTCGAAGCACGACAGCCTGATCGAATTCGACGAGGGTGACGGCAGCAAGCTGGCGCAAAAAGCGGCATCGATTCATCCGGCGCTCGGCACAAAGGTCGGACATTTCTTCGGCTTGCCGGATCACGAGCGCAATGCCGCCTTGCAGCGCGCCTTTTCCAGCTACGCGCCCTACGCGATCTTCCTCTTGATGCCGGTGTTCGCCGCACTGCTCAAGCTGCTCTATCTCGGCTCCGGCCGCCGCTACGGCGAACACCTGCTGTTCGCGCTGCACACGAACGCGTTTGCTTTCCTGATGCTGAGTTTGCTGTTGGTCCTGCCCGAGAGTATTCCCCTGCTCGGCACGGCGCTGTTCCTGTGGCTGGCCTTCTATCTGCCGACCGCGATGCGCAAGGTGTATGGAGGAGGACGCTTGCTGACCGCGCTGCGCTGGATCGTGCTGGGAAGCATGCATCTTTTCTGTATCGTGTTGGCGATTGTTGCAGCCGCCGCACTGGCCGTGATCGCCTGATCTTGCGGTTCCGCCCCGGTCACCTCTATACTGTGATTTTGTACAGTATTTGATGCGCGGCCGGGTGGCAGCGGCCGGGATTATCGGTTAATCTCCAGCGTGTTCGCCCATCCATCGCCGAGAGACCTTTATGCCCGCTACACCCGAATCGCAATCGATCATCGCGCTGGTAGTGCGGCAAAATACGGCCGGCATCGAAGAGCCGGTCGCCAGCATCGTCGACTTCCTGCAGGAAGCCGGGCACCGCGTCGTGTTCGAGGCGGACACGGCTGCTAACCTCGGCATGCCCGGCGTCGAGACCATGACGGTGGCCGAGATCGGCGCGCAGGTGCCGCTGGTCATCGTCATGGGCGGCGACGGCACCATGCTCGGCATCGCGCGCCAGCTTGCCCAATACGACATCGCCCTGATCGGCATTAACCTCGGCCGCCTCGGTTTTATTACCGACATCCCGGTCGAGCGCATGCTGCCCGCGCTCGGCGAAATCCTGCAAGGCAAGGCCACCGCCGAAAAGCGCACGCTGCTCGAAGGGCGCGTCATGCGCGGCGGCGAAATGATTTATTGCGGCGTGGCCGTCAACGACGTCGTGGTGGCGCGCGGCAGCGGCGCCGGCATGGCGGAATTGCGCGTCACGGTCGACGGCCACTTCATGTACAACCAGCGCTCGGACGGCCTCATCGTCTCGACGCCGACCGGTTCCACCGCCTACGCATTGTCGGCCGGCGGGCCGCTGCTGCACCCGAGCCTGCAGGGCGTGGTGCTGGTGCCGATCGCCCCGCACGCGCTGTCGAACCGGCCGATCGCCATCCCCGACACCAGCGAGATCGTGGTCGAGATCGTCAGCGGACGCGACATCTCGGTGAATTTCGACATGCAGACTTTCGCCTCCTTGCAGCATGGCGACGAGATCGTCATCTCGCGTTCGCCGAATACCATCACCTTCCTGCATCCGGAAGGCTGGAGCTACTACCACACGCTGCGCGAGAAGCTGCACTGGCATGAATATCCGTCGAACGACGGCAAATTGAAATAAAAATTTTTCCAAAAAATCCCGGGAGACCCCTTTTTTCATGCTGCGCACACTGACCATCCGCGACTTCGTCATCGTCGACACCATCGAACTCGAATTCGCCCGCGGCTTCTCGGTTTTCACCGGCGAGACCGGCGCCGGTAAATCGATCCTGATCGATGCGCTCCAGCTGGCCCTGGGCGGGCGCGGCGACGCCAGCATGGTGCGCGAAGGCGCGGCCAAGGCCGACATCACGGCCGACTTCGCGCTCACGGAAACAGCCACCAGCTGGCTCGAACAGAACGAGTTCGCGGTGGAAGAGGGCGGCGCGCTGCTGCGCCGCGTGATCGACAACGCCGGCCGCTCGAAAGCCTATATCAACGGCATCGCCGCCACCGCCAGCCAGTTGCGCGAATTGGGAGAAATGCTGGTCGACATCCATGGCCAGCACGCACACCAGAGTTTATTGAAAGCCGATGCCCAGCGCGCCCTGCTCGACAACCAGATCGCCGTGCGCGACCCGCAAGCCGCCGCCGAAGCGCAGGAAGTAGCGCTCGCCTGGCGTGCCTGGCGCGCGTTGTCGCGCCAGCGCGAAGAGTACGAAACGAATGCCAAGAACGTCCTGATCGAGCGCGAGCGCCTCGAATGGCAGGTGAGCGAGCTGGATAAACTGGCGCCGAAAGCCGGCGAGTGGACGGACATCACGAACGAGCACAGCCGCCTGTCGCACGCCGCCAGCCTGATCGAAGGCGCGCAGGAAGCGCTGGCCGCGATTTCCGAATCCGACCACCCGATCCTGTCGCAGCTAAGTTCGCTGAACACCAAGCTGGGTAAGCTGGTCGACGTCGACGCCGAACTGCAGACCGTGCTCGACTGCATGGAACCGGCGCGCATCCAGCTGCAGGAAGCGGTGTACGCGCTGAACAGCTACATCGACAAAGTCGAACTCGACCCCGGCCGCCTGCGCGAAGTCGATGCGCGCATGGACGCACTGCACAGCGCTTCCCGCAAGTATCACGTCACGCCGGAAGAACTGCACGAAGAACACGCGGCCCTCGCCGCCAAGCTGCGCCAGCTGGCCGACGCCAGCGACATGGAAGGGCTAAAACGTCAGGAAGCAAAGGCGGAAGCTGCCTACCGCAAGGTGGCTGACCGTCTGTCGGCGCGGCGCATCAAGGCGGCGCGCGCACTGAGCGAGCAGGTGACGAACGCGATGCAGGAACTGAGCATGGGCGGTGGCCGTTTCGAAGTCGGCCTCAATCCGGCCGAGCCGGGCGCGCATGGTCTCGAGGCCGTCGAATTCCTGGTCGCCGGCCACGCCGGCGTCGCCGCGCGTCCGCTGGCCAAGGTCGCCTCGGGCGGCGAACTGGCGCGCATCTCGCTGGCGATCTCCGTCATCACCTCGAACGCCACCACGACCCCGACCCTGATCTTCGACGAGGTCGACAGCGGCATCGGCGGCGGCGTGGCCGAGGTGGTCGGACGCTTGTTAAAACGCCTGGGGCAGGAACGGCAGGTGCTGTGCGTGACCCACTTGCCGCAGGTGGCGAGCCAGGCGAATCAACACTTCCAGGTGGCCAAGGGCACGACCGGCGAAGGCCGTACCGTGTCGCGCATCGAAGTGCTGAACAACCGCGCGCGCGTGGAAGAAGTGGCGCGCATGCTGGGCGGGATCGAGATTACCGAGACGACGCGCAAGCATGCGCGGGAGTTGCTGGCGTCCTGAACTTTTGGAGCATCCATGCTCGACCTGAATAGCCCGCGCTGGGCTGAATTGGAAGATGCGTATGGCAGCGCCGTAAACATTCCCGCACTGCTGGCGCAGCTACATACCTTGCCCGGCGACAGCGGGGGTGCCGATCCATGGTTCAGCTTATGGAGTTCCCTTGCCCATCAAGGGGACGTGCATACGGCTTCATTCGCGGCAGTTCCGCACGTCGTACAGGCACTCGGCACGTCTCCGGAGACGGCGAGCGAAGTGTATTTTCATTTTCCCGCATGGGTCGAGATCTGCCGGCACAGGAGCGGGGTTGGCATTCCCAACGACTTGGAAGCATCGTATTTTCAGTCCCTGGCTCGGCTTCCGGGCCTGGTGGAAAAGGTATCCGGCCGCCCATGGGATACCGCCTTTACGGCGTGTGCACTCGCTGCGTTTGCGGTTGCCAAGCACCAGCATGACTTGGCCGAGGCGCTTCTTCAGATGTCGTCTCCAGAAACGCTGGGCGATTTTCTGGATTGGTCGAGTGACCGCTGAGCATACATTCAGATTCAGCTATCGGGTGGAAAAATTGAAGGGCGAAGTTCCCGGGCTTGATAGTCTTGAGGGGCACGACGAAACTGCTCTGCCAGAGCTTTGGCAAAATCCGGCCTTAGGCAGATCGCAGCAACCTCATCTTCGGTAAGGCGGATACTGACTTCGTAGAGGCCGACGCTGCCAGTCAGATAGGTAAGCACCCAACCGGCAGCGTGTCTGAATACGACAAAATTCCGGGCTTGCTCCGTGAGTATTTCGGTCCGCATCAATACTTCTCCGTATTATTTTTCGGATCGCTGCCTGCTTGCGCCGAACATAAACCTGGCTCGTGCCGGGCGTTTCGTTGAGCGCCACCACTTTCGTTTCCAGATACCAGGCGGTTGGGCACCGCACGCATGCACAGCATCCAGGGTGACAATCCGATAGATTTCTCAGGTGCACTCCAATGTATGATCCTGCGTGGGCGTCGACCGGCGCCACGGCGAACACTGGCCATCGTTCGTTGACCAAGCATCAGGTGCCGGGGCTGGCGCCAGCAAGGCAGTTTCGATGAACCGGATGTTGCAACGAATTCTAGTGCTGGGACTGGCAGCGGTCATGGCAGGCTGCGGTGGCGGTGGCGGTGGCGGCGGTGGTAGCGCACCCCCTCCTGTGTCAACCGTAGGGCCAACGCCATCGCCAGTCGTCACGCCGCCCGTGGCGCCGGCGCCGACGCCCGTTCCGCAGCAGCTTGTCGCGACCGTGGCGGTACGCTTCGAGGGCGGCGACCTGCGCACCGCGACGGCCTCGCTCGCGCCAGGCGCAGTGCGCGACTTGTATGCCGACGCCATGGCATATGACCGGCAGCGCGACCAGTTGCTGGTGGCGCCATCGGCAGCTGCCGGCAGTACTACCCTGCTCGGCCTGTCGCCGCTGACGTTGCAGACTGCGTGGAGCATCGACCTGCCCGCTGCCGCGACCACCATGGCAATCGCCGACGACAGCAGCGTGCTGTACGTTGGTCTCGCAAACGGCACGGTGCGGCAGTACGAACTGTCGACGCGCCGCCTGGTGCGCGAGATTGAATTGACCGAAGGGCGCGACAAGGGTTATTACCCCACTTCGCTGTCGGTACGTCCCGGCAACGCTGGTACCGTCGCGGTCTCTGCCGGCCGCAAGAGCGTGCTTGGCCTGAATATGTTCGATCGCCTCGCTGTCTGGCAGGATGGCGTCAAATGGCCGCAGACGCTCGAAGTGGGCCCTGTCCTCAATAACAAGGCGACGCAGGTGATATTCGCCGACGCCGACACCTTGTTGTCGCTCGACACCGAGGATAGCGCACGCATCATGCTGCGCATTCCCGTCCAGGGCCAGATGCTGGCGCCCCAGTTTCCAGGCATCTCCACGTGCTGCGATGAGAATACGCTGCAACGCTACAACGGCCGGGTGCTGCTCGAGGGTGGCAACATCGTCGATCCCGCAACATTACGCGTCAACATAAAGCCTTACGGCATGGGCGGCTTTTTCACCGCCCTGGCCGACCAGGGAACGCTGTCCGAAGTCTCCGTGCAAAGTTTCGGCAGTTCCGGGGAACCCGGCCTGGTGCTGTCGGAGTACGCCAGCGACCGCTTCACCCTGAAGCGCCGGGCCGTGTTCGCATTCGCGCCGCTCGCCGACGGCAGCAACTACTCGCCGGAACTGAAGCGCGTGGTCGATGCCGGCCAAGGACGGGTAGCGCTGCAGATCGACGATGCCTTCCACAAGCGGGTCAAGCTGATGGTGTTCGACCTGGGCGCGGTGGAAGCGGTCGCCACCCCGAAGATGGTGACCCAGCCGGCGCTTGCACAGGATGTCAGTGTGCTTTCGGTAACGATGCCGCTGAGCGGCATGGCCTATGACCGCCAGCGGGACCGCCTGGTCGGGATCATCGGCCCCGAGGGCGGCCCAATCGGAAATTCATTGGTTGTGCTGCGTCCCGCGGACGGCAGCATCGAAGCCCGCTATCCACTGTCGAGCCAGCCAGGCCAGGTGACCGTGTCCGGCAGCGGCAGTGTCGCTTACGTCACGCTACCGGAAGAGAACGGTTTCCAGCGCGTCGACGTGGGCGCAGCCGGTGCACTGGGCTGGCGCGTTACCGGCCTGCAGCGTCCGGTGACGTCGCTGGCCATCTCGCCGGCAGAGCCCGATACCGTGGCCGTAGTGCAGGCGCATAACGTGGGCTTCACTGTGTATCGCGCCGGCGCAGTCGTTTCGCAGTCGCCTGAAGCCTACATGAGCGACATTGCCTTCAACGGGCCGCGCGAAATTGTCGTGGTGAACCAGAAAACGACGGAAAATAACCTGTCGCGCTACGCATTCGATGGTCCGACGGCAGTGCTGAACAGTTCGTCGCCCAAACCATTGTGGCAGGGGTTCGGCCAGACCCGATTCCAGGGTGACACGATGCAAGACGGTTACAGCTACGCATCGTTGGCTACTGGCAAGCGCATCGGCTGGATCCTCGCACCTGAAGGCCGAGTGATGCGGCTGTTGAACATTCCGGAAAAGACCTACGGGGCGGTCGATGTGTGGGACAGTGCGCAGGGATTCGGTGCGAACGATTCGTCCAGGAGCGTATTCGAAGTCGATTACCTGAACGCGCAGGCCGGCGCCCAGGGGGGTACGACCGACCTGATCGGCAGTCGCCGCCTCCAGATTACCGACCTGCGCTGGCCGCAACCACCGATCCTGCTGGGCGACCGCCGCACCGTCGTTGCTACCGGCCCGCACTCGGCCGTCGTAGCCCGTTCGGTCGGCAGCATCGGCAACACGACGCTGTATTTCATCAATGGCCTGTAAGACTGGACATCCCTCGTCCACGTGCGTTTGGCGCGACCGGGGAGGCCCAGGCCGGCTCCACCTCTACCGGGCGCTCCACCGCTCATGCATCTGCCACAATCTCCCTCCAACCAAAACAAAGGAGGTTCGCATGAGCATCGACAAAGTCCTGTACCGCGCCAAGGCCACCTCGCAGGGCGGCCGCGAAGGCACCTCGCGTAGCGACAACGGCGTGCTGGACGTCAAGCTGACGACGCCGAAAGAACTCGGCGGCAATGGCGCCACTGGCACCAATCCCGAGCAACTGTTTGCGGCCGGCTATTCGGCCTGCTTCCTCGGCGCGCTGAAATTCGTCGCCGGCCAGGCCAAAGTGAAACTGCCGGAAGAGTTGACCGTGACCGGCGAGGTCGGCATCGGCCAGATCCCGACCGGCTTCGGCATCGAAGTCGACCTGACCATTCACGGCCCCGGCATGGAGCAGGGCCAGTTGCAGGAACTGGTCGACAAGGCGCATATCGTCTGCCCATACTCGAATGCGACGCGCGGCAACATCGACGTGCGCCTGAAAGTCACGACCTAAAGCGACATGCAGCAGCCAGACGCCGCTTCCGGGCGGCGTTTTTTTTGCCTTCCGTGGCAATGACATTGCCGAACGGCTGGGCTATCGCACCGATCGAGAATATCAACTCGAATGCGGCAACGGGCGCACCTATAATGAAGGCCCCATTCGTCACCCATTCGCTTATGCCCTTCAGAAAAGAACCCGCTCACACCCACGGCTCGCTCCCGCGCAGCGCCATCGTGCTCGTTAACCTCGGCACGCCCGACGCGCCGACGCGGCCGGCGGTGAAGCGCTATCTGAAGCAGTTCCTGTCCGACCCGCGCGTGGTCGAGATTCCGCGCCTGGTGTGGTGGTTCATCCTGAACCTGATCATCCTGCCGTTCCGCTCGGGCGCCTCCGCCAAGAAATACCAGATGATCTGGACGCGTGAAGGTTCGCCCCTGAAGGTGCACACGCAGAAGCAGGCCGACCTGCTGGGCGAAGCGCTGCAGGAGCGCGGCCATGAAGGCGTGCAGGTACGCATGGCGATGCGCTACGGCTCACCATCGTTGCCGGAAGTGCTCGATGCGTTGAAGGCGGAGGGCTGCGACCGCATCGCCGTGCTGCCGGCCTATCCACAATATTCGGGCACGACCACCGGGTCGATCTGGGACGCCGTGTTTGCCCATTACAAGAACATCCGCAACGTGCCCGAACTGCGCCTGGTCAAGCACTACCACGACCACGACGGCTATATCGACGCGCTGCACGATACCGTGCTGGCGCACTGGGAAGCGCACGGGCGCGGGCAAAAGCTGGTGATGAGTTTCCATGGCGTGCCCAAGCGCACCCTGATGCTGGGCGATCCGTATTACTGCGAATGCCAGAAGACGGCGCGATTGCTGGCGGCACGCCTGCGGCTGTCGCCCGACGACTACCTGGTTACCTTCCAGTCGCGTTTCGGCAAGGCCGAGTGGCTGCAGCCGTACACGGCGCCGACCGTGGCGGAACTGGCGCGCCAGGGTATTGAGCGCGTGGACGTGATCTGCCCTGGCTTCACCAGCGATTGCCTGGAAACCCTGGAAGAGATCTCGATGGAAGTGAAGCACGATTTCGAGGCGGCGGGCGGCAAGGAATTTCACTATATTCCATGCCTGAACGAGGCGCCGACCTGGATCGTCGGGCTGGCCGAGATCGCCGAGCAGCATTTGATTGGCTGGCCGACCATGATGAGTCCGTCCCAGCGGGAGGTGCAGCGACGCGAGGCGGAAGTGGGGCGCGAGCATGCGTTGCGCTTAGGCGCATAAATCCGTATGCCGGCACTGGCGTGGAAGATCTGAGTTCAACTATCACCGCGTGGGCGGGGAACCCGCCCACCCTACGGGTCTGATCACACATGTAAGGTGGGCGGCTTTGCCGCCCACGCGTTCCACAGGCCCGCGCGCTACACAATTGGGTGCCAGTACGGGCGTGCCGTATTGGGCCTTACCTATCACTGGGCGGGGAACCGCGGGGCCGCCTAGGCCCAGCCTCCCGGTCCGCTTCGCGGACCTGTTAAAATGGCACGTTTTGACGGTGTGTTCTATACCCCGGCGTAGCAGATGCACGCCACTGCCAGCGCGGTGTAGACCACGACGGCGCTGCTGATCATTCGCAATTTCATGCTGGCTCCCTTGGCCCTGGTTCTTGTTCGAAAGACGTCGTGACGCGTCTTGCGAGCATGGTAGAGCGCTTCGCGCGGGAAAGAATCAGCTCATCGGTAACTGTTGTAACAAATGTTGTCAGTCTTTCTGCCGGCCTCTGTGCAATACCCCTTGAAGTTGTAGGAGATCGCCCCATATGCGGCGCTGTACGACGAGTTATGTCCGTCTCATTATTCAGCCAAGTATTTGATTTCAGGAGTGTTTTCGATGCATGATCAAGAAAATCCAGAGGTGATTCCCCAGCCGGAGAGCGATGCTGCTCCTGCTGCACAGGCCACGTCCCCAACCGGAGAGCCAGGCCTCGAAGAACAGCTGAGTGCGACCGAAGCCAAGCTGGCTGAAATGCACGACGCGTTCATGCGTGCCAAGGCCGACGCCGAGAACATCCGCCGCCGCGCCCAGGAAGACGTCAGTAAAGCCCACAAATTTGCCATCGAAAGTTTCGCCGAGGCCATGGTGCCGGTACGCGACAGCCTCGAGATGGCATTGAAGGTGGAAAGCCCGACGGTCGAATCGATCAAGGAAGGCGTCGAGATGACGCTCAAGCAGTTGACCGCCGCGTTCGAGAAGAACCGCCTGGTCGAAGTGCTGCCGGCGCAGGGCGACAAGCTCGATCCGAACAAGCACCAGGCCGTGGCCGTGGTGCCGGCCGACCAGGAAGCCAATACCGTGGTCAGCGTGCTGCAAAAGGGTTACATGATCGCCGACCGCCTGTTGCGCCCGGCCATCGTCACCGCAGCGCAGGCAAAATAAGAAAAACATCCTGTGCCAAGTGGCAAGAGGCCCCGGAGGGCCGGCCCCTTGAAAACACGCAGTTTTTCCCAATATTCCAATACATCCGAAACTTCAGTAATTCAAAGGAAAAAAATCATGGGCAGAATCATCGGTATCGACCTGGGCACCACCAACTCGTGCGTTGCGATCATGGAAAACGGCCAGCCAAAGGTCATTGAAAACGCGGAAGGCGCGCGTACCACGCCGTCGATCATCGCTTACCAGGAAGATGGCGAGATCCTCGTCGGTGCACCTGCGAAACGCCAGGCCGTCACCAATCCAAAAAATACCCTGTTCGCCGTCAAGCGCCTGATCGGCCGCAAGTACGACGAGAAGGAAGTCCAGAAGGACATCGGCCTGATGCCGTACGCGATCGTCAAGGCCGAGAACGGCGACGCCTGGATCGGCGTGCGCGACAAGAAGCTGGCCGCCCAGCAGGTGTCGGCTGAAATCCTGCGCAAGATGAAGAAGACCGCCGAAGACTACCTCGGCGAAGAAGTCACCGAAGCGGTCATCACCGTGCCGGCCTACTTCAACGACTCGCAGCGCCAGGCAACCAAGGATGCCGGCCGTATCGCGGGCCTGGACGTCAAGCGCATCATCAACGAGCCGACCGCGGCTGCACTGGCTTTCGGCCTGGACAAGACCGAAAAGGGCGACCGCAAGATCGCCGTGTATGACCTCGGCGGCGGCACCTTCGACGTCTCGATCATCGAGATCGCGGACGTGGACGGCGAAAAGCAGTTCGAAGTGCTGTCGACCAACGGCGACACCTTCCTCGGCGGCGAAGACTTCGACCAGCGCGTCATCGATTACATCATCGACGAATTCAAGAAGATCAACGGCCTCGACCTGTCGAAAGACGCGATCGCCCTGCAGCGCATCAAGGCGTCGGCCGAGCGCGCGAAGATCGAACTGTCGTCGTCGCAGCAGACCGAAATCAACGAGCCGTACATCGCCATGGCGAACGGCGCGCCGGTCCACCTGAACCTGAAAATGACCCGCGCCAAGCTGGAATCGCTGGTCGAGGAACTGATCGCCAAGACGATCGAGCCATGCCGTACCGCGATCAAGGATGCCGGCGTCAAGGTGTCCGATATCGACGACATCATCCTGGTCGGCGGCATGACCCGCATGCCGAAGGTGCAGGAAAAAGTCAAAGAGTTCTTCGGCAAGGATCCACGCAAGGACGTGAACCCGGACGAAGCCGTCGCCGTCGGCGCCGCGATTCAAGGTTCGGTCCTGTCGGGCGAACGCAAGGACTTGCTGCTGCTGGACGTGACGCCACTGTCGCTGGGTATCGAAACCCTGGGCGGCGTGATGACCAAGATGATCCACAAGAACACCACGATTCCGACCAAGTTCTCGCAAGTGTTCTCGACCGCCGACGACAACCAGCCGGCAGTGACCATCAAGGTGTATCAGGGCGAGCGTGAAATCGCGGCCGGCAACAAGGGCCTGGGCGAATTCAATCTCGAGGGCATCCCGCCGGCAGCACGCGGCACCCCGCAGATCGAAGTGACCTTCGACATCGACGCCAACGGCATCCTGCACGTCGGCGCGAAAGACAAGGCCACCGGCAAGGAAAACAAGATCACCATCAAGGCGAACTCGGGCCTGACCGAGGACGAAATCCAGAAGATGGTGAAGGACGCCGAGCTGAACGCCGAGGAAGACAAGAAGATCAAGGAACTGGCCGAGTCGCGCAACCAGGCCGACGCGCTGGTCCACTCGACCCGCAAGTCGCTGACCGAATACGGCGACAAGCTGGAAGCGGGCGAGAAGGAAAAGATCGAAGCGGCCATCACCGACCTCGAGGGTTCGATCAAGTCCGGCGACAAGGGCGACATCGAAGCCAAGACCGCGGCCCTGACGACCGCTGCGCAAAAGCTGGGCGAGAAGATGTACGCCGACATGCAGGCGCAGCAGGCTGGCGGTGCGGGTGCCGAAGGTGGTGCCCAGCAGGGCGGTGCGGAATCGTCGGCCCAGGCTGACGACGTCGTCGACGCCGATTTCAAAGAAGTCAAAGACGCGAAGTAATTAACATTCGCATAAAACGGCCGAGCCGATGAATCCACAAGGTTCGCGGCTCGGTTTTTTTGTTCAGACAGTTCGATTAGCAGATAACAGCAAGGTGCCAAATGGCAAAGCGTGATTTTTACGAGATCCTTGGGGTCGCGAAGGGTGCTTCGGAAGAAGAAATTAAAAAGTCTTATCGCAAGCTGGCGATGAAGTACCACCCTGACCGCAACCCGGACAACAAGGAAGCGGAAGAGAAGTTCAAGGAGGTCAAGGAAGCCTACGAGATGCTGACCAATCCGGAGAAGCGCGAGGCCTATGACCGCTACGGTCACGCCGGCGTCGATCCGAACATGGGGGGCGGCGGCTTCGGCGGCGGCGCCGGCGGTTTCGGCGATGCCTTCGGCGATATCTTCGGCGACATCTTTGGCGGCGGCCGCGGTGGGCGCGGCGGCGGCGGACCGCAGGTCTACCGCGGCGCCGACCTGCGCTACAACCTCGAGATCACGCTCGAGCAGGCAGCCAACGGCTTCGACACGACGATCCGCGTGCCGAGTTGGGACAAGTGCGACACCTGCCACGGCAGCGGCGCCAAGCCGGGCACGCAGCCGGTTACCTGCACCACCTGCGCCGGTCATGGCCAGGTCCGTATGCAGCAGGGCTTCTTCAGCATCCAGCAAACCTGCCCGAAGTGCCACGGCAGCGGCAAGATGATCCCGGAACCATGCCCATCGTGCTCGGGCGCCGGACGCATCAAGCGCAACAAGACGCTGGAAGTGAAAATCCCGGCCGGTATCGACAACGGCATGCGCATCCGCTCGACCGGCAACGGCGAACCGGGCACGAATGGCGGTCCGTCGGGCGACCTGTACGTCGAGATCCACATCAAGCCGCACGCGGTGTTCCAGCGCGAAGGCGACGACCTGCATTGCGAAATGCCGATCTCGTTCTCGAAAGCGGCCCTGGGCGGCGAGATCGAAGTACCGACGCTGACCGGTAAAGTCTCGTTCACGGTGCCGGAAGGCACGCAGACCGGCAAGACATTCCGCCTCAAGGGCAAAGGCATCAAGGGCGTGCGTTCGGGCTATGCCGGCGACTTGTTCTGCCACATGGTGGTCGAGACCCCGGTCAAACTGACCGACAAGCAGAAAGACCTGCTGCGCGAGTTCGACCGTCTGACCAACGAAGGCGGCGCCAAGCACAGCCCGCAAAGCAAGGGCTGGATGGACAAGGTCAAAGACTTCTTCGAGTAAGATGCTGTAATAAAACCGCCGGGCGGCGCCAGCCCCCGGCGGTTTTTTTTGTCCCGCGTGCGGCGGTGTGGCGTTTCTGTGTTGCGTTTACAATACGCGCAGCTCAAACCAGCAGGAGAATCAGATGGCAAAAACCCCGACCGGCCTCACGGCTGCCGACCTTTTCAAGCGCAACCGTGAATGGGCGGGCTCGATGGTCGAGCAAGACCCGGGCTATTTCAAAGACCTGGCCTCGCAGCAAGCACCCGAGTACCTGTGGATCGGCTGCTCGGACAGCCGCGTGCCGGCCAACGAACTGCTCGGCATGGCGCCGGGCGAACTGTTCGTGCACCGCAATATCGCCAACGTGGTCGTGCACTCGGACCTGAACTGCCTGTCCGTGTTGCAGTTCGCGGTCGACGTCCTGAAGGTCAAGCACATCATCATCTGCGGCCATTACGGCTGCGGCGGCGTGCATGCGGCGCTGACCAACACCCGCGTCGGCCTGGCCGACAACTGGCTCGGCCACGTGCGCGACGTGCGCGACAAGCACGGCAAATACCTGGGCAACGTGGCCGGCGTGTCGGCCACCAACCGCCTGGTCGAACTGAACGTGGCCGAGCAGGTCATCAATGTCGCCCACACGACGATCGTGCGCGACGCCTGGGAACGCGGCCAGCCGCTGACCATCCACAGCTGGGTCTACGGCGTGCACGACGGTTTATTGCGCGACCTCGGCATCACGGTCAGCAATTTCGAGGAAATCGCTCCCAAGCTCGAAGTCGTGCTCGACGGCTACCGCGACCGCGGGGAAGAGCTGTGAGCTCCGACGAGGGGCAGGGCAAGGTTGGAGACTTGTCCCGCCTGCGCGAACTGGTGCGCACCTTCGTCGACGAGCGCGACTGGGACCAGTTTCATACGCCGAAGAATCTGTCGTCGGCGCTGGCGGTCGAGGCCGCCGAGCTGCTGGAACATTTCCAGTGGCTGCAGCATGGCCGCAGCGACGAACTCGGCGACGCCAGGCTGACCGAAGTGCGCCATGAGATGGCCGACGTGTTGGTCTACCTGGTGCGCCTGGCCGACAAACTCGACGTCGACCTGATGGCGGCGGTCGAGGAAAAGATGGTCCTCAACCGCGCCAAGTATCCCGCCGATAAAGTGCGCGGCGACGCGCGCAAATATGACGAGTACAAGGATCACGAGTACAAGGATCACGAGTACAAGGATAAATAACACGCGGCGCCTGCGTGCTGATTTGTTGGCAAACAGCACTGGCTCTTGTGTATCGTAGAGGTTGTGAAAAAATCGTCAGGGCAAGGGATACGGCCCCCCGGCGCCGAGTCGAAGACAGTACGAGTGCACGACGAGACGAGGCAACGCAGCCATGGCGATTTTTTTTCACAACCTCGTAGGGTGGGCTCTCCGAGCCCACGCGTTACGCACGCTTCCACTCTGCGTTCGCCGCAACATATCGCTACGCGGCATTTGCAAACGTGCATTTGCAAACGTTAATGAGCGGTACATTGCCGTTACGGGCCGAGTGACACGCCCGTAACGCGTGGGCCCGGAGAGCCCACCCTGCGTATGCGACTGTCTCGACTCAGGCAATCAGAACGTTACGACCCGCGCCCACGCCGTCGAGCACTTGTGATCCGCATCGAAGGTACTCAATGCCTTCACACCGCCACCCGACGCCACGTCCAGCCCCAGCACCTTGTCCGGCCCCGTAAAGGCCGGCCATTCCGCCGGCACGGTGCCGCCGCTGTTCGGATTCCCGGTCTTGGCAAAATTGCTCCAGTAAAGCGTCATCGCCGTCTGCAGCGCGCGCCGTTCGTCGTTTTGCAGGTCGCCCAGGTTGTACAGGTATTGCAGGTCGTAGGAGTGTGCCGCGCCCTGCGGGAAGCTCAGGGTGTAGCGGCCGTTGGCCACGCCGACCGTCGGCAAGGCGGTCTGGTCGCGGAATTCGTACATGTAGACCGGCGAACCCTGAGAAGCGATGCGCTGCGAGGTGCGCAGGGCCGGGCACGAGAAGCCGAGGTCGGTCGCCAGGCTCGACGCCGCCAGGCTCGGCTGGGTAGCCGGATTGCTACCGTAGTTCGTCAGCGGGTAATAGGTAGAGATGACCTCGTTGACGTTGATGCCGGTCCCCGCCGTCAGGCCGGCGATGGTCGGCGCGTAGCCCGCGGCCGGCAGCGCGAAGCTGGTGTTGGCCGGATCGACGTTCGGCGGCGTCGCTGCCGCCCGGCGCGCGGCTTCGTTGATCGCGATGTACAGTGCGTATTCGTCCTGATTGGTGCCGTTCACGGTCGGCACCTTGATGTTCTCGCCGGCGGCGAAGGTCGCCTTGACCGACTGCGGCAGCACCTTGCCGTCCACCGAAGGCACCATGATCGGCAGGGCGGTGCTGATGGCGTCGGCCAGGTAGGTGCGGATTACCGCGTCCGGCAGGCTGCGCAGGCATGCCGCCGTGACCGCGCCCGCGGCGCAGTTGATGCCGCTGACGCCGGCGGTGCGGGCGGCGTTGATCGCCGTGTCGACGATGGAGCCGCTGACGGCGCCCATCTGCGCCGCGCTCAGCTGGCGGTCGTTGCCGTAGTTACCGCTCTGGATCATCGCCTTGTTGAACAGGCCCCGCGAGCCGGGCGAAGCCAGGTGCACCATCACGCTGAAGCCGCCGGCCGATTCGCCGAACAGGGTGACGTTGTTCTTGTCGCCTGCGAACTGGACGATATTGTCCTGCACCCAGCGCAAGGCCGCCTGCTGGTCCATGATGCCGTAATTGCCGGCGGCGCCGTCGGCGGCCAGGGTCGGATGCGCGAGGAAACCCATGGCGCCGAGGCGGTAGCCGACATTCACCACGATCACGCCTTTATTCACGAGCGGCGACGGGTCGGCATACACCGCGGCGCCGCCGGTATTGAAGGCGCCGCCATGCAGGTTGACCATGACCGGGAACGGCCCGAGTCCGGTCGGCGCGTGCACGTCGAGATACAGGCAGTCTTCGCTGTCGCCGGACATCCGGAACGGGCTGGCGCTGGTCTGCAGGCAGGGTGCCGCCGACTTGGTGGCGGCCAGCGTGGTGGTCCACGGTTGCGCCGGCGCCGGCGCCGTCCAGCGCCGCGCGCCGACCGGCGGAGCGGCGAAGGGAATCGCGAAATAGCTGCGCATGCCGAGGCGGTCGACGGCGCGCACTTCGCCGCCGGCGGTACGCACGACGTCCATCGCCACGCGCGAGGGCGGCGCTACGTCGTTGTCGTTGCCGCCGCAGGCGGCCAGCAGCACGGCGGCAATGCTCGAGGCGAGCAGGGTTTTCAGGGGAATGGCGATGGGAATGAGATACGGCGACGCTTGCTTTTTCACTGCTTGTCTCCTGGGATCGTTGGCTGTTCTGTGGACGCGTATGATCAATTTGATCGCGGTCAATTGATCATAACGGGTAATGGAACGGCGTGGAGCAGGAGTCAGCGGCTGGCGCCGACATATGGTTGCGAATTGCGGCGCTACCGGTGGTGAATGCCGAGTACCCCATCCGAACTGGCGATACCGAGCATCGCCATCAGCTTTTCCAGCTCACCGCATACGTGCTCGCGCGCCTGGGCGTCGTGGTCGCCCAGCGCATCCAGCGTCTTTTGAAACTGCTTCAACACCCAGAATTTGGTTGGATGTGCTTCGATTCCCGCCAGCAGCGTATCGGCCAGCTGCACCAGTTCATCCGCCAGGCATGCCGAGTTCCGGTACGCGCGCAAGCCGTCGAGCACGCGCGGCACGATGAACAGCGGCGCATCGACGCCAGCCGCCAGTGGGTCACGCTCCATGTGAACCCGGCGGCAGGAAGGAGTGCTTCATGGATGGCATGGGGGGATACTCGTTGGCCAGGTTCATCCCGCATGGTAGACCGTTTCCGGCCACTCCCCCGTCCTGCTGCGCGTCAGTTGCCGCGGTAGGTCGAGTAGCCGTATGGACTCAGCAGCAGGGGGATGTGATAGTGCTGGGTGGTATTCTCGACCTTGAACTCGACCGGAATCTGGTCGAAGAAGGTCGGCTGGCGCAGGCGCGCGTAGTGCTCGCCGGTCTTGAAGACGATGCGGTAGGCGCCGGCGGCCAATGGTTTGCCGGCCGGGTACAGGGCGCGCACCCGACCCTGGGCATCGGTGACGGCGTTGGCGAGCGCGCGCCAGTCGCGGCCATCGCGCCTCTCGAGCGTGACGGCCACGCCCGCGGTCGGCTGCCCGCTTTGCAGGTCGAGGATATGGACGCTGAGGGGATTGTCTGCTGCAGGCGCTGCCGCGGCATGCAGGCAAGCGCTCAGCAGGCTGGCGGCGAAGAAGGTACGGGCGATACTGGGCATGGTGGATTCCTTTGAAGGATAAATCAGTTGCGGGAGGCTTCGAATGGCGGCGTGGCCGTAATGGCGGCCAGCGCGCAGGCGTGGTCGTTGACGGCGCCGCCGCCGCCGGCCACGCCAATGGCGCCGACGACCTGCCCGCCGCTACGCAGCGGCACGCCGCCGCCGAGCAGCAGCAGTTCGGGCAGGGTCGCCAGGTTGCGGGTATCGGGTTCGGCGGCGGCATTGCGGGCCAGCGCGAGCGTGCTGTTGCGGGTCGACAGCGCCGTATAGGCCTTGCGCCGGCTGGCCTCGGTGTTGTGCGGGCCGACGCCATCGGCGCGCTGCACGGCCACCAGGTTGCCGCCGCGATCGACGATGGCGACCACGATGGCGCGGCCCTGCGCACGGCAAGCGCCGATCGCCGCGGCGGCAAGGCCGTTGGCGGCATCGAGCGACAGGTCGGCCGGGGGCGGCAGGGCGGCAAGTGCCGGCTGCGTCAGCAACGCGGCGCACAGCGCCAGGACAAGTTTGGTCATGGGATCCTCTGCTGAGATGAAGCACTTACTTTACCCGGCCGATGGCGACGCCAGCCTGACGCCAGGATGACAATCCTGTCATGTTCGACGCCATCCCGGCAGCTTAAAATGGCCGCCATGCACATCCTCATCATCGAAGACGAGCCGAAGACCGGCGACTACCTGCAGCGCGGCCTGCGCGAGTCGGGGTTTGGCGCCAGCCTGGCGCGCAACGGGCGCGACGGGTTGCAGATCGCCGGCGAGGAAGAAGTCGACCTGGTGGTGCTCGACGTCATGCTGCCAGGTATGAACGGTTGGGAAGTATTGGCGGCGCTGCGTGCCCATGAAGCGACGGCGCAATTGCCGGTCCTGTTTTTGACCGCACGCGACGAGGTGCAGGACCGGGTCAAGGGCCTGGAACTGGGCGCCGACGATTACCTGGTCAAGCCCTTTGCATTCGTGGAACTAGTGGCGCGCATCCGTACCTTGCTGCGGCGCGCGCCGGTGCGCGAGGACGAACTGCTGTGCATTGGCGACATGGAAATCGATGTCGTGCGGCGCAAGGTCCGGCGTCAGGGCCGGCAGGTGGTGCTCACCACGCAGGAATTCAATCTGCTGCACCTGCTGGCGCGGCGCCAGGGCCAGGTGCTGTCGCGCTCCCTGATCGCTTCCCAGGTCTGGGACATGAATTTCGACAGCGATACCAACGTCATCGACGCGGCGATCCGGCGCCTGCGGCGCAAGCTCGACGACCCGTTTATGATCAAGCTGATCCATACCAGGCGCGGCATGGGATATGTATGCGACGCGGAGCAGGGTGAATGAGGGGTTCGCTGACCCTGCGCGTCAGTCTCGCCTTCGTGCTGATCGTGGCCCTGAGCGCGGCCGGCCTCGGCCTGTACCTGTACCGCGCGTTTGTCGGCGAGATCGCGCGCCGCGACGACATCGCCCTGCTCGGCAAGCTGCGCCAGGTGCAGCAATTGCTCGGCAGCGCCGGCGCCCAGGCGCTGCTGCGGGAGCGCCCGCAATACTTTCGCGACACGATGAGCGGCCAGGAAAATTCGCTGGTGCGCATCGAGGATGCACACGGAAAGGTCCTGCTCGACATTAACGCGCCGGGCGAAACGTATCCCTTGCCGCCGGCCGCGGCCGCGCCGACCCGCAGCGCGATCCTGGCCTGGACCAGCCGTGGCGGCGCCCCGGGCCAGGTGGTGGCGGGAACGGCGCGGCTCGATGGACAGCTGCTGCGCATCACCGTGGCGCGCGTCTATGCCGACCGCACGGCCATGTTCGCGCGCTACCGCCAGCAAATCGTGCTGGCCTGTGCGCTGGCAGCCATGCTCGCGGGCGTGCTCGCCGTGTTGTTGCTGGCGCGTGGCCTGCGGCCATTACGGGCGATCGCCGCGCATGCCGCCCTGGTGCGGCCGGGCAGGCTCGACAGCCAGCTCGACAGCGCGGATGCGCCCAGCGAACTGCGCCCGCTGATCGCAGCCCTGAACGCCATGCTGGCGCGCCTGCACGACGGCTACACGCGCCTGTCGGGCTTTTCGGCCGATCTGGCCCACGAGTTCCGTACCCCGGTCAACAACCTGCTGGGCCAGACCCAGGTGGCGCTGGCGCAGCGGCGCAGCCCGGACGAGTACGAGGAATTGCTCGCTTCAAACGTGGAAGAGTTCGAACGCCTGTCGCGCATGGTCGACAGCATGCTGTTTCTTGCGCGTGCCCGCCAGGAAGACGTGGCCACGGTGCGCCAGCCATTGGCGATCGGAGAGGAGTTTGCGCGCATGCGCGCATTTTTCGAGGGCATGGCCGAGGAGCGCGGCGTGACCATCGATGACGCCGCCAGCGGAACCGTGCTGGCCGATGCCCAGTTGCTGCGGCGGGCACTGGCTAATCTGCTGTCGAACGCGATCCGCCATGCGCAGCCGGGCAGCGTGATCACGCTGGCCGCTACCGTGAGCGCAAGCGCAGCCGGCCAGGAGACCGAGCTGACGGTGACCAACAGGGGCAAGCCGATCGATGCGCGCGACCTGCCCTATCTGTTCGATCGCTTCTACCGCGCCGACGCGGCGCGCAGTGCGGGCGCCGGGTCGACCGGCCTGGGGCTGGCGATCGTCAGCGCCATCATGCACTTGCATGGCGGCCGCGCGGAGGTGCGGCCGGGTCCGGACACGAGCACCTTCGTGCTCGTGTTTCCAGTGGAGTAGAAGGATCAGGCGCGGCGGCGGCGCGCGGCGGCCAGGCCCATCAGGCCAGCGGCCAGGGTCAGCAGGGTGGCTGGTTCCGGCACTTCGGCCGGGGTGGTCGGCGGGGTCGGGTCGATCGTGGTTGGCGGCTCAGGGAAGGTCACGATCGGCGGCACCGGGTCGGTTGGCTCGGTCGGCGTCACAGGCGGCGTCACGACAGGCGGCGTCACGACAGGCGGCGTCACAACCGGTGGCGTTACAACCGGCGGCGTGACCGGCACGGTCGGCACGCGGTTGATCGACAGCAGCACGTCCTTGAGCCAGACGTCCTGCTCGGATTTGCAGACACCGTGTTTCACCAGGTTGCAGCCCAGGCTGATCGATACGTTCAACTTGCCGTCATTAAGCATCGAAGGCGGCACGTTGAAATCGTAATAATCGCCGAACCAGTTGACGTTGCTGACGGTACCCGCGATCGTGTTGTCGAGTTTGACCGTCACCGTTTCGTAGGTCTTGCCAAACAAATCGAAGATGTCCGCAAAGTACAGCGAGAGATTGGCCGTCTTGATCGTCGTGTCTGGCTTCTTGTCGACGTTCAGCGTGAACGCGTATGGATCGCTGGTCGTGATGTAGTGGCTGTTGTAGTGGCTGTTGGTATAGGTCGCGTGGGCGGCCGAGGTGACGCCGAAGGCGAGGACGGTGGCGGCAACGATTTTGTTCAGCAGGCGCATGGTGATCTCTCTATGAAGGATTTTGTTGATGAGCTATAAGCAATTGTTGTGCCACAAAAGAAATAGTTATTTCTTTCAATCACTTAGTGTTTCCGTGAGGAAGATCAAAATGCGAAATGTAAGAATTTTCGACAGAATTTTTGAGAAGCATTCGCCTTGAATAAGGGATTCGAGGCGTGGTCAGCGGATCGTGTTGGCACTGTTTTTAGGTTGACGTTATGCTTTTGTTATGAAACCGCAGATTTATTAGCAGATCGGCACACCGCATGCGCGGCATCGGCACCGTGTTTGATCTGGATTAATGGCCTCTCGCGCTCCGACCAGATTGCTCGTATGATGGTCTCAGTGCGCTCACGAACAAGGTAGACACCATGCGCCCCATCGTTATCGTTCCAGCTTGCACGCGTGATTTCGGCGAACATCCGTACCACGCGGCCCAGCACAAGTATGTCGACGCCATCGTCCTTGGCGCCGACTGCGCTCCCATGATCCTGCCTTCGCTGGGCAAGGACCTCGACCTGGAGACGATGCTGCAGCTGTGCGACGGGATCATGCTCACCGGTTCCGCCTCGAACGTGCACCCCAGCTATTACTCGGAAGAGGTGCTCGATCCATCGCTGCCGCAAGACCCGGCGCGCGACGAAACGACCCTGCCGCTGATCCGTGCGGCCGTGGGACGGGGCATCCCGATCATTGCGATCTGCCGCGGTTTCCAGGAGATGAACGTGGCCCTGGGCGGCTCGCTGCACCAGGCGGTGCAGATGGTGGAAGGGAAATTCGACCACCGCGAAAACCCCGAACTCGGCATGGACGAGCAATACGGCGATGCCCATAAGGTCCGGCTGGTCGAAGGCGGCATGCTGCACGCGATTGTTGGCGCTGACGAGATTCCCGTCAATTCGCTGCACGGGCAGGGCGTCAACGAACTGGCGCCGGGACTGGTCGTCGAAGCCACAGCCGAAGATGGCCTGGTGGAAGCGTTCTCGGTCGGCGCAGCACCCGGTTTTACGCTGGCGGTGCAATGGCATCCCGAATGGCGCATCACCCACAATCCGTATTCCATGAAGATGTTCGGCGCCTTTGGCCAGGCTTGCCGCGACTACCGCGCCAAAAAACAGGGGCGGCCATGACGATCCGGACCCGCTCAGTGGCCCGCTCGGTGGCCTACCCAGGTGCCTGCGTTCCGGCCAGCGCCGTCCCTTAGCTCTGCCTCGCTCTCTCCCCACGTGCAGGACGCGCGTTGCGTCCTTGCGACCCTGAACACACCACGAGGCAATGATGGCAATCCGCGAGAATTTTTCCTACACCGACATGGACGAGTGGCTCAATGCCAAGCGCGTCACCGAAATCGAATGCCTGGTCCCCGACCTGACCGGCGTTGCCCGCGGCAAGATCCTGCCGCGAGTAAAATTTACCGAAGAGCGCGGCATGCGCCTGCCCGAAGCCGTACTCGGCATGACCGTCACCGGCAATTCGCCGACTGACGATGAAGCCTACGACCGCGCCATTTCGGCCACCGACCGCGACATGATCCTGAAGGCCGACCCGACCACCATCACCATGGTGCCGTGGGCGGTCGATCCCACTGCGCAAGTGATCCACGACTGTTATTTTGCTGACGGCACGCTGGTCGATTTCGCGCCGCGCTCGGTGCTGCGCCGGGTACTGAAACTCTATGACGAGAAGGGCTGGAAGCCGCTGGTCGCGCCCGAACTCGAGTTTTATCTGACCGCGAAGAACATCGACCCCGACCTGCCGCTGGCCGCCCCGATCGGCCGCAGCGGCCGCGCCGAAACCAGCCGCCAGGTCTACAGCATCGACGCCGTCAACGAATTCGATCCGCTGTTCGAGGACATCTACGATTACTGCGACCTGATGAACCTCGACGTCGACACCCTGATCCACGAGATCGGCGCTGGCCAGATGGAAATCAACTTCCAGCACGGCGACCCGCTCGGCCTGGCCGATAAAGTCTTCTATTTCAAGCGCACCCTGCGCGAGGCGGCGTTAAAACACGACATGTACGCCACCTTCATGGCCAAGCCGATGGCCAACGAGCCGGGTTCGGCGATGCACGTGCACCAGAGCGTGGTCGATGCGGAAACCGGGCGCAACATCTTCAGCGACGGCGACGGCAAGGCATCACAATTGTTCCACCAGTACATCGGCGGGCTGCAGCGCTACATGCCCTCGGCCATGGCGATCGTCGCGCCCTACGTCAACTCCTACCGCCGCATCGTGCGCCATACGGCCGCGCCGATCAACCTGCAATGGGGCGTCGACAACCGCACCGTCGGCTTCCGGGTGCCGGTGTCGGGCGCGCAGGACCGCCGCATCGAAAACCGCATCATCGGCGCCGACGCCAACCCGTACCTGGCGCTGGCGGTGACGCTCGCCTGCGGCTACCTCGGCATGGTCGATGCGCTGGAGCCGACCCCGATTGTCGAAGGCAGCGCCTACAAGATGCCGGTCGAACTGCCGCAGGGGCTGCCCGAAGCGCTGACCCTGGTGCGCAACGAGACGCGCCTGCGCGAAGTGCTGGGCGACCGTTTCATCGATGTCTATTCGGCGATCAAGGAACTCGAGCACCAGGAATTCATGACCGTCATCAGTCCATGGGAGCGCGAACACTTGTTGCTGCACGTTTGATCTGAGCCGTTATCCAAAACCAGGGATTACAACCATAAACGAGGTGCCGTCATGGCAACCGACGAATCGGCGGTGCTCGCCGCCAGCATGATCTCCGCAGGTATTCCCGACGTGGAGACCTTCGACACCCGCGCCATCCAGGCGCTCGACGCGGCGCACTTCCTGCACCCGTTCACCGACCACGCGGCGCTGCGCGGCAAGGGCGCGCGCGTGATCGTGCGCGGGCAGGGCGTGTACTTGTGGGATTCCGACGGCCACCAGCTGATCGACGGCATGTCGGGCCTGTGGTGCGTGAACGTGGGCTATGGCCGCACGGCGATCTCGCAAGCCGTGTACCGGCAGATGGAAACGCTGCCCTTCTATAACAGTTTTTTCAACACCACCAACGTCCCCGCCGTGCAACTGGCGGCCGAACTGGTGGCGCTGGCGCCGCCGCAGTTCAGCCACGTGTTCTTTACCGGCTCCGGCTCGGAAGCGAACGACACGGTCGTGCGCATGGTGCGGCGCTACTGGGACATCCTCGGCCAGCCCGAACGGCAAGTCATCATCAGCCGCCACAACGCCTACCACGGCAGCACGCTGGCGGGCGCCTCGCTGGGCGGCATGGCCGGCATGCACGCCCAGGGCGGCTTGCCGATTCCCGGCATCCGCCACATCGGCCAGCCGAACTACGCCGAACACGGGCAAGGCCTGGATGAAAACGCTTTCGGTTTGGTGGCGGCCGGCTGGCTCGAAGACGAGATTCTTGCCCTCGGGCCGGACAAGGTCGCCGCCTTTATCGGCGAGCCGGTGCAGGGCGCGGGCGGCGTCATCATCCCGCCGCCGACCTACTGGCCGGAAGTGCAGCGCATCTGCGACAAGTACGGCGTGCTCCTGGTGGCCGACGAAGTCATCTGCGGTTTCGGGCGGCTCGGCGCCTGGTTCGGTTCCGAGCCGATGGGCATGCGTCCCGACCTGATCAGCTTTGCCAAGGGCGTCACCTCGGGCTACGTGCCGCTCGGCGGCGTCCTCGTGGGTAAACGCGTGGCGCACGCGCTGGTCGAGCAGGGCGGCGATTTCAACCACGGGTTTACTTATTCCGGCCACCCGGTCGCCTGCGCCGCGGCGCTGGAGAACCTGCGCATCCTGCGCGCCGAACGCCTGATCGAAAAGGTGGCGCTGGAAACCGGCCCGCACCTCAAGGCGGCCTTTCAGCAGTTGGCGACACACCCGCTGGTCGGCCACGCCGAAAGCTGCGGCATGGTGGCGGGCCTGAACCTGGTGCGTATAAAAGGGGCGACGGTGCACGAGTGCGTGCCTTTCGAGCGCACGCTGCAGGTCGGCATGCTGTGCCGCGGGCACATGTTCGACAACGGCATCATCATGCGCGCTGTGGGAGACCGGATGATCGTGGCGCCGCCGCTGGTGATGACGAAGGCGGAAATCGACGAAATGGCGGCGCGGATCTGGCTGTGCCTGGATTTGACGCTGGCTGACGTACGCGCACGCGGCTGGATGTAACACGTTGTCCTGGAGCCGGAAGGACGTAGGGTGGGCGCCCCGTGCCCACGCGAAACGTCGATCATTGTTGGCTGCGGGATAGGCTAACACTGCTCATCATTCCGCGTGGGCACGGGGCGCCCACCCTACCTGTTAAACGCCCGCTGCGATCGTCTTCGACGGCTCGGTGCGATTTTTTAAAAACTGTGGCGCCAGCGAACCGATGAACATGCCGGCAAACGCCGCGATCAAGCCCGCCAGCTGCCCCGGGAACTGCTCGCCGAGCGACGAAATCTGCGGGAAGAACAGAATCCACACGAACATCCCCGCGCCGATCGACAGGATCGCGCCCTGGGTCGTGGCGCGCTTCCAGTACAGCCCCATCACCAGCGGCACGAAGGCGGCCACCAGCGTCACCTGGTAGGCCGACGACACCAGTTCATAGATCGACGTGCCTTCCATCGCGATTGCATACGCCAGCACCAGGGCGGCGAAGACGACGATGGTGACGCGCATGGCGAACAGTTGCTGCTTGTCGCTCATGCCCGGGCGCAGGTTTTTCAGGATGTTTTCCGTAAAACTGGTCGACGGCGCCAGCAGGGTGGCCGACGACGTGCTCTTGATGGCCGAGAGCAGGGCGCCGAAGAACAGGATCTGCATGATCAGCGGCATCTTGGTCATCACGAAAGTCGGCAGCAGGCGCTGGTAGTCGTTCTTGGCCAGATCCATCGCGCTGTCGCCCATCACCACCACGGCGGCGGCGACGATGAACATCGGCACGAAGCCGAACAGGATGTAGCTGGCGCCGCCGATCACGGCGCCGGTGCGCGCGGTCGGGGCATCCTTGGCCGACATCACGCGCTGGAACACGTCCTGCTGCGGAATGCTGCCGAACATCATCGTGATGGCGGCGGCGAAGAAGAACACGATGTCGGTGAAGGTCGGTTCCGGCCACAGGCGCCACAGGTCGGCGCTCTGCGCCATGTCGAGCACGCGCCCGGCGCCACCGGCCAGGTCGGCGGCAAAGAAGGCGATGATCGACATGCCGATCACCAGCACGATCATCTGGATGAAGTCGGTCAGGGCCACGGCCAGGAAGCCGCCGACCACCACATAGATCAGCACCGCCAGGGTGCCGATCACCATGCCCATGGCCGGCGCCATGGCGCCGTTCGTCAGCACCGAGAACACCAGGCCGAGCGCCGTGATCTGGGCCGCCACCCAGCCCAGGTAGCTGAGGATGATGGCGACCGAGCAGAACACCTCGATGCCCTTGCCGTAGCGCTGGCGGTAATAGTCGCCGATGGTCAGCAGGTTGAGTTTATAGAGTTTGGTGGCGAAGAACAGGCCGACCAGGATCAGGCAGGTACCGGCGCCGAACGGGTCTTCGATGACGGCGTTCAGGCCGCCCTGCACGAAGCGGGCCGGCACGCCCATCACGGTCTCGGCGCCGAACCAGGTGGCAAACGTGGTGGTGATCACCATGATCAGCGGCAGGCTGCGCCCGGCCACGGCGAAGTCGCTGGTATTCTTGATGCGCGTACCCGCCCATACTCCCAGCGCCAGCGTGCCCAGCAAATAGATCACGACGCAGGTAATCAATGTGTAGTTCATGGTGGCAGCAGCTCCGGGGAGTAAAAATTATCGGGCGGAAAATCGGCGATTATAGCGGCAGAACTTCGCCGACGGATGAGGTTCTCACTGTTTTTCCTGGGGATTCTATTCACTTTGGAAGGAACACTGGTATGCCAACAACACCATGGCACGAACGC
Source organism: Telluria sp. ZB2R32 (assembly GCF_059685715.1). Classification (NCBI taxonomy): domain Bacteria; kingdom Pseudomonadati; phylum Pseudomonadota; class Betaproteobacteria; order Burkholderiales; family Oxalobacteraceae; genus Telluria; species Telluria sp. ZB2R32. The sequence goes on along the minus strand of NZ_JCASIG010000002.1, from coordinate 819,564 downwards.
GCCGCCCAACTCCGGATCGACGGCCGCGCTTTCATCGAGGGCGCGCGCGTCGTCGCCCGCGCGGGAACGCATTTCGATTGCATTTCTCCGGTCGATGGCCGCCTGCTGGGGCAGGTGGCGCGCTGCGCCGGCCCTGACGTCGACGCGGCGGTGGCCAGCGCCCGCGCCGCCTTCGACGACCGCCGCTGGGCCGGCAAGGCGCCCGCCGAACGCAAGAAAATCCTGGTCCGCTTCGCCGACCTGATGCTGGCCCACCGCGACGAGCTGGCGCTGCTGGAAACCCTCGACATGGGCAAACCGATCCGCTACAGCCGCAGCGTCGACGTGGCGCTGGCGCAGAACTGCATCCGCTGGTACGGCGAAGCGACTGACAAGCTCTACGACCAGGTCGCGCCGACCGCGGACAACGCCCTGGCCCTGGTCACGCGCGAACCGGTCGGCGTGGTGGCGGCCATCATCCCCTGGAATTATCCGATGCTGATGGCGGCCTGGAAGATCGGCCCGGCGCTGGCCGCCGGCAACAGCCTGGTGCTGAAACCGTCGGAAAAGGCGCCCTTGACTGCGCTGCGCCTGGCCGAACTGGCCCTGGAGGCAGGCGTGCCGCCCGGCGTCTTCAATGTCGTGCCCGGTTTCGGCGACGAGGCCGGACGCGCGCTCGGACTGCACATGGACGTCGACTGCATCGCGTTTACCGGTTCCACGCGCACCGGCAGGCAGATCGTGCAGATGGCCGGCCAGTCGAATTTAAAACGCGCCTGGACCGAGCTCGGCGGCAAGTCGGCGAACATCGTCTGCGCCGATTGCCCAGACCTCGACGCGGCCGTATCCGCCGCCATCGGCGCCATCTATTTCAACCAGGGAGAAAGTTGTAATGCACCCTCGCGCCTGTTCGTCGAAGCATCGATCAAGGACGCCTTCCTCGACAAAGCCTTGTCGATGATGCCGGACTTCGCGCCGGGCGACCCGCTCGATGACGCCACGGTGATGGGCGCGATCGTCGATCCGATCCAGATGCAGACCGTGCTCGGCTATATCGAGTCGGGCAAGGCAGAAGGCGCGCGCCTGCTGGCCGGCGGCAGGGCGGCGCGGGCAGAGAGTGGCGGCCTGTACATCGAGCCGACGCTGTTCGACGACGTCGAGCCATCGATGCGCATCGCACGCGAGGAAATCTTCGGGCCGGTGTTATCCGTGCTGTCGTTCACCGATTTGGGCGAAGCGGTACGCCAGGCGAATGCCACGCACTACGGCCTGGCGGCAGGAATATGGACCGCCGATATCAACAAGGCGATCCGCACGTCGCGCGCCCTGCGGGCCGGCACCGTGCACGTGAACCAGTACGACAACGACGACATCACGGTGCCCTTCGGCGGCTATAAACAGTCGGGCAACGGACGCGACAAGTCGCTGCATGCCTTCGACAAGTACACGGAACTGAAAACGACCTGGATTGGGGTGGGGTAGGACGCTCTGCCTGGCGACGATCAGGGGACCCGCATGGGTCATTAGACCTGTAAGGTGGGCGGCTATACCTGAGAAGCATACCTGCCGGCTGCCTGGATGCCGCCCACGCGTTCAACCATACTCTGCACCGTCGCGATGAATCATCGGCCGGTTGAACGCGTGGGCGGCACACATGCCATTGGTTTGCAAACTGAAGAGGTGGAGCCGCCCACCTTACGGGTCTGTTCCAATAGCCGCTTACGCACGTGCTGGTGTGAGGCGGTGGCGCAATTTCCGTAGGGTAGACGGGCTTTCCCGTCCACCCTACGGTTCAGCTGTAGTGTTCCAGTACTGTATACCCACCCCCATTGCTGGGTTTTGACTCCACCAGCGCATAGCCACCGACCTGCCAGACCAGCGGCTCTGACTCGGGCGGCACGACGGCCCCGTTCGCACGCCGCGCCAGCGTCACGTGCGGGCGGTACTTGCGTGCTTCGGGTTGCAGGCCAAGGGCGACCAGGGCGGACGACAAGTTGGCGTGCAATTCCAGCAGTTCAGGCGGTTCCTCGTGCGGCTCGAGCACGGCAATCCCGTGCGGCCACAGTTTCGGTACCCCGAGCGACAGGGCGAAGGGAGTAAACGGCACCGCGAAGCCGCGGCGCAGGTCGGGCAGGCGTTCGCTCGGCACCTCGCCGAGGAAGTGCAGCGTCACGTGCAGTTTCTCGGCATGCACCGGGCTGGCGCCGCGCGGCCAGTCCCAGGCATCGCGCCGTTCGCGCAGCTGGTGGCGCATTGCCGGATCGGGCCACAGCGCCAGGAACAGCCGGGTGCTCATTGCAGCAGCCATATCGCGCCGTCCAGTCTTTAAAAGCAGTGTTCCGGCGCCGGGAAGCTGCCATCCTTGACGCCGCCAACGTAGGCGCGCACGGCCGCTTCGATGCTGGTCTGGCCTTCCATGAAGTTCTTCACGAAGCGCGCCTTGTGCCCTGGGAAGACGCCCAGCATGTCGTGCATCACCAGCACCTGGCCGGAACAGTCGGGGCCGGCGCCGATGCCGATGGTTGACACCTGCAGCAGTTCGGTCGTTTCCTTGCCCAGCGCCGCCGGCACCGCTTCCAGCAGCACGATTGCCGCGCCCGCCGCCTGCAGGGCCAGCGCATCGTTCTTCAGGCGTTCGGCGCCTTCATTGGTTTTACCCTGCACCTTGAAGCCGCCCAGCTGGTGCACGAATTGCGGGGTCAGGCCGATGTGGGCGCAGACGGGAATGCCGCGCTCGGAGAGGAAGGAAACGGTCTCGGCCAGCCAGGCGCCGCCTTCGATCTTGACCATCTGGGCGCCGGCGCGCATCAGCGCGGCCGAGCTCTCGAAGGCCGCTTCCTTGGTGGCATAGCTGCCGAAGGGAAGGTCGGCCACCAGCAGCGCGTTCTTGTTGCCGCGCGCGACCGAGGCGGTGTGATAGACCATGTCGGCCAGCGTCACCGGCAGCGTCGAGGAGTGACCGGCGCAGACCATGCCGAGCGAGTCGCCCACCAGCAGCATGTCGACGCCGGCGCGGTCCATCAGGGACGCGAAGCTGGCGTCGTAGCAGGTCAGCATGGCGATCTTGGTGCCGGCCGCGCGCATTGCCTGCAGCGTCGGGATCGTGACGGCCTTGGGCGTGGTTTTAACCGGTGCCGGCGCGTCGCCGCCCGTCATTTCCTTGCCCTGCAAATAAGCGCTCATGGTGATCCTTTTGAAAACAAAATATGCGACGGCGTAGTGTAATCCGACGCAAGAAAATTTGCCGAAGCGCCTGCCGAAGCGGCCGGTTTAGCTACGGAAAATAAAATACACCGCGCCGACCAGGCACAGCGCCGCCCATACGTAATCGAGCTTGAACGGCTGGTTCATGTAGAACATGGCAAAGGGCACGAACACGGTCAGGGTGATCGCTTCCTGCATGATCTTCAGTTGCGCCAGGCTGTACTGGGTGGCGCCGATGCGGTTGGCCGGCACCTGCAGCAAGTATTCGAACAGGGCGATGCCCCAGCTGATCAGCGCGGCGATGTACCAGGCGCGGTTGTTCAGGCTTTTCAAATGCCCGTACCAGGCAAAGGTCATGAAGATGTTCGACAGCACCAGCAAGCCGGCGGTCTGGAAGAAAACGGGGATCTGCATGGGGTTCAGGTGTCGAGGCGGACGATGGCCTGGTCCGCCACCGCCGGTAAGTAATCGGCCGCACGCCCCTTGCCGGGAATGACCGCGCTTGGGGCCACTTCCAGCAGCGGCGCCAGCACGAAGGCGCGTTCGTGCATGCGCGGATGGGGCACGCTCAGGGTGGCGCTGTCGATGAACGCGTCGCCGTAGAGCAGCAGATCGAGGTCGAGCGTGCGCGGGGCGTTGCGGTAGGGGCGCTCGCGGCCGTGGGCCGTTTCGATGGCTTGCAGCGTGGCCAGCAGCGCGTGCGCGTCGAGTCCGGTGTCGAGCAAAGCCACCGCATTGATGTAGTCGTCGCCCGACGAGTCGATCGGCGCCGTGCGCCACAGGTTTGACGTGGCGACGAGCCGGCAGCCGGGCTGCGCATCGAGGCGCGCGAGGGCGTCGAGCACGTTTGCGCGCGCATCGCCCAGGTTGGCGCCGATGCCGATGAAGGCGATCATTCGCGGATGTTGCTCACGGACGGTGCTGAATCAGCCGAACCCGCGCTCGAACTTGCGTCCAGGCGCGCGTTCGATCCCGCACCGCCATCGGCACCTGCATCGGTACCTTCGGCGCTGCGGTGGCGCGGTCCACGCCGTGGCGCACGCTTCTTTTTTTCGCCGGCGACCGGCGCCGGGCGGTTGGCCTGGGTCACCAGGCGTTCGCGCTCGCCCGCTTCGGCTTCATAGAAGGCGGTCCACCATTCGCCCAGTTCCATGTCGAGTTCGCCCGACTCGCAGCGCAGCAGCAGGAAGTCGTAGCCGGCGCGGAAGCGTGGGTTTTCCAACAATTTATAGGGCGCGCGGCCGGCGCGGCGCTCGAAGCGCGGCTGCATGGCCCAGATGTCGCGCATGTCGGTGGCAATGCGGCGCTGCAGGGCCAGGTTGTCGGTTTGCGTGTCGAGCACGGCGTCGGCGGCCAGGTGCAGGGCCGGGATCGGCGCTTCGCCGGCGGCGCGGTAGGCGGTCCACTTTTCCAGCACCTGGTGCCACAGCAGCGAAGCGAACAGGAAGCCCGGCGACACGCCCTTGCCGGCCTTTACACGCGAATCCGTGGATTCCAGCGCCAGCGTGACGAACTTCATGCCGATCGGCTGTTCCAGCACCACGTCGAGCAGCGGCAGCAGGCCGTGGTGCAGGCCAGCCGAACGCAGCTCTTTCAGGCAGGCCAGCGCGTGGCCCGAGAGCAGCAATTTCAGCATCTCGTCGAACACGCGCGCGGCCGGCACGTTGTCGATCAGTGGCGCCATCACGGGGATCGGCGCGCGCGTGGTCGGTTCGATGGTAAAGCCGAGTTTCGCGGCGAAGCGCACCACGCGCAGCATGCGCACCGGGTCTTCGCGGTAGCGCGCTTCCGGCACGCCGATGATGCGCAGGATTTTTTCGCGGATGTCGGCGATGCCGCCGTGGTAGTCCAGCACGGTTTGCGTGGCCGGATCGTAGTACATCGCGTTGATGGTGAAGTCGCGCCGCGCGGCGTCTTCGTGCTGCGGTCCGAAGTTGTTGTCGCGCAGGACGCGGCCGTGTTCGTCTTTCGGGGCGTTGTTGCTGCCGTTGCCGCGGAAGGTGGTCACTTCCAGCAGCTCCTGGCCGAACATCACGTGCACGATCTGGAAGCGGCGGCCAATGATGAAGGCGCGCCGGAACAGTTTTTTCACCTGCTCGGGCGTGGCGTCGGTGGCGATATCGAAATCTTTCGGCTTTACGCCGAGCAGCAGGTCGCGCACGGCGCCGCCGACGACAAACGCTTTATAACCGGCTTCCTGCAGGGTTTGCGTGAGGCGGACCGCGTTCGGCGACACCAGTTTCGGGTCGATGCCGTGTTCGTCCGGGCCGAGGATGTGCGGCTGGGTAGGATCGCGCTCGTCTTTCACGCCAAGGATTTTACGAATGAATTTTTTAATCATTGAAGAGATGGAGTAAAGGCCAGCCTTGCGCTTGTGCGTGGCTGGCGAGCGCGGCGCTCGGGTTGGTCGCGACCGGGTGCGAAACGACCGATAGCAGCGGAATGTCGTTGTGCGAATCGCTGTAGAAATGGCTGCTCTCGAAGCCCGCGAACGGGCGGCCAAGGCGTTCGAGCCAGGCGTGCATGTGCGTGATCTTGCCCGGTCCCGAAGTCGGCGTACCGGCCAGTTTCCCGGTCAGCTTGCCTGCGGCATCCGTTTCCGGCATGGCCGCGATATGGTGTTCGACGCCGAACACGCGTGCGATCGGCGCCGTGATGTAATGATTGGTGGCGGTGATGATGGCCACCAGGTCGCCGGCATCGAGGTGGCGCCGCACCAGCGCCAGCGCTTGCGGGCGGATCGCCGGTTCGATTACTTCGCGCATGTACTGGCCATGCATCGCCTCGAGTTCGGATTGAGGAAAGCGCGCCAGCGTGCCGAGGGCGAATTCGAGGTATTCGACCGGGTCGAGCACGCCGGCCTGGTACTGGGCAAAGAATGCGTCGTTGCGGCGCGCGTAGGCGTCAGCATCGACTGCGCCGATGCGCACCAGGAATTGGCCCCACTCGTAATCCGAGTCGATCGGCAGCAGCGTGTGGTCGAGGTCAAACAGGGCGAGCTTGGTCATTGTTTCTTTTCCGGCAGCGTGAATTCCGACTGCGCGGCGTCGGTTGGATTTGACAGCAGCAAATCGCGCAGCAAGGGCAGCGTGACCGGACGCTGGGTTTCGAGCGAATACTGGTCGAGCGCATCTAACATCGTCGCCAGCGAACGCATGTCACGCTTGAAATGGGACAGCAAATAGGGTAACACGCTGGCCGACAGGGTCAGGCCGCGCGCTTCGGCAGCCTGGGTCAGCGCGGCGATCTTCTGGTCGTCCGACAGGCCATGGATCAGGTAGATCAAACCCCAGCCCATGCGTGTTCGCAGATCCTCGCGCACCGGCAGCACGGCCGGCGGCACCGGGCCGGTCGAGACCATGTAAGCGCCATGTTCGCGGATCTGGTTGAACAGGGCGAAGGCATCGATTTGCGCCGCGGCCGACAGGCGGTCGCAGTCGTCGAGCAGGTACAGCGTCGTCTCAAGGGAAAACACGAAGTCGGCGGCGGGCGCGTCGGCGGCAATGTAACGCGAATGCGGGGTGGCGGCCAGCGCCTGCAGCAGATGGGTCTTGCCGGCGCCCGTGTCTCCCCACAGGTAGGCGAAATGCTCGCGCGATGCACGCTGCGCGAACTGGTGCATCAGGTGCGCCAGTTCGGCATTTTCCCCGACCTGGAAGGTATCGAGGCTGTGCGCCGGCTCGGCGCCTAAATCGAGCACCAGCTGTTTCATGGCGATCGGATCATCCTGGAAGTGTCATACGCATGCGGCATTATAGAAGCTGCCGGGCTGACAATGGAAACGCGTGGATGGCGGGCGCCGGATGAGCGGGAAATAAGGTCAGGCGCGGGTGCCTTCGGGAGCGCCGGCGCAAGGCTCGGCGGTGTGTGCTCCGGATGGCGGGATGAGGGCATGTTTTTGTTGTTGTCTCGGTTTGGCAAATGGGCCGGGGCGTTTTGTTAGAATAGCGGATTGACTGGAATCAGTGCACGAATCTAGTTTTCGCTTTCTATTTTACCGCCTCCGCTGCCAAATACCATGAGCCAACCATCTAATGTTTCTCTCTCCTACCGCGACGCGGGTGTCGACATCGACGCCGGCGACGCCCTGGTCGAAGCAATCAAACCGTTAGCCAAGCGCACCATGCGGGAAGGCGTGCTCGGCGGGATTGGCGGTTTCGGCGGGCTGTTCGAGATCAGCAAGAAGTTCAAGGAGCCGGTCCTCGTCTCGGGCACCGACGGCGTCGGCACCAAGCTGAAACTGGCATTCGAACTGAACCGCCACGACACGGTCGGCATCGACCTGGTCGCGATGAGCGTGAACGACATCCTGGTGCAGGGCGCGGAACCGCTGTTCTTCCTCGACTATTTCGCGTGCGGCAAGCTCGACGTGGCGACTGCGACCGCGGTGGTCAAGGGCATCGCCGAAGGCTGCGAACAGTCCGGCTGCGCGCTGCTCGGCGGCGAAACGGCCGAGATGCCGGGCATGTACCCGGACGGCGAATACGACCTGGCCGGCTTCGCCGTCGGCGCGGTCGAAAAATCGCAGATCATCGACGGCAGCAAGATCGTCCCGGGTGACGTGGTGCTGGGCCTGGCTTCCTCGGGCATCCACTCGAACGGCTATTCGCTGGTGCGCAAGATCATCTCGGTGGCAAAGCCTGACCTGGAAGCCGATTTCCACGGACGCAAGCTGGCCGACGTGCTGATGGCGCCGACCCGCCTCTACGTGAAACCGCTGCTGGCGCTGATGGCATCGATGGAAGTCAAGGGCCTGGTCCACATCACCGGCGGCGGCCTGGTCGAGAACATCCCGCGCGTGCTGCAAGACAACCTGACGGCCGTGCTCGACGCTTCGTCGTGGACGATGCCGCCGCTGTTCCAGTGGCTGCAGCAGCACGGCGGCGTGGCGGATGCGGAAATGCACCGCGTGTTCAACTGCGGCATCGGCATGACCGTCATCGTGTCCGCCGACAACGCGGACGCGGCCATGGCCCAGCTGCAGGCGGCGGGCGAGACCGTCTATCGCATCGGCGAAATCCGCGCGCGCGAAGAGGGGCAGGCGCAGACCGTGGTGCTGTAACAGCGCACCGGTAGAAAAAGCGCCGTGAAAAATGCCAGTCAAACTGACTGGCATTTTTTTATTGCTAGTGACAGCTGACCTGAATTTTTGGTTCTTGCGGAAATTTCTTTTTTTCGTGCGTCAAGGTGCACGAGGTGGTTGTGTCGGCGACCCGGCGGGCAAGCTGCACTTGGCCGCCAGCACCGTAATAGCAGAGGAACCACTTCTCCGGCGGCTCCTGCTTCCTCCGGGGTGTGTTGCAATTTGGTCTGGCGCAACAGTATGGCTATGGAGAGTTAACTCACGTTGCGGGCACGATACTACGGCGCGTCCCGATCAAGCACCTTGTCGACCCGCGCCCCGCGCAGCCGGAACGCATCCGGCATGCCGGACCCCAGCAGCGGACGCAGATAAAGACGAAAAGCGTCGGTGACGTCGGTGCCGCTCGCGCTGATGAATTCGTCTTCCATGGTGCGCGTCCTGCCGGCGACCGTGTCCAATGGCTGCAACACGTAGTCGACTGAATAGAAACCGGTGCGGCGGATCGCCACCGAGCCGTCGGCATCGCCCCACATGGCGAACTGCACCGCCTTTTCGCCGACTTCTCTCGCCTCGCGCCCGTCGACGTCGGACACGCAGCCGATGAACGAGCGCTGCAGGTAGCCGAAGGTATCGCCGCGCACGCGCTTGATGCCGAGTTTGTCCTTGATTTCCTCGCACAGCAGGTCGGCCAGGGCGCCGGTACCGGACAGTTGCACGTTGCCGTGCGCATCCTTTTCGACATCCGTCGCCAGCAGGGTGACGATCGGTTCGCCGGCGGCGTCGTGCACGCCTTCGGAGACGGCGATCACGCAGCGGCCGTGGCGTTCGTACATCGTCCTGACGTCGGCAAGGAAGCGTTCCAGGTCGAACACGCGTTCGGGAAGGTAGATCAGGTGCGGGCCGTCATCTGGGAATTTCTTGCCGAGTGCGGAGGCTGCCGTGAGAAAGCCGGCATGGCGGCCCATCACCACGCCGACATAGACGCCCGGCAGCGCGGCATTGTCGAGATTGGCGCCGGCAAAGGCCTGGGCGACGAAGCGCGCCGCCGATGGAAAGCCGGGCGTGTGGTCGTTGCCGACCAGGTCGTTGTCGATGGTTTTCGGGATATGGATCGAGCGCAGCGGATAGCCGGCGGCGCGCGCCTGTTCGCTGACGATGCGCACGGTTTCGGCCGAGTCGTTGCCGCCGATATAAAAGAAATGTTCGATTTCGTGTGCGCGCAAGACGTCGAAAATGCGCGTGCAGTAGGCCGTATCCGGCTTGTCGCGGGTCGAGCCGAGGGCCGAGGAGGGCGTGGCCGCCACCAGTTCGAGGTTGTGGCTGGTTTCCTGGGTCAGGTCGAGGAAATCCTCGTTGACGATGCCGCGCACGCCGTGCAGGGCGCCGTAGATGCGCGTGACGTTGCGGAAGCGGCGCGCCTCCAGTGTCACCCCGACCAGCGACTGGTTGATGACGGCGGTCGGACCGCCTCCTTGTGCGACGAGGATTCTGCCGGATGCCATATCTATCTCCTCTTTCAAAGCGACGGATGACCGGCTGCCAGATTACTACTGAACGGCTTCCTTGCCGATATGTTTGTCGAGAAATTTTTCGACCCGGCCCCAGAAATCGATGTTGTTCTTCGGCAGGTTGAAGCCGTGCCCCTCGGCCGGGTACTCGACCCACTCGACGTTCTGGTTGGTGCGGCGGACGGCGGCAAGGAAACGGGTGCCGTGGTCGATCGGCACGCGCACGTCGGCGCCGCCGTAAGCCAGCAGCAGCGGACGCGTGACGCGCGCGGCCTGCTCGATCGGCGAGGTGGCCTTCAGCTGGGCGGCATCCTTGACCGGGTCGCCGATCATCTCGGGCATGCCGTAGCGCTTCCATTCGTCGGACATGTCGCTGCGGTGGTGGGCGCTGCCGTACATCAGGTTGATGTCGGTGACGCCGACCCAGTTGACGCCGCATTTGTACAGGTCCGGGTCGTTCACCAGGCCCATCAGCGTGGCGTAGCCGCCATAGCTGGCGCCGGCGATGCAGACGCGCTTCGGATCGGCATAGCCTTTCTCGACCGCCCAGCGTACGCCATCGGCGAGGTCGTCCTGCATGGCCAGGCCCCATTGCCTGAAGCCGGCCTTGTAGTGGGCGGCGCCCAGGCCGGCGCTGCCGCGGAACGACGGTTCGAGCACCGCGTAGCCGCGCGAAGCCAGGAACTGCGATTCGGCATTCCAGCCCCAGGTACTGCCGCGCACCCAGGGGCCGCCATGCACCAGCACCACCAGCGGCAGTCCGGCGGCCTTCGCGCCGGCGGGCAGCGTCAGCAGCGCCGGAATGGTCAGGCCGTCGCGCGCCTTGTAGTTGACGGCCTGCTGGCGGCCCATCCGCTGCGGGTCGATGCCCGGATGGGTTTCGCCGACCTTGTTGAGCAGCCCGGTCTCGCGGTTGAACAGGTAATAGGTCGAGGGAATGGTGTCGGAATAGGCGCGCACCAGCAGCCACGGCGTTGCCGCATGCTGGGGTGGGGGCGCCACCAGGTTGACCGTGGCCGGCAGCACCTTGTCGACCGCTTCCTGCACCGCCTTCATGGCCGGGTCGAACCATTCGGCCGAGGTGGCGTCGGTCGTGAAGTGCATGCCCAGCACCTTGTCGCGGCTGGTCAGCACGGCGCCGTTGAAGTCGTAGCCTGCGGTACTGAGGACCGGTTCGGCGCTCAGCTGGCCGCTGGCCAGGTCCAGCGTGTGCACGGCCGAGGTATCGCGGCCGCCGCTGCGCACCCGGACGTACAGCTTGCCGTCGGGGCCGAATGTCAGCGGATAGAGCCTGTCTTCCTTGTCGCCATACAGTTTATGGGTGGAGAGCTTGCGCCATTCGCCGCTGGCGGGATCGCGGTAATGAATGGTGCCGGTATCGTCGCTGCTGCCGCTGGCAATGCGCGGCTCGCCTTTGTGGTCGAGCATCCAGTCCGTCACGTCTTCGCGCGGGCGCGGCATTTCCTGCGCCTGGCCGGTGAGCGTATTCAGGCGCAGCAGGCTGACGCGGGCCGAGCGCCTGTCGGCCTTGAGCACCATGTTTTTCACGTAGACGTACTCGGAATCCTGGGCGCCGTGCCCTGGCAGCATATAGGTATGCCAAGGCAGGCGGCGGCGCGTGGCCTTGCTCGCTGTGTTGGCGCGGTCGCTGTCGGCCAGCTGCACCAGCTGGGTGCCGTCACGGTTGACCGCGAACAGGCCCGGCGCGTCGTAGGCGTCGCCTTGTGCCACCTTGTTGTCGAAGACATTGAAGAGCAGGCGCTCGCTGTTGACCCACTGGAAGCTGCCGATGTCGACATCGTCGTAGGCTGCCACGACCTTGCCCTGGTTGGTCTGCAGGTCGACCACGATCAGGAAAGCGCGCTGTCCCGGCGCGCTGCTGCGCGCCGCAACCGAGCGGCCATCGGGAGACAGCAGGGCGCCGTTAAAGGCCGGACGCCCGAAAAAACGTTCGATCGGCACCGGCGCGCCCGCTTGCGGATTGACCTGCGCATCGACGGCGGGCGCAGCAGCCAACGTCAAGGCAAACAAGAGGGCACTGCGAAGTGAGACGCGGGTCGACGACATTGCTGGAATCCTGTTGAGAAGAAGGCCGCAGGGCGGACGGTTATTTCTCAAGGATAACATTTGCGCATGTCAAAAAATCATTGTCATGGATATTCTTTTGCGCTACTCCGGCGCCCGGATATAGTCGACCAGGCCATCGCTGCCGCGCGCCGGCGGCGCCGTCAGCATGCTGGCGACCACCACCGCCAGCATGCCGGCCGGGACGCCGAAGATACCGGCCGACATCGGTGCGATGTCGAACCAGGCGGCGTCTATCTGCCCGCCCAGCATCGGGTGGACGCGGATCATGTAATACAGGCAGACGAAAAAGCCGGCCAGCATGCCGGCGATGGCGCCGGCGTGGTTTGCCCGTTTCCAGAACACGCCCAGCACCAGCGGCGGGAACAGGGCCGACGCCGCCAGCGAAAAGGCGGCGCCGACCAGGGACAGGATGTCGGCCGGCTTTTGCGAGGCGGCATAGGCGGCGATAAAGGCGACCGCCAGCAGCAGCAATTTCGAGATCGTGACCCGCTTCTGGGTCGAGGCGCCCGGATCGACGATCTTGTAATACACGTCGTGCGACAACGCATTCGAAATCGCCAGCAGCAAGCCGTCGGCGGTGGACAGCGCCGCCGCCAGGCCGCCGGCCGCGACCAGGCCGGAAATCACGTAGGGCAGGCCGCCGATTTCCGGGGTCGCCAGCACCAGCACGTCGCCGTCGATGGCGATTTCCGCCAGCTGAACCAGGCCGTCGCCGTTGATGTCGCTCACCTGGATCAGGGGATTGACTTTGTCGATATTGCCCCAGTAGGAAATCCAGGTCGGCAGCGCACTGAAATCGCTGCCGACCAGGCTCGTGTAGATGTCGTATTTGGCGAGCACGGCCAGCGCCGGAATGCTCAGGTAAATCAGCAGGATGAAGAACAGGGTCCAGAACACGGAGACGCGGGTGTCCGCCACCGAAGGCGTGGTGTAGGAGCGCATCAGGATGTGGGGCAGGGCGGCGGTGCCGAACATCAGGCAGAACACCAGTGCCAGGAAATTGTTGCGGCGCGCATTCGATTCGGCCTCGGTCGCGCCCGGGAAGGGCGTGGCATGCGGCTGCGGCGGCTGGGCGCGTGCCAGCAGGCGCGTGCGCTGCTCGCGCCATAGCGTCTCGGCGTCGTCCGCGGTCTTCGGATAGGCGGCCAGGGCGCGTTCGGCGCTGCGCACGTCGGCCAGCGAGACGTTGCGCAGGCGCGCCGTGTCGAGGCGGCGCTGGGCCTCCAGTTTGCCTTGTTCCCAGGAGGCCGGCAGGCTGGCCAGGCGCGCGCCATAGCTGTCCGCCTGGCGCTGGAAGGTGGCGCGCACTTCGCGTTCGCGCGGGTCGGCCGCCAGCTGCGCTTCGCGCTGGGCCAGCTTCGGCAGCACCGAACCGTAGGCCACCTGCGGCACCGGATTGTCGGCGTGCTTGGCCGACAGCCACATGGTCGGAATCAGAAAGGCGACCAGGATGATGATGTACTGGGCCACCTGCGTCCAGGTGATGCCGCGCATGCCGCCGAGGAAGGAGCAGACCAGGATGCTGGCCAGCCCGAGGAAAATGCCGACCGAGAAATCGACACCGGTAAAACGCGAGGCGATCAGGCCGACCGCGTAGATTTGCGCCACCACGTAGACGAAGGAAACGATGATGGTGGCGCCGACGGCGAGCGCGCGCACCGGCCCGCCGCGCCCGCCCGCGCCGCCGCCGTAGCGCACGGCGAGATAGTCCGGAATCGTGTACTGGGCGAATTTGCGCAGGTAAGGCGCAATCAGCAAGGCGACCAGGCAATAGCCGCCGGTCCAGCCCATGATATAGGCGAGGGCGTCGAAGCCGGACAAATACAAGCCGCCGGCCAGGCTGATGAAGCTGGCCGCCGAGATCCAGTCGGCGGCGGTGGCCATGCCGTTGAACAGGGCCGGTACGCGCCGTCCGGCCACGTAATATTCGGTCACGTTCGAGGTGCGGCTGACCACGCCGATGGTGGCGTACAGCACGATGGTGGCGAACATGAACAGGTGCCCGATCCACAGGCGCGGCATGCCTTCGTTTTCCAGGATCGTCAGGGCCAGCAGGAAGCCGGCGAAGCAGACGCAGAACCAGGCGTAATAGCCGGACAGGCGCCGGAAGTAGCGTTTATTGGTACTCATCCGTCTACCTGTGCATTGCCTTCCAGCGCACGCGCATACAGGCGGTCGAAATGGCGCATGCGCCAGGCGTAGATCCCGATGATCGCCAGGCAGACCAGCGCCGCACCCTGCGCCGCCATGTAGAAGGACAGCGGCCAGCCGAACACGGCGACGTCCGCCAGTTCGCGCGCAAAATACACGGTGCAAAAGCCGGTGATCAACCACAAGGCCAGCAGCACAAAGGTCAGGCGCCGGGTGCGGCGCCAGTGCGCGGCGCGGGCGGCGACCAGGCGGCGCTGCTGCTCCAGGTCAGGTCCGGGCGAAGGAGCGGGCGGGGTTGATTCAGGTGGCATCGATGGCATCGTTGACGGGGGGCGGGAAGGTCAGCCGGAACAGGCTGCCCGGGAATCTGGCCGAATGGCTGCGCGGGTTATTGAAAATGTCGACTTCGGCGCCGTGCTGCCCGGCGATCTCGCGCACGATCGCCAGCCCCAGGCCGCTGCCGGGGGTGTTCGAGCCGAGGATGCGGTAAAAGCGTTCGAACACGTGGGCGCGCTCGTGCGGGGCGATGCCGGGGCCGGTGTCCTCGACTTCGAGCAGGGCGGCGTCGCCGTCGCGCCGCACCCGCACCGTGACGCTGCCGCCGGGCGGCGTGTAGCGCAGCGCATTGTCGATCAGGTTCGACAGCAGTTCGCGCAGCATCAAGGCATTGCCGGCGATGGTGACGTCCTCGTCCTGCGCCTCGTAGCCGAGGTCGATGCGGTGGGAGAACGAAGCCTGCACCCAGTCCTGCACCACGCCGCGGGCCAGCGCGGCCAGGTCGATTTCTTCGAAGGCGAGGCCGGCATGCGGCTGGTTTTCCGCGCGCGCCAGGGCCAGCAACTGGTTCACCAGCCGGGTCGCCGATTCCGAACTCTTCGCCAACTGTTCGAGCGACCGGTGGATTTCGTCCGGGTCGAGCTGGCGCAGGGCGAGCTCGGACTGCATGCGCATGCCGGCCAGCGGCGTCTTCATCTGGTGCGCGGCGTCGGCAATGAAACGCTTTTGCATGTCGATGGTCTGGGAGAGTCTCCCCAGCATGTCATTCAAGGAGCCGACCAGGGGAGAAATCTCCTCCGGCACCTGGCGTGAGTCGATGGGTGATAAATCGTCCGAGGAACGGGCGCGTATCCGCTCCTGGAGTTCGGCCAGCGGCGACAAGCCGCGCGAGAGCGCGAACCAGACCAGGGCCAGGATGATCGGCAGGATGATGAACTGGGGCAGGATCACGCCCTTGATGATCTCGTTGGCCAGCAAGGCGCGCTTGTCGAGCGTTTCCGCCACTTGTACCAGCGCCTTGCGCGGGAAGGCGGGAGAGTTGCTGTCGGGCGGCGCCAGCGGGTCGAGATTGATGTACAGGTAAGCCACGCGCAGCAGGTTGCCGTGCAGGGCGGCGCTGCGAAAATGAACGGCGCCGTCCTTGTCGGCCTCGCTGTTGTTGTCGAAATCGCGCGGGCGCGGCAGTTCGCGGTCGCCGTCGACATGGCGCCCGGCGGCATCGACCACCTGGAAATACACGCTGTCGATGTCGTCGGCGCGCAGGATGTCGCGCGCGCTGCCCGGCAGGCGGGTAGTAATAACGCCGTTCTCTTCGCGCACCTGCTGGGCCAGCACCGTGACGCGGTCTTCGAGCGCATGGTCGAACGGTTGGTTGGCGATCGATTTTGCGACCAGGTAGGTGATCGCGATGCTCATCGGCCACAGCAGCAGCAGGGGCGCCAGCATCCAGTCGAGGATTTCGCCGAACAGCGAATGCTGGATGTTTTCTTCGGGCTCGGGATTCGGCGGCACGTAGAGCGGTTCGGACAACCCGGCCTCGAGCGCGCTCGCGCCGCGCTCTTCCGTCAACGCGTGCTTGAACGCGCGCTTTCTCACTTCGAATCGAGCGCCTGTTCGGAACCCGCGCGCGCGGCGTCGGAATATTTTTCCAGGCAATAGCCCAGGCCACGCACGGTGGCGATGCGCACCCCGCCGACCTCGATCTTCTTGCGCAGGCGGTGCACATAGACCTCGATGGCGTTATTGGACACCTCCTCGCCCCATTCGCACAGGTGGTCGACCAACTGCTCCTTCGACACCAGGCGTCCGGTGCGGGCCAGCAGGATCTCCAGTAAACCCAGTTCGCGCGCCGACAGGTCGAGCATCTGGTCGTTGATGTAGGCGCTGCGCCCGACCTGGTCGTAGACCAGCGGGCCGTGGCGGATCACGGTGGGGCCGCCGCCGGCGCCGCGCCGGGTCAGCGCGCGCACCCGCGCCTCGAGTTCGGACAGGGCGAAGGGCTTGGCCATGTAGTCGTCGGCGCCCAGGTCGAGCCCCTCGACGCGCTGCTCGACCGAGTCGGCGGCGGTGAGGATCAGTACCGGCAGCAGGGAAGAGCGCGCGCGCAGGCGGCGCAGCACTTCCAGTCCCGACATCTTCGGCAGCCCCAGGTCGAGGATCAGCAGGTCGAATTCCTGGGTCGAGAGGGCCGTGTCGGCATCGGCGCCGTTGCGCACGTCGTCGATCGCATAACCGGACTGACGCAAGGAGCGCGTCAACCCGTCGGCGAGTACGCTATCATCTTCAGCAAGCAAAATTCGCATAAGATCACCCTGTTATCAATTAGACCTCCCGGCTACCCTTATTGTGTTTGATTTGGCGCAACAAAGCGAGTCTTCTTCAACAGTTGAGCAAAACCGCGCTGGACAAAACTACTGGATTTATATACAGTAGTACCCTTGTAAAGCGTGAGGGTGCCCACACCTTGGTACCTCCAAGACTGAGAGAAAATTATGGACGACAAAAAAGTAGCAGCAAACGCCTCTGAAAAAGGCAAGGCACTGGCCGCCGCCCTCGCGCAGATCGAAAAGCAGTTCGGCAAGGGCTCGGTCATGCGCATGGACGCGAACACCCCTGTCGAAGAGGTGCAAACCGTTTCGACCGGCTCGCTGGGCCTGGACATCGCACTCGGCGTCGGCGGCTTGCCGCGTGGCCGTATCGTGGAAATCTATGGTCCGGAATCGTCGGGTAAAACCACGCTGACGCTGCAGACGATCGCGCAAATGCAAAAGATCGGAGGCACCTGCGCCTTTATCGATGCCGAGCACGCGCTCGACGTGGGTTACGCGCAAAAGCTGGGCATCAAGCTCGACGAACTGCTGATCTCGCAGCCGGACACCGGCGAACAGGCTCTCGAAATCACCGATGCACTGGTGCGTTCGGGTTCGGTCGACCTGGTGGTCATCGACTCGGTGGCGGCACTGACTCCGCGCGCCGAGATCGAAGGCGACATGGGCGATTCGCTGCCGGGCCTGCAGGCGCGCCTGATGTCGCAGGCACTGCGCAAGCTGACCGCCTCGATCAACCGTACCAACACCCTGGTCATCTTCATCAACCAGATCCGTATGAAGATCGGCGTCATGTTCGGCAGCCCGGAAACGACCACCGGCGGTAACGCGCTGAAGTTCTACGCCTCCGTGCGCATGGACATCCGTCGTACCGGCTCGATCAAGTCGGGTGACGAAGTGATCGGTAACGAAACCAAGGTCAAGGTCGTCAAGAACAAGATCGCGCCACCGTTCCGCGAAGCGCACTTCGACATCCTGTATGGAGAAGGCACTTCCCGCGAAGGCGAAATCCTCGATCTGGGCGCCGACAACAAGATCGTGGAGAAGTCCGGTTCCTGGTACAGCTACAACGGCGAACGTATCGGCCAGGGCAAGGACAATGCCCGCCTGTTCCTGAAAGACCGCCCAGCCCTGGCGCGCGAAATCGAGAACAAGGTCCGTGCAACCCTCGGTGTGCGCGAGCTGCCGCCAGTGGCTGCCGATGCCGCTGCCGGCGACGACAAGGCACCGAAGCTGAAGGCCGTGTCGGAGTAATCGGCCTGGAGCTGACCCGCGTCAGCTCCACCGGTTCCTGGTACCACCATGCGCGCACCAGTATTGAGTCTGAAAGCCCGGGCCCTGCGCTTCCTCTCCATGCGGGAGCACAGCCGGCTCGAGCTCAAGCGCAAGCTGGCACGCCATGCCGAGGAGGGCGACGACATCGACGCCCTTCTCGATTTTTTGGAAAAGAACAACTGGCTGTCGCAGGAGCGTTTCGCCGAATCGCTGATTCACCGCAAAGCTGCCCGCTACGGCAATAGCCGTGTGATGGCCGAGCTGCAAAGCCACGGCGTCAACGGAGAAGCGCTGGCCGAACTCAAGTCCGGCCTGGCCGAGAGCGAAACCGCGCGTGCCGTCGAAGTCTGGCAGCGCAAGTTCGGCACCGTCGCGCAAGACGCGGCCGAACGCAGCAAGCAGATGCGTTTCCTGATGGCGCGCGGTTTTTCCAGCAGCGCCGTGCGCACCGCCTTGAAGGGTGCCCCCGAAGACGACGACGATTTTTAACGGTCGTCCTCAGGCAGCGCTCAGCCGTATCAACACTTACCGATTTCCCAGGTGCCAGCGCGGAGCGCCATCCGGCGATATGCCCCGGCATATTCCTCAACCCCGGATGACGCTGCACGCTGGCGTTTGTTTGCCTAAAAAGTTGTCATGATGAAAACTCTTGGCGCTGTCCTGCCTTTTCTCGTTCTCGCCGCCTGTGCCGCCAAACCCATCGAACCGACCGGGGTCTACCGCCTGAACACAGCCGAACAAACGCTGGTACTCGACGTGCGGCGCAGCGGCGACTACGTACTCCAGATCGATGGCCCGGACAGCCTGACCGACGAGATCCGCGGACGCTGGACGGACGAGAAGGGCGCCTCGATGGACGTGGCCTTCCAGGGCATCGTCTGGCATGGAAGCGCGCCGGAGGCGGGCCGGGGCATATGGCCGGTCTCGTTCGACAGCGACGGCAACATTTGCCTCGACGGCGAGGGCGAGATGTGCTTCGTTAAGGACGGTGTGGGTTGATAGTCGCTTCACAATAATTTGGCCGACTCTAGAATCACAACGGTATACTGAGCATGCAGCCTAGGTTACGTCCTCTCCCAGCTACCATACTGGCGATGACACTAGGTCAGTGTTGGCCGCGCTTGGTGGGGCCACCCAGATTCATGACAAGCCCGCCGTCTGGCGGGTTTGTCGTTTTCAGACTGGATTTATTGGTAGTGCATGCTATTGCGATCGACAGTAAGCTATAGCGCAGGAAACGTAGTCGCAACGTCGGTTAGCGACCCGGGCCCGAGCATGGTCAACTTCTTAACAGCAGAGTAGGCGAACCGATGTTCTCTTCACCATAGGGCCATGCATTTCCAGCATCTTCCATGTTGCAGTGCAACCGTCCCCCGCGTGTGCTAAACTTTCACGGTTTAAGCAGCGCCGCATGAGCGGTTGTTGCCGCAGAAGCTGCGGCGACGTGCATCAGCACACCGGCTGCCCCATTGATCGCCGCCTTCACCGGCACCCGTTTTTTATGCTTCTGTCACCTCCCGCCCCGCGCTCCCTGCGGCACACACGCGCCATTACCGTCGAAGCGTACGCGCGCGACGATGGCCTGTGGGACCTTGACGCGCGTATTCGCGACATCAAGGCGCGCGACATCGTCCTGGCATCCGGCACCCGCCCGGCGGGCACGGCCGTACATGACCTGAGCCTGCGCATTACCATCAACCGCGATCTCGAGATCGTCGACGCCGAAGCCGCGTCCGACTCGGTGCCGTATCCGGGGTATTGCGACACGATCGGGCCGGTGTACAAGAAGCTGGTTGGCCTCTCGCTTGCGAAACATTTTCGGCTGCACCTGAAAGACCGCTTATCCGGCGTGCTCGGCTGCACCCACCTGACCGAACTGGCGCAGGTTTTGCCCACCGCGGCAATCCAGGCCTTCGCCGATGAAGAATTCGAGATACGCAACGCCGCCGGCGATGGCGACGCTGTGCGTCCGTATGAAATCGACCGCTGCCACGCGCTGCGCGCCGACGGCCCCGCTGTGGCAAAGTATTACCCGCGCTGGGTGATCAAGGCCGTACAGGGTTGATATTGATGTCGAAGTTTTCCAATTAACGTAGCTAAATCAGTAACAGAAGAAGGGAAGCCAGCATGAAAATCCATGAGTATCAGGGCAAAGAAATCCTCCGAAAGTTCGGAGTGACGGTTCCGCGCGGAATTCCGTGCATGTCGGTCGACGAGGCCGTCAAGGCAGCGGAAGAGCTGGGCGGCCCGGTCTGGGTCGTCAAGGCCCAGATCCATGCTGGCGGCCGTGGTAAAGGCGGCGGCGTGAAGGTGGCCAAGTCGCTCGAGCAGGTCAAGGAATACGCGGAACAGATCATGGGCATGCAGCTCATCACGCACCAGACCGGCCCTGAAGGCCAGAAAGTGCGCCGCCTGCTGATCGAAGAAGGCGCCGACATCAAGAAAGAACTGTACGTCTCGATGGTCACCGACCGCGTGACCCAGAAGGTCGTGCTGATGGCCTCGTCGGAAGGCGGCATGGACATCGAAGAAGTTGCACATAGCAACCCTGAAAAAATCCACTCGATCGCGATCGACCCATCGGTCGGCCTGACCGACGCCGAAGCGGACGACATCTCGACCAAGATCGGCATCCCGGCCGAATCGCTGGCCGAAGCGCGCCAGAACCTGAAAGGCCTGTACCAGGCTTACTGGGAAACCGATTCGTCGCTGGCCGAAATCAACCCGCTGATCCTGACCGGCAACGGTAAAGTCATCGCGCTGGACGCGAAATTCAACTTCGACGCCAACGCCCTGTTCCGCCAGCCGGACATCCTGGCTTACCGCGACCTGGACGAAGAAGATCCAGCCGAAGTCGAAGCATCGAAGTTCGACCTGGCCTACATTTCGCTCGACGGCAACATCGGCTGCCTGGTGAACGGCGCCGGCCTGGCGATGGCCACCATGGACACCATCAAGCTGTTCGGCGGCGAGCCGGCCAACTTCCTGGACGTGGGCGGCGGTGCGACGGCTGAGAAAGTCACCGAAGCATTCAAGATCATGCTGAAGAACCCTGGCCTGAAAGCCATCCTGGTCAACATCTTCGGCGGCATCATGCGTTGCGACGTCATCGCCGAAGGCGTGATCACCGCATCGAAGGCTGTCTCGCTGCAAGTGCCGCTGGTCGTGCGCATGAAAGGCACCAACGAAGACCTGGGCAAGAAGATGCTGGCCGACTCCGGTCTGCCGATCATCGCTGCCGATACGATGGAAGATGCAGCCAAGGCCGTCGTCGCCGCTGCAGCTGGTAACGCCTAATTCAAGGAATAAAAAATGTCGATCCTGATCAACAAAGATACTAAAGTCATCACCCAGGGTATCACCGGCAAGACCGGTCAGTTCCATACCCGCATGTGCCGCGACTACGCGAACGGCAAGGCTGCCTTCGTCGCAGGCGTGAACCCGAAGAAGGCCGGCGAAGACTTCGAAGGCATCCCGATCTACGCCAACGTCTCGGAAGCGAAAGCTGCCACCGGCGCCACCGTGTCGGTGATCTATGTTCCACCAGCAGGCGCTGCCGCCGCCATCTGGGAAGCCGTCGAAGCCGACCTGGACCTGGCCATCTGCATCACCGAAGGCATTCCAGTCCGCGACATGATGGCGTTGAAAGACCGCATGGCCAAAGCCGGCTCGAAGACCCTGCTGCTGGGTCCTAACTGCCCAGGCCTGATCACCCCGGACGAAATCAAGATCGGCATCATGCCGGGTCACATCCACAAGAAGGGCCGCATCGGCGTCGTGTCGCGTTCGGGCACTCTGACCTATGAAGCAGTCGGCCAGCTGACCGCACTGGGTCTGGGTCAATCGTCGGCAGTCGGCATCGGCGGCGACCCGATCAACGGCCTGAAGCACATCGACATCATGCGCATGTTCAACGAAGATCCTGATACCGACGCGGTCATCATGATCGGCGAAATCGGCGGTCCGGACGAAGCCAATGCCGCGCATTGGGTCAAGGACAACATGAAGAAGCCGGTCGTCGGCTTCATCGCTGGTGTCACCGCTCCTCCGGGCAAGCGCATGGGCCACGCCGGCGCGCTGATCTCGGGCGGCGCCGATACCGCGCAAGCCAAGCTGGACATCATGGAAGAGTGCGGCATCAAGGCCACCAAGAACCCGTCGGAAATGGCAAAGCTGCTGAAGGCGATGCTGTAATACCGGACAGTTCTTGTCTTATAGAAAAGGAGCCTGCGGGCTCCTTTTTTTATGCAGCCGGGGTGAGCTGAAAAATCCTGTCCGCATGATTTGTTTCCAGACAGAAATTGGACGTTAGGTGACAAAAATTGTCGGTGCCGCGGCCGCACTTGACGCAAATCGTCGCTTTTATTGTACGGTAACTATCAATTGCAGGGGTTTCCAAGCGTAAACGAGCTGGCACGGCGTTTGCAATAAGGAGTACGTGGCACGAAGCAATACCGAATACTTACCCCTACATACTACCCCTCGGAGAAACACCATGAAATCGATGAAAATTGTCAAGAAAGCACAATCCGGCTTTACCCTGATCGAACTGATGATCGTCGTTGCGATCATCGGCATCCTGGCTGCCGTCGCCATCCCTAACTATCAGAACTACACCGCCAAGTCGAAGTTCAGCGCTGCGCTGTCGGAAGTGTCGGCAGGTAAAGTCGGCTACGACGCCAAACTGAACGATGGCGACAGCGTCACCGCCGTCACCGACGTCGGCCTGCCAGTCGCCAAGACCGCCAACTGCACCTTCGGCGTCGTCGCAGCCAACGGCGGCCTGACCTGCCAGATCGAGGCTGGTCCTTCGAGTGTCTCGGGCAAGACCATCACCCTGAGCCGTAATGCTACCACCGGCGTCTGGACTTGCGCCGCTGCTGGCGTCGATGCAGCCCTGATCGGTAAAGGCACCTGCACCTCGTCTGCTGCTACTACCCCACCAGCCAACCCGACCTAATCCCGGTTGAGCTTGCACAACAAAAACCCCGCTTCGGCGGGGTTTTTGTTTTGGCTGCGCCGCCTCAATCGTGCTCCGCCGACCACGGTTATCGTTCCGGACTCTTCAACCACCGGAGACTTACCGTGACATGCATGAAAGTTGTAAAGAAAGAAGCCGGCTTTACCCTGGTCGAACTGATGATCGTCGTCGCCATCGTCGGCATCCTGGCAACGGTCGCCATTCCGACCTACCAGGACTACATGGCGAAGTCGAAGTTCGGCGTCGCCTTGTCTGAAGTATCGGCAGGCAAGGTCGGCATCGAAACCAGGCTGATCGACGGCGAGACGGTCGACCAACCGGAAGACGTCGGCCTGGCGGCGGCCGACAAGCCAACCGCCAACTGCAAGTTCGGCGCCACTGCCGGCCCCGACGCCACCAGCCTGACCTGCGAAATCGTGGCCGGCCCGACGAGCGTCAAGGGGCAAACCATCACCCTGACGCGCGACATGGCCAGCGGCGCCTGGAGTTGCGCCGCCGCGACCGTGCCGCAAAAGCTGATCGGGGCCGAGGCCGTCTGCAAGGGCATGGCCGAGCAGGGCTGACCTGCCAAAGAAAAACCCCGCAGCAGCGGTAATGCCATTCAGTCAAGGGGCGTGTTACGCATTTCCAGCTAGTACCAAGCCCGGTCGCGCAATACGATTTGCGCGATATGTAGGGTGGACTCCCGAGTCCACGGCCCTCTTTATGCCGATCGAGATGCGCCACCTGGCCTGGGAGCGCGAACATACAGGCTTCTCCCAGCGTTGAAGAGTGCAACGGCACGGCCGTGGACTCGGGAGTCCACCCTACAATTAACAAAACGCGAACAGTGTGGCAAGGCTTGGAGCTGGAAGACAGTTCGCGGCGGCTTAACTGAACAGCATTCCGGCAGCAGCGGGGTTTTATATTGTGAGTCCGGCAGAAACTCAAACGATTTTCTGGCGGTTCTCCAGCAGCGCCTCGTAGGTCATGTTCTGGAGCAGCGTGTAGTGCACCGGATCGAGGTCGGTAAATTGCATGCCGTAGGTGTACAGGTCGGTATCGTCGGGTGCCTTGGTCACGTTCACATTGCGAATCGTGGAATGCGCGCCGATCTGTACTTCCTGGTCGTCGGGCGGCGCTTTTAAAGCAAACTGCAGCGTGACCTGCTCTTCGTCGGCCGGCAGGCGGTTTGGCGAAACGACCAGCGCGCCGCTCACCGACAAATTCAAAATGGTGCAGGCCAGCGGCTTGCCGTGGCTGCCGCTGCCGCTGAGCGCCGCCGGCAGGTCGACCTTGACCCGCATCGCCGTGCGCAGGCTGGTGCCCTGCACCGAAGTCGGGAACGACACGTGGACATAGAACAGCGGGCGCCCGAACACGCGCTCGACCGTGCAGGCGAACGAACAGACCTTGACGCCCGAGAACACGCGGATCGTCAGGCGCTCGCCTTCGGCCAGGGCGATCGGCGCGCCGTTTTCCATCGGAATCTTGAGGATGATGTACTCATCCTTGACGTAGCCGACCAGGCTCGAAAAATACTGGACAGGTTTCACTCGGCGGTGCGTGATCAGCTGCAGGCGCGTGCCGACCTGGAGATGCATCGTCTCGAAATCGACATCCTGAGGTGCGAGCGCATTTGCCTGTCCGGACATACTGTTCATTCTGGAGATGGTGGGCCGGCGGCCCGGGGAGGGCGGTATCTTACCATCGCAACGTGTTAATCTGAAGCAATGGATTCGGCAAATCCAGTGAAAAAGCCCGTGCTGACACGGGCTTGTCCTGGCGTTCTACATGAAAATCGGCAAATCAGCGCTTCAGGTAGTGGTCGAGCCAGCCAATCACGGTGTGGTGCCACAATAAGGAATTAGCCGGTTTCAGCACCCAGTGATTCTCGTCCGGGAAGACCAGCAACTTGCTGTCGATGCCGCGCCGCTGCAATGCGGTGAACGTCGACAGGGCTTGCGCGGTCGGAATGCGGAAGTCGAGGTCGCCCTGGATCACCAGCATCGGCGTTTTCCACTTGTTCACGTGATGCACCGGATTGAAACGCTCGTGTTTCTCGGGCACGGCAAAGTACGGACCGCCGTTTTCCCAGTCGGTGAACCATTGTTCCTCGGTCGAATAGGCCATGCCACGGGTATCGAACACGCCGTCGTGGTTGACGATGCATTTGAAACCGTCGGACCAGTTGCCTTCGATCCAGTTCATCATGTAGCCGCCGTAGGACGCGCCCAGCGCGCAGCTGCGTTCGCGGTCCAGCCAGGGGAATTGCTTGACGGCTGCCGCCAGGCCCTTTTGCAGGTCGACCAGCGGGGCGCCGCCCCAGTCGCCGCTGATCGAATCGGTGAACTTCTGGCCATACCCGGTGGAACCGTGGAAGTCGATGAACACGGCCGCATAACCGGCGCCCGCGTACACCTGTGGATTCCAGCGGTAGCTCCAGGCATTGCCGAAGCTGCCTTGCGGGCCGCCATGCACCAGGAAGGCGATCGGATATTTGACGCCGGGTTGGGCATTCCACGGCTTCATGACGTAGCCATACACCGTGTCGCCCTTGGCGCCCTTGAACGAGAACTGCTCGAATTCGCCGAAGCGCACGTCGGCCAGCTTGTCGGTGTTGTTCTTCGTTATTTGCTGCGCCTGGCCGCCGGCCAGCGGCGCCGTGAACAGCTGGGCCGGCGACGACAGGGTCGCTTGCGTGTAGGCGAGGGTATCGCGGCGCAGGTCGAAGCCGCCGATCGCGCCCTTGTCGGTGAGTCCCGTCACTTTGCCGCTGGCGACATCGATCGCGAACAGGCGATGCTGGCCCACGTCCTCGGCATCGACGACCAGCGTCTTGCCGTCCGCACTCCACTGCAGGGCGCCCGCCGAGCGGTCCCAGTTGGCGGCCAGCTTGCGCTTCTTGCCGCTGGCGACGTCCAGCAACATGATCTGGAAGCGGTCGGCCTCGAAGCCGGGACGCGCCATCGCCAGGTAGGCCAGGGTGCGGCCGTCGGGCGAAAATACGCCCTTGGTATCCCAGGCGGGATTGTCCGCCGTCAGGTTGCGCGGCGCGGCATTGCCGACAGCAGGCACGTCGTACAAATCGAAATTGGTCGACCAGGCTTCGGTCTTGCCGGCGATGCGGGCCGAGAACACGACCGTCTTGCCGTCCGGACTAAACCGGTATTCCTCGCGGTCGCCGAAGGGTTTCGACGGCACGTCGCCGTCGAGCGCGCCGGACAGGCTGACCGGCGCGCTGCTGACGCGGCCGCTGGCGTCCAGCGGCGCCGAGAACAGCACGGCGTTGCGGCCATCGCCCCAGGTATCCCAGTGGCGCACGAACAGGCGGTCATACACGCGTCCGCTCGCCTTGTTCTTGCCCTGCTGCTCCATGCGCTCCTTGGTGCAGGCGAGGTCGGCGCAGTCGCGGAACACGGCCAGGCTGAACGCGATGCGGTCGCCCGTCGGCGAAACGCGGAAATTGTCGACGTCCAGCGGCAAATTGGTCACCTGGACCGGTTCGCCGCCGCTGGCCGCCTGGCGCCAGACCTGGGAACTGCCCGAACGGCTCGACAGGAAATAGACGGCGTCGCCGGAAGGGGACCATTCCGGGTCGGTGCTGCTGCTGTCGTGGGTAGTCAGTGCTTTCGGCGCAGTCGCCCCTTTCAGGTCGGCGATCCAGATGCTGGTATGGCCGCGGTTCTTGCCCATGTCGGTGCGGCGCACCGTGTACACGACGCGGCTGGCGTCCGGCGAGACGGCCGGACTGCCGACGCGTTCCAGGGCGACCAGGTCTTCCACCGTCAAACCGCGCGGCGCGGCCACGGCGCTGGAGGCGGCCAGTGCCGTCACCAGTGCTAGCAAACGTAATTTCATCGATTCCTCTATGAGCGTGTCAGGAAGTTCCGCGTGCAAGGGATTTGCGGAAAGACAGCAATTTACCATGCGGGCCGGGTGGGCGGCCCGGGGCGATTGGTCGGAGGAATCGAAGCCGTTAGTCGTCGCCGACGTCGGCGGAATCGGTGGCGCGGTCACCGCCCAGGTAATGACGGTCGCCCCAATCGCCGGGGCCGTTGCTCAGGGCATTCTGGATGGCCCGGTCGCGTTGGGCGCTCCAGATCGACGACAGGCCAGCAAGGCCAAGCATGGAGGCACTCCAGTACCATGCGAGGCCGAGGATGCGGTAACCGATCGTGGCGACCGCAAGGCCGGCCGTAACGAACAGGATGCCGAAAAAGTCTTTGAATGTCATGAGCGCCCAGTCGCAAGGCCTCGGGATGTCGGAACATTATCACGAGCGCTCATGCTGGTGCATACAGAAGTAGCCACATCCTGAGCCGCAGCGTAGACTCGATGGTGCGCCGCACAATTCGGCGTCTGATCCTCACCATTCACCAGGAGCAACATCATGGCAACGATGAGCGCGTACCCGAATGTGGCATTCCCTACCGTCACCACCACTCCCTTGTTCGATACCTGGGCCAATGTCGCTGGCCTCTACCGCAACGCCATGCACGCAAATACGCAGCAAATGCTGCTCAGTTCAGCGGGCATCATCCAGGAACATACGCTGCGCGCGCTCATTACCGCTTCGCAGTCCTGCGCCGACGCCCTGGCGAAGAATGCGATGGCGGTGCAGCAGCAGTCGCTGGAACGCTTCGCCGATGCGAATGGCAAGGCGGTCAGCATGATTGGCCGGGTGTTGACGCAGGCTCGGATGGGGAGTCTACAACCGCCAAAATAAAACGCCAGGCACCCGTGCCTGATGATATTACGAGGCCGCCGGTTAAAGCGCCGCCGTCCAGTCGCCGCTCTTGCCGCCGTGCTTTTCCAGCACCCGCACATTCGTCATGACCATCCCCCGGTCGACCGCCTTGCACATGTCATAAATCGTCAGCAGCCCGACTTGCACTGCGGTCAGCGCTTCCATCTCGACCCCGGTCTTGCCGTGCAATTCGACCTGGGCGCGGCAGTGGACGCTGTTGGCGGCCGTGTCGACCTCGAAATCGACGGCCACGCGCGTGATTGCCAGCGGGTGGCACAGCGGGATCAGGTCGCTGGTGCGTTTGGCGCCCATAATGGCGGCGATGCGGGCGATGCCGAGCACGTCGCCCTTTTTGGCGTTGCCCGAGACGATCAGTTGCAGCGTTTCCGGCTGCATGCGGATGGTGCCGGCGGCGACCGCCACGCGGTGGGTCTCGGCCTTGGCGCCGACGTCGACCATGTGGGCCTGGCCGGTGGCGTCGAAATGGGTGAGCCCATCGGGGCTGGTGGTCGGATCGGATGGGTTCATGGTGGGTTCGATAGCTCAGGTAAGAAAGTGTTTCAGGCTGCGGCAAGGTGCCGGCGGATGGGGTTATCATAGCACCGTGAACTCGACATCCCACCCCGTACCGCCGCGCGCCCGCGCCCGCTGGCGCCGTTCGCTGGCCGTCCTGCTCGTGTCGGCCGCGACCGGCTTTGCGCCGCTTGCCGCGCCGGCCCAGTCCTTCAACAAGGCACCCACTCAGTTGTCCAACGCGACGCGTCTGCCGACGCTGGGCGACACCTCGCGCGAAGACTTGTCGCCGATCGTCGAACGCAAGCTCGGCGAGGAAATCATGCGCGAGATCCGGCGCGACCGCGATTATCTCGACGACGATGCGATCGGCGAATACCTGAACAATTTCGGCGGCGCCCTGGTCGACGCCGTGCCGGGTGCGCGCGGCGAGACGAATGCCGACTTTACCTTCTTCCCGGTGCGCGACAGTGCGATCAACGCGTTTGCGCTGCCGGGAGGCTTCATCGGCATTCATTCCGGCCTGTTGCTGGCGGCCCAGACCGAATCGGAACTGGCCGGCGTCGTCTCGCACGAGATCGGCCACGTGTCGCAGCGCCACATCGCGCGCATGCTCGGCCAGCAGCGCCAGGATGCCTTGCTGCCGCTGGCCTCGTTCATCCTGGCCGCGCTGGCGGCCAAGGCCAGTCCGGACGCGGCGATGGGCGTGCTGATGGGCGGGCAGGGCCTGGCCGTGCAGCGGCAACTGAATTTCAGCCGCGACGCCGAGCGCGAGGCCGACCGGGTCGGCTTCCAGATCATGGGCGCGGGCGGCTACGATACCTCGGGCATGGTCGCCTTTTTCAAACGCCTGCAAAGCGCGAACAAGATCTATGGCGAGATTCCTGCTTTTCTAAGCAGCCACCCGCTGACGAGCGAGCGCATCGTCGACATCCAGGCGCGCATCAAGGAAACGCCGTATCGGCAGCGTCCCGACACCATCGAATTCCATCTTGCCAAGGCGCGCGCGCGGGTGCTGCAAGACCAGGGCACGATCGGGCGCCGCGATACCCGCACCACCTTCCAGGCCCAGCTGACCCAGCAGCACCGCCAGCAGCAGGTGGCGGCGCAGTACGGCTTGTCGTTCCTGGCGCTGAAGGAGGGAGATCTGGCCGCTGCGCGCTCCTGGTTCGACAAGGCGCGCGCCGCGATGCAGCCGAAAGCGGGCGTGTTCTCGGCCACACCGAGCAGCGACGGCGGCGCCATGTTCGCCGTGCTCGACCTGGAAATCAAGCTGGCGCCGGGACAGCCGAAGGAAGTCGTCCAACAGGCATTGAAGGATGCCGAGCAGGCGACGCACCGCTATCCGCTGTCGCGCGCGCTGGCGCGCCAGTACGCCGATGCGATGATCAACGCCGGCAAGCTCGATGATGCGACGCGCTACCTGCGCGACCAGGTGCAACTGTACCGCGAGGATGCCAAGCTGTACGACCTGCTGGCGCGTGCCTATTCGAGCCAGGGCAAGATCGCGCTGCAGCACATGGCGCTGGCCGAATCGTATGTGCTGGCCGGAGCGCTGCCGGCCGCGGTCGATCAGCTGAATTTCGCGCGCAAGGCGAGCGATGTCTCGTTCTACGAGCAATCCGTGATCGACGCGCGCGAACGTGAATTGAAAGCGCGCCAGAAGGAAGAGAAGGAAGAAGAGAAAGGCAAGTAGGCGCGCTTGCGTCTGGCTTGATGCCGTACGAACGATTATTTACCGGCAATAGGGGAAGAGATGCGTACGTAACGCGTGGAGTCGGGACTCCACCCTACGGTTTCAACTGGATCAGGCGGACGGTGCCGGCACGCGCACAAAGCCGAAGCGCTGCGGCAATTCGTCAGCCGCGATGCGTTCGACCGGCACCGAGGCGCCGCGCCAGCGCAGGGACAAGGTGCCCGCTGCGCCGCCGAGCCAGCGCAGCAGCGCGTCGTCGGCGACCGGCTTGCCGTCCAGTTCCAGCGATTCGAACAGTTGCGCGACGTCGCGGTCGTCGAGCTGGGCGACGACCTCTCCCGATTGCACGATGGCGGCGCCGGCTTCGGTCAGGTACAGGCGCTCGATGCCGGCCAGCGCGGCGCCGGTCTGCAGCAGCATGCCTTGCGCCGGGTCGGTGCGCGCGATGTAGGGCGTCGCTTCCAGGTTCACGTACACGCGCTGGGGACCGTTCTGGAAAAACCAGCGGCCGGCCTCGTCATGCCCGTAGTTGCGGTTGATAAAACCGACCAGCGTCGCGTTGTTGAGCTTGTCGCCGGGGGCGTCTGTTTGCTGGGCCGCTTCGTCGCGCATGCGCCAGGCGCCGCGCGCGTCGAGCGCGAGCCAGCCGTAGCAGTGCGGCACGTTCGGCCATTTGGCCATTGCCTGTTTTACGATGTCATCCATGGGCGCCAGCTTCGCATAATTCGGAGGGGTCGGGCGCGCGCGTGAACTGTGGCAGAACTGCGTCGAAGAACGAGAGAATACGCTGCGGCAGCCAGTCGATCCGGCCCGGGAACGGACCCACCGGAAAGCCGACGTGGCCGCCTTCGTCGGGATACTCGAGCGTCACCGCCTTCGATGCGCTGGCCGGCAAATGGCGGCCCGGCAGGAAGGGATCGTTGCGCGCGTTCAGCACCAGCGTCGGCACGGTGATGTCATGCAGCACGTGGCGGGCGCTGGCGCGGTGCCAGTAATCGTCGGTATCGCGGTAGCCGTGCAGCGGCGCGGTGACGACGTTGTCGAAGGCGTAGAGGTCGCGCGCGGCGAGCAGGGCGCTGCGGTCGAACAGGCCGGGGAATTGCTCCAGTTTGGCCAGGCACTTCGGCACCAGGGTGCGCAGGAACATGCGCGTATACAGCATGTTGAAGCCGGAAGAGAGGGCTTCGCCGCCGCGCGCCAGGTCGAGCGGGGCGGAGATCGCGGCGGCGGCGCTGACGAAATTCGCCGTACTGCCCGATTCGCCGAGCCAGCGCAGCAGGGCGTTGCCGCCCAGCGAGACACCGGCTACGTAAATGGGGCCCGGCGCGCGGGCACGCAGGCGCGCCATGATCCAGTCGATTTCCAGCGAGTCGCCGGAATGGTAGAAGCGCGCGGTGCGGTTCGGCTCGCCCGAGCAGCCGCGGAAATGCGGCACCGCGCCCGACCAGCCGCGCGCCGCCAGCGCCGCCATCAGGCCGCGCGCGTAATGGCTGCTTGATGACCCTTCCAGCCCGTGGAACAGCACGACCAGCGGTTGGCCCGGCTCGCCGTCGACGAAATCGACGTCGACGAAATCGTCACCGAGGGTCGGGTCCTGCACGTCCCAGCGTTCGCGCCGGTAGGCGACCGGCGGTTTGTCGACCAGCGTGGCGGGATAGATGGTTTGCAGGTGGCCGCCGGGCAGCCACCGTGGGGCAACGTAGGTCATGCGCGGCGAGCCGCCTTGCGATTAATGGTGCTTGAACGCGACACCAGGGGCCAGGCGGTAGTGGGTGCCGCAGTAGGGGCACTTGGCGGTACCCTCATGGTCGAAATCGAGGAAGACGCGCGGGTGCGACGACCACAGCGGCATGGCCGGGTTCGGGCAGTGGGCCGGCAGATCCTTGGCCTCGAGTTCCACCACAGGCATCGTCTTGTCAGTCATTCACATTCTCCATCACGCAAAGTTGGGCAAAGACAGGATTTTAACGGATTCAGGCGACCGTTCGGAATGATCGGTAGAATGGCGAATTCGTCATGGTTGGGTTGGCAAGTCTTCTGTCCAGTCTGATCAATAACGCCCTATCAATTCATCCTGCGTTTCATGCTTTTTTGCCCCCGCTTTGCTAAGCTCATTTTCTGTTGCAGGAAGGCGACATGAACGCGCCTGATTCTGTGCAGCCCATCGTCGAACGACCCGACCGCGCCTTGTGGCAGGAGGGTTTCCGGACCGGCTTGCCGAGCCTGTTCGGGATTGCGGCCTGGGGGCTGGTGGTCGGCATCGCGATGGTCAAGACCGGACTGACGCCGCTGCAGGCCTGCGGTATGACACTGCTGGTGTTTGCAGGTTCCGCCCAGTTGGCTTCGCTGCCGCTGATCCTGGCGCATGCGCCGATCTGGGTGACGTTTGCCACCGCGATGGTGGTCAATCTGCGTTTCGTAATCTTTTCGGCCTTGCTCGCGCCGCATTTCACGCACCTGCCGTGGCGCCAGCGCCTGATGTACGGCTATATCTCCGGCGACTTGACGGTGGCGATGTTCCTGCAGCGCTTCCCGACCGCGGCGCCGGTGCCGGGCAAGCTGTCCTATCTGAAAGGGCTGGTGTTCCCGAACTGGCTGGCCTGGCAGGTAGGGTCGTTCATCGGCATTTTCGTCGGCAGTGCGATCCCGGCGGAATGGGGCCTGGGTTTTGCCGGCACGCTGGCGATCCTGTGCATCACGGTGCCGCTGGTGGCGAATAGTGCCGCCCTGTGCGGCGTGCTGGTTGCGGGCGCGGTCTCGGTGCTGGCCTATGGGTTTCCGTACAAGCTCGGCCTGCTGGCGGCGGTGCTGGCCGGCATGCTGGCGGCGATGGCGACCGAGGCGATGATCGAAAGAAGAAAGGCGCACCATGGCTGAGTGGGAAATCTGGGCCACCATCGTGGTGCTGGCCTTGTCGACGGCGATCACGCGCAGCGGCTTCTGGCTGATCGGCCATAAAGTGGCGATCCCGCCGCGCATCCAGGACATGCTGCGCTATGCGCCGGCCTGCGCGCTGGCGGCGATCATCGGGCCGGACCTGCTGCTCGATGCCGGCGGCAAGGTGCACCTGGAACTCGGCAATCCGAAACTGCTGGCCGGTATCGCCGCCCTCGGCTTTTATTTGTGGCGCAAGAACATGCTGCTGACCATCGTGTTCGGAATGATTGCCTTCACACTGTTGCGTGTCTTACACGTTTTTGGTGCTGCCGTCTAAGAGGGGTGGGGTAGAATATCGTTCTTTCACTATTTCACTGTTGAGCCGACATGGACGCCGTTCTCAGTTTCACCCGCTTGCAAGACCTGATCGACCGCGATGCGCTGCAGGGCAAGCGCGTCTTCATCCGCGCCGACCTGAACGTGCCGCAGGACGACAACGGCAACATCACCGAAGACACGCGCATCCGCGCTTCGATTCCCGCGATTCAAGCCGCCGTCAAGGCCGGCGCCGCCGTGATGGTGACGTCGCACCTGGGCCGCCCGACCGAGGGCGAGTTCAAGCCGGAAGACACGCTGGCGCCGGTCGCCGCGCGCCTGTCCGAACTGCTCGGCCAGCCGGTCGAACTGAAGCAGAACTGGACCGATGGCGTCGACGTTGCCCCGGGCCAGGTCGTGCTGCTGGAAAACTGCCGCGTCAACAAAGGCGAAAAGAAGAACGCCGACGAACTGGCCCAGAAGATGGCCAAGCTGTGCGACGTGTACGTGAACGATGCCTTCGGCACCGCGCACCGCGCCGAAGCGACTACTTACGGCATCGCCAAGTTTGCCCCCGTCGTCGCGGCCGGCCCGCTGCTGGCCGCCGAACTCGACGCCCTCGGTAAAGCCCTGGGCCAGCCGGCGCGTCCGCTGCTGGCGATCGTCGCCGGCTCGAAAGTGTCCAGCAAACTGTCGATCCTGCAAAGCCTGGCCGGCAAAGTGGATAATCTGATCGTCGGCGGCGGCATCGCGAATACCTTCATGAAGGCCGTCGGACTGAACATCGGCAAGTCGCTGGTCGAAAACGACCTTGTGAACGAAGCGAAACAAATCATCGACATGATGAGCGCGCGCGGCGCCTCGGTGCCGATCCCGGTCGACGTGGTCTGCGCAAAAGAGTTCAGCCCGACCGCCGCCGCCACCGTCAAGGACGTGGCGGATGTGGCCGACGACGACATGATCCTCGACATCGGCCCGAAAACGGCCGCCATGCTGGCCGAGCAGGTGAATAAAGCCGGCACCATCGTCTGGAACGGCCCGGTCGGCGTGTTCGAATTCGACCAGTTCGCCGAAGGCACGAAAACCCTGGCGCTGGCAATCGCCGATTCGAACGGGTTCTCGATCGCCGGCGGCGGCGATACGCTGGCGGCCATCGCCAAGTACGACATCGGCGACAAGATCGGCTATATCTCCACCGGCGGCGGCGCCTTCCTCGAGTTCCTCGAAGGCAAGACCCTGCCGGCAGTCGAGATCCTGCTGCAGCGTCAGGCCCACTAAGTAACGCCCAGCGCAGCCCCGAGGCTGCGCTTCTCTTTTCAGAATCGAGGATCCACCCATGCAAGCTGCGCGTCCCCTGTACAACGCCACCAAGATCGTTGCCACCATCGGCCCTGCATCGACCGACTTCGACATCCTCGTCAAGATGATCCGCGCCGGCGTCGACGTCGTGCGCCTGAACTTCTCGCACGGCCGCGCCCAGGACCACATCGACCGCGCCGCGCTGGTGCGCCGCGCCGCCGCCGAATGCGGTACCGAAGTGGCGATCATGGCCGACATGCAGGGTCCGAAGATCCGCGTCGGCAAGTTTGAAGACGGCAAGATCTTCCTGAACAATGGCGACCGCTTCATCCTCGACGCCAAGTGGGGAGAGAATGGCGAACTGGGCAACCAGGAACGCGTCGGCCTCGACTACAAGGCGCTGCCGCGCGACGTGCGTCCGGGCGACAAGCTGCTGCTCAACGATGGCCTGATCGTGCTGGTGGTCGACCGCGTGTCGGGCCACGAAATCTGCACCACGGTGAAGGTCGGCGGCGAGCTGTCGAACAACAAGGGCATCAACCGCCAGGGCGGCGGCCTGACCGCGCCGGCGCTGACGGCCAAGGACATGGAAGACATCAAGACCGCGATGAGCTTCCAGGCCGACTACCTGGCGATTTCCTTCCCGAAGAGCGCGACCGACATGGAAATGGCGCGCCAGCTGGCGAACATCGCCGGCGAGCCGTATGCGCACAAGCCGCTGATGATCGCCAAGATCGAGCGCGCCGAAGCCATTCCCGTGCTGCAGGAAATCCTCGACGCGTCGGACGGCATCATGGTCGCGCGCGGCGACCTGGCGGTCGAGGTCGGCAATGCCGCCGTGCCGGCGCTGCAAAAGCGCATGATCCGCATGGCGCGCGCCTCGAACAAGCTGGCGATTACCGCGACCCAGATGATGGAGTCGATGATCGTCAACGCCGTGCCGACCCGCGCCGAAGTCTCGGACGTGGCGAATGCCGTGCTGGACGGCACCGACGCCGTGATGACCTCGGCCGAGACGGCCTCCGGTAAATACCCGATCGAAACCGTCGAGATGATGGCAGCGATCTGCCTGGAAGCGGAACAGTCCGAGTACAACAAACAGGACGCCGACTTCCTGAACGTGGAATTCACCCGCATCGACCAGTCGATCGCGTACGCGACCCTGTTCACCGCGCGCCACCTGGACGTGAAAGCCATCGTGGCGCTGACCGAATCGGGCTCGACCGCGCTGTGGATGAGCCGTCATAGCATCGCCACCCCGATTTTCGCCCTGACCCCGTCACAGACGACGCAGCGCAAGGCCTCCTTGTACCGCAACGTGCGAGCATTCCACCTGCAGCAGGAAGGCGGCAGCCACGCCGTGCTGCGCAAGGCGGAAGAGCTGCTGATCAGCGAAGGCATGGTCAGCCCGGGCGACACCATCGTCGTCACCTGGGGTTCGCCGATGGGCGAAGCCGGCGGCACCAACGCCCTGAAAATCGTGCGTGTCGGCGAGACCTACAAAGATTAAAAAAGAATAAAGACGGCTTCGCGTTGTCGAAGCAATAGACAGATTTCTTCTTATTGGAGTACTACCATGGCACTCGTATCACTGCGTCAACTGCTGGACCATGCTGCCGAAAACGGCTACGGCCTGCCGGCCTTCAACGTCAACAACCTGGAGCAAGTGCAGGCCATCATGGCCGCGGCCGACGCCACCAACAGCCCGGTGATCATGCAAGCCTCGGCTGGTGCGCGCAAGTATGCCGGCGAAGCCTTCCTGCGCCACCTGATCGACGCCGCCGTCGAAGCCTATCCGCACATCCCGGTCGTCATGCACCAGGACCACGGCCAGTCGCCGGCAGTCTGCATGGCCGCGATCCGCTCGGGTTTCAGCTCGGTCATGATGGACGGCTCGCTGGAAGCCGACGGCAAGTCCGTCGCTTCGTATGAATACAACGTCGAAGTGTCGAAGGAAGTCGTCAAGTTCGCGCACTCGATCGGCGTGACCGTGGAAGCGGAACTGGGCGTGCTCGGTTCGCTGGAAACGATGAAGGGCGACAAGGAAGACGGCCACGGCGCCGACGGCACCATGACCCGCGAGCAGCTGCTGACCGATGTCGCGCAAGCCGCCGACTTCGTCGCCCGCACCCAGTGCGACGCGCTGGCGATCGCCATCGGCACCTCGCACGGCGCCTACAAGTTTACCCGCAAGCCGACCGGCGACATTCTCGCCATCGACCGCATCAAGGAAATCCACGCGCGCATCCCGAACACCCACCTGGTGATGCACGGCTCGTCGTCGGTGCCGCAGGAACTGCTGGCGATCATCCGCGAATTCGGCGGCGACATGAAGGAAACCTATGGTGTCCCGGTCGAAGAAATCCAGGAAGGCATCAAGCACGGCGTCCGCAAGATCAACATCGATACCGACATCCGCCTGGCGATGACGGCCGCAATCCGCAAGTACATGTTCCAGAACCCGAGCAAGTTCGACCCGCGCGATTACCTGAAGCCGGCGCGCGAAGCGGCGACCGAGATCTGCAAGGCGCGTTACCTGTCGTTCGGCTGCGAAGGGCAGGCCGGCAAGATCAAGCCGATCCCGCTGGAAAAGATGGCCGAGCGTTACAAAGCCGGCGAGCTGGCGCAAGTCGTCAAGTAATATACTGTCTGGAACGGGCTGCTGCGGCAGCCCGTGTCTCTTGGCGGCGGGAAGTCACAGATTTTCCGCCGCGTCCGTGAAGTCCGCTTAGTTCGTTTTTCTGATATTCCTCCCATGAACAGCCTCTATAAAACCTCGATCAAGTCCCTGCCACTGCTGGGCCACGGCAAAGTGCGCGACAACTACGCCGTCGGCGACGACAAGATCCTGATCGTCACCACCGACCGCCTGTCCGCCTTCGACGTCGTCATGAACGAACCGATCCCGGGCAAGGGCATGGTGCTGAACCAGATGAGCGATTTCTGGTTCGAGAAGCTCGGCCACATCGTGCCGAACCACCTGACCGGCGTGGCGCCGGAAAGCGTGGTCGCCCCCGACGAAGTCGAGCAGGTGCGCGGCCGCGCGGTGGTCGCCAAGCGCCTGAAACCGATCATGGTCGAAGCCGTGGTGCGCGGCTACATCATCGGTTCGGGCTGGAAGGATTATCAGCAAAGCGGATCGATCTGCGGCATCGCCTTGCCGGCAGGCCTGCAACAAGCCGAAAAGCTGCCGCAGCCGATCTTTACGCCGGCCGCCAAAGCCGACCTGGGCGAGCACGACGAGAACATTTCGTTTACCGACATGGAGTCGCGCATCGGCCCGGAACTGGCGGCCAAAATGCGCGACATCTCGATCGCGCTGTACACCGCCGCCTCGGAATACGCCGCCACCCGCGGCATCATCATCGCCGACACCAAGTTTGAATTCGGCCTCGACGATAACGGTGTGCTGCACCTGATGGACGAAGTGCTGACGGCCGACTCCTCGCGCTTCTGGCCGGCGGATTCGTACGCGCCGGGCATGTCGCCGCCTTCGTTCGATAAACAATTCGTGCGCGACTACCTGGAAACGCTGACCGACTGGGGCAAGACCGCGCCGGCGCCGGCCTTGCCGCAAGACGTGATCGATAAAACCCAGGCCAAGTATTTCGAAGCCATCGAACGCCTGACCGGCGAAAAGCTGAAGGCCTGAGATGATGAGCGAAGCAAAACCTCTGGTCGGCGTGGTGATGGGTTCCTCGTCCGACTGGGACGTCATGAAAAACGCGGTCGACGTGTTGAAACAGTTCGGCGTGCCGTTCGAGGCCCAGGTGATTTCCGCGCACCGCATGCCGGACGAGATGTTCAGCTATGCCGAAACGGCGCGTAGCCGCGGCCTGCGCGCGATCATCGCCGGCGCCGGCGGCGCCGCCCACTTGCCGGGGATGATCGCGGCGAAAACCATCGTGCCGGTGCTGGGCGTGCCGGTGCCCTCCAAATACCTGCGCGGCGAGGATTCGCTGCTGTCGATCGTGCAGATGCCGAAGGGCGTGCCGGTCGCTACCTTCGCCATCGGCGAAGCCGGCGCCGCGAATGCCGCGCTGACCGCCGTGGCCATGCTGGCGGCGGACGACGATGCCCTGGCCGCGCAGCTGGAACGGTTCCGCCTGGACCAGACCGCCGCCGCCAAGGCGATGATTTTGCCCGTATAAACAAAGGCGCCTTAGGTACAACCGATGAGTAACAAGAGTAATGCACAGGGAGGCGCGTTTCTGCCGAGCGCCAATCCACCGACCTGGCTCGGCGTGATGGGCGGCGGCCAGCTCGGCCGCATGTTCGCTCACGCCGCCCAGGCCATGGGCTACAAGGTGGCGGTGCTGGAACCGGCAGCGAGTTGCCCGGCCGGCGAAGTCGCCGAGCGCCTGATCAATGCCGATTACGGCGACAGCATCGCCCTCGGCCAATTGTCGGCGCTGTGCGCCGCCGTCACCACCGAATTCGAAAACGTGCCGGCCGACAGCATGAACCTGCTGGCGCACGGCAGTTTCGTCGCCCCGGCCGGCGCCTGCGTGGCGATCGCCCAGGACCGCATCGCCGAAAAGCGCTTCTTTGTCGCGTGCGCGCCGCAATCTGGCGTGATGCCGGCGCCGCACAAGGTGATTGCCTCGAATGAGGACATCGACGCCATCGGCGACGAGCTGCTGCCCGGCATCCTGAAAACCGTGCGCATGG
Organism: Telluria sp. ZB2R32; assembly: GCF_059685715.1. NCBI lineage: Bacteria > Pseudomonadati > Pseudomonadota > Betaproteobacteria > Burkholderiales > Oxalobacteraceae > Telluria > Telluria sp. ZB2R32. The sequence goes on along the minus strand of NZ_JCASIG010000002.1, from coordinate 780,592 downwards.
GTTACGACGGCAAGGGGCAGGTCCGCGTAAGCACCCGCGACGAGGTGCGCGCGGCGTTCGACGGCATGAATGGCGTGACCTGCCTGCTGGAGAAAATGCTGCCGCTGGCCTATGAGGTGTCGGTGCTGACCGCGCGCGGGCATGACGGCGTATCGGTCGTCTATCCGATCGCCGAGAACGTGCACCGCGACGGCATCCTGTTCACGACCACCGTGCCGGGCCCGAACGTTTCAAGCGAATGCGCAGGGCGGGCGCAGGATGCGGCGCGCGCCATCGTCGCCCAGCTCGGCTACGTTGGCGTGCTCTGCATCGAATTCTTCGTGCTGGCCGACGGCAGCCTGGTCGTCAATGAAATGGCGCCGCGTCCGCACAACAGCGGGCATTACACGATCGACGCCTGCGTGACGAGCCAGTTCGCGCAGCAGGTGCGGGCGATGGCGAAACTGCCGCTGGGCGATGTGCGCCAGCATTCGCCGGCCGTCATGCTCAACATCCTGGGCAACGTCTGGTTCGATGGCGACACGATTCGCGAACCGGCCTGGGACCAGGTGCTGGCACTGCCGGGCGCTTATCTGCACCTGTACGGCAAGGACGATCCGCGCCGCGGCCGCAAGATGGGCCACGTGACCTTCGTGGCGCCGACGCTGGAGGAAGCGCAAGCGCAATTGCGCGCCGCCTGCGCCATCCTGGGGATCGCAGCGTGACTATCCAGGACATCGACCAGGCCGCCATCGAAGCGGCCGCGCGTGCGTTGGAGACGGGCCAGCTCGTCGCCTTTCCCACCGAAACCGTGTACGGGCTCGGGGCCGACGCCGAAAATCCGGCGGCGGTCGCCGCCATCTACGCCGCCAAGGGGCGCCCGCAAGATCACCCGGTGATCGTGCACCTGGCGCCGGAAGCGGACATCGCGCACTGGGCCGCCGACATTCCGCCCGAAGCGCACGCGCTGGCCGGCGCCTTCTGGCCGGGGCCGCTGACGATGATTTTAAAACGCGCGCCGAACATTCCGGATGCGGTCAGCGGCGGCCAGGACACGGTCGGCTTGCGCTGCCCGTCGCACCCGGTGGCAATTTCTCTGTTGCGCGCCTTCAAGGGCGGACAGGGCGGCATCGCGGCGCCGTCGGCGAATAAATTCGGCCACGTCAGCCCGACCCTGGCCCAGCACGTGCGCGACGAATTCGGGGCCGACGGCTCGGTCGCGCTGGTGCTCGACGGCGGCGCCTCGCAGGTCGGCATCGAATCGACCATCGTCGATCTGTCGCGCCTGGCCACCCATGGTCCGGTGCTGTTGCGGCCCGGCCACGTGAGCGCGGAAGCGATCGCCGCCGTCATCGACCGGATGCCGGCCGCGCCCGACGCCGCCGCGCCGCGCGCCTCGGGCACGCTCGAATCGCATTACGCGCCGCACACGCCGGTGGCGATGCAGGACACGGCGACGCTGGTGCGCACGCTGGAGCAAATGGCGGCGGCGGGGCGCAAGGTCGCGCTGATTCACTATTCCGACCTGTGGAATGCGCATGCCAGCGAGCGCCTGCCGGCCACGCCGGACGGCTTTGCCCATGCCCTGTACGCGGCCTTGCGCGCGCTGGACGGGCAGGGTGCGGACGTGATCCTGGTTGAGGCGCCGCCGCAAGATGGCGCCTGGCTCGGGGTCAACGACCGCCTGCGCCGGGCGGCCCACGGGTCGACCGGGATCGTGCACGGGTTGCTCAATCGCGAGGTGTGAAGCGACGCGTTTATCGTGCTGGCCACGGTAACGTGTTGCATCGTTTACGCGTGGGCAGAGCCCACCCTACGTTACGCTACATTCTCGATTGATTTACGCGGCGGCGGTGCACCGTAGCGTGGGCTCTCCGAGCCCACGCGGAATCGCGCACCGTATTATCTCCCGGCCCCAACAACCGTTGCGTTTCCTCCTCGCTGTTACCTTTCGAGATATTACGCAAAGCAATGCCTTGATATAATCGGCAGACCTTGCCAGCCCTTTCTCGCCCCTTCTTGTCGCCTGTGCTTGACACCATGACAAGCAATATTTCTATACAAGCAGAAAGAACACTGGCATATTAGTTTGCGATGCGAATAGCACGAGCGTTCGTTTCACAGAAAAATACCTTATTCCTTTTAGGAGACACAATGCGTCAAACGAATTTCGCGCTCGCGCTGCTGACCGCAGCCGCGCTGGCCGCATGCGGCGGCACCGGCAGCGAAGGTGGCGATCAAACGCACAAGGTCGCGTTCACCCAGCAGGTCAGCTTCGGCGACAGCCTGTCGGACGTCGGCACCTATAAAGTCGGCGGCATCGCCGCTGCCGGCGGCGGCGCGTTCACCATCAATGGCGACAATACCAGCGCTAACCCGGCCTACACCGGCCTGAACTGGACCGAAGTGCTGGCCGCCGAACTGAACCTGCCCAAGCCATGCGCTGCACAGACTGGCCTGCAGGGCGTCGACAATGCCAATCCGGCGCTCGACTTCAACGTTCCCATCGTCAACTACAGCAACTGCTACAACTATGCGCAGGGCGGTTCGCGCGTGACCGATCCGGTCGGTTCGCACCACCGCAGCAACGACCCGCAAGTGGGCCAGCTGACCGTGCCGCTGGTGACGCAGATCGCCAACCATCTGACCAAGACCGGCGGCAAGTTCAGCGGCACCGAACTGGTCACCGTCATGTCCGGCGGTAACGACGTGCTGATGCAACTGGCCGGCCTGCGCGCAGGCAGCACGGCTGCCGGCCAGGCCGCCGGCGCACAAGCCTTCCCGACCCTGCTGATCACCGGCCTGGTCGCCACCGTGCCGGCCGCCAACCGCGCCGCCGCACCGGCAGCCATCACCCAGGCCGTGCAGGGTGCCGCCGCCGGTGGCAACCAGCAAGCGATCGCCGCGGCCGCCGTCGGCGCCGCCGCCCGCCTCGGCGCGACGCTGCCCGACGCGCAGGCCGCGGCCGCTGCCGCAGGCACCGCAGCCACCGCTGCCGGCACCCGCGCCGGCAACGAGTACGCCGCCGCCCAGGGTCCGGTCCTGGTGGCCGCACTCGGCCGCGCAGGCGCCGAAATGGCCGCGCTGGTGAAAACGCAGATCGTCGCCAAGGGCGCCAACTACGTGGTCGTCAACAACCTGCCGGACATCGCCAGCACCCCGTCGGGCAAGGCGCAGACGCCGGAAATCCAGGCACTGATCAAGACCATGGTCGACACCTTCAACGTGCAACTCAAGGCCGGCCTGGGCGACGATCCGAAAATCGCCTACGTCGACCTGTTCTCGGTCAGCCGCGACCAGGTGGCGAATCCCGCCATCTACGGCCTGACCAACACCGCGCTGAAAGCCTGCACCAGCGAGTCGTCGCTGACCTGCACCAGCAAGACGCTGTCGGGACCGGACGTGAGCCACTACATGTTCGCCGACGACATCCATCCGACGCCGTACGAATACTGGCTGGTGACCCGCTACGTCCTGAAGGACATGGCGGTCAAGGGCTGGCTGTAATCCGATACAACAATGTCCGGCTGCGTCGCGCCTGCGGGCAGGCGCGGCCGGCTGTAAAAAAATCCAGGAGAAAGTATGAAAGTACGTATGAATAGCGTCGCCAAGGCGCTGGTCGCCGCCGCCGCGCTGGTGTGCGCAGCCGGTGCATCGGCCCAGTCGGCCGGCCAGTTCACCGCCAAGTTCGGCTTCAACCAGCTGACCCCGAAAGTCGAGAGCGGCGACATCACGGCGCCGGCGCTGCCGTTCACCAAGGCCGACGTCGAACGCGACATCCAGCCGGTGGTGATCATCGCCTACGGCCTGACCGACAACATCTCGCTCGAAGGCGCGCTGGGCACGCCGTACAAGCACAAGATCATGGGCGCCGGTTCGATCGCCGGCACCGGAGAATTGGGCACGGTCGAGGCGCTGCCGCCGACCCTGTTCGCGCAATACCGCTTCTTCGCACCGACCGCGACCTTCCGTCCTTTCGTCGGCATCGGCGCCACCTACGCCTACTTCATGAAGGAACGCGGTTCGGGCAAGCTGACCGCGCTGACCAACCCGGGCGGCAACCCGACGACCTTTGACATCGACAACAAGTTCACCTACACCGCGCAAGTCGGCGTGGCGATGAATTTAAGCGAAAAATGGTTTGCCGACGTCACCGTCAACAAGAGCCGCCTGCGCACCGACGTGCACTTCTCGACCGGCCAGAACCAGCACATGAAGCTGGACCCGGTCGCCGTGGTGCTGGCGGTCGGCTACAAGTTTTAATAGCCGCTGCCATCCACTATAAAAACCGGCGGGCGCAAGCCTGGCCGGTTTTTTTTCGCCTGCTGCATAAGGATTTCTTATGCATTCGATGAATGGATTAGCCCGGCTAATGCAGGCGCGACGCGTAGACCGCGAAATGCTCGCCGCTGAGGGCGCGTTCGTAGAGAAAACCCTGGTAGACGAAGCAGCCGGCTGCGGACAGCCATTCGCGCTGTCCCTGCGTCTCGACGCCCTCGGCGATCACCTGCAGCCCGAGGCTGCCGCCAAGCGCGATGATGGAACGCACGATCGAGGCGTCGTTGCGGTCGGTGAGCACGTCGCGCATGAACGAATAATCGATTTTCAATTGGTCCAGCGGCAGTTTCCTCAGGTAGGACAGCGACGAATAGCCGGTACCGAAGTCGTCGAGCGAGAAGGTGATGCCGAGGCGGCGCAGCGTTTCCATGGTCTCGACCGTGTGCGCGAAGTCGGTCACGACCAGGGTTTCGGTCAGCTCGAATTTCAGGCCATGCGGGTCGACCCCGGTGGCGGCCAGGATTTCCTGGGTCATGGCGACGAAATCGGGTTCGACGAACTGGCGCGCGCTGACGTTGACCGACAGCGACAGGTGCCGGGTTGCCGGATTTCTCTGCCAGGCCGCCAGTTCCAGGCAGGCCGTGGCCAGTACCCAGCGCCCGATCTCGACGATCAGGCTGGTTTCCTCGGCCTGCTTGATGAACTCGGTCGGATACAGGATGTCGCCGTTCGGCAGGCGCCAGCGCAGCAGCGCTTCGGCGCCGATCACGCGGCTGTTGCCGTCGAGTTGCGGCTGGTAGTTCAGCATGAATTCCTGGTTGCGCAGCGCGCGCCGCAGGCCGCTTTCGAGTTCCGAGCGCGCGGTCCACTTGGCCTGCATGTCGGGGTCGAAAAAGCGGAAGGTATTGCGCCCGGCCGCCTTGGCCTGGTACATCGCGGTATCGGCCTGCTTCAGGGCCGACTCCACTGTGTCGAGCGCGCCGCTGATCATGGTCACGCCGACGCTGGTCGACACCGCATACGCGAAGTCGGCCAGTTGAAACGGCGCGCGCATGGCGGCGACGACCTTGGCAGCCACGGTTTCGGCCTGGTGCGCGGCCGCCTCCATGCTGTCTTCCTCGGGCTGGACCAGGATCACGAATTCGTCGCCGCCCAGGCGCGCCACCATGTCGGCCTCACGCACGCTGTGTTCGAGGCGGCGCGCCACCGCCTGCAGCAGCATGTCGCCGGCCGCGTGGCCATGGGTGTCGTTGAGCGTTTTGAAATTGTCGAGGTCGAGGAACATCAGGGCGCCGATCTTGCGCGAACGTGCGCTGCCCAGCAGGGCGCGGCGCAGGTGGTCGAGCAGGCTGGAACGGTTCGGCAGTTCGGTGAGAGCGTCGAAATAGGCCAGGCGGTGGATGCGCGCCTCGTTGTTCTTGCGTTCGCTGATGTCGGTGCTGATCACCAGGATCTTTTGCGGAATGCTCGAGGCCGGGTCGGCCGGCACCACGGTCCAGCGCGAGTCGGCGTGCAGGTGGCTGCCGTCGCGCCGGCGCTGGTGCAGTTCGCCCACCCATTCGCCCTCGTCGAGCGCCATCTTGTACGCTTCGCTGTAGGCCGCATGGTCGTCGCACAGCAGGTCGGACATGCGCTTTCCCACTGCCTGCTGCGCCTCCCAGCCATACAGCCGCTCGGCGCCCTTGTTCCAGTAGGTGATGCGCGAACCCATGTCCATCACGAAGATCGCGTCGCGCGCCTTGTCCAGCAGCGACGCCTGCTCGACCACCAGCTGGTCGGCGCGGTGCAGGACCGTGATGTCGCCGATAAAACCTTCCAGCGCCTCGACATTGCCGTGCGCGTCGAACACCGCCGCCCCCTGTTCCCAGGCCCAGCGCAGTTTGCCGCTGGCGGTCGTGATGCGGTAGCTGATCTGGAACGGGCGCCGTTCGCCGATCGCCACATTGGTTTCCTCGGCCACCCGGGCGCGGTCGTCGGGGTGGATCAGGCTGGCAAACGACATGGCGTGGTCACCGGTAAACGCGGCCGGCGGATAGCCGGTGAGTTTTTCGATCCCGGCGGAGAGGAAGATCATGGTCCAGGTGCTGTCGTTCAGGCAGCGGTAAACGACACCTGGCAGGTTACTCAGCAACAAGTCGAGCGACAACGCGGAAGCGTCGTGCGATCGCAAATTCGTCGAAACTGGATGACCGGATGAATGCATGTTCCGCGCGCTTGAAGTAGGTGGAACATCAGCAGGGCGATGCTTGATCTAGCACACATGGTAACGCGAAACTTACGTCGATACGTTACTGTAAAGACGTATTGTGCAAATTATTGTCAGGTCTGCACGTGTCCGGGGCGGGTTGCCAATGCGGGCTGGGTGGGTGGGCAAGATACCCACCCGGGAACCTTAAAACGCGGCGATACCTGTCTGCGCCCGGCCCAGGATCAGCGCGTGGATGTCGTGCGTGCCTTCATAGGTATTCACGACTTCCAGGTTGACCATATGGCGGATGATGCCGAACTCGTCCGAAATGCCATTCCCGCCCAGCATGTCACGGGCGACGCGCGCCACGTCGAGCGCCTTGCCGCAGGAATTGCGCTTCATCATCGAGGTGATTTCCACCGCCGCGGTGCCCTCGTCCTTCATGCGGCCCAGGCGCAGGCAGCCCTGCAGGCCGAGAGTAATTTCGGTCTGCATGTCGGCCAGCTTCTTTTGCACCAGCTGGTTCGCCGCCAGCGGTTTGCCGAACTGGTGGCGGTCCATCGTGTACTGGCGCGCGGTCTGCCAGCAGGCTTCGGCAGCGCCGAGCGCGCCCCAGGCGATGCCGTAGCGGGCCGAATTCAGGCAGGTGAACGGGCCCTTCAGGCCGCGCACGTCGGGGAAGGCGTTTTCTTCCGGGCAGAATACGTTGTCCATCACGATTTCGCCGGTGATGGAAGCGCGCAGGCCGAACTTGCCGTGGATCGCCGGCGCCGTCAAACCCTTCCAGTCCTTTTCCAGTACGAAGCCGCGGATCGCGCCTTCGTCATCCTTGGCCCAGACGACGAACACGTCGGCGACCGGCGAATTGGTGATCCACATCTTCGAACCGGTGAGCGCATAGCCGCCCTCGACCTTGCGCGCGCGCGTGACCATCGAACCGGGGTCGGAGCCGTGGTTCGGTTCGGTCAGGCCGAAGCAGCCGATCCATTCGCCGGTGGCGAGCTTGGGCAGGTATTTCTGTTTGGTCTCTTCGTTGCCGAACTCGTAGATCGGCACCATCACCAGCGACGACTGGACGCTGGCCATCGAGCGGTAGCCGGAGTCGACGCGTTCGATTTCGCGTGCGATCAGGCCGTAGGCGACGTAGTTCAGGCCGGGGCCGCCGTATTGTTCGGGGATGGTCGGACCCAGCAGGCCCAGCTCTCCCATCTCGCGGAAGATGCTCGTGTCCATTTGCTCATGGCGGAAGGCTTCCAGGATGCGCGGCTGCAGCTTGTCCTGGCAATAGGCGTTGGCGGCGTCGCGGATCATGCGCTCGTCATCAAGCAGCTGGCTGTTCAGCAGGAGCGGGTCGTCCCAGTGGAAGGCGGTCTTGCGTGGCGAATCGGCGTGGTTCATGGCTGTCCTGGTCTCGAGGCTTGTTGGAGGCGGGCGCGGCTGTCATTAGCGGCGCCGCGCCGGGCCATTATAGAAAGGAGGAGACTTGCCATCTTTTCAAACTGCGACAGCCATTTTCATAATTGCCTGACCAGGCTACTGGACGAACGACACCGCCTCGGCCAGGCCCGCATTGCGCAGGCGCGCGATGTCGCGCGTCGGCGCCGTGCCGAAATGGCGCGCGTATTCGCGGCTGAATTGCGAGGCGCTGACATAGCCGACGCGCTGGCAGGCCAGGCCTGCGTCCATCCCGGTGGCGAGCATCAGCCGGCGCGCTTCCTGCAGGCGCAGGGTCTTCTGGAATTGGAGCGGACTCATCGAGGTGAGCGATTTGAACTGTTCATGCAGCGACGAGGTGCTCATGTGCGCCAGCGCGGCCATGTCGTCGACACGGATGGCCTGGTCGTAGTGGGCGCGGATCCAGGCCACGACCTTGCTCACGCGGTGCGTCTCGACCCGTCCGAGTTGCGCCAGGCGCGCGCCGAAGGGGCCGCGCAACAGGCGCAGCAGGATTTCGTCGATCACCAGCGGCGCCAGCAGCGGGGCGTCGTCCGGTTGCGCCGCCAGCGCCATCAGGCGCGCCGCCGCGTCGATCACGGGCTCGCCCGCCTGCGCCACCTGCACGGCGCGCTGCTCGCGCACGAGCGGCACGCCCTCGGGATACACCTTCAGGATCAGTTCCCCCAGGCGCGCCTGGTCGAAGTCGAGCCGGAACGACAGGTAGGGCGCCGCGGCGCTGGCCTGGCGGATCAGCGCCGCGATCGGCAGGTCGAGCGCGAAGATCATCATGCGCGACGGATCGTAGTCGTAGGACTCGCCGCCCAGCATGACCGTCTTCGCACCCTGGGCGACGATGCACAGCGCCGGCCGGTGCAAGCCGTGCACCAGTTCCGTGCTGGAACTGGCGGCGCGCACGGCATGCACGCCCGGAATGCCGGTGGCGAAGGTGCCGTCGTAGGGCGCCTGCGCGGCCAGCAGGCCGGCCAGGCGCGCCAGCGCCGTTGCACTGCCGGGGATCGAATGGTCGAGTGGTGTCATGGCGAATGGGTAAGGACAGGATACACCACCGGCACTCAAGTCAGGCCGCGTGGTCGGTCGATTCCGACAGGCTGCGCCACTCGTGCAGTTGCGCGCGGCGCGCGTCCAGGGCGGCGGCGGTCATGGCGACAGCATCGCTGCCGGCCAGCAGCTGCGCCGGCGGCGTTTCCATCCCGGCCAGGCGCACGACGAGGTCCGCCAGTTTCAGCGGATCGCCCAGCTGCTTGCCGCGGTAGGGGCTGTAGGCGTCTTCGACGGTGCCGCGGGCGGCGTAGTCGTCGATCGTCTTCGCTCCGTAGCGCACCGAAGTCTGGTCGAGGAATTCGGTACGGAAGAAGCCGGGTTCGACCGCCGTGACGTGGATGCCGAAGGGTTGCAGTTCCAAGGCCAGCGAGGCCGACAAGCCCTCGATGGCGTACTTGGTGGCGCAATACACCGAGGCGCCATTGAAGCCGAGCAGGCCGCCGACCGAGCTGATGTTGATGACGTGGCCGGCGCGCTGGCGCCGCATGACGGGCAGCGCCGCCTGCAGCATGTGCATCACGCCGTACACGTTGACGCCGAACTGGCGTTCGACGTCGGCCATCGGCACTTCTTCCAGGTTGCCCATTTGCCCGTAAGCGGCGTTGTTGACGAGGACGTCGATGCGGCCGAAACGCTCGGTTGCCGCCGCGATCGCAGGGGCGGCCTGGGCCTCGACGGCGACGTCGAGTTCGAGCAGCAGCAGGCGCGCCGGGTCGGCGCCATCGAAACTCGCCTGCAATTGCGCCAGGTTGCGGCCAGTGGCGACGACACTGTCGCCTTGCGCCAGGGCGGCGCGGACGAGGGCGGCGCCAATGCCGCGGCCGGCGCCGGTGATGAACCAGATTTTATGCATGATGTGCTCTCCAAATTAAGCCACTCAAGTGGCGTTGATGTGGAGAGCATGGTAGGACGCGGGTCTTGTCCCGGCTTGCCTGAAACTCCGGCAAGCTGGCGCGATCCTCGTTAAATCCTGGCGATCAGCCCGGTGCGGTGGTGCCGAAGCGGCCGCCGTGGAACAGCAGGCCCGCCTGCGGCTGCACGGCGCACTCCTCGACTTCGCCGACGAAAATCACGTGGTCGCCTTCCGGATAGCGGCTGCGGTTGTGGCATTCGAACCAGGCCGCCACGCCTTTTAAAATCGGCAGGCCGGTGCGCGAGAGTTCGTAGTCGACGCCGTCGAAAGGATCGGTCTCGGTGCGGCGCGAGAAGCGCAATGCCAGCTCTTGCTGGCCGGCGGACAGGATATTGATGACGTAATGCGAATTGCCGCTGAAGACAGGCATGCTGTTGGCGCCCGCGCCCAGGCTCCACAGCACCAGCGGCGGATCGAGCGAGACCGAATTGAACGAGCTGGCGGTCAGGCCGCGGAAGCTGCCGTCGGCCAGCCGGGTCGTGATGACGGTCACGCCGGTCGCAAATTGCGACAGCGCCTGGCGGAAATGGGCCGAGTCGAAACCGCGCTCGGTGGCGCGGGGGGAGCGTGTGTTCATTGGTACCTTGGAAAGTTGCACGCTCATTATGCCACCGCCGCCTGCCGACCGTCGCGTGCGTGTGCTTTACAGCCTGTCCCGCAGCCTGTTGCGCCCTGCAGGACGCGGCGCTTTGCGTTAGCATCGGGCCATGACGATCGTGATGGGACAGACGATGAGCGAGCAAGCGGGGAATGGGGGAGCGGCGGAAGTGGCCATCCTCGGCGGCGGATGTTTCTGGTGCCTTGAGGCGGTGTACCTCGAGGTGCGCGGCGTCACGCGCGTCGAATCGGGCTACATGGGCGGACACGTGGTGAACCCGACCTACGAACAGGTCTGCGGCGCCGCGACCGGGCACGCCGAAGTCGTGCGGCTCGCATTCGATCCGGCGGTGATCACCTACCGCGACATCCTGCAGATCTTTTTCACCATCCACGATCCGACCACGCAAGACCGCCAGGGCAACGACGTCGGCCCGCAATACCGCTCCGTGATCTTCTACGAGAACCCGCAACAGGAAGCGACCGCGCGCCAGGTGATGGCGGAGATGGCCGCGGTGTGGGACGCGCCGATCGTGACCCAGATCGTGCCGGGCGAAACCTGGTACAAGGCCGAGGACTATCACCAGAATTACTATGCGCAGCACCCGATGCAGGGGTATTGCGCGTTCGTGGTGGCGCCGAAGGTGGCGAAGTTTCGCCAGACGTTTTCGCACTGGAGCAGGGTGGCCGGCTCCACCGGGGTGCTTGAATAAGCCGCGGCTTCGGCGCCGCCCAGCCTACGTCCTGCTGCACGCGTTTATGGGTACATGTACTTCCGCGACCACGGAATCTGCCCCGGGTCTTCTCCCGCTTTCGCCCCGACGATCTGGTACAGGCTGATCCAGTCGTGGGCAAAGGCATAGGCGCAGCCGGCGAGGTAGACGTGCCAGATGCGCAGGCGCCTGGCGTCGGTCAGCGTGCCGATGGTCTCCAGCCGGTTCTCGAAATTCTCGGTCCACAGGGTGCAGGTGCGCGCGTAGTGGCGACGCAGGTTTTCGACGTCGCGCACTTCCAGCCCGCCCTGCTGCATCGCCTTGATGACCGTCGACAGGTGCGCCAGCTCTCCCTGCGGGAACACGTACTGGTCGATGAATTCGCCGCCGCCGTAGGGCGTGGCGCGGGCGGCGACGTCGGTGGTGGTGATCCCGTGGTTCATGACCACGCCGCCCGGCGCCAGCAGGGCATTGATCCTGGCAAAATATGCGGGTAGGTGCTGCAGGCCCACGTGCTCGAACATGCCGACGCTGGTGATGCGCTCGAATTCGCCGTCGAGGTCGCGGTAATCCTGCAGGCGGATCTCAACTTGTCCCTGGAGGCCAGCCTGCACCACCCGTTCGCGCGCCAGATCGGCCTGGTTTTCCGACAGCGTGATGCCGACGCAGCGGGCGCCGAACCGCTGCGCCGCGCGGATCGCCAGCGCGCCCCAGCCACAGCCGATGTCGAGCAGGCGCTGGCCCGGACGCAGGTCGATTTTGCGCAGGATGTGGTCGATCTTTTTCAGCTGGGCGCCGGCCAGGTCTTCGCTGCCGTCCTCGAAATAGGCGCACGAATACACCATGTTCGGATCGAGCCAGGCGGCGTAGAACGCGTTGGACACGTCGTAGTGGTAGCGGATCGCCTCGGCATCGCGGGCGCGCGTGTGCCGGGACAGCAGGCGCAGCGGATTCGGCGGGCGGTTCGCGCTGCCCTTGGCGGCGGCCAGTTCGCTGCCGATGCGGATCATGTCGGCGGCGCGGCCGCGGATTTCGAGCGCGCCCTCGACATAGGCGCGGCCCAGGTTGTACAGGGTAGGAGAGAGCAGGTAGCGCAGGCTCGACGGCTTGGGCACGCGGATGGTGACGCGCGGCGGCTCGGATGAAAAGTCGAGATGCTCGCCGTTCCACAGTTCCACACGCAGGGGCAGCGACAACTGGCTGCGCAGGCCCGCACTCCAGGCGCTGAGTTTCAACGCATCGAACATGATGACCTCCGGCGGTCCGCATGCGCCGGCAGGTGTGCGCCGGCGCCGAACCTGCCGGATGGAAGCGGCAGGTTCCTAGGGTTGCAAACGTTGCCGTGTCCAGCTGCCGTCTTCCTGCCGCGTGTAGACGATGCGGTCATGGAAACGCGAACGGCGCCCTTGCCAGAATTCGATGCGCTCGGGCACCAGGCGGAAGCCTCCCCAGTTGGACGGCCGCGCCGGCGCGTCGCCCGCCGTGGCGGCGACCGCTTCGTAATTCCGTTCCAGGGCCGCGCGGTTGTCGATCGGCGCGCTCTGCTGGGAGGCGATCGCCGACAGGCGGCTCTTCAACGGCCTGCTACCGAAATACTTGTCGCTTTCTTCTGCCGAGGTCGTCTCGACCCGGCCTTCGATCCGAACCTGGCGTTCAAGTTCGCTCCAGAAGAATAGCAGTGCTGCATAAGGATTGGCGCGCAATTCCTGGGCTTTTCGGCTGTCGTAGTTGGTGTACCAGGTGAAACCGCGTGCATCGAATTGTTTTACCAACACGATGCGCGAACTCGGGCGGCCATCGGCAGCAACCGTGGCCACGTTCATCGCATTCGGTTCGTTGACTTGCGCCTTGATCGCCTGCTCGAACCACTGCGTAAACTGCTGCATCGGGTCGTCCAGCACCTCGTCTTCGTTCAGGCTGGCCTGGCCGTAATCCTTGCGCAGATCGGCCACCGCATCGCCGATGGCCGGCGCCGGCGCCGGTGCCGCGTCGTCGACGATCCCGCGGCGGCGCTGCATGGACGTGCCGAGCCGGGTCATCTGTTCCGGCGTGAACAGGCGCATGGCCATCGGCGCCATCGTGCTTTCCTCGCGCTCCATGTGCGCCGTGTAGCGCTGGACAAAGCGCTGCACGTTCGAGGCCGTCAGGATGGCGGCGCTGCCGTCGGCAATCGCCGTCAGCTGTTCGTGCAGATCCTGCCACAAGGCATCCATGTCCTTGTGGTCTTGCAGGATGATCGGCGCCAGCGCCTGCAGCGTGGCGGCATCTTCCCCTTGCGCCACGGCGCGCAGCATCGGAATCAAGTCTTGCTCTTCGTCGTCGTGGTGCAGGTGCGCGGCCTTCTCGAAATACTTCAGCACGGCGCCGGCCGCCTGGCGCGCGGCCTCGTCGGCACCGTGTTCGGGCAGGTGCGACAGCAGCCGCTCGAGGGTGGCGAGCTGCTTGCGGATGCGGCCGTGGCAGTGCTTGAGCACGGCGATCGGCTGGTCGAAACCGGGTGCCGTATCAGGAAGGAAATCGTTCATGTGCGTATTTTTAACAGAGGGAAGTTTTTTGATTGACAGAGCGCTATTTTAGTGCGGACGCGAAAGACCGGTCCGGTAAAATGACCGGATGAACTCGATTGATACCCCACTCTTTTCGGCGCCGCACGGCGATGACATCGACTTTGCGCGCCGCTTCGGCGGTGTTGGCCGCCTCTACGGCGAGCGTGCCTTGGAACGTTTCAAGGCGGCGCACGTTTGCGTGATCGGCGTCGGCGGCGTCGGTTCCTGGCTGGTCGAAGCACTGGCACGCAGCGCCATCGGCCACCTGACCCTGATCGACCTCGACAACGTGGCCGAATCGAACATCAACCGCCAGATCCAGGCGGTTACAAGCACCATCGGCCAGCCGAAGATCGAGGCGCTGCGCGAACGCATCGCCCAGATCAATCCGTTTTGCCAGGTCACCCTGGTCGAGGATTTCATCGAGCCGGACAATATTGCGCAGATGATCGGCGGCAAGGGTTTTGATTACGTGGTCGATGCCATCGACAGCGTCAAGGCCAAGGCCGCGCTGATCGCGTTTTGCCGCGAACAGGGCATCCCGCTGCTGACCAGCGGCGGCGCCGGCGGCCAGCTCGATCCGACCAGGATCGAAGTGCGCGACCTGGCCCGCACCGAGCAGGAACCGCTGCTGAAAAAGGTGCGCAAGGTGCTGCGCGCGCAGTACGGTTTTTCACGCGGCGAGAAGCAGAAATACCATATCGACGCCGTGTTTTCGATGGAACCGCTGCGCTATCCGGAAGCGGAAGATGCCTGCGAGATCGAGTCGAGCATCACCGGCCTGAATTGCGCGGGCTTCGGTTCGAGCATGGTGGTCACGGCCAGCTTCGGCATGATCGCGGCGGCTCACATTCTGCGCAAGCTGGCGGAGGCGGCAGTTGCACCTTCCGCGGATGCGGTGGCGCCGGCGGAGTTTGTAAGCATCTGAGTCCACGCTGGGCAGCGCGCCCCGGGCTTGCTATGATCGGATATCGGTTGAAATCCTGTCATTGAAAGAGCTCACATGATGCATCGTACTACCTTCGTTGCCCTGCTGCTGGCGGCTGCCGCCGCCCACGCCCAACAGCCTGTCCCGGCCAATGCACCGGCCACTGCTGTCACTCCCGCCGCCGCCGACCAGGCGGCCACCGCCGTGCGCCAGCAGGGCGTGCAAAGCGCCGCCGACCAGGCCGCCGATGCTTCGCAGCAAGCAGCCGGCCAGGCGGCCGCCACCACCGACACGTCCAGCGCCGCCCAGGCGGCCGCTGCCGCGCAGGCGGCCCAGCCGGTGCCGCCGGCGGCGCCCACGACTTCGGGTCCCCAGCTCGAGATCGTCGACCGCGTGGTCGGCAAGGGCAGGGAAGCGGGCCTGGGCAGCGTGGTGCGGGTCAACTACACGGGCTGGTTCCACAAGCCGCTGACGCTCAACGGCCGCGGCCGCAAATTCGATTCCTCGCTCGACAATGGCCGCGATCCGCTCGAGTTCCGCCTCGGCGCCGGCCAGGTCATCAAGGGCTGGGAGCAGGGCGTGGCCGGCATGAAGGTCGGCGGCAAGCGCACCCTGATCATTCCGAGCCACCTCGCCTACGGCAGCCGCGGCGCGCCGGGCGGATCGATTCCGCCGAATACAGACCTGATTTTTGACGTGGAACTGCTCGGCGTGAAGTAATCCCGGCGTAAGTAATTCAACCAGCACGGAGGACGGCATGCGTATTGCGAACGATGTTACTGAACTGATCGGCAACACTCCCCTCGTCAGGATCCGCAAGCTGGCGCCGGGCGGGGCGGAAATCCTGGCCAAGCTCGAGTTCCACAATCCCGCGCACAGCGTCAAGGACCGCATCGGCCTGTCGATGATCCAGGCGGCGGAAGCAGCCGGCAAGATCGGCCCCGACACCGTCGTCGTCGAGCCCACCAGCGGCAACACCGGTATCGCGCTGGCGATGGTCTGCGCCGCGCGCGGCTACCGCTGCAAGCTGGTCATGCCCGACACCATGAGCAACGAGCGGCGCATGCTGCTGCGCGCGTATGGCGCCGAACTGGTGCTCACGCCCGGCTCCGAGGGCATGCTGGGCGCGATCCGCCGCGCCGAGGAGCTCGTCGCCGGCGACCCGCGCGCCTTCATGCCGCAGCAGTTCAACAATCCCGCTAACCCGGAGGTGCACCGCCGCACGACCGCCGAGGAAATCTGGCGCGACACCGACGGCAAAGTGGACATCGTCGTCGCCGGTGTCGGCACCGGCGGCACCATCACCGGCGTCGGCGAAGTGCTGAAGGAGAGAAAACCCGGCTTCCAGGCCATCGCGGTCGAACCCGAAGCCTCGCCGATGCTCTCGAAAGGAACCAAAGGCCCGCACCCGATCCAGGGCATCGGCGCCGGCTTCGTGCCGCAAGTGCTGAACACCGCCATCTACGACGAAATCATCACCGTCAGCAACGACAATGCCTTCGAGACGGCGCGCGCCGCCGCCCGCGAAGAAGGGTTGTTGGTCGGAATCTCCTCGGGCGCCGCCTTGTGGGCGGCGATGCAGGTGGCGCGGCGGCCGGAAAATGCGGGCAAGACGATCGTGACGATCATTCCGTCGTTCGGCGAGCGCTATTTGAGCACCGCGCTGTTCGCGAACCTGGCAGGCTAAGACATCGTCCAGGCGCATACACATGCGCCTGGAGGCTTCTTAAAAGCGGAAGTAGATGAAGCCGCCGTTACTTTGCGTAAAGACGACCGCAAGGTAGAGCACACCGACGAAAGCCACCCCGATTTTCCATTCCGCGCCGCCGGCGAGCGCGCGCATCGCCGTGTCGCGCCAGCGCAGCGGCGAGAAATGCATCAGCGCCGCCGTGAACAGGGCGATCGCCGCCGCTTTCGACAGCGGGAAGGCCAACGCTGGCGAGTCGAACATGAGCGTCAAATAAGTGCTGGCCGAAGCAAAATCCGGACTGCGGAACAGGATGCGCGACAGCACGACAATCGAAAAAACGAAGGCGATGCGCAGCACCAGCGCGCCGCCGCGGTATTCCTTCGGAGGCAGGTTGTGCAGCGTACGGTAGTCTTTCTTGTAGCGTTCGCGCGCCACCAGCGAACCATGGATCAGGCCATACAGGACGAAGTTCATCCCGGCCCCGTGCCATAAACCGATCGCCACGAAGACGATCAGCAGGTTGATTGCCACCGGCGCGTTCCACGAGCTGGCCAGCGGAATGTACAGGTAGTTGCGGAAGAACGAGGACATCGTGATGTGCCAGCGGCGCCAGAACGCACCGATGCTCGTTGCCATATAAGGCCGGTTGAAATTGCTCGGCAACTCATACCCCAGCATGCGCGCCGCGCCGATGGCAATGTCCGAGTAGCCGCTCAGGTCGAGGTACACCTGGAAGCTGTAGCCGACCAGCGCCACCCACAGGAAGGGAGAGGAATAGGCCGCCGGGTCGGCGAAGGCCGGGTTGACCAGGTGCGTGCCGAGGATATCGCCCAGCACCACTTTCTTGAACACGCCGAGCATGATCAGGGCCAGGCCGTCGAAGCGCTGGTCAGCGCTCACGCGCGGCGCCGGCGTCGCCAGTTGCGGCAAGAACTGCGCCGCGGGCACGATCGGACCGGCCAGCAGGCGCGGGAAGAAGGCGATAAATAGGGAAAAGTCGAGCAGGCCGAAAGGGCGCTTCAGGCGGCCGTAATACAGGTCGATCGGGTACGAGAGCGCCTGGAAGGTCATGAAGGAAATGCCGACCGGGAGCAGGACCTCGACATACGGCACCAGACTATTACCGCCGAACCAGTGTGCCAGCGAGTTGATCATCTCGCCGAAGAAGTTGAGGTACTTGAAGTAGCCAAGAATGCCCACGCTGAGCAGCACCGCGCCCCATACGCCCGCCCGTTTCAGCCGGATCGAGTCTGCCCGCGCCACCAGCGCGCCGGCGCCGAAGTTGATCGCGGTGAGCGCAATGAGCAAGCCGAGAAAACGCCAGTTAAGGGTCGCATAAAAATAATAGCTGGCCAGCGTCAACATCGCTTTTTGCCAGTCGTGGCGGCCCTGCAGCATCCGGTGGACCACCAGGACGACGGTAAAGAAAATCAGATACGACGCTTCGGTAATTTGCACGCTGAACCTATCAGTGGGGAAGAACGCCGGTCAGGGCCTGGTGGATGATTTCGGCCGCCCGGTGGTCGCCCTTTTGCGTGAAGTGATTGGCGTCGACAAAATACTGGCGTCCGCTCGGCATGTTCGCCGCGATGTCGATCACCTTGACCTTGTGCCGCTCGGCCACGTCGACGATGGCCTGGTTGAACATCTCGCTCGCCTTGTGCAGGCCGTCGAGGTTCATGCAGCTATGGAAGAACAGCGTCGAGGCCGCCAGTTTTTCCGCTTCGGCAGCGGGCACGCCCCTGTACGAGCGCGCGGTGGTCAGCAGGACCGGCGTAATGTTGGCCTTTTTGAGCTTGGTCACGATGCGGTCGAGCGTGGCTGGATACTCGGCCGGGAAATATTTTGCTGGATCGACAATGCCGAGCCGGATCGGCGGTTCGCGTACCAACAGTGTATTTTTCGAAATTAATTGCCGCGACAGGGTCCAGTCGGGCAGGTCGGCCACCGGCGCTGCGCGCGCTTCGCCTTTGGCGGCGCGCGTGGCGCCGCAGATCGCGCCCAGGTCGTTCAGGCCCGAATAGATCAGCATTGTCGACGGCGCCTGCCTGATCAGGGCGCGGTCGATCAGGTCTTCGATGTCCTTGATCTTGTAGCCTTCGACGCCAGCATTGACGACGTTGACCGGGCCGGGCATGGTCTTGCGCAAGGCGGTTTGCAGCTGGCCGGGGAAGGTCAGTTCATTGGTCTTCGAATAGGCCCCGGCGACGGTCGAAGCGCCGGCGACGATGACCCGATATTCGCCCGGTGCGCGCCGCGGTGCGATTTCGGGACTGCGAAAACCGTGCGAATTGGTCACGAAACGGTAGTCGGGGTCCGGCCGTTTCAGGGTGTAGTTCGGCCGGTAAGTGCGCATCCCATAGGTGTCGTTCATCGCGACGACCGTCTCGCCGGAGGCGAGCGCGGCCGCACTACGTCCAGTTTTCAGGTAGCTGCGTACCTGCAGGGTCGTTTCGCCGAGTACCAGGCTGCCCAGCACGACCGCCAGCGTGATCCTGAAGCGGCGCGGCCGCGCGGTCTTTAATGCGGGCGCGCGCGCAGGCGCCGAAATCGACAGATGTTCCATACGGATGGGAAAAGGAAAGGAGCGCATGGATATGCGCGCAACATATCGGCATTATTACACTTAAGAAAATGATATTTCTGAAAATATATTGAAAATCATCAACTTTGTTGATTTTTTGCCACACTGATATGCATGCGTTACGCCAGGGGCCCTTGTCCTGCCAACCGTCTTAAGTCTGTGCGCCCAGGGCGCAGCCGTGTTCGAGCGTTCCCTGCTCGATCTGCAGCGTACAGTGGTGAATTGCGCAATTCTTGCGTAGCGCGGCGACGATCTCTTCGACCACGCGGTCCCCCGGATAACCCTCCGGCATCACCAGGTGCGCGGTCAGCGCCGTTTCGGTCGTGCTCATCGCCCAGATGTGCAGGTCATGCACACCGGCCACGCCGGGCTGCGCGGCGAGAAAGCGCGTGATCGCGGGCGCGTCGACGTTGGCGGGCACGCCCGCCATCACCAGCCGCAGCGATTCGCGCAGCAGCGACCAGGTGCCGACCACGATCACCAGCACGATCAGCAAGCTCACCAGCGGGTCGAGCCAGGTCCAGCCAGTGCCCATGATGACCAGTCCCGAGATCACCACGCCGAGCGAGATCGCGGCGTCGGCCGCCATGTGCAGGTAGGCGCCGCGGATGTTCAAATCTCCCTTGCTGCCGGCCATGAACAGCCAGGCCGAGAAGCCGTTGATGGCCACGCCGATCGCCGCCACCACCGACACGGTGACGCCTTCCACCGGCGCCGGCGCCGCGAAGCGGTGCAGGGCTTCCCAGGCGATCGCACCGCAGGCGAACAGCAGCAGCAAGGCATTGCCCAGCGCCGCCAGGATCGACGAACCGCGCAAACCATAGGTGTAGTGCGCGCTCGGGGCGCGCTTGGCCAGCACCGCCGCGCCCCAGGCCAGCACCAGCCCCAGCACATCGGACAGGTTGTGCCCGGCATCGGCCATCAGCGCGGTCGAGTGGGCGAGGAAACCATAGACGAATTCGATGGCGACGAAGATGGCATTGATGCCGATCGCCAGCGCAAAGGCGCGCCCGTGGCCGGGTTCGGGGACGTGGTGGTGATGATGGCCGTGGCCATGGCCGTGACTGTGGCCGTGGCCGTGCTGGTGCTCATGGTGATCGTGGGTGTGGTCGTGGCTCATGCGTCCATTCCGTTGGTGGGTTCGGCGATGTGCTCGAACATGGTGGCGAGCAGGGTGCTGATGTGGGCGTCGGCGGCGGCGTAGAACACCTGCTTGCCCTGGCGCTCGGCTTTCACGATGCGCGCCGCGCGCAGCAGGCGCAAATGGTGGCTCACGAGCGAGCTCGACAGTGCAAGCGTGGCGGCAATGTCTCCCACCGCCGTCGGCTGCGCCAGGCAGGCCAGCACGATGCGCAGGCGGGTTGGATCGCCCAGCAGGTGGAACAGGTCGGCCAGCTGGTCGATGGCGTCGTCGGGCGTGTCGGGTCTGGTCATCATTAACATGTGAATAGATGTTCACATGTTAGATCAGACTGCTCGGTTCGGCAAGTCAATGTCTGCTGAAAACCAGTCTGGGTGCGCGTTTCGGCCGAGTTCGGCAAGCCGCGCCGCCCCTGTCAATCGAACAGGGGTAAACCCGCAAGCCAGCATATAATTGTCGGTGTATTAATAAATAGAACGGCCAGGCTCTGTCGAAGCGTGTCATAAGAAAATTTCCAAAGCTCAGCAAATCGGCGTAGTTCGGTGCCATCTGTCGGCCGTTTGAATTAACACGCGGAAATACATTTGAGGTTCGGTCCAGCCAGGTATTGGACTGTGCCTCCCGCGTTCATCACCAATCAACAGTTTAGGATAGACACACATGAACAAGAAAATCGCCATTGTCGGCGCTGGATTTTCCGGAGCTGTGATTGCCAACCAGCTTGCTGCAGCTGGCTATACCGTCGAAGTCTTCGAATCGCGTTCCCATATCGCAGGTAACTGCCACTCCGAGCGCGATGCCGAAACCGGCGTCATGCTGCACGTATACGGCCCCCACATCTTCCACACCGACAACGAGCGTGCCTGGGAATTCGTGAACCGCTACGCCGAGTTCAAACCGTACGTGAACCGCGTCAAAGCCATCACCAAGGGCCAGGTGTTCACCCTGCCGATCAACCTGCTGACGATCAACCAGTTCTTCAATAAAACGATGGGTCCGGCCGAAGCGGAAGAATTTCTGGCCTCGCTGGGCGACAAGTCGATCGTCGACCCACAGACCTTCGAAGAGCAGGCGCTGCGTTTCGTCGGCCGCGAACTGTATGAAGCCTTCTTCAAGACCTATACGGTCAAGCAGTGGGGCCTGGAGCCGAGCGAACTGCCGGCCAGCATCCTGAAACGCCTGCCGGTGCGCTTCAACTACGACGACAATTATTTCAGCCACAAGTACCAGGGCATGCCGGCCGACGGCTACACGGCGCTGGTCGAAAACATCATCAACGTGCCGGGCGTGACCGTGCACCTGAATACCCGTTTCGATCCGGACGTGAAGTCCGAGTACGAACACGTCTTCTACAGCGGCCCGATCGACGCCTGGTTCAAGCACGCCGAAGGCCGCCTGCCATACCGCACGCTCGACTTCGAAACTTTCCGCGCCACCGGCGACTACCAGGGCAACGCGGTCATCAACTACTGCGACGACGCCCAGCCCTATACCCGCATCACCGAGCACAAGCACTTCTCGCCGTGGGAAAAGCACGAAAAGACTATCTGCTACAAGGAATACAGCCGCCAGTGCGAAGAGAAGGACATCCCCTACTATCCGATCCGCCTGGCGCGCGACAAGCAGCAGCTCGAGCTGTACGTCAACCTGGCGAAGAAGGAACCGAACGTCACCTTCGTCGGCCGACTCGGTACCTACCGCTACCTGGATATGGACGTCACGATCAACGAAGCGCTGATCACGGCCGATAAATTCCTGGCGTGCGCGCAGGAGAAGGCAGCGATGCCGGCGTTCGTCATCGATCCGCTGGCCTGATCGAGATAGTGCAGGAATCAAAGCCCGTCGCATGACGGGCTTTTTTGTACCCGCAATATCAAAAAATGGCGATGACGGTTGTGCACTGTAGGGTGGGCACTCGTGCCCACGCGGTACGACAGGTGAGAGCCCGCGACCACGTAGCAATCGTTAGCGGTTGCGGGCAGCGTTATACCAGCGCATCGGCACGACCGCGTGGGCACAAGTGCCCACCCTACGAGGTGTTAATCCGGCAGCTGGCCCATCAGAATCAAGGACACCGGTTTGCCGGTTTCGGGGTGAACGGGTTCGCGCAGGCTTGTCACACGCAGGCCGCTGTCGACGAACAGGCTGACCCAGCTCGCCAGCGTGCGGAAATACCAGGGCGCCGGATCGGTAAAATCGCTGCTGAAACCGGCCCAGCTGCCTGCGCGCCAGCCGTCGACATAGGGCGCATCGCCGCAGGAGATGAGCGGATGCACGGTTTGCACGATCAGCGTGC
This sequence comes from Telluria sp. ZB2R32, assembly GCF_059685715.1. Lineage (NCBI taxonomy): Bacteria > Pseudomonadati > Pseudomonadota > Betaproteobacteria > Burkholderiales > Oxalobacteraceae > Telluria > Telluria sp. ZB2R32. The sequence continues at coordinate 758,240 of NZ_JCASIG010000002.1, read as the reverse complement.
CGCCGGGACGCAGGTAGCTCGGCGCCGCGCGCAGCAGGCCGGCCGTGGCGGCTTCGCCGATGAGCGAAAAATTGCAGACGGCGATATCGACCGCGAGCTGCAAGTGGCCGGCCGCGATCTCTTCATACGACATCACCCGAAACTCGCCGCCGCCACCAGAACGCGCCGCCTCGACCAGGCCGGCAATCGCATCGACGCCGACCATCTCCACTTCCGGCAGCGCGCGCACCAGCCAGCCTTCGCCGCAGCCGAGGTCGACGCCGGTGCGTGGCGCGCGGGAGCGCACCGCGTCGACGATGGCCGCATCCGTCACCAGCGCGCGGCTGGCGATTTCCTTGCCGCGCACGGCGGCTACCCACGGATCGGTGTTGCGCGACCAGGACTGCAGGATTTTTTCATCGGTCAGCACGCTGGTCTCCTCCTTCATGGCCGTGGTTGGCCTTCACGCAGTTGCCCTTCACTATCGCGCACCTCGACCGGCCCCAGTTTCAGCTTGTCGAGCTGCGGCGCGATCTTCTTGCGCTCGCCCACGGCGACGACCGTCAGCCGCGCCGGATCGAGGTAGCGCCTGGCAGCCGCCTGCACGTCGGCCGCGCTGACGGCGGCCAGGCGCGCCGGCAGGGCGCTGTAGTAATCGAGCGGCAGGTCGAACACGAAGGCTTCGGCCAGGCTGGCGCCGATGTCGGCGTTCGTCTCGAACCGGTTCGGCAGCGACAGTAGTTCGGCATTGCGCGCGCCCGCCAGTTCGGCCGGCGCCAGCGGCTGGTCGATCATCGCCTGCGCTTCCTTTAACAGTTCGCTCACCGACGCTCCGGTGACGTTGGCGCGCACGCTGCCGGCGATGATGAACGGGCCCGGCGCGCGGTCATACCTGAAACCCGAGTAGACGCCATAGGTATAGCCCTTGTCTTCGCGCAGGTTCTGGTTGATGCGGCTGGTGAACAGGCCGCCGAAGGCGGCGTTCATGACCTCGAGCGCCGGATACAGCGGTGTCTTGCGCTCGGCGGCGAGGGCAGTCAGGCGCAGCGCCGTCTGGCCGGCGCCCGGCTGGTCGACCAGCACCACGCGCGCTTCGGTCGTGGCCGGCCTGGCAGCTACCGGCGGCGGCACCGGCGCGCTCTTCCAGGCGCCGAAACGCGCCTCGGCCAGCGCCTTGAGGTCGCCCTGCGCGATGTCGCCCGCCACCACCAGCGCCGCATTGCCCGGCACGTAGTGGCGGCGCCAGAAGCCGATCAGGTCTTCGCGCGTGACGGCGCGGATCGCCGGTTCGGTGCCCAGCTGGCCGTAACCATACGGGTGGCGCGGGCCGTACAGGGCGCCGGCGGCGGCCAGCGCCGCGATCAGTTCGGGGTCGTCGCGTTGCTGCATCAACTCGCCCAGGCGGCTGGCGCGCTGGCGCTCGACTTCCGCGGTCGGAAAGGCCGGGTGCTGCACGACGTCGGCCAGCACGGCGAGCGCGGCGTCGAAGTTGGCGCGCAGCGACAGCAGCGAGACGCTGGAACCGCCGGTGCTGCTGTCGGCATCCATGAAGGCGCCCAGTTGCGCGATTTCGTCGGCGATGCGCGGCGCGCTGCGGGTGGCGGTCCCCTCGGTCAGCATCTGTGCCGTAAAACCGGCCAGGCCGGGCAGCGCGGGAGGATTGGCGTCCGAGCCGCTGCGCACCACCAGTTCGGCCGACACCAGCGGCAGCGCCGGGTTGTAATGGTGGATCACGGTCAGGCCGTTGGCGAGTTTAAAACTTTCGCCTTGCGGCAGTTTCATGCGCGGGGCCGGCCCCGCTTGCGGCATCTGCGCGCGCCAGGCTTCGGCTTCGTTGATGCCGCCGATGCCGGGGCCGGGGCGGGCTTTCGGCGGCTTCGGCGCCGGCGGATCGGGCGGCAGGTCGGGAATGCCGGGCACGCCGGCGACCAGCACGCGCGCACGCGGCTGTAGCCAGGTGCGCACCGCGCGCTGGACGTCGGCCGCCGTGATGCTGCGCAGGCGCGCCACGTCCTGCGCCAGGTAGCCGGGGTCGCCGGTGTACTGGTTGTAGTGGTTGAGCTGGTCGGCCAGGCCGTCGCCGCCCAGTTTTTCGAGCGAACTGACGATCGCCGTCTCGATCTGGTTGCGCGCGCGCGTGACCTCCGCTTCGGTCGGACCCTGGTCGCGCAGGGCGGCCAGTTCGGCGTCGATCGCCTTTTCGAGTTCGGCAGGGGTGTGGCCGGCGCGCGCCGTCACCTCGATCAGGAAGGCGGACGTGAGTGCGCGCGCATCCTGGTTGGCGTCGACGTCCTGGGCGATCTGGTTCTCGTAGACCAGCGATTTGTACAGCCGGCTCGACTTGCCGCCGGCGAGGATTTGCGCGGCGACCGCCAGTTCGGCGTCGCCCGGCTGGTAGGCGGGCGGCGTGAGCCAGCCCATGTACACGCGCGGCAGTTCGACCCGGTCCGGCACCACCAGGCGCCGCTCGGCGGTGATCGGCGGCGTTTTCACTTGCGGCCGCTGCACGGCCGGACCGCGGCGCAGGCTGCCGAAATACTTCGCCACCAGCGCCCGCGTTTTCACCTTGTCGATGTCGCCGGCGATCACGATGCTGGCGTTGTTCGGGCCGTAGTAGCGCGTAAAGAAATCGCGCACGTCGGCCAGCTTCGCGTTCTGGATATCGGCGTGCGAACCGATCACCGAGGCGCGATAGGGGTGGTCTTGCGGGAACAGCGCGTGGTTCAGCGCTTCTTCGACAATGCCGTAGGGTTCGTTCTCGACCGTGTCGCGCCGCTCGTTGCGCACCACGTCCTGCTGGTTGGTCAGCGATTTTTGATCGAGCACGTCGAGCAGGTAGCCCATGCGGTCGGCATGCACCCACAGCGCCAGTTCGAGCTGGTTCGAGGGCACGGTATCGTAGTAATTGGTGCGGTCGTAGTCCGTGCTGCCGTTGCTGTCGCTGGCGCCGGCGCCTTCCATCAGGCGGTCGGCCAGGCCGCGCGGGAGGTGCTTGCTGCCGGCGAACATCATGTGCTCGAACAGGTGGGCGAAGCCGGTCAGGCCCGGCACCTCGTTGGCCGGGCCGACGTGGTACCAGACGTTCACCGCCACCAGCGGCAGGCGCTTGTCTTCGACCAGGATCACCTGCAAGCCATTGGGCAGCGTGTACTTGTCGAAGGCGATGTTCGGGATGCCGGTTAGCGTCGTTTCGGTGGCCGCAGCCGAGCTGGCGGCGCTGCCCCCGCCGCCCTGCGCGCCGGCGCCGTTGAGGGCGGCCATCAGCAGCGATGCGGCAACCAGTGGGCGGGTTTTCATGTAATGCTCCAAAAGAATAGGGTGATGCGAATAGATCGGTGACGCTTAATGGCAGCGCGCGCTGCCGCGGTCCGGCGGCGAGGCGTTCGGTAGCTGAGGTGGGGTCGCTTCCAGGAATTCCCAGTCGTAGCCGCCCGCATATAGCCGCAGGCGCAGCACGCCGTTGCGGCTGGCGTCGCGGGTTTCGCTGTTGGCGCGCCAGCGCAGGAAGGGCGTCGGATAGGCGCCGCCGGTGCCGACCACGAACTGGCGCAGGCCGCGTGGATCGGCTTTTCCGTGCGCGTCCTGCGGCGCGAAGCGCTCGTAGTCGTGGTCATGGCCGGACAACACCAGCTCGGCGCCGGCCTGCTGCAACAGCACCCAGGCGGCGCGCATCGTCGGCACGCTGCCGTGGCCGCCCGAACTGTACAGGGGATGATGCCAGAATGCCAGCGTGCAGGGCGGCGCATCCGCGCTGGCCGCAGTGTCGCGTGTCAGTTCGTCTTTCAGCCAGGCCAGCTGGCGCGCCTGGGCGGCGCCCTTCAGGTTGCTGTCGAGCGAATAGATGCGCCACTGGCCCAGGCGCAGGCTGTAATAGCCGCGCCCGGCGCGTTTGCCGAAATAGGCGAAGTAGGGCGCCGCATCCTTCGTGTAGTACTCGTGGTTGCCGGGAGAAGGCCAGGTGCGCTCCTTGAAGCGGCCCCAGGTCGGATCGTAGCAGTTGGCGAATTCGCTGGCGGTGCCGCGCGGATAGGTGTGGTCGCCCAGGGTCAGCACGACCGCCTGCGGGTCGGCGGCCAGTCCGGCGCCGACCACGGCGGCCGTGTCGGCGGCGCCCGACCAGCGCGGGTCGGGATGCTTGCAGCGGGCGATGTCGCCGACGGCGTACACGGTCTGGATGTGGGGAACACCCGCGGACGGCGCGGCAGCAGGTGTGGCAAATGCAGCACAGGCGCCTGCCGCCGCCGCCGCACCCAGCACCCAGGCGGGCAGCGAGGCGCCTGGTTGGCGCCGCCTCACTATTCAATAAAGCGCAACAGCCCGCGCAGCGCATGCGCCACGGTCTGCTCGCGCACGGCCTGGCGGTCGCCCTGGAACACCAGGCGTTCGGTATGGGTGGTGTCGCCGCGTGCCCAGCCGAAACAGACGGTGCCGACCGGTTTGCCCGGTACCGCGCCGGTCGGGCCGGCAATGCCGGTGGTGGAAACGGCAACGTCGGCGTTGCTGTTGGACAGTGCGCCCTCGGCCATGGCGCCCGCAACCTCTTCGCTGACCGACCCGAACTGGGCGATCAGCGCCGCCGGCACGTCGAGCATTTCCGTTTTCGAGGAATTCGAATAGGTCACGAACCCGCATTCGAACCAGCCGGTCGAGCCGGCGATTTCGGTGACCGCCTGCGACACGCCGCCGCCGGTACAGGATTCGGCCGTTGCCAGCACCAGGCGTTTGGCTTGCAGCGCCATGCCCACTTTCGTTGCAAGATCGATCAAGTCGTTCGTCACGTGCAGCTCCTTCAGGTGGCGCCGGGCGCACCCGGCGGCGCGACAGCGGGTGGCCGCGCGTGATTCATTCTAGCGCGCCGCGCTGCCGACCGGTGTGGCAAACTTGCATGCGTTCCCGGCCGGGCTGTCGGAATGCCACAACCAGCGTGGGTATAGCTTGTAGAAGAAATGTCCCGTGCGACACGAGCATTCGCTGGGCTGCTATGCTGCAACGCGGCGGTTTCCGCCGCGTTTCTTTTTTTCAACAGAATTCTTATGCCGCCTGCATTTTTCACGTGCTCCCGGGTAGGACCGGACCGATCGTGATGGCGCTCGCCGTCCGGGCCGTGCGTTGCGTACACCCGCTCCTCCTCGCCCTGTGGCTGCTCGCCTGCGCACAGCCGGCGCGGGCCGACGCCCGTCTCGAGCTGCAGGTGAAAACCGCCTACCTGGTCAAGTTCGCCAGCTTCGTCGACTGGCCGGCCTCGGCCTTCGCCCGGCCCGACAGCCCGCTGCTGATCGGCGTGGCCGGCAACGATGCGCTGGCGGACCAGCTCGAGCAGGTGGCCACCAGGCGCAGCGTGGGCGGCCATCCGCTCGCCGTGCGGCGCCTGCAGCGTGGCGATTCGCCAGCTGGCCTGCACATGCTGTACGGCGCCGGCCCGGATGGCGCCGCACTGCTGGCCGGCACGCGCGGCTTGCCGCTGCTGACCGTCAGCGACGCCGCCAACCCGGCGCCCGGCACGCCTGCCGGCATGATCCGCTTCGTCGCCGCCGAGGAGCGCCTGCGCTTCGAGGTGGCGCTCGGCCAGGTCGCGCCGAGCCGCCTGCGCATCAGCGCGCGCCTGCTGGCGGCCGCCTTGCGCGTGACGGGAGCGTCATGAACCGGCGCACGTCGATCCGCAAGAAACTGGTGGTGGTCGTGATGGCCACCACCTTCGCCGCGCTGCTGGTGTCGGTCGGCCTGATCATCGCCTATGACCTGCGCAGCTACCAGCGCTCGCTCCTGAACGACCTCTCGACCCAGGCCGAACTGGTCGGGCACATGACCTCGGCCGCGCTGGCGTTCGACGATCCGCGCCTGGCGGGCGAAAACCTGGCGCTGCTGCGCACCCGGCCGATGGTCGGGGCGGCCGCGATCTACGACGAGCGCGGTCGCCTGTTCGCTTCCTATTCGGCGCACAAGGAGGGCGGCGTGTTCCCGCCGCAGCCGCAAAGCAGCGGCGTGCAGAGCGACGGCCAGTACGTGGCGCTGTTCCGCCCGATCGTCGAAAACGGCGAGACGGTCGGCACCGTCTGGCTGCGCGCCGAAAACCGCATGCTGGCGCGCACGCTCGACTACCTCGCCATTGCGCTCGGGGTGATGCTGCTGGCGATGGGCACGGCCTGGCTCGTCATGCGGCGCATGGGCGGGGTGATCACGGCGCCGATCGTCGCCGTCACCGAGATCGCGCGCGACGTCGTCGCCACGCGCGACTATTCGCGCCGCGCGCCGCGCGTCGGCAACGACGAGGCGGCCGAGCTGGCCGACTCGTTCAATGCGATGCTGACCGAGATCGAGCAGCGCACGCGCGAACTGGAAGACTCGAACGCCGCCATCGTGCGCGGCGAGGCCGAGCGTTCGCGCAGCCAGCAGGAAGTGATGCGCCTGAACGAGCAGCTCGAACAGCGCGTCGACGAACGCACGCTGCAGCTGGCGCTGGCGAACGCCGAACTGGCCAACGCCATCGACGAGGCGCGCAAGGCGAACCAGGCGAAATCGGCCTTCCTCTCGTCGATGAGCCACGAGCTGCGCACGCCGCTGAATGCGATCCTCGGCTTCGCCCAGATCCTGACCTCGCAGTCGCTGCCGACGAGCGAGGCGCAAAAGAAGGAATTCGCCAACCACATCCTCAAATCCGGACGCCACCTGCTCACGCTGATCAACGAGATCCTCGACCTGGCCAAGGTCGAGTCGGGCACCATCACGCTGTCGATGGAGCCGGTGGCGCTGGGCGAGATCCTGGGCGAATGCCAGAGCATGATCGAACCGCTGGCGGCGGCGCGCGGCATCCGCATGCTGTTCCCGCAGCAGGTGGGTGCGGTGCTGCTGGCCGACCGCACGCGCCTGAAGCAGGTGCTGCTCAATTTGCTGTCGAACGCCATCAAGTACAACCGCGACGCCGGCGCCGTGGTGCTTGACTGCGCACCGGCGGGGCCGAACCGCCTGCGCATCTCGATCCAGGACACCGGCATGGGATTGCGTCCCGACCAGGTCGACGACCTGTTCCAGCCCTTCAACCGGCTCGGCCAGGAAGCGGGCGCCCAGGAAGGCACCGGCATCGGCCTGGTCGTCACGCGCCGCCTCGTCGAGCTGATGGATGGCACGATCGATGTGTCGAGCAGCCCCGGCGTGGGCAGCGTGTTTACGATCGAGCTGGGCACGACGGTGCCGCTGGCCTCGAACGCGGCCACGGGTGTCCAGCGCGACGCGGTGGCCGCGACAAACGCGAGCGACGCATCGCACCTGCTGCTGTATGTCGAAGACAATCCGGCCAACCTGAAACTGGTAGAGGAAATCGTGCGCTTTCGCCCTGACCTGCGCCTGCTGGCTGCCGGCGATGGCCCGCTCGGGCTGTCGCTGGCGCGCGCGCACCACCCCGAGCTCATATTGATGGACGTAAACCTGCCCGGCATGAGCGGCCTGGAAGTGCTGGCCCAGCTCCAGCGCGAGCCGGCCACGAAAGACATTCCCGTGATCGCACTGACGGCGAACGCCATGCCGCGCGACGTCGAACGCGGCCTCGCGGCCGGCTTCTTCCGCTATCTGACCAAGCCGATCGACATCGACCAGTTCAACGAGGTGGTCGACATCGCGCTGGCGCACAGGAACGGACCTGCCGCGGGAGGTGCGCCGTGATCACGCCCGCCGACGTGCGCCGTGCGCGGGTGCTGGTGGTCGATGACCAGCCGGTCAACGTGCAGCTGCTCGAATACTTATTAAAAACCACCGGCTACGAAAATGTGCACAGCACGACCGACCCGCGCCAGGTCGTGTCGCTGCACCTGAAATACCGCTTCGACCTGATCATCCTCGACCTGCACATGCCGCACATGGATGGCTTCCAGGTGATGGAAGCGTTAAAGCCGCTGGAAAGCGAATCCTGGCTGCCGGTGCTGGTGGTGACGGCCGAACCGGACAAGAAACTGGCGGCGCTGGAAGCGGGCGCGCGCGACTTCATCGGCAAGCCGCTCGACACGGTCGAGGTGATGACGCGCATCCGCAACCTGCTCGAAGTGCGCCTGATGCACCGCGAGTCGCGCGAATACGGCACGCGCCTGGAGCGCACCGTGCGCGAACGGACCGCCGCGCTGGGGCGCTTCCGCAGTGCGATGGATGCGACCAGCGACGGCATCTTCCTGGTCGATGCGGCCAGCCTGGCGCTGGTGGATGTGAGCGACGGCGCCTGCCGCATGCTCGGTTTTTCGCGCGAGGCGCTGCTGCGCATCGATCCGGTGGCGCTGGGCCTGACCACCAAGGCGCAACTGGAGCGCCACCTGGCCACCAACGGCGCCGCGCACGAGACCGACATCGCCGAAACCGAATTGCTGCGCGTCGGCGGAGAAGGCGCGGTACCGGTCGAGATCAGCTGGCAGTGGACCGAGGCCGGTTCGAGCAAACTGCTGATTGCCGTGGCGCGCGACATCAGCGAACGCCTGCAGGCGCAGCAGCACCTGAAACACCTTGCGAGTTTCGATGCATTGACCGGGCTGCCGAACCGCACGCTGTTCTTCCAGAACCTGCGCGAGACGATCGAGCTGGCGCAAGACAAGGCCTGGCGCGTGGCGGTGCTGTTCATCACGCTCGACCGTTTTAAGATCGTCAACGATTCGCTCGGGCCGAAGCTGGGCGACGAACTGCTGCGCCAGTTCAGCGAGCGGCTGGTGCGGGTACGCGGGCAGCGCGGCTCGGTCGGGCGCCTGGGCGGCGACGAATTCGCCGTCATCCTCAGCATGACGCGCGAGCAGCAGGACGAAGCGGCGCACCTGGCCAACGAGATCCGCGAAGCGCTGCGCGCGCCCTTCGACCTCGAAGGCCAGCAGGCGATCCTGACGGCCAGCATCGGCATTGCCATGTACCCGGACGACGCGGTCGAGCCGGGCACGCTGGTGAAATACGCCGACACCGCGATGGTGCGCGCCAAGGAGGCGGGCCGCGACGGCTACCGCTTCTTCACCGCCGGCATGAACGTGCAGGTGCTGGCGCGGCTCGACCTGGAAGTGGCGCTGCGCGGCGCGCTCGAGGGCAACCAGTTCGTGCTGCACTACCAGCCCAAGCTCGAACTGTCGACCGGGCGTGTGTGCGGCGTGGAGGCGCTGCTGCGCTGGAACCGGCCCGGCCACGGCCTGGTGTATCCGGCCGAATTCGTGCCGGTGCTGGAAGAGACCGGCATGGTGGTGCGTATCGGCGACTGGATCATCGACGAAGCCTGCCGCCAGATCGCCGAGTGGCACGCGCAGGGCGTGCGCGAGGTGCGGGTGGCGGTGAACGTGTCGAGCCGCCAGTTCGTCGAAGGCGACCTGGAAGGCGTGGTGCGCGCCGCGCTCGAGCGCCACGGCATCGAGCCGGGCATGCTCGAACTGGAACTGACCGAAAGCGCCCTGATGACCAATGCCGAGCGCACCATCGAGGTGCTCGAGCGGCTCAAGATGCTCGGCATCCGCATCGCGATCGACGACTTCGGCACCGGTTATTCGAGCCTGGCCTATCTAAAACGCTTCCCGATCGACAAGCTCAAGATCGACATCGCCTTCGTGCGCGACATCGTCACCAACCCGGACGATGCGGCGATTGCGCTGGCCATCGTCAGCATGGCGCACAGCCTGCACATGCAGGTGATCGCCGAGGGCGTCGAGACGCGCGCCCAGATGGCCTACTTGCGGCGCCACCGCTGCGACGAAATCCAGGGTTTTCACTTTTCGCGCGCGCTGCCGGCCGCGCAACTGGCCCAGCTGATCCGCAAGAACCGCGAGACGCCGGACGCAGAGACCTTCGACGACAGCCGGGTGCAGACGATCCTGGTGGTCGACGACGACGTCGATACCCTCAGTGCGCTGCACCGCCTGCTACGGCGCGACAATTACCGGGTCCTGACCGCGCCGACCCCGACCGAAGCCTTCGAGCTGCTGGCGCTGTACCGGGTGCAGGTCGTGATGTGCGACCAGCGCATGCCGGCCATGAGCGGCACCGAATTCCTCAGCAAGGTCAAGGAGATGTATCCGGACACGATGCGGATCATTTTGTCCGGCTACACGGGCGTGAAGACCGTGCTCGAATCGATCAACCGCGGCTCGATCTACAAGTTTTATACGAAGCCGTGGAACGATACGGAATTGCGCAACAACGTGCGGCTGGCATTCCGGCATTACTGGATGGAGCACGGGCCGTATGACGACCGGCGCGTGCCGCGGACGGCGGGTGCGGAAATTCTATCGCCTGAACAGACCCGTAGGGTGGGCGGCTAGACCGTGTTCTGTGTATACCTGCTGCGCTGACGCCGCCCACGCGTTCAACCCGTGCATGCACTGACGCGAGGTTGCATGGGCTGGTTGAACGCGTGGGCGGCATTCAAGCCGTAGCACATCACACGGCCGGGTGTAGCCGCCCACCCTACGGGTCAAGCGCCTGCGTTCGCGGAAGCGCGTTATTCCCCGCTAAAATGATCCCAGCCCTGCACATCCATCTCCAGCGCCTTGCCCGCCGCATCGACGAAGCGTAGTCCCGGCTGCGCGTCGATGGTGCCGACGCGCGTGACCGGCGTATGCGCCGATCCGGCCGCGGCGATCACCGCATCGCGCTGCGACGCCGGCGCCGTGAAGCACAGTTCGTAATCGTCGCCGCCGGCGAGCGTAAAGCGGCGCCGCAGGGCCAGCGCTTGCCCAGCCAGCGCCGGGCCGGCGGGGAGGGCGTCGATGTTCAGGGTGGCGCCGACCTTGGAGGCGTCGAGGATGTGCTGCAGATCGCCGACCAGGCCGTCGGAGATGTCGAGCGCCGCGTGCCCGATCGGCAGGGCGCTGAGAGCGCGGCCGAGTGCGACGCGCGGCGTCGGCAGGTGCATGCGCGGGGCAGCCAGCGCCAGGGCGTCGGCCTCCAGCGCGATCTCCTTCCAGTAGCCGGCCAGGGCCAGGCGTGCGTCGCCCAGGGTGCCCGAGATCCAGATGTCGTGCCCGGCGCGGGCGGCGTCGCGGCGCAAGGCGTGGCCGGGGGCGATCTCGCCGAACACGGTGATGCAGATCGCCAACGGGCCGCGCGTGGTGTCGCCGCCGATCAGTTCGCAGTCGTGCAGGTCGGCCAGCGCGAACATCCCGTTCGAGAATGCCTCCAGCCATTCCGGGTCGGCCCCGGGCAGCGACAGCGCCAGCGTGAAGCCGACCGGTTTCGCGCCCATCGCCGCCAGGTCGGACAGGTTCACCGCCAGGCTTTTATGGCCCAGCATGCGGGCGTCGGCGCCGGCGAAGAAATGGCGGCCTTCGACCAGCAGGTCGGTCGAGATCGCCGTTTGCATGCCGGGCGTGGGCGCGAGCAGGGCGCAATCGTCGCCGATGCCGAGGACGGCGTTGCCTGAGCGGGCACGGCGGAAGTATTGTTTGATGAGGTCGAATTCGGAAAGCATGGAACAATTTTACCGTCCACGGGCGAGGTCGGCATGTTGCGCAGCCGATTCATCGGGTTTGCTTATGCGCTCTACCGCCGTATCAGCAAAGCTTATGAAATCCTTAGGCGTGGAAAATACGTAGTCTGCTATAAGAGTCAGTCTGATAAAATTGGAGGTTCCCCTCTAAGTTCAGGAAGGCTGCACAGCATGGATTCGTCATCGGACAAAAAAGAAGAACTGCGCCAACAACTTCGGACTGCAGCGCTCGAATATCACCAGTTCCCACGTCCGGGCAAGATCAGCGTCACGCCGATCAAGGGCCTGCTGAACCAGCGCGACCTGGCCCTGGCCTATTCGCCGGGCGTCGCGGCGCCTTGCGAGGAGATCGTCAAGGACCCGGCGGCATCATATAAATACACTTCGCGCGGCAATCTGGTGGCCGTGATCTCGAACGGCACCGCCGTGCTGGGCCTGGGCAACATCGGCCCGCTGGCGTCGAAACCGGTCATGGAGGGCAAAGGCGTCCTCTTCAAAAAATTCGCGGCCATCGACGTCTTCGACATCGAGATCGCCGAGAACGACCCCGATAAGCTGGTCGACATCATCGCCGCGCTCGAACCTACTTTTGGTGGCGTCAACCTGGAAGACATCAAGGCGCCCGAGTGCTTCTACATCGAGCGTAAACTGCGCGAGCGGATGAAGATCCCGGTCTTCCACGACGACCAGCACGGCACCGCGATCATCGTCGGCGCCGCCATCCTCAATGGCTTGAAGGTGGTGAACAAGGACATCAAGAACTGCAAACTGGTCGTCTCCGGCGCCGGCGCTGCGGCCCTGGCCTGCCTCGACCTGATCGTCGACCTCGGCTTCCCGATCGAGAACATCTTTGTCACCGACCTGGCCGGCGTTGTCTATAAAGGCCGCGCCGAACTGATGGACCCGGACAAGGAACGCTTCGCGCAGGAGACCGGGCACCGTACGCTGTCGGACATCATCCCCGGCGCCGACATCTTCCTCGGCCTGTCGGCCGGCGGCGTGCTGAAGCCGGAAATGGTCGCGCAGATGGGTCCGAACCCGATCATCCTGGCGCTGGCCAACCCGAATCCGGAAATCCTGCCGGAAGACGCGAAAGCGGTGCGCGGCGACGTCATCATCGCCACCGGCCGTTCGGACTATCCGAACCAGGTCAACAACGTTCTCTGTTTCCCGTACATCTTCCGTGGCGCCCTCGACTGCGGCGCGACCACGATCACGCGCGAGATGGAAATCGCCGTCGTGCACGCGATCGCCGACCTGGCGCATGCCGAGCAGTCGGACGTGGTGGCGACCACCTACGGCATCAACAACCTGTCGTTCGGCCCGGAATACCTGATCCCGATGCCGTTCGACCCGCGCCTGCTGACCCACATCGCGCCGGCGGTGGCCAAGGCCGCGATGGATGGCGGCGTCGCCGCGCGTCCGATCGCCGACCTCGACGCCTATGCCGAAAGCCTGCAGCAGATCGTCTATCGCAGCGGCTCGTTCATGAAGCCGCTGTTCCAGGTCGCGAAGAGCACCCCGCCCGAGCTGAAACGCATCGTCTACGCCGAAGGCGAGGACGAACGCGTGCTGCGCGCGGTGCAGGTGGTGGTCGACGAGAAGCTGGCGCGCCCGATCCTGGTCGGCCGTCCGGCCGTGCTCGAGCAGCGCATCGAGAAGTTCGGCCTGCGCCTGAAACTGGGTGTGCACTTCGACGTCATCAACCCCGACTTCGACGAGCGCTACCGCGACTACTGGCAGACCTACCACCAGATGGTGATGCGCCGCGGCGTGACGGTCGACATGGCGAAACTGGCGATGCGCCGCCGCCATACGCTGATCGGCGCGATGATGATCCACAAGGGCGACGCCGACGGCATGATTTGCGGCACCTACGGCACCACCTGGACCCACCTCGACTTCATCGACAAGGTGCTGGGCAAGCGCGCCGGCGCCAACGTGTATGCGGCGATGAACTTCGTGATCACCGAGGAGCGCCAGATCGCGATGGTCGACACCCACGTCAACGACAACCCGAACGCCGCCGAGCTGGCCGAGATCACGATCATGGCCGCCGAAGAGCTGGAACGTTTCGGCATCGCCCCGCGCGTGGCGCTGCTGTCGCATTCGAACTTCGGCACGTCCGACAGCGAGTCGGCGCAGAAGATGCGCGCCACGCTGGCGCTGGTGCAGCAGAAGGCGCCGCACCTGGAGATCGACGGCGAGATGCACGGCGACGTCGCGCTCGATTCGAAGCTGCGCGCGAAATTGATGCCGCAATCGACGCTCAAGGGCGACGCCAACCTGGTGGTGATGCCGAACATCGATTCGGCCAACATCGCCTACAACCTGCTCAAGACGGCCGCCGGCAACGGCATCGCGGTCGGGCCGGTGCTGCTCGGCTGCGCCAAGCCGGTGCACATCCTGACGCCGTCGGCCACGGTGCGCCGCATCGTCAACATGACCGCGCTGTGCGTGGTCGATGCGGTGTCGAACCGCTGATCCGGCCGAGGATCGGACTGGCGAAAGTTCAGTCCGATTCATTCATCCTTGAGTGGACTCACAGGCGAGCGTGCTCGCCTGTTTTTTTATGGCCAAACAAGTAACAATGCGTAAGCGTCTACCGCCGCGACTGTATCTCAACGAATAATGTGTGTAATTTGGCACCCCGTACACCCCTGATTCGTATCGTTTTTTTTGGTCAATGTCCTCTGTTACAATGTGAGGTTGTCTAATTAATACTCGTGCGTACAGTACTCATCCGGAATTTAACATCATGCAAAAAACAACAAAGAGAGCCGTCATCACTGGTATTACCGGCCAGGACGGTGCTTATCTTGCTCAATTGTTGCTGGAGAAGGGTTACCACGTTACGGGTACGTTCCGCCGCGCCAGTTCCACGAATTTCTGGCGCATCGAGGAACTCGGCATCCAGGCGCACCCGAACCTGGACCTGGTCGAATACGACCTGACCGACCTGGCGTCGAGCCTGCGCCTGATCCAGAATGCAGAACCGGACGAGGTATACAACCTCGCCGCGCAAAGTTTCGTCGGTGTCTCCTTCGACCAGCCGCTGACGACGGCATCGATCACCGGCCTGGGCGCCGTCAACCTGCTCGAGGCAATCCGGCTGGTCAACCCGAAGATCCGCTTCTACCAGGCGTCGACCTCGGAAATGTTCGGCAAGGTGCAAGCCATCCCGCAGGTCGAGGACACGCCGTTCTACCCGCGCAGCCCCTACGGCGTGGCCAAGCTGTACGCGCACTGGATGACGATCAACTACCGCGAGAGCTACGGCATCTTCGGTTCCTCGGGCATCCTGTTCAACCACGAGTCGCCGCTGCGCGGCCGTGAGTTTGTCACGCGCAAGATCACCGATTCGGTCGCCAAGATCGTCCAGGACAAGCTCGACGTGCTCGAATTGGGCAACCTCGACGCCAAGCGCGACTGGGGCTTCGCCAAGGAATACGTCGACGGCATGTGGCGCATGCTGCAGGTCGACCAGCCCGATACCTTCGTGCTGGCCACCAACCGCACCGAGACCGTGCGCGACTTCGTCACCATGGCCTTCAGGGCCGCCGACGTCGCCATCGAGTGGAGCGGCAGCGGCGAGGACGAGTCGGGCCAGTGCGCGCGCAGCGGCAAGACCCTGGTGCGCGTCTCGCCGAAGTTTTACCGTCCGGCCGAGGTCGATCTGCTGATCGGCAACCCGGAAAAGGCGAAGCGCGAGCTGGGCTGGGAACCGAAAACAACGCTCGAAGAAATGTGCCAGATGATGGTCGAGGCCGACCTGCGCCGCAATGCCCAGGGTTTCTCGTTCTGACATGGAACGCACGATGCCCGCTTCCCAGTCCGATCCGGGCCTTGCGCTCGAGCCCGATGCCGGTCTGCGCGAAGGCGAGGGCAAGCGCGCCCTGGTCACCGGTCTGCGCGGCTTTACCGGCTATTACGTGGCGCGCGAACTGGCAGCGGCCGGGTACCGGGTATTCGGCACTGTCATGCCGGGCAACGACCTCGGTACGGATGTGCTGGCGGTCGATTTGTGCGACCGTGCGGCCGTCGGCGCGATGGTCGAACAGGTGCAACCCGACGTCGTGGTGCACCTGGCGGGCATCGCCTTTGTCGCCCACAGCGACGTCGAGCAGATCTACCGCGTCAACGTGGTCGGCACGCGCAACCTGCTCGAAGCGCTGGCAGGCGCACGCCACAAGGTATCGAGCGTGCTGCTGGCCTCGTCGGCGAATATCTACGGCAACGCCGACGTTGCCGTCATCGACGAAGAGGTGGCGCCGGCGCCGGCCAACGATTACGCCGTCAGCAAGCTGGCCATGGAATACATGGCGCGCCTGTGGATGGACAAGTTGCCGATCATTATCGCCCGCCCGTTCAACTATACCGGCCAAGGCCAGAGCGACAATTTTTTGTTGCCAAAGATCGTCTCGCATTTCCGTCGCCGCGAACGCAGCATCGAACTGGGCAACCTGGCGGTCGCGCGCGACTTTTCCGACGTGCGCATGGTGGCGCGCAGCTACCGCAGGCTGCTTGCGGCGGCGCCGCGCGGCGAGACATTCAATATCTGTTCGGGGCGCAGCAATTCGCTCGCCGACGTCATCGACCTGGCCTCCGCGATTGCCGGCTACCGCATCGAAGTGCAGGTCAATCCCGCGTTCGTGCGCGCCAACGATGTCCTGACTTTGTCGGGCAGTCATGCGAAACTGGCCCGGGTGATCGGGCCGCTCGACCCGCCCCCGCTGGCAGAGACCTTGCGCTGGATGGTGCAGGGCTGAGGCCTTTAACCTTGGAGGGCTGACCATGGGCAGTTCAGTGTCCGGGCATATCAGGCCCGAAGCGGCGACGGTGCCGCGGCCGCGGGACTGTTCTTTTCCGATCGTACCTATGCGCGTCCTTCACTTCTACAAGACCTATTTTCCAGACAGCATCGGCGGTATCGAGCAAGTCATTCGCCAGCTATGCGTCGGCACCGGCCGCCTCGGCGTGACCAACACGGTGCTGTCGCTCTCGCGCGAGAAAAACCTGGCGCCGATCGTCTTCGACGGCCATGCCGTTCACCGCGTGCCGCTCGACTTCGAATTCGCCTCGAACGGCTGCTCGCTGGCTTCGTTCGGCGCGCTGGCGCGCCTGGCGGCGCAGGCCGACGTCGTGCATTACCACTTCCCATGGCCGTTCATGGACCTGGCCCACTTCCTGGCGCGCGTCAACAAGCCGACGGTGGTGAGCTATCACTCCGACATCGTGCGCCAGAAAAAACTGCTGCGCCTGTACCAGCCGCTCAAGCAGCGTTTCCTGGGCAGCGTCGACGCCATCGTCGCGGCATCGCCGAATTACCTGGCCTCGTCGGCGGTACTGGAACGATACGCCGGCAAGACCCGCGTCATTCCCTACGGCCTCGACCAGTCCACCTACCCGCAGCCCGACCCGGCATTGCTGGCGCACTGGCGCGAGCGGCTCGGGCCGAAGTTCTTCCTGTTCGTCGGCGTGCTGCGCTATTACAAGGGCCTGCACGTGCTGCTCGACGCGGTGAAGGACACAGGCTACCCGGTCGTGATCGCCGGTACGGGGCCGGAAGAAGCGGCCCTCAAGGCGCAAGCCGCGCGCCTGGGTTTGAAGAACGTGATCTTTACCGGCGCCGTCAGCGACGACGACAAGGTTGCCCTCTTGAGCCTGTGCTACGCGATGGCCTTTCCCTCGCACCTGCGCTCGGAAGCTTTCGGCATTTCACTGCTGGAAGGGGCGATGTACGGCAAACCGATGATTTCGTGCGAAATCGGCAGCGGCACCACCTACATCAACATCGATGGCGAGACCGGCCTGGTGACGCCGCCGGACGACGCGCCGGCGCTGCGCGCCGCCATGCGCACGCTATGGGAGAACCCGGAGCTGGCGCGCGCCATGGGCGCGCGCGCCGCGGCCCGTTTCCAGAAGGTGTTTACGGCCGGGCAGATGGCGACCGGTTATACGGCGCTCTACCGCGAGGTCATCGCGCGTCACGCGGCGCAGCCGGCGGTGGCTCCGCTGGGCGCCCATCCGGCCAAGCCGAAGTAGCCAGCGAAGCAACTCAATACTCAGGCCGTTTCCGCCCAGCGCTCGCGCACGGTGCGGATCGCCGGCAACTGGGCGACGAACAGGTCGATCAGCGCCGGATCGAAATGCTTGCCCTTCTGCTGCACCATGTGCGTCACCGCTTCCTCTTCGGTCCAGGCGCGTTTGTACGGCCGCACCGAGGTCAGCGCATCGAACACGTCGGCAATGGCGACGATGCGCCCGGTGAGCGGGATCGCCTCGCCGGCCAGGCCGTTCGGGTAGCCGCTGCCGTCGTATTTTTCGTGGTGGGTCAGCGCGATCTGGTGCGCCAGTTGCAGCATGCCGTCGCCGTGCTCGCCGATGATCTCGGCGCCGATCGTCGCATGGCTCTGCATCACCTTCCATTCGTCGGCATCGAGCGGCCCCGCCTTTTGCAGGATGCGGTCGGGGATGCCGATCTTGCCGACGTCGTGCATCGGCGCGGCGTGCAGCAGGTCGTCCGCTTCCTGTTCCGTCATGCCGGCCGCCAGGCCCAGGATGCGCGCGAAATGGCTCATGCGGATCACGTGCAAACCGGTCTCGTTGTCCTTGTACTCGGCCGCCAGGCCCAGGCGCTGGACGATCGCCAGGCGCGAGGCTTTCAGTTCTTCCATCCGCACCAGCGACAGGTGGGTGCGCACGCGCGCGCGTACCACCGGCGGGCTGATCGGCTTGGTGATGTAGTCGACTGCGCCGGCTTCGAAACCCTCGAGTTCGTCGGCGGTGTCGGACAGCGCCGTCACGAACACCACCGGAATCGGCGCGGTGAACGGATTGGCCTTTAACGCCGCACACACTTCATAGCCGCTCATGCCCGGCATCATGACGTCGAGCAGCACCAGGTCGGGACGCTCCTTGTTCGCCAGTTCGAGGGCGCGCGCGCCGTCTTTCGCGAACAGCAGGCGGTAATGGTCTTGCAGGATCTGGCGCAGCAGTTGCAGGTTGCTCGCTTCGTCGTCGACCGCCAGGATCAGCGGCTTGTTGCTGGTAGTGCTCATTACATCGTTTCCTGTGGCATAGGATTATCATCATGCGCGTCGTGCTCGCCGAGGGCGGAGAGCACGGCGTCCAGCTGCTGCTGGGCGAGGTCGAAATCGAAATCGGACAGCGCCGCCTGCACTTGCGTGACGCCGGCGGCGGCCGGATGCCCGGCCAGTGCGGCGGCCAGGCCGGCCAGCGCGGCGTCGTCGAGCGCGCCGCGCGCCAGCGCCGCGCCCAGCAGGCGGCCGGCACGCAGCGCGCGCGGCAGGTCGGCGGTGTCTTGCGGCGCCGCCGGCGCCTGGCCGGTGGCGGGGCGTTCGGCGCGGATCGCCAGCAGCGCCGCCGCGTGCGCCCCCGCGGCGCGGGCCAGGGCGTCGGGCAGCAGGGCGGCGCCGGCCAGGTGCTGGCCCTTGTCGCCTTCGGCCAGCTGTTCCACTTCCGCCAGCGCATCGGCCAGCAGTTCGAGGCCGATGTTGGCGGCCACGCCGCGCGCCTTGTGGGTCAGCATGCGCAGCGACGGGTAATCGGTGCTGTCGAGGAAGCCTTGCAGGAACTGCGGCAGCAGCGCATGCTGGCTGTGGAAGTGTTCCAGCGCTTCGCGCCAGGCGTCTTCCTTGCCGCCCCAGCGGTGCACGCCGCCATGGCGGTTGAGCACGTGGCGCTCGAGGACCGGCGCGACCTCGTCGGCGGCGGCGCCGGCGCCGAGGCCGAGCACGCGTGCGATTTCGTGCGACAGCGCGACCCAGTCGACCGGCTTGGACGCGAAACCGTCCATGCCGACTTCCACGCTGGCGCGGCGGTGCTCGGGCAGCACGCTGGCCGTCATCGCGATCACCGGCACACGCGGACGGCCGGACTGCGTTTCCTGTTCGCGGATGCGGCGCGTGGCGGACAGGCCGTCGAGCACCGGCATCTGGAAGTCCATCAGGACCAGGTCGAATTCTTCGCGCGCAGCCATCTCGACCACGGCGCCGCCATCCGCGACCGTGGTCAAGGTGTGGCCGCGGCGCGCCAGCAGCAATTGCAGCAACTCCAGGTTTTGCGGCACGTCGTCGGCCGCCAGCACGCGCAGCGGCGGCAGGGCGGCGGCGGTGCGCACGCGTGCCTGCTGCGGCGCAAAGCGCGCCACCACCAGCGGCAGCAGCACGTGGAAGGTGGTGCCTGCGCCGATCACGCTTTCGGCCCAGATGCGCCCGCCCATCAATTCCACCAGCTGCTTGCTGATCGTGGTGCCAAGGCCGGTGCCGCCGAAGCGGCGCGTCATCGAGGCGTCGGCCTGGGTGAATGGATCGAAGATCGCCTGCAGGCGGTCCGGGGCGATGCCGATGCCGGTGTCGGTGACGCTGACGTGCAGCATGCCGTCCTGCTGGCCGGCGCGCAGCACCACGCTGCCGGCGGCGGTGAACTTGATCGCATTGTCGAGCAGGTTAGTCAGCACCTGGCGGATGCGCAGTTCGTCGCCGCGCAGGTTGGTCGGCAGCGCCGGGTCGTAATGGATGTCGACTTGCAGGCCCTTGGTGCGGGCATTGGCCGCCAGCGTCGAAGACAGTTCGTCGATTAGGGACAGCAGATTGAAATCGTTGATCTCGAGTTCGACCGCGCCTTTTTCCAGCTTGGCGGTGTCGAGGATTTCGTTGAGCAGGCGCAGGAGCGAGCGGCCGTTGCTGCGCACGGTATCCAGGTGGCGGCGCTGGTCGGGCGCCAGTTCGCCGTCGAGCAGAACGTCGGTGAAGCCGAGGATCGAATTCATCGGCGTGCGGATTTCATGGCTCATGTTGGCGACGAAAGACGCGCGCGCGGCGGCGGCCTGCTCGGCCGCGTCCTTGGCTTCGCGCAGCGCGTCTTCCATCGTGCGCCGTTCGGTGATGTCGAGGATCACGCCATCGCGCCAGGCCAACTCGCCCGCCTCGTTGCACACACCGACGCCGTTTTCCCACATCCAGCGGCTCGAACCGTCGGCATGCAGCATGCGGTATTCGACCAGGTAGGGGCGCTCTTCCTGCAGGGCCGCCGCAATCGTTTGCGCGACGCGCGCGCGGTCGGCGGCATGGATCTTGGCGCCGAAGGAGCGCAGCGGCGGGCTGCCGATGAAGTCGCGCGCCGGGAAGCCGGCCACGCGTTCGACGGCATCGCTGATGAAGACCAGCGGGTGCTCGCCCGCGATGCGGCTGCGGTAGGAGATGCCGGGGATGGTGCCGATCAGGGAGCGGAACTGCGCCTCGCTGGCGCGCAGTGCCGTCTCCATCTGGCGCCGCTCCGTGATGTCGGTGACGAAGCAGACGAACAGTTCGCGCTGGCGCAGGCGCGCGTGGCCGATCGCCACCCGCACCGGTATCAGGCTGCCGTCGCGGCGCGTGGCATCGACTTCGGCGCTGCTGGTCGAGGTGTGCGCGCCTTTGTCGTCCATGTAGCCGAGCAGGCCGCTCTCGTTGGCGCGCTCGGCGTCGGTCATCAACAGGCGCACGTTGCGGCCGATGATCTCGTCGCGGCGCCAGCCGAAGATTTTCTCGGCCGAGGCGTTGAATTCCTCGATCGTGCCCTCGCGGTCGATCGTGATCACGCCGTCCACCGTCGTCGTGAGCAGGGCGCGCATCCAGGCTTCGCTGCGCGAGAGTTCGAGGTACAGCTGGCGGTAGCGCAGCAGGCCGTTCGCGCCCAGCACCACGACCGTGAACAGCACCGTGATCAGCGAGATCGCCAGCGCCAGGAAGGTGGTGTTGGTGACGAACGTCGCATTCGGATCGACCGTGCCGACGAAGCGCGCGGCGGCCATGCCGGTGTAGTGCATGCCGGTGATGGCGCAGCCCATGACGATGGCGGCCATCATCAGGCGTCCGCTTTCGCTCATGCGGCGCAGGCGGGTCAGGCCGAAACGCACCCACAGGGCCAGCGTCGCCAGCACCACCGCCACCACGATCGACAGGCCGAAGGTAAATGGATCGTAGCGGAGGTCGAGGCTCATGCGCATGCCGGCCATGCCGGTGTAGTGCATGGCGCCGATGCCGGCGCCGACCAGCACACCGCCGGCGAGCAGGCTGCCGGCGCCGATGCGCTCGCGCGCGATCAGGCTCAGCGCCACGTACGAGGCGCCGATGCTCGGCAGGTTCGACAGGATGGTGATCATCGGGTCGTAATCGACCTGCGTGCACAAATTAAAGGCCAGCATGCCAATAAAATGCATGGCCCAGACGCCGGCGCCGAGCGCCAGGCTGCCGGTGAACAGGAACAGGGTGCGCTGGCGCGTCTGCTGGCGCGCCTGGCCGGCAATCTGCAAGCCCATCCACGAAGCGAAGATCGCCACGAGCAGCGACAACACGACGAGTTTCGGGTCGTAGATCCCGTAACTGAGCAGCGACGGATCGTCGGGCAACATGAAAAGCGACATGGGGGTTCCGGCAGAAAAGGGCGCCCAGGGCGGGCGGCATCATCGGCAGTATGACACTTTCCGTGTGGAAAGTCTTTTCCGATATTGCCGATTTGCTGACTTTCGGCGAATTTGTCGCGCAGTTACCACCATGCGCCGAGCATGCGCACCTGCCCGCATAGTCCGCTGCATGCCGGCGCCGCGGTAGCGCCCGGCGCTACTGCGGCGTCCGTGTGGCGGCACTTTATCTTGCCCTGTTGCCGGGCAATACAGGGTTTGACAGGATGCGCCTGTCCAACCACGGAGGTCCCATGAAACGCATCCTTTCCGCTTCCCTGCTCAGCCTTGCGCTTGCTTCCGGCGGCGCCCACGCGGCCGGCGGACCGTCGACGCCGTCGCAGGCCAGCGCCAATTTATCGGGCGTGGTCGTCATCGGCTCGATCCTGACGGTGGCGGCTACCGGCAGCGTGGTCGTCGCCAGCGTACGCACCGTCGGCGACGGACTCGAGGTCGTGCTGGAAGGTGCGGCCGACGCCAGCCGCGCCACGGTCCGCTTGTCGAGCGCGGCCGTAGGCGGCTTGTCGATCGCGACCGGCACCGTGCTGGAAGTGGTCACCGCCTCTACCGGCCAGGTGCTGGTGATGTCGGGCCGGGCGATCGCCTTCCTGCCGAACGAGGCGGGTAAAGGATTGCTGCATCATGCGCGGGCGATCTGACATGAAACGCCTGCTGCGCATGTTGATGCCGGCGCTGCTGTTGGCTTGCGCCCCGGCGGCTCACGCCGGCCAGGCCTGCGCCGACAAACCGCTGACGGCGCACGACGTCGTCCGCTCGATGGAACTGGCGCGGCAAACCGTGCAGGCGCTCGACGCCAGCGGCGCGCGCGTGGCGCTGGTCTCGCGCGCCGGCCAGGATTTGAGCCGCTACCAGCTGCGCTATTCGCACATGGGCATCGCCGTGCGCGACCATCCGCGCGGGCGCTGGACCGTCGTGCACGAACTCAACGATTGCGGCACGGCCGCATCCGGCCTGTATTACGAAGGCATGGGCAATTTCTTCTTGACCGACCTGCACCGCTTCGAGGCGCAACTGATCATTCCGGGCAATGCCCTGCAAGAGCGGCTGGCGGCCTTGTTTACCACGCGCACGCCCCTGCGCCTGCACGAGGCACGCTACAACATGGTCGCCTACGTGTATTCGACGCAGTACCAGAACTCGAACCAGTGGGTACTCGAAAACGTCGCCGCCGCCAGCGCGCCGCCGGGCGAAGTGGCAACAAGGGAAGAGGCGCAAGCCTGGCTAAAAGGCATGCGTTTCCAGCCGCCGACACTCGCCATTTCCGCATCGACGCGCCTGGGCGGACGCATGTTCCGCGCCAACGTGGCGTTCGACGATCATCCGTTCGACCGTCGCATGGCCGGGCAGATCGATACCGTGACGACGGATGCGGTAAGGCAACTGGTGCGGGCGGTCGATGGGGAGATGAAGACGCTGGTGGTGGATTAACCGGCGCTAGAATGCAAAAACCCGCGTTCTTCAGTGAAGAACGCGGGTTTTTTGTATTCGTGCTTGGTGCCGGGAACCGGAATCGAACCGGTACGCCTCGCGGCGCGGGATTTTGAGTCCCGTGCGTCTACCTATTCCGCCATCCCGGCAACGCGCTCCGCATTATCGCTGATTTGCATTGCAGCGGCAACAGTTTCCCGGTTTGAAAGATCGTTACGGCGCGGGGCCGCTGCCGGCGCGGGCGCGACGGCAGCGGCCGCCGTGCCCGCCAGCACTGCCTGCAGGGTGCGCAGGGTCGGGATCGGGCCGGTGACTTCCAGGGTGTGGGCGCGGATGCGTACGCTGACGGCCTGGGCGCGCCAGGCGCCGCTGCCGGCCTTGACGTAGCGGATGCGCTCGGGGCCGGCGGCGGTTTCGATGAATCCCATCTCGCCCAGGGTGGTACCGAGGGTGGCGCGCATGTGGCGGGCATCGAAGCGGGTGCTGACTTCCAGCCGGCCGGGGGCGCCCATGCACAGCGGCAGGCCGACGCCGGCCAGCACCGGCAGGATGATGCCGGCCAGGGGGGCGTCGGGGAAAGCGGCGTGCAGCGCCAGTACCAGCAGCGGGGTGCCGACCGCCAATGTGAGGCCGTAGGCGACCAGCGGGGTCAGGCCGCGCAGCGCGGCGTAGCGGGGCGCTTGTACGATTTCCGAGAACATTACGCTTTTCATGTTGTCTCCTCTTAAAGGGCGGCTCGGGATCGGCAAGGCGCTTTGTCCATTGTCGGCCTCGCTTGCGCCCTGGAGTTGACGTGACGCAAAAACCGGACGGGGCCGTTGTCCAGGCCGGGCGCGCCCTGAACGCTTGCACGTCGACATGACCGAACCGTTGCCACTTGCCGATGGAGGGACCATGAAACGACCATTGATCGTGCCGCGGGCTGCATATGCATCCGTCTTTGCAGCCATCCTGTCAGCCGCCCTCGCGGGCGCACCGCAGGCGCAGGCGCAAACCATCGAGCGCAGCGTCGCGCTCGACACCGTGCCCGACGGGGCCGGCGGCCTGAATGCCTTTTTCGGGGACACTTTCACGGCCGCGCAAAGCGGCAGCGGCTTTGCTGACCTGTTCACGTTTGCCGTGGCCGGCACGCCCTTCGATGCCAGCGCTTCGGTCACCTCCGCCTTCCTCGATTCGCCAGGCTCGAAGGATGTATTGATTACCGGCTTTTCCCTGTTCCAGTACGACCCGCAGACGCTGGCCGTGATCGGCAACGCGGTGGCGGGGATCGATTTGACCGGCTTTGGCGATAACCCGGTCGATTCCTGGACGTTGACGGGATTGAATTTGCCCAGCGGGTTGTACGCGCTGCGCGTGGATGGACAGGTCGTGGGCAGTGCCGGCGGCAGCTTCGGCGCCGATTTGACCGTGTCGCCGATACCGGACGCGCCCGCCTATGCGCTGCTGCTGGCGGGCTTGCTGGGCGGCGCGCTGGCCTGGCGGCGCGGTTTGCCGCTGGCTGTTCCCAAAAAGCGAAGCCGCCCGGATGGGGCGGCTTCTGGTTGATGTCGAGCTGAGGGGAGCGCGTACGCTCAGGGCGCGCGCCGGTACAGGCGGAAGCGTTCGTCGCGGTCGGACGCGCGCCGGCCTTCCCACAGCAGCGTGCCGCCGCGTGTGCCCCAGGCGCGGGTGAGGTCGCGCTCGCCGCGGGTTTTGACGCTGTCCTGCAGCAGCACGTAATCGCATTGCCCGCCCGCCATGCCGGCAAACGGCAGGCGTCCGAAATAGGCGAACGAGGCGCGCTGGGCGGGGGCGACGTTGGTGTCGATGCAGTTGGCGTCGTGCGGCAGCTTGGCGGCGATCGCCTGCGCCACGCCGGCGTAGCTTTTACTGTAATTCAGGTCCGGCAGGAACAAAGTCATCAGCAGCACCCACAGCAGGATCAATCCGCTCGAGGACAGCACCACCGCGCGCCACAGCACGGTGCGCGTGCGCGACACGCGCCAGCGCACCAGCCAGATCCAGCCGACCGAGACGGCGGCCGCCACCGTAAAGGCGACGATGCCGAATTCGGGCGTAAAACCCGGCACCAGTTTTAAAGCGTTGTGCGACAGCTTGGCCGGCCAGCCGGTCAGCTTGGCGATCCAGAACAGCCAGACCAGTGCCGCCAGCGTGGTCAGGGCCATCACCGAGAACCAGTCGATGGCGTTGATCGCGCCGCGCTTCATGGTCGGCAGGCCGAAGGCGGCCATCAGCGCCAGCGGCGGCAGCAGTTTCAGCAAGTCGCCGTTTTCCGGTGTCGGGTCGCACAGGAACAGCGCGGTCAGCGCGCCCAGGAAAGTGAGCGGCAACACGATGTGCAGCATGTTTTCCTGGCGCCGCCAGGCCCAGATCGCCCAGCCGGCAAACGGCCAGGCCGGCCAGAAGAACCAGACGCCGACGCGGAAAAAGGCCTTGATCGGGGCCCAGCCCGGCAGGGCGAACTGGTGGACGTTGGAGCCGAACCATTGCGCGACCGGCGACTGGCCATAGGGTTGCACCAGGCTGGCCGGTACGATCCATACCAGGGTCAGCGCGACTGCGGCGGCGGCGGCGAGCGCCATGTGGCGCAGCGCGTTGCCGGCCGGGATGTGGAACAGCTGCGTGCACAGCAACAGCGCGAGCAGCAGCACCAGCGGCGACAGCGGGCCGCGCGTGAGCGCCAGCGCGCCCAGCGACAGGCCGACCAGGGCGGCATTGCGCACGCTGGCGGTCTCGATGTAGCGCACCGCGCGGTACAGGAAATAGGCGACCAGCGAACCCTGCAGCGTGACGGCCAGCGTTTCGTGGCTGTACAGCAGCAGGCCGAGCGAGCCGAGGTAGACCAGCACGGTGGTGTCGGCCAGGGTGCGCCCATAGGCGTCGGGTTCGGGCTGGCCGCCAAAGGCGAGGCGCAGCGGCTGCGCTTCCGGGCGGCGGCCGAGGTGGAAGGCGGTATACCAGAGCGACATGCCGCCCATCACGAACATGCCGATGTTCGACACGCGCGCGGCCAATACGTCGCCCAGCAGCCAGCCGAACAGTTTGATGCAGACGGCGCCAAGCCAGAACGCGAGCGGGCCGTCTTCCAGCGCGGGCAGGCCGGCGATGTTCGGATACAGCCAGTCGTTCAGGCCGCCCCTGGCCATCGTCCACATGATGCCGAAGCTGCCGGCGTCGTCCTTCCACGGATCGCGGCCGATCAGGCCCGGCAGGATATACAGCAGGCCAAGCGCGAACAAGGCCCAGCGCGGCAGGGCCAGCGTGGCGGCGGCGGGGAGGCGGACTGGTTTCATCGATAAGTCAGGTGCTGGAATGAATGTCGCGCTAGTATAGCGGGATTGAAAAGATGAAAAAAAAGAAGCCGAATCGGCTTCTTTTTTTGAAGGAAGCCTGCGAGAGGCTTCTGTACAACTGGCTTAGCCGTTCGCGACCGAGGTCTTCGAACCGACGGCGCCGAACTTCTGGCGGAACTTCTCGACGCGACCAGCGGTGTCGACGATCTTGTGCTTGCCGGTGAAGAACGGGTGCGATTCAGCCGAGACTTCGATCTTGATCAGCGGGTAGTCTTTACCTTCGAAGTTGATCGTTTCGCGGGTAGCGATGGTCGAACGGGTCACGAATTTGAAGTCGCACGACACGTCATGGAAGACGACTTCACGGTAATCTGGATGGGTTTCGGTTTTCATGGTTCTGCCTTGGGTTTATTTGGTAGCCAAACAGCACTTCGTCGGTCGTCCTGCTTCGTGACCCGATTGCCGCTCACTTGCCTGGGTGAGTACTGCTGAACCGACGATTATAAAACGGTTGCGGGTTCAAGGCAACCGTGGGGTGGTTGCCGGGTTTATCGGCGGGCATGTCCGCCCTACGGTGCGCCGCCGTCCGTATCACGTTCAAATGGCCGTGGTGTAACGTAGGCGGGCATGCCCGCCGAAACGATGCATACCGCTTGCGCAAATAAAAAGGGCAGCCGCAGCTGCCCTCGTCGATGCTTTTAACGGTAAATCAACCGCCGCGGCGCATCATGTCGAAGAACTCGATATTCGTCTTCGTCGCACGCATCTTGTCGAGGATGAACTCCATCGCTTCGATCTCGTCCATCGAGTACAGCAGCTTGCGCAGGATCCAGATCTTTTGCAGCTGGTCTGGCTTGATCAGCAATTCTTCGCGGCGGGTACCCGATTTGTTCAGGTTGATGGCCGGGTAGACGCGCTTCTCTGCCAGGCGGCGCTCGAGGTGCACTTCCATGTTGCCGGTGCCCTTGAATTCTTCGTAGATGACGTCGTCCATGCGCGAGCCGGTTTCGATCAGGGCAGTCGCGACGATGGTCAGCGAGCCGCCTTCTTCGACGTTACGGGCGGCGCCGAAGAAACGCTTCGGACGCTGCAGCGCGTTGGCGTCGACACCACCGGTCAGCACCTTGCCCGAGGCCGGGATCACGGTGTTGTAGGCGCGCGCCAGGCGGGTGATCGAGTCGAGCAGGATCACGACGTCCTTCTTCATTTCGACCAGGCGCTTGGCCTTTTCCAGCACCATTTCCGCAACCTGGACGTGGCGCGTGGCCGGTTCATCAAAAGTAGAGGCGACGACTTCGCCGCGCACCGAACGCTGCATCTCCGTCACTTCTTCCGGACGCTCGTCGATCAGGAGGACGATCAACGTCACGTCGGGGTGGTTCGAGGTGATCGCGTGGGCGATGTGCTGCAGCATGACCGACTTGCCGGACTTCGGCGACGCCACCAGCAGGCCGCGCTGGCCCTTGCCGATCGGCGAAATCAGGTCGACGATGCGGCCGGTGATGTTCTCGGCGCCGTTCATGTCGCGCTCGAGGCGCAGCGGCTCGTTCGGATGCAGCGGCGTCAGGTTTTCAAACAGGATGCGGTGCTTCGAGGCTTCCGGCGATTCGCCGTTGACCTTGTCTACCTTTACCAGGGCAAAGTAGCGCTCGCCGTCTTTCGGCGTACGCACTTCACCTTCGATCGAGTCACCCGTATGCAGGTTGAAGCGGCGAATCTGCGACGGCGAAATATAGATGTCGTCGGTCGATGCCATGTAGCTCGCATCGGGCGAGCGCAGGAAACCAAAGCCGTCGGGCAGGACTTCGAGGGCGCCATCGCCGAAGATCTGTTCGCCGGACTTGGCGCGTTTCTTCAGGATCGCGAACATCAGTTCCTGCTTGCGCAGGCGCGCTGCGTTGTCGATGTCGAGGCCGATGGCCATCTCCAGCAGCGCGGAGACGTGCATTGCCTTCAGTTCAGATAAGTGCATGTTGTGTGGGTGTCCCGTGACGGGAAATAAAGGTAGGGGAGGGAACTGCGTGGGTTAGTTAAAGAAACTGCGTCGGGTTGGGAAGCGGCCGGAGCCGACCGGATTCCCGTCCGGACAATGGCGGCAGTGCGGGCGCGCTGCCGCCGCTATGCGTCTTTGGTTTTTAGTTATTAGATATTGCTGTCGATGAAGGCAGTCAGCTGGCCCTTGGCCAGGGCGCCGACTTTTTGCGCAGCGACTTCGCCGTTCTTGAACAGGATCAGGGTCGGGATGCCGCGGATGCCGAACTGGGCCGGAACAGCCTGGTTGGCGTCGACGTCCATCTTGGCGATCGTGATCTTGCCGTTGTATTCCTTGGCGACTTCTTCCAGGATCGGGGCGATCATCTTGCACGGACCGCACCACTCGGCCCAGAAGTCGACCAGGACCGGCAGATCGGACTTGATCACGTCGGTGTCAAAAGAAGCATCGCTGATGTGTTTAATGTTTTCGCTCATGTTTTCCTCAAAGGGATCAAGGTACGCCTGGAGACTCATGCCGATCCGTTGGCAGTCGTCCGGCTTCCGGTTACTGATACGGCTAATTGCAACGCAAAGGTGGAGACAATGCGCGCGAACTCAATATTTGGAAGGGCGTCTGGAGGACGTCAGGCGGGGGATTTAGGCCGAATAATACCTTATTTTTCTTAAAAGTGTTCGGGCGTTTGTACAAAATCCCAAGTGCTGCGCTATTGGGCCAAAGCCGAGCGCAACTGGTCGAGCGCGATGGGCTTGCGGAAGATACCGGCCACGCGCAAGCCGAGCACGCGCGCCAGTTCGCCGGCCGCGTCGCGCACCCCGGAATCCATTCCCGAGAGCAGGATCACGCCACCGCGAAAGCCGCGTTCGGCTGCCGCCTGCAGGAATTCGATGCCATCCATGTCGGGCAGCGCCAGGTCGCAGACCAGCACATCGGGATTCTGCTCGGCCAGGGTGGACAGGGCGTGGCGCGTGCTGGCTTCGGTATACACCGCGCGCACCCCGATGGTGTGCAGCATGTCTTTCAGCATCTCGAGCATGAAACGGTCGTCGTCGAGCACCAGCACGCGCGGCGGCTCGCCATCGCCAGGCGCGGCGAAGTTATTCATACAAATGGTTCCGCAGAATTATTTACTGGCAGAGATTATGTGCGAGAACTGATGCTTATGGAACAACCAGTTCAAAATTTTCTGCGCCAATAGGTCGTTCCGTCTTGTTATCCAACACTGCCCGTGTACTGGATCAGGTGGCCCGGATGCCACATGGTGACCACCGAAGCGACGCGGCCGCCCGACGTGGTCTTGCGCTTGTGCACAAGGCAGGGGGCGCGGCTGTCGATGCCGAGCAGTTCCGTCACTTCGCGCGGCGCGCCCGAGGCTTCGAGGCTGTAGGTGGCGCCTTGCAAGGGCGCGACCGCCATCAGGTGTTCGTTGGGGGTGATGCTGTTGAAATCCTGCTCCAGGTAAGCGGGCGCGCAAGCCGGGTTGACCCAGCGGTCTTCGACCTGGATCGGCACTTCGTTCTCGAAATGCACGATCAGCGAGTGGAACAGCGGCGCACCCGGCGCCAGTTCGAACTGCAGCGCCAGCGCCTCGGCGGCCGGCGCGCTTTCCAGCAAATGCAGACGGCTGGCATGGCGGTGGCCGCGTGCCCGCACCTCGTCGGCGATGTTGCGGATTTCGAGCAGGGTCGCCTGGAATTTGCGCGGCGCGACAAACGTGCCCGAACCCTGGCGCCGGGTCAGCACCTGCTCGGCGGTCAGCTCGCGCACGGCGCGGTTGACGGTCATGCGCGAGACGCCGAACTGGCGCACCAGGGCCTGCTCGGAGGGCACCAGGTCGCCTTCCTTCCAGCGCCCGGTGGCGATCTCGCCGACCAGGTAATCCTTGATCTGCTGGAAAATGGGGGTGCTCGCTTGCGCGCTCGATTCGTTCAAACTGCTCTCCGAAAGGCGATAATGATGACCGTTGAATGTGCCGATTCTATCGCGAATTCGAAAGCAAGCAGGGAGGTGCGCAGCGGCGCGCGCAGTGCGAGGATGACGCCATCGCCCATTACCTGGACATGCGCCATGAAGACCGAGACCATCGCCGCACCATTTACAAGCCTTGAAGCGCGCTGGGCCGCCGTGCAGGCGCGCGACCGCGCCGCCGACGGCGTCTTTTATTATTCGGTGCGCACCACCGGCGTTTATTGCCGCCCCTCCTGCGGCGCGCGGCCCGCGCTGCGCGCCAACGTCGCCTTTCACGCCAGCTGCGCCGATGCCGAAGCGGCCGGCTTTCGCCCCTGCCTGCGCTGCCAACCCGGCCAGCCGCCGCTGGCCGAGCGCCAGGCGCAGGCCGTCGCCGCGGCTTGCCGCATCCTCGACACCGAAGAGGATGCACCTGATCTCGACGCGGTCGCGCAAGCCGCGGGCATGAGCCGCTTCCACTTCCAGCGCGTATTCAAGGCGCATGCCGGCGTGACGCCGAAAGCGTATGCCGCGGCGCGCCGGGCCGCCCGCTTGCGCGCCGCGCTCGGCCAGGAAAACACCGTCACCGACGCGCTGTACGCGGCCGGTTTTAACTCGAGTTCGCGCTTTTATGCCGGCAGCGCGGCCATGCTGGGCATGGCGCCGGCCAGCTTCAGGAAGGGCGGCGCCGGCGAGGAGATCCGCTTCGCGGTGGGCGCCTGTTCGCTCGGCGCGATCCTGGTGGCAGCGACTGTGCGCGGCATCTGCGCGGTGCTGCTGGGCGACGACCCCGAGCTGCTGCTGCGCGACCTGCAAGACCGTTTTCCGAAGGCGCGGCTGATCGGCGCCGACGCCGCTTTCGAACAGCAGGTGGCGCAAGTGGTCGGCCTGGTGGAAGCGCCGCGCATCGGCCTCGACTTGCCGCTGGACGTGCGCGGCACCGCCTTCCAGCAGCGGGTGTGGGCGGCCTTGCGTGCGATTCCGGCGGGCGAGACGGTGAGCTACACCGAACTGGCCGAGCGCATCGGCGCGCCGGCGGCGGTACGCGCGGTGGCCGGCGCGTGCGCGGCCAATCCGGTGGCGGTGGCGATTCCCTGCCACCGGGTGGTGCGTACCGATGGCGGGTTATCGGGATACCGTTGGGGGATCGAGCGGAAAGCGGCGCTGATCGCCCGTGAAAAAATTAGCAGGCCGTAGCGTAGGCGGGTCCCCCGCCCACGCGTTCAACCATTGGTTGCAAAATGATGCGCGGTTATTCACCCGTGCGTTGAACGCGTGGGCGGCAAAGCCGCCCACCCTACGGGTCTGTGCAGCGTCCTCCAGGCACCAAGCTTCAGCGCTTCGCTGCCTCCTGCGACAGCGTCTGCGCCAGCTTTTGTCGCCCGGCATCGGCATACGCAATGCACGCGCCCGGATTCACAAAAGCCGCGTTGCCGAGCTGCTTCTGCTTGGTCTGCTTTTCCAATAACCCGCTGGCATCCGGATGCGCCGTCACCAGGATATCGCAGGGCAGGACCGCCACGCGCGCGATCGAGCGTTCGATGTCGCGCTTCGCGTTCGGATAAACGGTATTGCCGCTGTAGCGGAAGGTGCCGGCGCCGAGGGCCGTCAGGCTGTCCGCATACACCATGTTCATCGCCCGGCCGTTCTCGACCGCCTGCCAGGTCCAGCTGACGCCGCCCTGCGTGTGGCCCGGCGTGTAATGCGCCTTGACCGACAGGGTTCCCAGTTCGACCGACTCGCCGTCGCGCACGCTGCGCACCGAGGCTACCGGCGCCATGTCCGGCAGGTTGGCGAATTGTGGATCGCCCTTGTCCGCCTTGCCGGTTTCCAGCACGGGCTTCGCGGCCGCGCTGGTGAGCACGGTGGCGCCACTTAGACGCTGCAGCTCGGCCACGCCGCCCACGTGGTCGTAATGCTCGTGCGAAGTCAGGATGTAGCGGATGTCTTCCAGTTTAAAACCGAGCTGGCGGATGTGGGCGGCGATCTGCGCCGCCGCCTTGGGGCTGGCGCCGTCGATCAGGATATGCCCGGCCGGCGAGGTAATCAGTACCGAGCTCAGGCCCGCGGTGCCGACATAGTAGCTGTTGCCGTAGAGCTGGAACGGGTCTTGCGGCCCTTCCCATTCGGCGGCGAGGGTAGGCATAGTGGCGAACAGAACGGAGGCGAACAGGGCGAGACGTTTCACGAGGATTCCCAAGGTGGGTGGATGACGATTGCTTTCTTGAAATGATAACGAAAAAACAGACGCTGAAGGTGGCGGGGCATGTCCAAGCCGGGTGGACTTCGCTACACTGATGTTTTGCTTTTATTTAATAAACGGAGAGTCCATGCAGTCCAGCCTCAAGCAGTGTTCAGCGTTCGTTCTTGCCGCCCTGGCTTCCATTGGCGCGCAGGCCGACACGGTCATCGTGAACGCCAACGGCTACACGTTGAACGCCAAGGGCGACCTGGTGCAATTCGCCGCGCTTGCTTTCGACGACAAGGGCAAGATCCTCGCCGTCGGCAGCGCCGCCGACGTCACGTCCAGGGCGCCGGGCGCGCGCCAGGTGGACATGGGGGGCAAGACCGTGCTGCCGGGCCTGATCGACGCCCACGGCCACGTGTTCGGCCTGGGCCAGATGCTGACCCAGCTCGACCTGTCGCAGACGACCTCGCTCGAAGGCGCGCTGAAGGCGATCGGCGACTACGCCCGTGCGAACCAGGGCCAGGCCTGGCTGCGCGGCCGCGGCTGGAACCAGGAAAACTGGAAGCTGGGCCGCTTTCCGAGCGCCGCCGACGTCAACGCCGTGGTCAGCGACAAGCCGGTCTGGTTCGAGCGCGTCGACGGCCACGCCGGCTGGGCCAACAGCCGCGCGCTGGAAGCGGCCGGCATCACCGATAAAACTCCGGACCCGGCCGGCGGCAAGATCATGCGCGACGCCAGCGGCAAAGCCACCGGCGTGCTGGTCGACGCGGCGCAGGAACTGGTCACCAAAGTGATGCCGGCGCAGACCGAAGCCGAGGAACGCGTGGCGCTGGATCAGGCGCTGGGCGCACTGGCCCGCGTCGGCGTCACCAGCACCCACGACGCCGGCCTGGGCGTGGCGGAAGACCGCCTGTACCGCGCCTATGCGGACCAGGGCAAATTGACTGCGCGCATCTATGGGATGATTGGCGGCACCGAAAAGGACTTCGATGCATTGGCGAAAAACGGTCCGCTGAAAACCTACGGCAACGACATGTACGCGCTGCGCGCCGTCAAACTGTATTCGGACGGCGCCCTGGGCAGCCGTGGCGCCGCCCTGATCAAGCCCTACAGCGACGAACCGCATTCGCACGGCTTGCTGTTCTATAAGCTCGAGCAGATGGATGCGATGATGAAAAAGGCGATGGCGCGCGGCTACCAGGTCAACGTGCACGCGATCGGCGACGCCGGCAACCATCAAATTCTCGACATCTACAAAAAGGAACTGGGCGTGACCAAGAGCGCGGCCCAGCGCCACCGCATCGAACACGCGCAGGTGGTGACGCCGACCGACATCGTGCGCTTCAAGACGCTGGGCATCATCCCGTCGATGCAGCCGACCCATGCCACTTCCGATAAAAACATGGCGGAAAGCCGCGTCGGCCCCGAACGTATCAAGGGTGCCTACGCCTGGCGCACTTTCCTGCACCAGGGTTCGCGCATTGCCTGCGGTTCCGACTTCCCGGTCGAATCGCCGAACCCGTTCTTCGGCATCCACGCGGCCGTCACGCGCCAGGATGCATCCGGTCAACCGATTGCCGGCTGGTATCCGAACCAGGCGATGTCGCTGAAGGAAGCGTTCCGCTGCTTCACGCTTGATGCAGCCTATGCGGGGCACGCCGAAAACAGCTTAGGCTCGCTGGAGCCCGGAAAATGGGCCGATTTCATCGTGGTCGACCAGGATCTGTTCAAGGTGTCGACCTACGACATCTACAAGACCGGCGTGCTGCAGACCTGGGTGGCGGGCAAGGCGGTGTACCAGAAATAATCGTGGACGGGCCATGCCGGCACCATGACAAAATGGATTGACGCTGTTGTATAGACAACCTAGACTCTGTGCATTCCGGTGCGCGTTCGCCGCGCACTTTTCCTGTCTCTGGAGCCGCCATGACCCACGCCCCGTCCGCCGATCCACGCTTCGACCCCACGCGCAGCATCCGCGCCCCGCGCGGCACTGAGCTCAGCTGCAAGAGCTGGCTGACCGAAGCCGCCTACCGCATGCTGCAGAACAACCTGGACGCCGAAGTCGCCGAAGACCCGCAGCGCCTGGTGGTCTACGGCGGCATCGGCCGCGCCGCGCGCAACTGGGAATGTTACGACCAGATCCTGGCTTCGCTGCGCACCCTGGAAGACGACCAGACTTTATTGATCCAGTCCGGCAAGCCGGTCGGCGTATTCCAGACCCACGAAAACGCCCCGCGCGTGCTGCTGGCGAATTCGAACCTGGTGCCGAACTGGGCCAACTGGGAGCATTTCAACGAACTCGACCGTAAAGGTTTGTTCATGTACGGCCAGATGACGGCCGGCAGCTGGATCTATATCGGCACCCAGGGCATCGTCCAGGGCACCTACGAAACCTTTGCCGAAGCCGGGCGCCAGCATTTCGATGGCGACTGGGGCGGGCGCTGGATTTTGACAGCCGGCCTGGGCGGCATGGGCGGCGCCCAGCCATTGGCCGCCACCTTTGCCGGCGCGGTCTCGCTCAACATCGAATGCCAGCAGAGCAGCATCGATTTCAGATTGCGCACGCGCTACCTCGACAAGCAGGCGCGCGATATCGACGACGCCATCGCGCTCATCCAGGAACATACGGGCAAGCGCGAGGCAATCTCGATCGGCCTGCTCGGCAATGCCGCCGACGTGCTGCCGGAACTGGTGCGCCGTGCCCGCGTCGGCGGACTGGTGCCTCACCTCGTCACCGACCAGACCTCGGCCCATGACCTGATCCACGGTTACCTGCCGCAGGGCTGGACGATCGAGGAGTGGAAAGCGGCGCAGGCCGATCCGGCGCAGCACCCGCGCCTGAAAGCGGCCGCCGCCGCCTCCTGTGCCAGGCACGTGCAAGCCATCCTCGACTTCAAGGCCCTCGGCGCCCATGCGGTCGACTATGGCAACAACATCCGGCAAGTGGCGAAAGATGAAGGCGTCGAACAGGCCTTCGACTTCCCCGGCTTCGTGCCGGCCTATATCCGCCCGCAATTCTGCGAAGGGCGCGGACCGTTCCGCTGGGTGGCGCTGTCGGGCGACCCGGAAGACATCTATAAAACCGATGCCAAGATCAAGGAACTGTTCCCGCAGCAGGCGCAGGTGCACCGCTGGCTCGACATGGCACGCGAACGGATCGCCTTCCAGGGCTTGCCCGCGCGCATCTGCTGGTTAGGGTTGGGCGAGCGCCACCTGGCCGGCCTTGCCTTCAACGAGATGGTGCGCACGGGCGAACTGAAAGCGCCGATCGTGATCGGGCGCGACCACCTCGACACCGGTTCCGTCGCCAGCCCCAACCGAGAAACCGAGAGCATGCGCGACGGCACCGACGCCGTCTCCGACTGGCCGTTGCTCAACGCCATGCTCAATACCGCCGGCGGCGCCACCTGGGTCTCGCTGCACCACGGCGGCGGCGTCGGCATGGGCTACTCGCAGCATTCCGGCGTCGTCATCGTGGCCGACGGCACCGACGCCGCCGCCAAACGCCTGGCGCGCGTACTGGTCAACGACAGCGGCTCGGGTGTGATGCGCCACGCCGACGCCGGCTATGAATCCGCCATCGCCTGTGCCCGGCGCACCGGCTTGAACCTTCCCATGATCAATCAAGGCAGCACCAAATGAACGACCATCACCACGGCTGGACCCTGCAACCCGGCGCCCTGACGCTGTCCAACCTGCGCGCGGCCTGGGCCTCGCACTTCCCGATCACGCTGGCACCAAGCGCCGCCGCACCGATCGCCGCGTCCGCCGAACTCGTGAAAGCCATCGTCGACAAGGGCGATCCGGCGTATGGCATCAATACCGGCTTCGGCATCCTGGCCAAGGCCCACATTCCCAACGACCAGCTGGCGCAGTTGCAGCGCAACCTGATCCTGTCGCATGCGGTCGGTACCGGCGAGCTGATTGCCGAGCCGGTCGTGCGCCTGATTTTGCTGACCAAGATCGGCAGCCTGGCGCGCGGCTATTCGGGCGTGCGTCCGCTCATCATCGACACCCTGATCGCGATCTACAACGCCGGCCTGATGCCGGCCATTCCCGTGCAAGGTTCGGTCGGCGCCTCGGGTGACCTGGCGCCGCTGGCGCACATGACCCTCGCCATCCTCGGCGTCGGTCCGGTGCGCTATCAAGGGCGGATCATGGATGCCGCCGAAGCGCTGGCCATGGCCGGCATCGAGCCCGTCACCCTGGCCGCGAAAGAGGGCCTGGCGCTGATCAACGGCACGCAGGTGTCGACCGCACTGGCTTTACACGGCCTGTTCATGGCCGAGCGCCTGGTGGAAGCGGCGATGGTCACCGGCGCCCTGTCGGTCGACGCCGCCCGTGGCAGCGATGCGCCCTTCGACGCGCGCATCCACGCGGTGCGCGGCCAGCCGGGCCAGATCGCGGCGGCGGCGATCTACCGCGAACTGATAGCGGGCAGCGCGATTCGCGCCTCGCACCTGGTCGGCGACGAGCGCGTGCAGGATCCGTACAGCCTGCGCTGCCAGCCGCAGGTGATGGGCGCCGTGATGGACCTGGTAGCGAATGCCAGCCGCACGCTGCTGATCGAAGCGAATGCGGTGACCGATAATCCGCTGCTGTTCCCCGACGATGGTGCCATCGTCTCCGGCGGTAACTTCCACGCCGAGCCGGTCGCCTTTGCCGCCGATACGCTGGCCCTCGCGATTGCCGAAATCGGCGCGCTGGCCGAACGCCGCATCGCGCTGCTGATCGACGCCAACCTGTCCGGGCTGCCGGCCTTTCTGGTGCGCGAGCCGGGCCTGAACTCCGGCTTCATGATCGCCCACGTGACGGCGGCTGCGCTGGCCTCGGAAAACAAATCGCTGGCGCACCCGGCCAGCGTCGACAGCTTGCCGACCTCGGCCAACCAGGAAGACCACGTCAGCATGGCGACCTTTGCCGCGCGCCGCCTCGACCAGATGGCGCACAATACGGCGGTGATTGTCGGGATCGAACTGCTGGCGGCGGGGCAGGGGATCGAGTTCCACCGCCCGCTGGCCAGTTCCGAACACCTCGAGCACGTGCACGCGCAATTGCGCCGTCGCGTGGCGCCGTTCGACGCCGACCGCTTCTTTGCGCCCGATATCGAGGCGGCGCGCCAGATGGTGATCACGGGTGAATTGTCCGCATCATGCAAGGAGCTGTTCGCAGTCCTCCACCCTTAATATGTCAACAGGAGTCTTCATGGATTTCCGGTTCAAGGCAGGCGACGCGCCGATGCTGCTGTCGATGCCCCACGTGGGCACCGACATTCCCGACGAGGTGGCCGCGCACATGGCGCCCTGCGCGCTGGCGACAGCCGA
This sequence comes from Telluria sp. ZB2R32, assembly GCF_059685715.1. NCBI lineage: Bacteria > Pseudomonadati > Pseudomonadota > Betaproteobacteria > Burkholderiales > Oxalobacteraceae > Telluria > Telluria sp. ZB2R32. The sequence goes on along the minus strand of NZ_JCASIG010000002.1, from coordinate 720,171 downwards.
CACCGACTGGCACCTGGCCGAACTCTACGACTGCGCCGACCGCCTCGGCATCTCGACCCTGGCTGCGCGCTGGTCGCGCTACGTGATCGACCTGAACCGCCCGCCCGAGAACACGAATTTGTATCCGGGCCTGGACACGACCGGCCTGTGCCCGGTCGACACCTTCGGGCGCGAAAGCCTGTACCGGGAAGGAGGCGTGCCGGATGGGGCAGAAGTGCAACGGCGCCTGGAACGCTACTGGCGCCCCTACCACAACCAGCTGCGCGCCGAACTGGCGAGATTGCTGGCGCTGCACGGACGCGTGGTGTTGTGGGATGCGCATTCGATCGCTTCGCAGGTGCCGCGCTTTTTCGAAGGCCGCCTGCCGGACCTGAATTTCGGCACTGCCGAGGGCAAGTCCTGCGATCCGGGCCTCGAGCACGCGGTGGTCGGGGTGGCGCGCGCCCAGGAGCGCTTCAGCATCGCCGTGAATGGCCGTTTCAAGGGTGGCCACATCACCCGCTTCTATGGCCAGCCGCACGAGGGCGTGCATGCGATCCAGCTCGAGATGTGCCAGTGCCTGTACATGGACGAAGCGCCGCCATTTGCGTTCCAGGCAGAGGTCGCGGCCGAAGTCCAGCCGCTGTTGCACGACATGATGCGCGCCGCGCTCGACTGGGTGCGCGCATGAATGCCCTGTTCGCGCGCCATGCCTTGCTTCCCGAGGGCTGGCAGGGCGACGTGCTGGTCGAATGGGATGCGCGCGGCACCCTGACGCGGGTGCAGCCGCAGGCGCGGCCGCCGATCGGCGTGGCACGCGCCGAGTACGTCGTGCCGGGCATGGTCAACCTGCATTCGCACGCGTTCCAGCGCGCGATGGGCGGCCTGACCGAAAGGGCGGGCGACGGACCGGACAGCTTCTGGACCTGGCGCGACCTGATGTACCGCTTCGCCGCGCAGATCACGCCCGAGCAGGTCGAGGCGATCGCGGCCCAGCTGTTCTCCGAATGCCTGCGCCATGGCTACACGTCGCTGTGCGAATTTCACTATATCCAGCGCGACCCGGAAGGGCGCATGTACGCGCGCCCGGCCGAGATGGCCGAGCGGGTCGCCGCGGCCGGGCAGCAGGCCGGCATCGGCCTGACCCTGCTGCCGGTGCTCTACAGTTACAGCGGCTTCGGCGCGCAGCCCCTGAAACCGGAACAGGCGCGCTTTCATACCGACATCGACACCGTGCTGGGCATCGTCGAGGCGCTCGAACCCTTGCGCGGCGGCCAGCTGGAAGTGGGCGCGGCGCCGCATTCGCTGCGCGCGGCCGGCATCGACCAGATCCATGCCTTGATGAACGCATTGCCGCAGGAGCGGCCGCTGCACATCCACATCGCCGAGCAGCAGGCCGAGGTGCAGCAAAGCCTGGACTTCAGCGGCAGCCGGCCGGTCGACTACCTGTTCGACGCAGTAGAGATCGACGCGCGCTGGTGCCTGGTGCATGCGACCCATTTAAATGAAAGGGAACTCGGATCTCTGGCACGCAGCGGCGCCGTGGCCGGCCTGTGCCCGAGCACCGAAGCCAACCTCGGCGACGGCCTCTTCCCCCTTGGTGATTACTTGGCCAATGGGGGGCGCTGGGGCATCGGCAGCGACAGTCACGTGTCGCAGAGCCCGGTCGAGGAATTGCGCTGGCTCGAATACGGCCAGCGCCTGGTGCATGGGCGCCGGAATGTCGCCGCCACGCCGGCCAGGCGCGACGTGGCATTGAACCTGTGGCAGGATGCACTCGGGGGCGGCGCCCAGGCGACCGGGCGTCCGGTGGGGGCGCTGGCGGCGGGGCGCCGCGCCGATCTGCTGGTGCTCGACGCCGCGCACCCGAACCTGGACGGCGTACGCGACACCGACGTGCTGGGACGTCTGGTATTCTGCGGCAACGACAACCTGGTGCGCGACGTGCTGGCCGGCGGACGCTGGGTCGTGCAGGGCGGGCGCCACATGGCGCAGGAAGCCATCGGACGCCGCTACCGGCAAGCCCTTCAACGGTTGCGCGCGATGTGAGCATACGTATCAGTTTGAGCGAGGCCTGAACATGAATATCCTGATCCCGTTTGCCGGCCTGTCGGCCTACCCCTGGAAGAACGGCGGCGGCAGCACCACGACGATCGCGATCGGCCCGCCCGAGGCCGGCTTCGAGGATTTCGACTGGCGCGTCAGCCTGGCCACGATTTCCGAGGATGGGCCATTTTCCCGCTTTCCCGGCGTCGACCGCACGCTGGCGCTGGTCGACGGCCATGGCATGACGCTCGATATCGACGGCAGCGAACGGGTGATCATCTGCGAAAGCGGCCCGGTGCTGGCGTTCGACGGCGACTCCGAGGTGGTGGCCAAGCTCAATCGCGGCCCAACCACCGATTTCAACGTCATGACGCGCACCGACCGCTGCTACCACCAGTTCGGCCGCCGGCGCCTGGCCGGCAAATCGCGCTTCGTCGCGCGCGCCGACCTGACGCTGATGTTCCTGGCCGAGGGCGATACCCTGGAAATCGCCAGCGACGCCGAGCGCATCAACATGGTGCGCTACGACGCCGTCCTGTTCGATCCAGGCACGATCTGGTCGATCGAGGCCAACCAGGCGGTCATCTTCATTGTCGACATTTTCTATTACAACGAGGACGAGGAATACGAAGATGAGTGAGCGCCACGGGCAGCGCTTCGACGCGGTGTTTGCGAACGTGAACCTGGCCACGATGGTCGACGGTTATGGCGAAGTCAGGGATGGCGCGATCGCCGTGCACCACGGCCGCATCGCCTGGGTCGGCGCACGGCGCGAGGCGCCTCGTGCCGCCGTCATCCACGATTGCGACGGCGCCTGGCTCACGCCCGGCCTGGTCGATTGCCACACCCACATCGTCCACGCCGGCAACCGCAGCGACGAATGGGAAGCGCGCCTGGAAGGAGCCAGCTACGAAGACATCGCCAGCAATGGCGGCGGCATCATGGCCACCGTGCGCGCCACCCGCGCCGCCAGCGTCGAGGACCTGCTGCGCCAGAGCGCGCCGCGCGTATCGCAGCTGCTGGCCGAAGGCGTGACCACCGTCGAAATCAAATCCGGCTACGGCCTGAATTTGCAGGGCGAAGCGAACCTGCTGCGCGCCGCGCGCCGCATCGGAGAGCTGTTGCCGGTGAAGGTGCGCACCACCTTCCTCGGGGCGCATGCGCTGCCGCCCGAGTTCACCGGCCGGCCCGACGACTACATCGCCGAAGTCACCGAACGCATGCTGCCGCTGCTGGTCAAGGAAAAGCTGGTCGACGCGGTCGACGCCTTCTGCGAGCACATCGGGTTTACCTACGACCAGACCGAACGCGTATTTGCGGCGGCAAAGAAGCTGGGATTGCCCGTTAAACTGCATGCGGAACAACTGTCGGACCAGCGCGGCGCCGAACTGGTGGCGCGCTACCGCGGCCTGTCGGCCGACCACCTGGAACACCTGACCCCGGCCGGCATCAATGCCATGGCCGGCGCCGGCACGGTCGCCGTGCTGCTGCCGGGCGCGTATTACTTCCTGCGCGAGACACAGGCGCCGCCGATCGCCGCCCTGCGCGGCGCCGGCGTGCCGCTGGCGGTGGCGACCGACTGCAACCCGGGTACCTCGCCCATGAGTTCGCTGCTGCTGGCGCTGAACATGGCGTGCACCCTGTGGCGCCTGACCCCGCGCGAAGCGTTGCTGGGCGCCACCATCAACGCCGCGCGCGCGCTCGGCCTGCAAGACCAGATCGGCACCCTGGAGGTGGGCAAGCGCGCCGACTTCGCACTGTGGGATATCAGCCGCCCGGCCGAGCTGGCGTACGCGATCGGTTTCAATCCGTGCCAGGCGGTGGTGAACGGCGGCGTGATGCGCGCGCGCGACGTGGGCTTGCCGGCGGGCTTGTAAGACGCGCGTATGAATGAAGGTTTCAGTGCGGAAGTTTTCAGGGCGAAGAACTGCAACGGGTTGCAATGTGCAGCCCGTTGCAGTATTTCAGAGCGACTGCAACTTCGACCGCGTGGCCGATACCGCCCGGTGCAGCATCCGTTCCGCATGAAAATCGTTCTCCCGCTGGGCGGCGATCGCTGTCAGGCTGCGGTTGTAATTGTCGAGGCGGGTACGCAGCCATGCCTTGTAGAGGCGCCTGGTAATCGGCCGGAAAATGAATGCCATTGCTCTCTCCCTCATGCGAAGAACACATTGTCCCGGACGTCGATTTCTTGCATTTGTGATCACTCAATCGTGCGGGACAGCTGCCTAATCATTGAGCACCGTCAATTCAGCAATCCTCAACTCGGTAATTATAGGTAACAGAGCATCCATAAGAGAGGTAAGCAATTGTAAGAACAACAGCTTCAGACGAGTTCACCCAGCTATAGTGAAATCGTTGATTTCCAGTCTCCCCTCCCCATTGACATAATGGGTTCGCCCACGGCGCCTTTCGGTCCCGTGGGCTTTTTATTTCAGGATCAATCTGCGCGACGCGCCAGCAAGTCCAGCGCCTCGCCGGTCACGCGGCAGATGCGCCATTCAGGCAGGATCTCGGCGCCCATGGTTTTATAAAAGCCGATTGCCGGTTCGTTCCAGTCCAGCACCGACCACTCGAAGCGGCCGCAGTTGCGCTCGACCGCGAGTTGCGCCAGCTTGGCCAGCAGCGCGCTGCCGTAGCCCTTGCCGCGGTGCGACTGGCGCACGTACAGGTCTTCCAGGTACAGGCCCTTCTTGGTGAGGAAGGTCGAGAAATTGTGGAAGAACAGGGCAAAGGCGACCACTTCGCCATTCTCTTCGCCGACGATGGCTTCGCAGGCCGGGCGCACGCCGAACAGGCCGTCGTGCAGCAGCTCTTCGGTGGCGACGACCATGTGCTCGAGTTTTTCGAACACGGCCAGTTCGACGATCATCGAGTGGATGTGGCTGACGTCGGCGGGTTCGGCGGGACGGACGGAGAAATGGGTGACTGCGGTCATGGTGTTTCGGTTACCTGATTCAAAGTTACGGTGTTCACGGGCTTGGCTGCTGCTGCTGTTGCTGCGGGGCCGCGCAGGGCCCAGGCCACGCTGGCCAGGCACAGCAGCATGCCCAGGAATTCGACCGGGCCAGGGCGGTAATGTTCGAGCTGGATTGACAGCAGCACCGACAACACCGGCGTGATGACGCCGATGTACACAGCCTTTTGCGGCCCGATGCGGTTGATCAGCGTGAAGTAGGCGAGGAAGGCGATTACCGAGCCGAAGATCGCCAGGTACAGCAGGCCAAGCGTATACGACAGCGTCGGCGGCAGCATGAAGCGCTGGCCGGTCGCCACGGCATACACGGCCACCAGCAACGTGCCCCAGAGCATTGACCAGGCCGTGGTCAGCATCACGTTGCCGGACTGCTCGCGCACCTTGCCGACGACGATGCTGCCGGCCGAACTGGCGATCGTCGCCACCAGCGCCAGCACCACGCCCAGCAGGAAGTGGCCGCTGCCGCCGGCTTGCACATCGCGCCAGGCGGCGCCGATCGAGTGATAAAAGAGCAGGGCCACGCCGCCGGTCGCCACCGCGCCGGCGCCCCAGGTGCGCGGCGCGATCGGGGTGCCGTAGAACACGCGGCCCAGCAGCGGCGTCCAGAACACCATCAATGCGAACAGCACGGCCACCAGCCCCGAGACCACGACTTCTTCGGCCTGGTAAGTGCAGATATACGACAAACCGAAGGTGGCCACACCCTGCAGCATCACCCATTTCTGGGTACGCCAGGGCAGGTGCAATTGAATGCCGCGGCCGATGCAGATGGCGAACAGCACGCTCGACGCCAGGGCAAAGCGGTAGACCACCGACACCGATGGCGGCACGTCGCCCAGCTGCAAGGTGATGGCCCAGAAGGTCGAGCCCCAGATGAGCGAGGCGAGGGTGAACAGGACGGGAGAAGACATCCCGAAAGTATACGTGCTTTCTCCGTTGCCTGTCGTCTATAAATTGGAAAACCGGAGGCGTGCGCCCGGGACGGCGGCCTGGATGTGGCAAGGCCGCATCAGCCTTGCGGCCGAGGCGGCATGCCGGGAATTCAATGAGTGACGCGCGTGTTGTAGCCGTTGCTCAGCAAGCGCACGCGTTCGCCGGGCCGGAACAGTTCGTCCGCGCTCTGGGTCACGGCGCGCAATTCTCCGCTGTCGAGCCGGACCGTGATCTCGAAGCCGGGCTTGTTGTTGGCGTTGGCCTCGACCCGCTGGCCGATCAGGCCGCCGGCGATGGCGCCGACGATGCCCATTGCCGCCGAACCGTTGCCGCTGCCGGCCTGGGAGCCGGCCAGGCCGCCCAGCGCCGCGCCGCCCATCGTGCCGACGCCGGATTCCGGATTGGCGATGATGACATTGCGCACCGATTCGACCGTGCCCATACGCACGACCTGTTCGTTCTGGACCTGCCCGGCGCGATACACGCTGCCTGACGGCGGCGGGGTGGCGCAGCCGGCCAGCAAGGCTGCAAGGAGGAGAGGAACTGCGAGTGGAATGGTGGCTTTCATGGCAATCTCCGCAAGCTTGATACGTTTCCCAAAGCTTACTCTCCACCAGCAAGGTGCGCCGCACACCAAGGCGCAGCCATTCAATAAGCGAGATTCAAGCGCCGGTACAGGAAGCCCAGCACGAACAGCGGCCCGATCAGCAGGAAGCGCAGGTCGTCGAGGAAGGAGGGCTTCTTGCCCTCGATTTTGTGGCCGATGAACTGGCCGATCCAGGACACGACGAACACGGCGATCGACAGCGGCAGCACCGTCATCGGCGGCATCGCCGCCAGGATCGACAGCATCAGGATCGACATCGCCAGCATGCCGACCGCGAACGGTTTCGACAACTGCAGGTAGTACCACAGCGACCCGGCCACGGCCACCAGCGCCAGTACCGGATGCAGCGCGTACAGGATGCCGAGCAGCGAAAACACGATCAGGGGCACGCACACGAAGTGGATCAGCTCGTTGGTCGGGTTGCGGTGGCTCTCGCTGTACTGGGCGAGCAGGGTATGGATGTTGCGCGCGGCTGGGGTGTGGTCCATGCTGGTCTCCGGACGGGATTGTTATGCGACGATTCTACACCGGCCGAGCCGCAAAAATTCAGGCTGCCGCCCGTTCCGGCGGCGCGAACGCCGGTCGCGCGCCGAGGCGCATGTGTGGGTGGTTGGCGAACACTTCCGCCACCCATTCCACGAACACGCGCACCTTGGCCGACATGTGGCGATTCTGCGGATAGACGATGTGCACCGGCAGCGGGTCGCTGAGCCAGTCCGGCAGCACCTGCACCATGCGTCCCTCCACCACGTGGCGCATCAGAAGGTAATCGGTCATCTGGACGATGCCCAGCCCGGACAGGCCGGCCTGCACGTAGGCATTCGAATCGTTGAGGGCGATCACGCCCGGCATCGGCACCTCGATGCGCTCGCCGTCGCGATTGAAATCCCAGTCGTAGACTTTACCGGTCTTGGCCGAAAAATAGTTCACGCAGCGGTGCCGTGCCAGGTCGTTGGGATGCGCCGGCATGCCAAAGCGCGCCAGGTAGGAGGGCGCGGCGGCGGTAACAAAATGGATGATGCCGACCCGCCGTGCGATCAGGCTAGTATCGAACAGCGGCCCGCCGCGCACCGCGCAATCGATGCCTTCCTCGACCAGGTCGACCGGGCGGTCGGTGCTGCCCAGTTCGAGCATGATGTCGGGATAGCGTTCGAAGAAACCGGGCAGTGCCGGAATCAGGATTTCGCTGGCCAGCCCGGTCGGGGTATCGACGCGCAGGCGTCCGCTCGGGTTGATGCGCATGCGCGACAGCGATTCCTCGGCATCGCGCACGTCGGCCAGGATGCGCACGCAGCGTTCGTAATAGGCGGCGCCGTCCGAAGTTACCGTCACCTGGCGCGTCGTGCGATGGAGCAGCTTGGCCGAGAGCGAGCTTTCCAATGCCTGCACCAGGGTCGACACGCTCGCCTTGGGCAGGTCGAGCAGTTCCGCTGCGCGCGTAAAACTGCCGTTGTCCACGACCTGAACGAAGACTTCCATGGCTTGTAGTTTGTTCATTGCTTCCTCCCGATCCCTGTTTTAATTCAATTTTAAGCGTATTGTTCGCGATTGGCGAACAATGGATTCACGATTGCCATCTTTATCAGATTCCAGTGGATGTCTATAGTGTGCGTACTGGAGTAAAACCTTTTTGGCGGGCGGAGCAGGATCATGAAACTGCGGAACATGCGGGACAACATCGTGGCGTTAAGCGCACTGGCAATCGGCATCCTGGCCATGGCCGGCGTGGTCGGCAGCGGCGCCTATGCGCAGGCGGCGGGCGCGGAGGCGCGCGGCGTGCATGCGCTGTCCACGGTCATGGTCGAGACGATCTGCCCCGGTCAGGCGCCGACAACCTTGGCCGCCGTCTCCACCGAGGTGGCGCGATGAACGACCGCCTCGACAGCTTCAATGCCATCAACGACGACGTACGCGTGCGCGACCTGGAAGTCAGCGGCGAGCAGGGCCCGTTGCGGGCGCGCCTGTACGCCACCGGCCAGAAGGGCAAGCGCGACACCCTGGTCGTGTTCTTCCCACCCGGCGGTTTCGTCAGCGATAACCTGGACGACTCCGACAGCTTCCTGCGCCACCTGGCCGGCGTCAGCCATACGCCGGTCGTGCTGGCATCGAACTACACGCTGGCCACCGTGCGCCCGTTCCCGGCCGCGGTCGAGGATGCCCACGCCGTGCTGCTGTGGGCGAAAAAGAACAAGACCAAACTCGGCTGGAACGGCAAGCATCTGCTGGTGGCCGGCATCGAAGCCGGCGCCAATCTGGCCGCCGTCTGCGCCCTGATGTCGCGCGACCGCGGCGCACCCAAGCTGGCAGGCCAGATCCTGATCATGCCGATGCTCGACCCCGGCCTGTCGACCTGCTCGATGCGCGAGATGCCGAACTGCCCCGACCAGGAAAAGCTGGCCGATGGCTGCGCCGCCGCCTACCGCGGCTACCTGCCCAACGCGGCGGACCGTACCCACCCGTACGCGTCGCCCCTGCAATCGAGCCGCCTGAAAAACCTGCCGCCGGCCCTGATTCTCTCCGCCGAGGACGATCCCTTGCGCGACGAAGCCGAAGCCTATGGCGCCAAACTGGCCGGCTTCGGTGTCCAGGCCACCGTGCGCCGCCTGCTGCCGACGCCGCAAGCGGACGAGCGCAACGAGTGCGCCTGCGAACGGCCGGCGCTGGCCGAAATCGCGACCTTCATTGCCGATCTCGAAGGGCAGGGGGCCCTTCCAGGCTAAGTCAGCACCTACCTCGCTTCCACAACTGAACTGAACGGACAACCGCACCATTTGGTGCGGCGGGACCCGCTTTTTCCTGCGTTTTGCCATGGCTGGCGCGGGCGGGACGGGTTTCGTCTTCTTATCGCCACATTTTTAACATTCTCACAAGAAAAAGGAATCAACATGAGAAAGCTGACACAACTCACCAGCGCTGCAAGGCCCTTGCTGGCCGCCCTGGCCGTCGCCGGCCTGGCAAGCGCCACGCTGGCCGGCTGCGACGACGCCACCGGCAAAACCGCGGCGCCAGCCGCTCCCGCCGCGCCACCGGTGTCGGCCGCTATCGTGCTGGAAAAGCCGGTCGCGGAAACCCAGGAATTTTCCGGCCGCCTCGAAGCCGTCGAGCGCGTCGAAATCCGTTCGCGCGTCAGCGGCTTCATCACCGCAGTGAACTTCAAGCCCGGCAGCGAGGTTAAAAAGGGCGACGTCCTGTTCGTGGTCGACCCGCGGCCCTACCAGGCCGAAGCCACCCGTGCCCAGGCCGCCGCCGCCTCGGCGCGCGCCAAGGCCGATCTCGCCAAACGCGAACTGGCGCGCGCCGAGAGCCTGATGGCGGACAAGGCGATCGCCCGCCGCGAATTCGACGAAGCCGCCGCCAGCCAGAAAGAACTCGACGCGACTGCCGCAGCCGCCCAAGCCCAGTACGAGGCGGCGCGCCTGAACCTGGCCTATACCCGCGTGGTCTCGCCGATCGATGGCCGCGTCTCGAAAGCCGAGATCACCCTCGGCAACCTGGTCGACCCGAGCGCGCTGCTCACCTCCGTGGTCTCGCTCGAACGCATCTACGCCAGCTTCGACGGCGACGAAGAGACTTACCTGCGCGTCGGCGCCAAGGCGCGCGATGGCGCCCCGGTGGCGGTGCGCGTCGGCCTGGCCAACGAGGAAGGGTTCCCGCACGAAGGCAAGCTCGAATTCGTCGACAACCAGCTCGACGCCCGCACCGGCAGCGTGCGCATGCGCGCCACCTTCGAGAACAAGGATGGCGTCCTGGTGCCGGGCCTGTTCGCACGCGTCCAGTTGGGTGCGGCCGACAGCCGCAATGCCGTCCTGATCAACGAGCGCGCGGTCGGCACCGACCAGAGCCGCAAGTTCGTGTTCGTGGTCGACAAGGAGGGCAAGGCCGAATACCGCCAGGTCACCCTCGGCCCCGTGGTCGACGGTTTGCGCGTGGTGCGCAGTGGCGTGAAAGCGGGAGAGAAGATCGTCGTCAACGGCTTGCAGCGCGTGCGTCCCGGCGCGGCCGTCGCACCGCAGATCGTGCCGATGACGGATGCCGCGCCGCTGGCGCTTGCTGCAAACATCAAGGAGTAAGCCATGAACTTCTCCCGCTTCTTTGTCGACAAACCGATCTTCGCCGTCGTGCTGTCGGTGCTGGTCTTCGTCTCCGGCCTGATCGCGATTTTTCAATTGCCGATCTCCGAATACCCGGACGTGGTGCCGCCCTCGATCGTGGTGCGCGCCCAGTACCCGGGCGCCAACCCGAAGGTGATCGCCGAAACGGTGGCCGCGCCCCTGGAAGAACAGATCAACGGCGTCGAGAACATGCTGTACATGTCCTCGCAAAACACCTCCGACGGCGCGCTGATGCTGACCGTGACTTTCGCCATCGGCACCAATGTCGAGCAGGCCGAGACGCAGGTGCAGAACCGCGTCCAGCGCGCGCTGCCGCGCCTGCCGGAAGAGGTGCGCCAGATCGGCGTCACCACCGTGAAAAGTTCGCCGAACCTGACCATGGTGGTGCACCTGAACTCGCCGGACGGCCGCTACGATGACCTGTACCTGCGCAACTACGCGACCCTGAACATCAAGGACCGCCTGGCGCGCATCGAAGGCATGGGCGAAGTGCAGCTGTTCGGTTCCGGCGACTACGCCATGCGCGTCTGGCTCGACCCGCAAAAGGTGGCGCAGCGCGGCCTGGTCGCGGGCGACATCGTCGATGCGATCCGCGAGCAGAACGTGCAGGTGGCAGCCGGCGTCGTCGGCCAGGGCCCGGCCAAGGGCGCCGAATTCCAGTTGACCGTGAATACCCAGGGCCGCCTGTCGAGTGTCGAGGAGTTTGGCGCCATCATCGTCAAGACCGGCGAGGACGGCTCGACGACCTTATTGAAAGATGTGGCGCGCCTGGAGATGGGCTCGAATTCGTATGCGCTGCGCTCGCTCCTGAACAACAAGTCGGCGGTCGCCATCCCGATCTTCGAGGCGCCGAATGCGAATGCGCTGCAACTGTCGACGGACGTGCGCGCTACCATGGCCGAGCTGTCGGAAGAGTTTCCGGAAGGTGTCGAATACAGCATTGTGTACGACCCAACCCAATTCGTGCGCGAGTCGATCGACTCCGTGATTAAAACCCTGTTCGAAGCGATCGTGCTGGTGGCGATCGTCGTGATCGTGTTCCTGCAAAGCTGGCGCGCCTCGATCATTCCGCTGCTGGCGGTGCCGGTATCGGTGGTCGGCACCTTTGCCGTGATGCTGATGTTCGGCTTTTCGATCAATACCCTGTCGCTGTTCGGGCTGGTGCTGGCGATCGGTATCGTGGTCGATGACGCCATCGTCGTGGTAGAAAACGTCGAGCGCAACATCTCGAATGGCCTGAACCCGCACGACGCGACCATCCAGGCGATGAAGGAAGTGTCCGGCCCGATCATCGCGATTGCCCTGGTGCTGTGCGCCGTGTTCGTGCCGATCGCCTTTGTCTCCGGCCTGACCGGCCAGTTCTATCGCCAGTTCGCGCTGACGATTGCGATTTCCACCGTGATCTCGGCCTTTGCTTCGCTGACGCTGGCGCCGGCCCTGTCGGCGGCACTGCTGAAAGCGCACGATGCGCCGAAGGACCGCGTCACGCGCGCCATCGACACCGTGTTCGGGCGCTTCTTCGCCGCCTTCAACCGCTTCTTCGGGCGTGCTTCGCACCGCTACGAAGGCGGCGTGCAGACCGTCCTGCGCCGCAAGACCCTGTCCCTGGCCGTGTATGCGCTGCTGGGCGTGGGCGCTGTGGTCATGTTCAAGGTGGTGCCGCCCGGCTTCGTGCCGCAGCAGGACAAGGCGTATCTGATCGGCTTTGCCCAGCTGCCCGACGCCGCCTCGCTCGACCGTACCGACGCCGTCATCCGCCGTATGTCGGCGATCGCCACCGAGATTCCCGGTGTCGAATCGTCGATCGCTTTCCCGGGCCTGTCGATCAACGGCTTTACCAATGCACCGAACGCCGGCATCGTGTTCACCGGCCTGAAACCGTTCAGCGAACGGCGCGGCAAGGAGCAATCGGCCGAGGCGATCGCCGCCGAAATCAACAAGCGCATGGGCGCGGTCGAAGACGCCTTCGTGATGGTGCTGCCGCCACCGCCCGTGAATGGCCTCGGCACGACAGGTGGCTTCAAGATGATGCTGGAAGACCGCGGCAACCTCGGCTACGACGCGCTGTACAAGGCGACGCAGGCGATGCAGGCCAAGGCCTGGGCCGACCCGCGCTTGCAGGGCGTGTTCTCGAGCTACCAGATCAACGTGCCGCAGCTGTTCGCCGACGTCGACCGCGTAAAGGCCAAGCAGCTCGGCGTGCCGCTGCAAACGATTTACCAGACTTTGCAGGTGAACCTCGGCTCGCTGTATGTGAACGATTTCAACCAGTTCGGCAGGACCTACCAGGTGCGGGTGCAGGCCGATGCCCAGTTCCGCTCGCAGCCAGAGCAGATCTCGCAGCTGAAGGTGCGTAACCTGAAAGGCGAGATGATCCCGCTGTCGTCGCTGATGCAGGTAAAGGACAGCTATGGACCGGACCGCGTGCAGCGCTACAACGCTTATGTGACGGCCGACATGAACGGCGCCCCGGCGGCCGGCGTCTCGTCGGGCCAGGCGCAAGCCATCTTTGAAAAGATCGCGCAGGAGACGCTGCCGAAAGGGATCGCCTACGAATGGACCGACCTGACCTACCAGGACATCCTGTCGGGGAACACCATGGTGTATGTCTTCCCGCTGTGCGTGCTGCTGGTATTCCTGGTGCTGGCTGCCCAATATGAAAGCTGGACCCTGCCGCTGGCCGTGATCCTGATCGTGCCGATGTCGATCCTGTGCGCGCTGCTGGGCGTGAAACTCACCGGTGGCGACAACAACATCTTCACGCAGATCGCGCTGTTCGTGCTGGTGGGGCTGGCCTCGGAAAATGCGATCCTGATCGTGGAGTTCGCCCGCGAACTCGAGCACCACGGCCGCAGCGTGATCGACGCGGCACTGGAAGCGAGCCGCCTGCGCCTGCGTCCGATCCTGATGACCTCGATCGCATTCATCATGGGCGTGGTGCCGCTCGTGTTTTCCAGCGGCGCCGGCGCCGAGATGCGCCACGCGATGGGGGTGGCGGTGTTTGCCGGCATGCTGGGCGTGACCTTCTTCGGCCTGTTCCTGACGCCGCTGTTCTACGTCCTGCTGCGCACCTTTGCCAAACGTTTCGAGAAACAACCTGCGACCCCGCCGGTGTTTGCAGTGGAAGGAGTCGCACAATGAAAACGATGATTGCACCCCTGATGGTGGCACTGCTGCTGAGTGCCTGTGCAGCGCCCGCATTCAAGCAACCGGCCATCGACACCCCGGCCGCGTTCAAGGAGGCAAGCGCCATCCAGACCGCCGCCGACGGCAACCGCTGGACCCAGGCGCGCCAGGCCGAGCAGCAGCCGCGCGGCGCATGGTGGCTCGCCTTCCAGGACCCGCGCCTGACCGAACTGGTCGACGAGGCGACCCGCAACAATGCCAGCCTGGCCGTCGCCGCGGCGCGCGTGAAGCAGGCGCGGGCGATCGCGGGCATCGCCCAGGCCGACCGCACTCCCCAGGTCGGACTCGGTGTCCAGGCCCAGCGCGCGCGCCCGGCGCCGCGCGACCTCAATCTGCCGCAGGGCAGCCCGATCGCGCCGCAGAACAGTTATAGCGCCAGCCTCAGCGCCAGTTACGAGGTCGACCTGTTGGGCCGCGTAAGTGCGAACGTCGAAGCGGCGCGCCAGGATGCCGGCGCCGCCCTTGCGACCTACCGCTCGGTGCTGCTGTCGCTGCAGGCCGACGTGGCGCAGACCTGGTTCCGCCTGCAGGCGCTCGACGCCGAACTGGCGACGGTGGATGCCGCCGTGCGCCTGCGCGCCGAAAGCGTGCGCGTCAACCAGCGCCGGTTCGACCTGGGCGACATCGGCGAATTCGACCTGACCCGCGCCCGCACCGAACTGTCGGCCACGCGCGCCGAAGCGATCGGCCTGCAGCGGCAACGCACGAATGCCGAACACGCGCTCGCCGTGCTGCTGGGCCGCCCGGCGGCGCGCTTCACAGCCGCCAACAATCCCTTGCCGGAGGCGCTGGCGCTGCCCGCGATTCCCGCCGGGCTGCCCTCGACCTTGTTGGAGCGGCGCCCCGACATCGCCGCCGCCCAGCGCGCGATGGAAGCGGCCAATGCGCGCATCGGCGTGGCGCGCGCGGCGATGTTCCCGGCCTTGACCATCGATGCCGCCGGTGGCGGCGTCGGCGGCACGATGGCCGAAGCATTCAAATGGAGCAGCCGCTCCTGGGTGCTGGGCGCGCTGCTGTCGCTGCCCGTCATCGACGGCGGCCGCAACCGGGCGAACGTGACGCGTAGCGAAGCGGCGCTGGAGGAATCGGTGGGCGCGTATCGCGAACGGGTGCTGGCGGCCTTTGCCGAAGTCGAAGACAACCTGGCCGGCGTGCGCATCCTCGCCGCCCAGGGCGAGCAGGTCGACGACGCGGTGCGCTCGGCGCGCCGTTCGGTGGAACTGGCGCAAAAGCTCTACGACGCCGGCCGCTCCAGCTACCTCGACCTGCTCGACGCCCAGCGCAACCTCGCCGCCAGCGAGCGCAGCGCGGCCCAACTGCGCGGCAACCAGGCCATGACGACGGTGGCGCTGATCCGCGCGCTCGGCGGCGGCTGGGATGCGCCCGCGCCGGCAGCCGCGCCGCTGGCTGTGCGCTAAACGGGTGCGCTGAACGATTTGCTGTGTGACCCTTTGCGGCGGACCAGGCGTGGTCCGCCGTTTTTTTGTGTGCGGCCCGGCCGCGCGGGCAGGGCTACAATCCCCGCATGACCACGCCTGCATCTCCCGACTCGCTACTCCTGACCGGCCTCGCGCCGGTGCTCGATCCCGGCATCCGCATCCTCCTCCTCGGCAGTTTTCCTGGCGCCCAGTCGCTCGCCGCCGCCCAGTACTACGCACATCCGCGCAATCAATTCTGGCGCCTGGTCTCGGCGCTGGTCGATGAAGACCTGGCCGCGCTGCCATACGCCGAACGTTTGCCGCGCCTGCTGGCGCACCGCATCGGCCTGTGGGACGTGCTCGGCGCCTGCGAGCGCGAGGGCAGTCTCGACTCCGCCATCCGCAAACCCGCGGCCAACGATTTCGCGCGCCTGCACAGCCTGTGTCCGGAACTGCAAACGGTCGGCTTTAACGGCCAGGCGTCGGGAAAATTCGCGCCGCAATTCCAAGAAGCCGGCTACCGCACCGTCGTGCTGCCGTCGAGTTCGCCGGCGCACATGGCGATGAACTTCGAGCAGAAGTTGCAGGTATGGCGCCAGCTGGTAGAAGAGGGCGCGCCGGTACAAGCGGCGCCCGCGCAAGGCTCCCTGTTGTGACCAGCCGGGCATTGTCTGTTGTTGCAGCCGGACAATTCTGACCCGGTCCATACGCGCCTTTTCGATCCGTGGTACACTGATTTCAGTCGTGAGGGTAAATAGGCCTTGACGACATCCCCTCAAGGCCCGCAACGCGATGTGTGTAACGTCGCCAGCGACCAGCCAGGCGGGATTGATTCGAGATACATTGGTCGACTTACACCGATGGGGGCACCACGCAGATAGCATGGGCGTCCAGGGCTCCGCACCTTGCAGATAGCATTGGCAGAGCAGCGATACAAAGCATTGACAAACCATTGAAACGAAGCTCGCACCGTGCGGGCTTTTTTTTCTATCAACGCGCAGGTCGGCGTCCGGCTGCAGTCCCGGATCGAAGCCGCCGCGTCACTATCCGCCAGATCGCGGCCCATTCACTTTTTTTTCGCCGATCCAGTCACCTGCGGGCACTGGCATCGCGCAGCAGCATCGTCGCGGCGCCGTCGTCTTGCGCCAGCTCGCACCAACCTTCAAAGGAAGAACAACATGGCAAAAGAAGAACTCATCGAAATGAACGGCCTCGTCACCGAAGTGCTGCCGGAACTGCGTTTCCGCGTCGAAATGGATAACGGCCACAAGCTCGTCGCCTACACCTCGGGCCGGATGAAGAAAAACCACATCCGCATCCTGGCGGGCGACAAGGTGACGCTGGAACTGTCGCCGTACGACCTGAACAAAGGCCGTATCGTGTTCCGTCACATCGAAACGCGCGGCGCGCCGGCACCACGCCCGGGCGGCTTCCAGCGCCGCCGCTAAGCAGTTCATGTTGCCGGTTGCGGTGTGCGCATTGACGCCATCGCGGCCGGCAGCGGTATCACCCCGGTGCGGCCTCCCGGCCGCGCCCGCATCTCTCCAGTGGCGCAAGGTCACGCAGGTTTCAACTTCTCTCCCCACCGATTACCGACGCTGCGTTCCTGCCGCCATCGCGCGCAAGTGCCCCAGCTTGGCCGAATAACGTTCGCGCGTATCCGGCCGCACGCTGGTGTCGCGCGCCAGCGCCAGCTGCTTCTCGGCGCTGCGCCATTCTCCTAGCTGCAAGTTCGCCGCACCGAGCCAGAAATGGAACTCGTCGTTGTCGGGCGCACGCGCGACTTCGCGTGCGAACAGGCTGCGCGCCGCGGCGAAATCGCCCGCATGGTAGGCGGTCATCCCCTGCTGGAAGTAGTGGTAGGGCGGCGCCGGGTACAGGCGCGCCAGCCGCTCCTCCAGCACCGCGGCTTCGGCCTGCTTGCCGTTGGCCGCCAGCAGTGGCGCGAGGTTCTGCAGCACGACCAGGCTGTCGGGCTCGCGTTCGAGCGCGGCGCGGTAGGCCCGTTCGGCCAGCAGCGGGCGGCCGCTGCGCTGGTAGACGACGGCCAGCGTATTGAGTGCGCCCTCGAAGCCTGGTTTGCGCAGCAGGGCGCCGCGCGCCCACCAGTAGGCCTCGGCATGGTGTCCCTGGACCAGCTCTTCGGCGGCGCGGTTGTTCATGTAGCGGGCGACGATATCGGCTTCGTCGAGGAAGCGCACGCGCTCGCGGGCGTTCGGCGGCAACTGCACGAAATCGACGGTAAGTACGCCGCTGGTATCGTCGGTGCTGCGCGGCCCTTTCGGCGCCAGGCTCAGGTTGACGTGCGAGCTGACCAGGAAGAGCGTGCGGTCGCGGCTCCAGGTGTCCTCGATCTGCACGTCGCGGAAGCTGACGTTCATGTCCAGTGCGCGCGCGAAGGCGGCGGTCATGATGACCAGCGACAGGCAGTTGCCCCTGCGTGCCGCATAGGTTTCGGCGGCGGTGCCGGTGTACGTGGAATCGTAGTCGAGCGCGAGTTCGCGGCGATCGTACAGCGCGCGCACCAGGCCGGAGGTCGGACCATAGTCGCGCAGCAGGGTGCGGAACTGCGTGCTGCCCAGGTGGCGGCGCATCTCGGGACTGAGTGTGAACAGGTTATCGGCATCGATGTGCGTCGCCGGCCGCGGGAAGGCGGCGTCATCGAGCAGGGCGGCGACGCGGCCGGCGGCAGCGGGATCCTGCACTTGATGGGCGCAGCCGGACAATACGAGGAGCAGCGCCAGGATCCAGGTTTTCATCATGCCTCCCAAGCCGGTAGCGATGTCCCAGTATCGTCCGCCCCAGGTTGGCTGTCAAAGCCTGTATTTACTGGTTTTACTGATCGTCGTGCAGCGCTTCTTCGAGTTCATCCAGCAGTTCGTCCGCCTCGTCCTCGTCGAGCGAGAGATAGGCGCAGGCGCGTACGCCGCCCTTGTCCCATTCGGGCGAGCCGGCATGGCCCTGGTAGCGGCGCAGCGCGCGCTCGGCCAGCAGCGACAGGGCGACCAGAGAGCGCACCGCGTCGTCGGTGTGTTCGTCTTCCAGCACGCTGTAGTCGTGGTGGTGCAGGATCGCCCACGCCACCTCGCCCGACAAGCCCCAGTTACGCGCCAGCAGGGTGCCGACGGCCGCGTGATTGGTGCTGTGGCGTTCGTCCTCGAGCGCCGTGAACGGGCGCTGCGCTTCGGCCTCGGCGTCGAGGAAGGTGGCCTCATAGTCGGGGAAGCGCTTGACCAAGAGCGGCATCCCGGTATCGCAGAACAGGCCGAAGGTGTGGGCGATGTCGGGCGCGCCGATGCGCAGGCGGCGCGACAGGAACACCATCGCATGCGAACGCCTGGTCGAAACGTCCCAGAAATTGGCGAGCGCGGCACTTTCGACGGGAATCGCCTGGCGCGCCAGCAGGCCCGTCATCAGCGCCGCCACCTGGTTAATGCCGAGGAACAGGATCGCCTGCTCGATCGACTTGGCGCGGCGTCCGCCGAACAGCGAGGAATTGGCTAGCTTCAGCAGGGCGCCGGCCATGCCGACGTCGGCCGCGACGATGCGGCCGATGCGCTCCGGCGACGGATCGCTCGACGCCAGTTCGGCCTGCAAGTCGGCCAGCAGGCTGGGACGCGGCGGAATGCGAATCGACTTGATCAATTCGTCGACCGGGTCGGCGGCGGCAACAGGTGCGACGCGCTGTGGCATTGCATGGGCGGCAACTGTAGTCATGGAGGGAAAGTGCTTATAGGAAATAAAACGAAGACCGCCACTATAAACGATGCTGCATTTCATTGCAGCAACATGGTACGGTGATCAGGTCCTTGTGTGGCAAAACGGACAGAGCGCTGTTGTCGAAACGCCTAAAATCGCCCGCATGAACCCAGCACATCTCGCAGGAATCGATTTTTATGCGCCGAGCGATGTGGTCGCGCGCCAGTTGATCGGGGTCGTGGTCCTGATCGACGGCGTCGGCGGGCGCATCGTCGAAACCGAAGCCTATGACCGCGAAGATCCGGCCTCGCACGCCTTTTCCGGTCCCACCGAGCGCAACGCTGCCATGTTCGGGCCGCCGGCGCATTGCTATGTCTACCGCTCCTACGGCATCCACTGGTGCCTGAATTTCGTCTGCCGCGAAGAGGGACATGGCGCCGGGGTACTGATCCGTGCGATCGAGCCGTTGGCGGGCCTGGATGTCATGCGCCAGCGCCGCGACGCCGAGGACGCCGCGGCGCTGTGTTCCGGCCCCGGTAAATTGTGCCAGGCGCTGGCGGTGACGCGCGCCTTCAACGGCCAGTCGCTGGCGCAACCGCCGTTCGTTCTGGAAGCGGCGCCCGCGGGACTCGAGATCGTTGAGGGCCCGCGCATCGGCATCTCCAAGGCGATGGACGTGCCCTGGCGCTTCGGCCTGGCCGGCTCGCGTTTCGTCAGCCGTCCGTTCCGCTGACCTGATCGACGCTGCCGGCATGCGCCAGCGCCGGCGGCGCATCTCTCATCGCTTTGCGCATCGGACTGCCCGGCGCGCGCCGCTCGCGCGGGTCCTGGAATTCGGCCTGCTCGTCTACCGTAGCCGCCTCGGCCAGCGGTTCGATGCCGTCGATCTGGAACACCGACACGGCGCGCGCCAGGTTGACGGTCTGCTCGTGCAGGCTTTCGGCCGCCGCCGCCGCTTCTTCGACCAGGGCCGCGTTCTGCTGGGTCATGTCGTCCATCTGCCCGACCGCGTGATTGACTTCGGCGATGCCCTCGGCCTGTTCGGTGCTGGCGATGCTGATGCGCTCGATGATGTCGTTTACCTGTTTTACGGAAGCGACGATATGGCCCATGCTGCTGCCCGCTTCGTTGACCGAGGCCGCGCCGCCGTCGATGATCGCGACCGAATCGGCGATCAGCGCCTTGATTTCCTTGGCCGCCGCCGCCGAGCGTTGCGCCAGCGTGCGCACTTCGGAGGCCACCACCGCGAAGCCGCGTCCCTGTTCGCCGGCACGCGCCGCCTCGACCGCCGCGTTCAGCGCCAGGATATTCGTCTGGAACGAGATGCCGTCGATGACGCCGATGATCTCGACGATCTTGCGCGAGCTGGCGCGGATCGATTCCATCGTCGTCACTGCGCGGTCGACCGCCTGGCCGCCGTGCGCCGCCAGGCGCGCCGCTTCCGCTGCGAGGTCGGTCGCCAGGCGCGCGTTGTTCGCGTTGTCCTTGACTGCCACCGTCAGCGTTTCCATGGCGCTGGCGGTCTGTTCGAGCGAGCCGGCCTGCATTTCGGTGCGGGTCGACAGGTCGAGGTTGCCGGTGGCGATTTCCTTGGAGGCGGTATCGATCGAACGCACCGAGGTCAGGATCGCGTGCAGGGTCGTGTTCAGGGTGCCGATGGTGTGGTCGAGTGCGCGCGAGGTGTCGGCGATCTCGTCGCGACCCGTGCTGCCGGTGGCGCCGGCGAGGCGGCCTTCGGCCAGTTCGTTCACCACGTCAGAGATGGCGCGGATATCCTGCAGCATGGCGCGCCGTACCAGCATCGTCACCGTCAGCGAGAGGGCGATCGACAGCACGACCAGCACCGCCATCGTCACGCCCAGCATGCGGAATTCGGCGCCGGCGGCGGCATACGCTTCTTCGCTCAGGTGGGTCTCCAGCGCCGCCAGCTGCGCCAGCTGGGTATTCAATACGCCGAACTCCTTTTCTGCCTTCTGCATCGAATTGGTGGCGATCGACTGGTCGACCTGCGCCATCTCGATGGTGTCCAGCACCGCCTTGCGGTAGGCGGCCAGCGCCGTGGCGGAAGCGTCGATCAGCTTGCGTTCGGCCGGCTCGGCGACCTTCGCCAGTGCCTCCAGCCGGGTCTTGATGTCGGCATGCTTGTGGTTGATGTCCTTGACCAGGCCGTCGAGCCGCTCCTTGGCGAAGCTGCCGCTGATCCAGGCCAGCAATTGATAGATGTTGGCGTGCGCATGCTTGGCGTCGCCGGCGACGTCGGCCGTATCCTGCAGGCGCGCCGCGCGCACCTGCACCATGTTCTCGAGCGAGGCATGCTGGCGCACCATGCCGTAATAGGCGCCGCCGGACAGCAGCGTCAGCAGCACCAGCACCAGTCCCGGCGCCAGCAGCAGCTTCGGGCCAATCCGTAGTTTTTTCAGCATGCTTTTCTCCGTTACCAAATAAAAGGGCGGCCGAAGCCGCCCCCATTTCACTGCGTTTATTTCTTGTAGATGCCCGCTTCCAGCACCACGTCGTCGACTTTCATGACATACGTCGTCTTCGGTTCGATCTTGCCGGTGGTCGGGTTTTTGTACACGTAGTCGACCCAGCCTTTCCCCTTGGCGGCAGCCAGGTCGATGATCGCGCGGCGGTATTTCTTGCCGTTGGCGTCGGGCACATCGGTCAGGTCCTTGCCGACGATCGAGGGATTGTGCGGATGCGCCAGCATCACGCCCGTCTTGATGTCGCGCATGCCGACATACAGTTCGCCCTGGACGAATTCCGGATCCTTGGCGCTGATGCGCTTCATCATTTCTTCCTTGCCCTTCGCCTTCATCAGCGAGGCGCCGCGTTCGGTCATGGCGATCGCATCTTTTTCAGTCGGGTCATTGGCCAGTGCACCGGAGCAGGCAAGTCCGAGGCACAGGGCGGTGGCAGTGGCGAGCAGCTTCATGGAACAATCCTTTCGATAGACGTGCATGGGTAAAACTTTCCTAAGTGCATTGGGAAATGTACGCTGCACTTTCAATAGGCAATTTGCGCTCGCACAAAGCGTTCCCGGCGGTGCAGACAGCGTGCAACATGTCTTCAAGCAAACTAATTATTCTTAAAAGAAAGTTTGTTTCGCCGTAGTTGATGGTTGGCAATTCATGCGGATTGCGTGCCCCTAAGATGAGTTCCTGCCGGCAATTTCTTACTCAAGAATTCGCCAGCTGCCACCGCCACCCATCTTTCCTTTCCAGGAGCATGCCGTGACCACCGAATCGACCCCCGCCAAGTTCAAGCCGTATACCCGCCAGACCATCGCGCTGGCGCGCCAATGGCAATGGATGAGCCCCGAGCTGCAGGAAGCGACACAAGTCGTCTCGCATGTGCTCCCGTTTCGCGTCAACGAATACGTGCTCGACCAGCTGATCGACTGGGACCGCATCCCCGACGATCCGATCTTTCGCCTGACCTTCCCGCATCGCGACATGCTGCCCGCGCGCGAATACGAACAGCTGCGCGACCTGGTGCTGCACAAGAGGGACGACGCCGCCACGGCGAAACTGGCGCACCAGATCCGCATGCGCATGAACCCGCACCCGGCCGGCCAGATGACCCACAACGTCCCCCGCGTGAACGACGCGCCGCTGCACGGCCTGCAGCACAAGTACAAGGAGACGGTGCTGTTCTTCCCGAGCGCGGGCCAGACCTGCCACGCCTATTGCACCTTCTGCTTCCGCTGGCCGCAGTTCGTCGGCATGGACGACATGAAGTTCAATGCGAAAGAGTGCTCGGAACTGGTGTCCTACCTGGCGACGCACCCGGACGTGACCGACGTCCTGCTTACCGGCGGCGACCCGATGATCATGAATACGCGCTCGCTCACGGAATTTCTCGAGCCTTTATTGGCGCCCGAACTGGCCCACATCCAGAACATCCGCATCGGCACCAAGTCGGTCGCCTACTGGCCGCAGCGCTTCGTCTCCGACAAGGATTCCGACGACCTGATGCGCCTGTTCGAGCGCGTGGTAAAAGCCGGCAAGAATCTGGCCATCATGGGCCACTACAACCACGTGGTCGAACTGCGCGCGCCCGTAGCGCAGGCCGCCGTGAAACGCATCGTCGGCACCGGCGCCACGCTGCGCATGCAGGGGCCGCTGATCCGCCACATCAACGAAGACCCGAAAAGCTGGGCCGAACTGTGGACCACCGGCGTACGTTTGGGCGCGATCCCGTATTACATGTTCGTCGAGCGCGACACCGGTCCGAGCGATTATTTCGCGCTGCCGCTGGCAAAGGCCCACGAGATCTTCCAGCAGGCCTACTCGATGGTGTCGGGCCTGTCGCGCACCGTGCGCGGGCCGTCGATGAGCGCCTTCCCCGGCAAGGTCGTGATCGACGGCGTGGTGACGATCAACGGCGAAAAACTGTTCGCCTTGCAGTTCCTGCAGGCGCGTAATCCGGACTGGGTACGCAAACCCTTCTTCGCCAAATACGATTCGGAAGCCACCTGGCTCGACCACCTGAAACCCGCCTTCGGCCGCAAGAAATTCTTCTTCGAAGAGGAGGGCGGTGACCCTAGCCACTACGTGCCGGGCGGCCGCGTGATCCCGATCGTGCCGGCCACGCACGACCGCCGCGCCAGCGACAACCAGCCCAGCGCAGCCTGATCCAGGCCCGGATCCGCCATGGGCGACCAAAGCGCGCCACGCCGCAGCGGCGTGGCGGTTTTCTTCTGCGTGTTCCTGCCGTTCGCGCTGGGACACTACCTGTCTTCGCTGGTCCGCAACGTGAATGCGGTGCTGGCGCCCGACCTGGTCAAGGAGCTGGCGCTGACCTCCGGCCAGCTTGGCCTGCTGACCAGCGCCTTCTTCTTTGCGGCGGCGCTGGTGCAGCTGCCGGTCGGGATGGCGCTCGACCGCTACGGGCCGCGCAAGGTGCAGCTGGTCTTGATGACCTGCGGCGCGCTGGGCGCCTTGCTGTTCGCGTACGGCCAGAACTTCGGCCAGCTGCTGCTTGCGCGCACCTTGATCGGCGCCGGCCTCGGCGGCTGCTTCATGTCGGCCGTGAAGGCGGTCGCGACCTGGGTCGACCCGAAGCGGCTGCCCTCGGTGCAGGGCTACCTGATCGCGGTCGGCGGCCTGGGTGCGGCGTCGTCCACGATGCCGGTCACGAAAGTGCTGCAGTACATGGACTGGCGCGCCCTGTTCGTCGCGATCGCAGCCCTGATCGCCTGCTGCGGCCTGCTGATCCGCCTGCTCAGTCCCCCGACAGCCGCCACCGGCGCCAAGGCGCCGACGGTCAAGTCGATCCTCGACGTCTACCGCAACCCGGCCTTCCGCAAGGCGACCTCGCTGGTGGTGGTGTCGCACATGGTGTTCTTCGGCATCCAGGGCTTGTGGATCGGACGCTGGCTGTCGGACGTGGCGCGCTTTCCCGAACCGGTGGTGGCCTACCTGCTGTACATGGGCATGGCGTCGGTGATCTTCGGCGCGGTCGCGGTCGGCATGGTCACCGAGTGGGCAGGGCGGCGCGGCATCGCCCCGCTCGACGTGGCCGCGGCCGGGGTGGCCGTGTTCGTGGTGATCCAGGCGGCGATGGCGTGCAACTGGCGGCCCGGCATGCAGCTGTTGTCGGTGATGTTCACGCTGGTCGGCACGATCACCGGCATCGAGTTCGCGATCGTCTCGCAGAGCATGCCCAAGGAACTCACCGGGCGCGCCGCCACCTGCCTGAACCTCGTGATCTTCGTGGGCGCCTTCCTGGTGCAGGCGGGCTTTGGCCAGCTGATCGGACTGTGGACGCCGGACGCGGCGAACCACTACCCGGCGGTGGCCTACCGGGTCGCCTTCGGCGTGCTGGTGCTGCTGCAACTGCCCGGCCTGGTCGGCTACTTCCTTCGACGGCGTCCGCTACAATGCGAGATTGCCATATTGACCCCGAAGGAAGACTATGAAATTGGTACGCTACGGTCGCCCCGGTAAGGAAAAACCGGGACTGCTGGATGAAGAAGGACGGTTGCGCGACCTGTCGGGCGTGATTGCCGACATCGACGCAGCCGTCCTGTCGGACCGTGCCCTGCGCAAGATCGCCAAGATCGACTACAAGACCCTGCCGCTGGTGCGCGGCAATCCGCGCCTGGGCGTGCCGGTCAAGGGCAGCGGCAAGTTCCTCGGCATCGGCATGAACTATTCGGACCACGCGGCCGAAATCGGCGCGCCGATCCCGAGCGAGCCGATCATGTTCACCAAAGCCATCTCCTGCCTGTCGGGTCCGGACGACCCGATCCAGCTGCCGAAAGGCTCGAAGAAGACCGACTGGGAAGTCGAACTGGGCGTCGTCATCGGCACGCGCGCGCAGTACGTCGACGAGGCCGACGCGCTCAAGTACGTGGCCGGCTACTGCGTCGTCAACGACGTCACCGAACGCGCCTACCAGTTCGAGCTGGGCTCGCAGTGGGACAAAGGCAAGGGCTGCGACACCTTCGGGCCGGTCGGCCCCTTCCTGGTCACGCGCGACGAAGTCTACGACGTGCAGGACTTGAACATGTACCTGGAAGTGAACGGCAAGCGCATGCAGACCGGGAACACCTCGAAGATGGTGTTTACGGTGGCGCAGATCGTCAGCTACCTGTCGCGCTTCATGACCCTGGAACCGGGCGACATCATCTGCACCGGCACGCCGCCGGGTGTCGGCATGGGCCGCACGCCGCAACGCTTCCTGAAAAAGGGAGACCAGGTGCGGCTGGGGATCGAGGGACTGGGCGAGCAGCAGCAGGAAGTGCTGGCCTACCCGAAGTGAAGTAAAGAGTAAAACCCTGCGCTGGCCGGCGAGTACTGGCCAGCGCCCGGGTAAAACAGGGTCGTACGATCAGCCCAGCCAGTAGCGCGTCAGGTGGCGCACCGGGTCGGTGTACTTGCTGCGCGCATGCATCAGGCGCTGGTTGTTCCAGATGAGCATGCTGCCTTCCGGGATCAGCACCTGGATCATGTTTTCATAGAAGAATTTTTCGCCGGCTTCGGCGATGCGCCCGAGCGGCGTTTTCGCGTATTGGCCGGGCGTGGCGAAATCGCCTTCGGAAGGATTCACGTCGCCGAAGCGGAACTGGTTATAGCTGAACCTGAACAGCCGGTTCCCGTCCTTTTCGTCGATCAGCCGGGTGTGGAACTGGCGCCGGCTCATGCCGGGCATGGCGCTGGCCAGGAAGGTGACGTCGTTGTTGTTCACCCATTCCTTCATGTCGGCGCTGAGCGAATCGTAGAAGGCGAGGCCGTCGGCCAGCAGGGTCTGGCCGCCGCCGCATTGCGCCTGCCTGTGGCAGTGCAGGGCCAGGTATTTGGGCGGCGGGTCGTACACGGGCGCTTCGGTGTGCGGGCCGATACTGTTTTTACTTTGCGAGAAGGGCAGCTTTTCGAAGCCCGGTTTCAGCGTGACCTCGTAGGTTTCCTCGCCATTGAATTGCGGGACGATGCGGCCGAAATGCGCCAGCGCCGCACGCGGGCCGTCCTGCAGCAGCGCACGCGGCAGGATCGTCCAGCCGCGCTCTTCCAGTTCGGCCTTGCAGCGGTCGATGCCGGCGGCCGCTTCCATCACGTTCGATTCACTCATGTCCGGTTTCCTTTCGAAGGAGTGGTAAGGGCGTCAAGGCTGCAGCGCGGCGTCGAGCGCTTCGGCCAGGCGCGTCACGATCTCGCCCAGCTCCGCTTCGCTGGTGATAAACGGTGGGGCCAGCAGCACGTGGTCGCCGTTCTGGCCGTCGACGGTGCCGCCCATCGGGAACACCATCAGCCCGCGTTTGAACGCTTCCGCCTTGACCGCCGCATGCAGCTTGCGGTCGGGCGAGAAGGGCACCTTGGTGGCGCGGTCCTGCACCAGTTCGAGCGCCATGAACAGGCCGCGCCCGCGGATGTCGCCCACGTGCGGATGCTGGCCAAAGACGTTGCCGAGCATGCGGCGCAGCGTCGCTCCGCGCTTTTGCACCTGCGCGAGCAGGTTGTCGCGCTCGATCACCTTTTGCACGGCCAGCGCGGCGGCCGCAGCCACCGGATGGCCGATATAGGTGTGGCCGTGCATGAAGGCGCCGCTGCCCTGGCGCAGCCGGTCGAGGATCGCGCCTTGCGCCAGCACCGCGCCGATCGGCTGGTAGCCGGCGCCCAGGCCCTTGGCCACCGTGATGATGTCGGGCGCCACCCCTTCCTGTTCGATCGCGTACATGGTGCCGGTGCGGCCCATGCCGCAGGCGATTTCGTCGGCGATGAACAGCACGCCGTGACGGTCGCAGATCTCGCGCACGCCCTTGAAGTAGCCGGGCGTCGGCGGCACCGCGCCCGCGCTGGCGCCGACCACCGGTTCGGCCACGAAGCCGATCACGTTCTGCGCGCCGGCCTTCATGATCGCGGTCTCGAGTTCGTCGAGCAGCATGGCCGTGTACTCGTCGACCGACTGCTGCGCGCCGCGTCCGCGGTATTCGTTGCAGGGGGAGACGCGCGGCACGTCCATCAGGATCGGCGCGAAGGGTTTGCTGCGCCAGGCGCTGCCGGAAATCGCCAGCGCGCCGAGCGTATTGCCGTGGTAGCTCTGGCGGCGCGAGATGAACAGCGAACGCTGCGGCTCGCCGCCTTCGTAGAAATACTGGCGCGCCAGTTTCAGGGCGGTTTCCATCGCTTCCGAACCGCCCGAAACGAAATAGGCGCCCTTGATGCCGGCCGGCGCGCCCGCCACCAGGCGCGACGCCAGTTCCTCCGCCGCTTCGGTCGTGAAGAAGCCGGTATGCGCATAGGCGCATTCGTCGATCTGGCGGTGCATCGCTTCGATGATGTCGGGATGGGCGTGGCCGAGGGCGGAGACGGCCGCGCCGCCGCAGGCGTCGATGTAGGTATTGCCCTGCCTGTCGGTGAACTCGATGCCTTGCGCCGACGCGACCACGGGCGGGATCTGGCGCAGGCTGCGGTGGATGATATGGCTCATGGTGCTCCCTTCCGTTAGAAGTTGACGGTCAACAATAAGCGGCGGGGCGCCGGCTTCTGTTGATGCCGATTGGAAGCCGGGCAGATAATTTTCCGGTAGGACACTTTTGCAACGCTCATGCGGGAACGGCCGGGCAGCCATCGATTGCCGAACGAAATCGAGACGAACGGCATTATGTGATTTGCTACACTCGGCGCATTCGCTCACCGTTTCCGTCACAGGAGAATCGCATGCGCCTCCCATCCACCCTGCTTGCCGCAGCCGCGCTGCTGACGCTGGCCGGATGCGCCGGCCGGTCCAGCCTGCCCATCGGCGCCGGCGCCGGTCCAACTCCGGTGCTGCCGCAACCGCAGCGCAGCCTGATCCCGACGGTTGACATTGCACCGGCCAAGGGCTGGAACGGCGCCAAACCGGCCGTGGCGCCGGGCCTGGAAGTAAGCGCCCTGGCGTCCGGCCTGGACCACCCGCGCTGGCTGCACGTGCTGCCCAACGGCGACGTGCTGGTGGCCGAATCGAACAAGCCGCAAACGCCGGAAACCAAGAAATCGGGCATCAAGGCGTGGGTGATGGAGAAGGTAATGGAAAAGGCGGGCGCCGGCGTGCCCAGCGCCGACCGCATCACGCTGCTGCGCGATGCCGACGGCGACGGCGTCGCCGAGACCCGCACCGTGTTCCTGAAAAACCTGCATTCGCCGTTCGGCATGGCGCTGGTCGGCGAGACCCTGTATGTGGCAAATGCCGACGCCATCGTGCGCTTCCCGTACCAGCAAGGCGCGACCGGGATCGCCGCCGCGCCGCAAAGGGTGGCGCCGCTGCCGGCCGGGCTGAACCACCACTGGACCAAGAACATCATCGCCAGCCGCGACGGCAGCAAACTGTACGCGACCGTCGGCTCGAACAGCAACGTCGGCGAAAACGGCATGGAAAACGAAATCAACCGCGCCGCCATTCTCGAAGTCGACGCCGGTACGGGTGCCACGCGCCTGTTCGCCTCGGGCCTGCGCAACCCCAACGGCCTGGCCTGGGAGCCGCAAACCGGCGCCCTGTGGACGGTGGTGAACGAGCGCGACGAAATCGGCAACGACCTGGTGCCCGACTATCTGACCTCGGTGAAGGAAGGCGCCTTTTACGGCTGGCCCTACAGTTACTATGGCCAGCACGTCGACGAACGTGTCAAGCCGCCGCGTCCGGAGCTGGTGGCCAAAGCCATCCCGCCGGATTACGCGCTCGGCGCCCATGTCGCCGCGCTTGGCCTCACCTTTGCCGCAGGCGCGGAGCTGGGCGCGCCTTTTACCAATGGCGCGTTTATCGGCCAGCACGGTTCCTGGAACCGCAAGCCGCTGGCCGGCTACAACGTCGTGTTCGTACCCTTCGCCGGCGGCAAGCCGAATGGCAAGCCGGTCGAAGTGCTGAGCGGTTTCGTCGACAGGAACGGCGATGCGCTGGGGCGCCCGGTCGGCGTCGCGATCGACAAGGCCGGCGCGCTGCTGGTGGCGGACGATGTCGGCAACGTCGTCTGGCGCGTACGGCGGGCGGCACGGTGAGTTTTCGAGGTGCGGACGCGCGTTGAACGCGTGGGGTAACTCAGGCCAATGGCCTGAGTTACACGCCGCCCACCCTACCTTCCTCGGTACAGGTTGTGTTTGTGCTTGACCCGTAAGGTGGGCGGGTTCTCCGCCCACGCGTTCAACTAACGGTTGAACATCGCACATCACATCACATCACATCACGCGCAGCCATCCACAAACCACAAGGGCACCGACGTCCACGCCACCCCCGCAAACGCCAATAAAGCCGTCAGCGCCCCCGCCCGGTCCAGCAGCGCGATCTTCTCGTCGCTCCCGCCCAGCGCATGGCGCCCGCGCCAGGCCAGCGCCGCGCAGATCGCCAGCGCGACGATCGTCATCAGCGCCAGCGGCCAGCGCTGCGGGTTGCCCGGCGTGAAACCGGCCGGGCTGCACTGGGCCGCCACCAGCACGTAGCTGCCGGCGAAATGCGCGGCCCAGACCAGCAGCGGCAGGGTGCCGCGGATCAGCTTTCGGAAGAACCGTTCGCGCATCGCTCACTCCATCAGCAAGGGGACGACATGGACCGCCAGGGCCGCAACGATCCCCTGCAGCGTCGTGTAGTGCCAGATCAGCGCCGTATTGTCGAGCGTGGCGCGGCTAGCAGGGCCGAGGCGGCCGCTCCAGGCACGCGCCGTCAGATAGGGGCCGGCGATCGCCAGGATGACCACGTGCAAGCCCTGGTAGCTTACCAGCGCCGCGATCGTCGCGCTCCAGGCCTGCGCGCGCGGCGCCAGCCCGGCCAGGCCGTAGCCGTGCAGGGTAATGGCGAAGGCGGCGATCACGCAGCCGGTCGCCGCCAGCGCCAGCCAGGGCAGGCGCCGCTTGCCGATGCTGCGCAGCGCCCATGACATCAGGCCGGAACCGGCCAGCAGCAAGACGCCGGAGAGCATCGACCAGCGCAGCTCGGGAAGGCTGGCCGACGGTGGCGGGCACACTTCCAGTCGCATCGAGATGTGGATGTGCGCGAAGACGAAGGAAGCGAAGATCGTTGCATCGACCACCAGCATGATGATCGTGCCCCACCATGAGTGCGAGGCGCTGCCGCGCGCGCCCACCGGCAACACCAGCGTATCGGACACGCGCGCCTGGCCGAGCGGCGGCGTATGGTCCGAGTTCCACAACCAGGCAATCGTGGAGACGATGGCGGTGATGCCGCATACCCAGGCCAGCGCCGTCATCTTGACGGTCAGCAGCAGGAAGAAACCGGCAGTGCCGGCGGCCGCGATGATGGGCAGCCAACTGTCGGTGGGCAGCACCAGCAGGTAGGCCGGCCTGGCGCCGACCGGGCTGGTGGCGATCGTTTCGCGCTGGCCGCTGACGGTACCCGGCAGATAATGCTGGCCGGCCTCGACCTGCCTGGCGAGACCGGGCTGGTCCCACAGCGGATCGGCGGAGATCACCTCCGGGATGCTGCGCGCATTATAGGTTTCCGTGGGCAGCCATTCGAGCGTCGCTGCGTTCCACGGGTTGTTGACCGCCTGGCCCGGCCGGCGCAGCGTGCGAATAGCGTCGGCCAGCACCAGCAGCACCCCGAACGCGAGCACGAAGGCGCCCAGTGTCGACACCAGGTTCAGCCCGTCCCAGCCCATCTCGGTGGGATAGGTATACACCCGGCGTGGCATGCCCAGCAGGCCAGTGATGTGCATGGGGAAGAAGGCAATATTAAAGCCGCCGAACATCAGCCAGAATGCCCAGGTTGCCAGGCGCTCGGACATGCAATGGCCCTTGATTAGCGGAATCCAGTAATACAGCGCCGCGAACACCGGAAACACCATCCCGCCGACCAGCACGTAATGGAAGTGGGCCACGATGAAATAGGTATCGTGCGCCTGCCAGTCAAAGGGCAGCACCGCCACCATGACGCCGGTCAGCCCGCCCAGCACGAAGATGAACATGAAGCCGCCCAGGAACAGGGCCGGCGCGTTCATCGTCACCTTGCCGCGCCAGAGCGTGGCGATCCAGCCGAACACCTGGATCGCGGTCGGTACTGCAACAGCCATGCTGGCGGCCGAGACGAAACTCATCGTCATCACGCCCAGGCCAGCGGTGAACATGTGGTGCGCCCACAGCCCGAAGCTGAAGAAGCAGACGACGATCAATGCCACGATGATCGCTTTTCTCCCGACCAGCGGCGTGCCGGCGATCGACGGGATCATGGTCGAGACCATGCCGGCGGCCGGCAGGAAGATGATGTAGACCTCGGGGTGGCCGAAGAACCAGAACAGGTGCTGCCACAGGATCGGGTCGCCGCCGCGCTCGCCAATGAAGAAGGGCCAGTCGAAGGCGCGCTCCATTTCCAGCAGCGCGGTGCCGGCGATGATCGCCGGGAAGGCGAACACGATCATCACGGCCACGACCAGCATCGCCCAGGCATACACCGGCATGCGCGACAGCGTCATGCCCGGCGCCCGCGTGAACAGGATGCCGATGATCAGTTCGATGGCGCCGGCGATCGCCGAGATCTCGATGAAGCCGATCCCGAGCAGCCAGAAGTCGGCGTTCAACCCCGGCGAATACTCTTTCCCCGTGAGTGGCGGGTACATGAACCAGCCGCCGTCGGGCGAGAGGCCGAAGAACAGCGTGCAAAAAAAGGCGAGGCCGCCGATCGCATACGCCCAGTAGGCATAGGCGGACAGGCGCGGGAAAGGTAAATCGCGCGCACCGAGCATGTTCGGCAACAGGAACACGGCGATCGCCTCGACGATCGGGATGGCGAACAGGAACATCATCACCGTGCCATGCATGGTGAAGACCTGGTTGTACACCGAGGCGCTCATCAGGCCGTTGTCGGGCACGGCCAGCTGGGCGCGCATCATCAGGCCGAGGATGCCGGCCAGCAGGAAGAACAGCAGCGCGGTGCCGATGTAGAGCAGGCCGATGCTGGTGTTGTCGACGCGTTTGAAGAAGCGCCAGCCGGTCGGCCTGCGCCATGCGTCTTCGAGTTGCGCCAGTTCGCCCTCGGGACGGGGCAGGGAGCTGGGCAGGCGTTGTGGGAGTGCGGTATCCGTCATTTCAGCTGTTCGAGGTAGGCGGCCAGGGCTTGCAGCGTGGCCCCGTCGATGTCGGTGGCGGCCGGCATCCGCGCGCCCGGTTTGATGGCTTGCGGATCGGCGATCCAGCCGGCCAGGGTGCCGCGATGGTTGCGCAGGGTGCCGGCGGCGATGTGCGTGCGTCCGCCGACGTGGGTCAGGTCGGGCCCGAGGCGCGCGTGTTCGGCGCCGGCCACGCCGCGGATCGTGTGGCAGCTCTGGCAGCGCTGCTCGAGGAAGGCGGCGCGGCCGCGCTCGATCAGGGCGTCGCCAGGCGCCGGCGCCGGCTGCGCTTCCCGCGCCAGCCAGCGTGCGAATTCGTCCGGCGTCATCGCGACCACGTACAGCGCCATGCGCGCATGCTGCTCGCCGCAGTATTCGGCGCACTGGCCGCGATAAATGCCGGGCTTGTCGGCCTGCAGGGTCAGACCGTTGACGCGGCCCGGTACGGTATCCATCTTGCCGTTCAGGGCCGGCACCCACAGGCTGTGGATCACGTCGGTCGAGGTCAGGCCGACATACACCGGACGCCCCGTTGGGATACGGATCTCGTTGGCGCTGACCACCTCGCGCCCGCTGGCCGGGTCGTGATAGCGCACTTCCCACCACCACATCTTGGCGGTGACGCCGATGCTCATGGCGCCGCGCGAGGATTGCGGCGTCAGTTCGGCGCTGCGCCAAGTGCTCCACACCAGCAGCGCGCTGAGCACCACGACCGGAAAGGCGATGCCGGCGCCGGCGATCCACCAGCGCGTCGCCACCGGCCGCTTGTCGGGGCGCACGCTCATGACCAGCAGCGCCATCACCGCCACGAAGATGACGGCGGCGCCGCCGAACAGGATCCAGGACAGGTGCGCGATGATGGCCGCATCGGGGCCGGCGGGGTGGAGGACGGATTGCAGCGGTGTCGTCATCGCAGCGTCAACAGATATGCCGCCATGTGGCGCGCTTCTTCGGGCGAGACGCCCAGGTCGGGCATGGCGCTGCCGGGTTTCAGGGCTTGCGGATTGTCGAGCCAGCGCACCAGGTTGTCCGCCGTGTTCGGGATGCCGCCGGCGATGTAGTTTCTCCGGCCGAATTGTTCCAACGGTGGCCCGGCGTTGCCGACCGCGCCCGCCACTTCCGGAATCGCATGGCAAGCCGTGCACTGGTATTGCGCCATCAGGCGCTGGCCACGGACCGGATCGCCGCCGCTGACCTGCCTGGGCGCCTCGTCCTTGCCGCAGCCGGCCAGCAATGCCAGGCACAGCCCGGCCAGGCCAAGGGGGCGGGCAAGCGGCACGGCAGGGAGGGGAAAGTGATTGCGCACAATTGAATCCGATGAAACCATAGGCTCTATATAATACAAGAGGAAACAGTATCATTTTTTCAACAGTGCGCACCCCCTGCCAGCCATCGACGATGCCCTCGAACCGCCGCCGCCTGATCCTGAAAACCGCCGCCACCACCCTGGTGCTGGCCGGGCTCGCCGCCGCCGCGGCCGGAGCGGTCGTGTTGCGCGCCGGCTGGTACGACACCACGGCCACCTCGCAGCACCTGCAGCCGGTGTACTCGCTGCTGGAGCAGGGCATGCGCTATTCGGTACGCAATCATTCGAAAGACGTGATCGTGCCGGCGCTGGGCGCGCCGCAGCAAGTGGCGCGCGGCGCGGCCGTCTACGCCGCCCATTGCGTCCAGTGCCATGGCGCGCCCGGCGTGGCGCAAGCCAAGATCGGGCAGAGCATGCAGCCGCTGCCCGGCCCCCTGATCGACGCCGGCGCGCGCTGGACACCGCGCGAGCTGTACTGGATCACCAAGCACGGCATCAAGATGAGCGGCATGCCGGCCTGGCAGTTCCATATGAGCGACGCCGACCTGTGGGCGGTGGTCGCCTTCATGGGCGTGCTGCCGACGCTGTCGGCGCGCGACTATGCGCAGGCGAGCGGACAACCGGCGCCGGCTGCCGCAGGAGCAGCCCGATGAGCGCGCGCCTGTTGATCGGCGCCCTGGCGCTGGGGCTGCTGGCCGGCTGCCAGGACAAGCCGCCGCCGGCCGGCGTGCAGGGCGACCCCGAACGCGGCCGCGTCGCGCTGGCCCAGCACGCCTGCCGCGCCTGCCACATGATCCCGGGACTGGCCGGCCCCGAGACCTATGTCGGGCGCCCGCTGGCCGACCTGGCCGAGCGCCGCTTCATCGCCGGCAGCCTGCCCAACACCCAGGCGAACCTGGTGCGCTGGATCCGCGATCCGCAATCGATCGACCCGGGCACGGCGATGCCGGCAATGGGTGTCAGCGAACGCGACGCGCTCGACATGAGCGCCTGGCTGCTGACTTCGAAGTAGGGTGGCCGGCTCCACCCGGCCGCTTGCACACCCTGCGCCCTGAACGCCGCCCACGCGTCCGACCGGCGCTGAAATAGCCGCGCACGGTCCGCTGATTGACAAAACGCTAGCCCGTACAGGATTCCTTTTGATCTTTAGCGGAAGCTGTGCGACTATTTTTTCCATTTGGACACTTCCACGAGGCCACTATGCGTGACCGCCTGCCCCCGATCCCGCCCGACCAGCTGACCGAAGCACAGCGCCGCGCCGCCCAGGCCGTCATCGCCGGGCCGCGCGGCGCCTTGTACGGTCCCTTCGTGCCGCTGCTGCGCAGTCCCGAACTGCTGGAAAACGCGCAGCACATGGGCGAATACCTGCGCTACCGCAGCGCCATCGGCGTGCGCCTGTCGGAACTGGTGATCCTGGTGACGGCGCGCCAGTGGAACCAGGCGGTGGAGTGGGCGATTCACGCGCCGATCGCGGCGCAGGTGGGATTGCCGGCGCACGTGATCAACGCGATCGCGCGGCGCGAACGGCCGGTCAACATGCTGGTGGACGAAGCGGTGGTGCATGACTTCTGCATCGAGCTGCACCAGAACAAGCAGGTATCGGACGCTACCTATGGCGAAGCGCTGGCCCTGTTCGGCGAGCAGGGCGTGGTCGACCTGATGGGATTGAACGGCTATTACACCTTCCTGGCGATGGTGATGAACACCGCGCGCACCGAGGTGCCGGTATCGAGCGCGGTGGCGCTGCCGGAGTAAGGGCGCACTGGCGTGCATTGTTAAACCGATTCGACTCGTCGGCGGTGGTGCACCGTAGGGTGGGCTCTTGAGCCCACGCGTTCGCACCGGTTGAGTTACACACCCGCCAACAATCCCCGGTGATGCCGTCGATGCTCAAGCCAGCGCTTCCTTCGCCGCTTCTTCCGGACTCAAGCCGTCATAGAACAAATCGGTAAACCACTCGACCTGCTCCTCGATGTGGTCCTGCGCTTCCTTCTGCGTGGCGCCGCCGGCGACCAGGTGCTTTTCGACTTCGATGCACCAGTTAATCAGCGCCATCGTTTCTTCGTCGAGCTGCTCTTCTTTCTTGGCCATGATGACCTCCCAAGTAAAAACGGGAGCCGAGGCTCCCGAGGTTGAGGCGTTAAGCCAGTACTTTCTTCAACCACGCCGAGATGTCCTGCACCTCCTCGAAGCAGAGCGAATGCTGCATCGGGTACGCGTGCCAGTCGATCGTATAACCGAGGTCCTTGAGGATGTCGCGCGACTGCTCGCCGCGGATGAAGGGCACCACGTGGTCCTGGCGGCCGTGCGCCATGAAGATCGGGGTGTCGATGCTTTCCTCGGTGCGCTCGTGCGCCACCTTTTCGTTGAGCGGCAGGTAGCCCGACAGGCACAGCATGCCGGCCAGCTTTTCCGGATGGCGCAGGCCGGTCTGCAGCGTCATCGCGCAGCCTTGCGAGAAGCCGGCCAGGATGATCCGCGATGCCGGAATGCCGCGCGCTTTTTCGCGCGCGATCAGGGCTTCGACGTCGCGCTGCGAGTCACGCAGGCCGCCTTCGTCTTCGCGCCGCGTCAGTTCGGCGCCGGTGATGTCGTACCAGGCGCGCATCACGTAGCCGCCGTTGACCGTCACCGGAATCTGCTTCGCGTGCGGGAACACGAAGCGGACCGGTGGCAGCCCCTTTAAGTCGAGTTCGCGCACCAGCGGCACGAAGTCATTGCCGTCAGCGCCGAGGCCGTGCAGCCAGATGATGGCGACCGTCGGATTCGGTGCGGTGTCGATGTCGATGGTTTGCAGCAGGTCGCTCATGCATTTTCCTGAAGGGTTGTTGGCGCGACCGGACGCTGGGCGGACTTCGGCCGCCAGGCAGTCGTCACGGCCGGGTTGGTTTCCATGTACGGGCCGCCGATCAGGTCGACGCAGTAGGGGACCGCGGCGAAAATACCGCCGGCGACCACCTTGCCGTCGGCGTCCTTCAAGCCTTCGAGCGTTTCCTTGATCGCCTTGGGCTGGCCCGGCAGATTCATGATCAGCGCCGCGTGGCTGGCGGTCTCGCGGATCACCGCCACCTGGCGCGACAGGATCGCGGTCGGCACGAAGCGCAGGCTGATCTGGCGCATCTGTTCGCCGAAGCCCGGCATTTCCTTGGTGCCGACGGCAAGCGTCGCCTCGGGCGTGACGTCGCGCCGCGCCGGCCCGGTGCCGCCGGTGGTCAGCACCAGGTGGCAGCCGACGACGTCGACCAGTTCGACCAGGGTCTTTTCGATCTGGGTGCGCTCGTCGGGAATCAGGCGCGGCTCGATGCGGTAGGGCGTGGTGATGGCCGACGCGATCCAGTCCTGCAGCGCCGGAATGCCCTTGTCTTCATACACGCCGCCGCTGGCGCGGTCCGAGACCGACACCAGGCCGATGACGAGTTCCACTTCACTGCTCATCTGCGGGCTCATCGTCGTCCAGTGCGTCGTCGTCAGCCGGTGCGGCCTTCTTCTTGGTCAGGTCCTTCAGGATCTGGAACAGTTCGCGGTAAGCCTTCGGCGGCTTCGATTCGGCCTGCTCCTTGCGCGCATTGCGGATCAGGGTGCGCAGGTGCTGGGCGTCGAGTTCCGGGTTTTCCTCGAGCAGCTGCGTCAGCGCCTTGTCGTCGGTGAGCAGCTTTTCGCGGCGGCGCTCGAGCGCGTGCAGCGCGGCCGTCTCGGCTTTCGAGGCGCCTTTCCAGCTGTCGATGGTGCGCTGGATGACGGCCACTTCCTCTTCGGTGAGAGTGCGCATCTTCTTGCCGACGAACTGCAGCTGACGGCGGCGGCCTTCATGGTTGGTGATGGTCTGGCACTCGAGGATGGCGTCCTTGACGTCTTCCGGCATCGGCACGCGCTTGACGCGGTCGCGCGGCTCGGCAACGAGTTGCGCGCCGAGTTTCTGCAACTCGTCCATCTGGCGCTTCAGCTCAGATTTGGAAGGGCGTTCGTATTCTTGCTCGAACTCGTTGGACTGGAAGCCCACCGAGCCGCGGTTTGGATTTGGCATGGTATTTGAATAATCCGATTGGCGCTGAGCCGATCAGTAAAAACAGTAAACGGCTGCTATGATAACTGTTTTAGGGCTTGCGACGAAAAACACGATATGAACGACACCGTTTTTACCCACACCCAGGACCAGTTGAAAGAGCTGGCCCGTAACGTCCTCGCCTTTGCGCAAGAGCAGGGCGCGAGCGATGCCTCGGTCGAAATCAGCGAGGGCAGCGGGTTGTCGGTGTCGGTACGTCGCGGCAAGATCGAGACGATCGAGCAGAACAAGGACAAGGGCATCGGCGTCACCGTGTATGCCGGCCAGCGCCGCGGCAATGCCAGCACCTCCGATTTTTCGGAAGCGTCGTTGCGCGCCACCGTGGAAGCGGCCTGGAACATCGCCCGCTTCACCGCCGAGGACGACGCGGCCGGCCTGCCCGACGCCGACATGCTCGAGATGAACCCGCGCGACCTGCGCCTGTGCTACCCGTGGCAGATCAGTACCGAAGAAGCGGTGGAGCTGGCGCAGCGCTGCGAGAACGCCGCCTTCGAGGTCGACCGCCGCATCACCAACAGCGAAGGCGCCAGCGTCTACGTCCAGCAATCGCATTTCGTCGCCGCCAACACGCGCGGTTTCATCGGCGGCTACCCGTTCTCGCGCCACACGATGTCGATCGCGCCGATCGCCGGCAAGGGCAGCAAAATGCAGCGCGACGACTGGTACACCTCGGCGCGCGACCCGAAAAAGCTGGCCAAGCCGGAAGCGGTCGGCCGCTACGCCGCCGAACGCGCACTGGCGCGCCTGAACGCGCGAAAACTCGACACCCGCACCTGCCCGGTGCTGTTCGAAGCGCCGCTGGCCGCGGGCCTGCTGGGCGCTTTCGTGCAGGCGGTATCGGGCGGTGCGCTGTACCGCAAGTCGAGTTTTCTGCTCGATACGCTCGGCCAGCAGGTGTTCCCGAGCCATATCCAGGTCATGGAAGACCCGCACGTGATCGGCGAAGTCGGCTCCTCGCCCTTCGACGAGGAAGGCGTGCGCACCGTGCGCCGCAAGGTCATCGACAACGGCGTGCTGCAAGGGTACTTCCTGGGTTCGTATTCGGCCCGTAAACTCGGCATGAAAACCACCGGCAACGCCGGCGGCGCCCACAACCTCAGCATCACCTCGGACGAGACGAAGCTGGCCGACGATTTCGAAGGCATGCTGCGCAAGATGGGCACCGGCTTGCTGGTCACCGAACTGATGGGGCAGGGCGTGAACTACGTCACCGGCGATTATTCGCGCGGTGCTTCCGGCTACTGGGTCGAGAATGGCGTCATTCAATACCCGGTCGAGGAAATCACCATCGCCGGTAACATGCGCGAGATGTTCCAGCAGATCGTCGGCGTCGGCAACGACGTGCTGGCGCGCGGGAACAAATCGACGGGCTCGATCCTGATCGAGAAGATGGTTGTGGCAGGTAACTGATAAGGAATAGCATGAGCCGTTTTATCCGCATCGATAAAGAGAACAACCCGAAGAAGGCCGTGCTGCTGAACCTCGACCTGGTGGCATCGGTCGAACTGTCGCCCCAGTCCGACCTGCTCAGTTCGGCCGACGAAAAGCGCGTGTACATCAGCTGCCTGGCGCACGACAAGACGGTGATCGCCACCGTGCACTTCGATACCGTCGAAGATGCGCACGCGTGGATCGACAAGAACCTGGGCGTGCAGCTGTAAGCAAGGCGCCATGGCCAACAAGACGCTGCCGACCCCGGCCGACGCGCAGGGCTACCTTGCCGCCATCGACGACCCGGTGCGGCGCGCCGACTGCCAGGCGCTCGCCGCCTTGATGGAACGGATCACCGGCGCGCCGCCCGTCATGTGGGGCGCCAGCATCGTCGGCTGCGGCAGCTATCACTACCGCTACGCCAGCGGCCGCGAAGGCGATGCCCCGCTGGCCGGCTTCGCGCCGCGCAAGGGCGACATCAGCATCTACCTCAGCTGCGACCTGGCAGCGCGCGCCGACCTGCTGGCGCAACTGGGCCGCCACAAGACCGGCAAGGCTTGCCTGTACGTGCGCCGGCTCGACGAGATCGATATGACGGTGCTCGAACAACTGGTGCGCGAATCGATCGCCGCTACCGAAGCGCTGTACGGCAAATCCTAACCGGCCGCGGTTTCGCCTTCCACCTTTTGCAAGGCGCGTTCGACGATCGCCGCCAGCTCGTTCAACTGGAACGGTTTACGCAGCAGCATGTCGTCGCCGATCACCTGTTCGATCGCCCGCATGTCGGCATAGCCGGTGGCGATGATCATCGGCACGCCGGGCAGCTCCACGCGTGCGCGCTGCACCAGTTCGGCGCCGGTCATGCCCGGCATCAGGTAGTCGGTGATGATCAGGTCGGGCCGGATGCGCGTCAGTTCGCGCAGGCCGGTTTCGCCGTCGGGCGCCTGGGCCACCGTGTGGCCGAGCGCCTCCAACGATTCGACCATCGATGCGCGCACGAAGCCATCGTCTTCCACCACCAGGATGCGCGCGCCGGGACGCGCGGACGCGGCTACCGCGGCGGCAGGCGGCGGCAGTGCGTCGGCGCCGCTGCCCGCGGCGCGCAGCCAGATCTCCACCGTCGTGCCGACGCCCTGTTCGCTCAGGATGCGCGCCGCGCCGCCCGACTGCTGCGCCATGCCGTAGACCTGGGACAGGCCGAGGCCGGTGCCCTTGCCGACGTCCTTGGTGGTGAAGAAGGGTTCGAACACGCGCGCCGCCACTTCCGGCGGCATGCCCGCGCCGCTGTCGGTGACGGCGATGCGGACATAATCGCCCGCGGGCAGCAAGCCGGCGGGCGGCGTGGCCGCACCCGCGTGAAAGCGCAGCTGGCCGCCGCCGTCCATGGCGTCGCGCGCATTGATCGCCAGGTTCAACAGCGCCATCTCCATCTGGTTCATGTCGGCCATGACGCTCGCCGCCGGCGCGGCGATCTCGAACGACAGGCGAATGCTCGAGCCGAGCGAGGTCGCCACCAGTTCGCGCACGCCTTCGAACAGCGTGCCCACGTCGAGCGGGCGCAGGTCGAGGTTCTGGTTGCGCGAGAATGCCAGCAGCTGGCTGGTCAGCTTGCCGCCGCGCTGGCAGGCCCGTCTCGCCACTTCGGCGCTCTTTCGCGGCCTCGTCCTTCGACGTCAGGAGGATCAGGTCCATGCTGCCCTGGACCACGTTCAGGAGGTTGTTGAAATCGTGGGCGATGCCGCCGGTGAGGCGGCCGATCGCTTCCATCTTTTGCAGCTGCACCATCGCCGCCTGCACCCGTTCGCGCTCGATGACTTCGTTCATCAGGCGGTCGTTGGCTTGCGCCAGCGCGCGGGTGCGCTCGTCGATGCGCGCTTCCAGCGTTTCGTTCAGGTGTACCAGCGCTTCCTGGCTCTGGCGCAGGCTGGCGGCGGTGCGCTCGCGGTCGAGCAGCACGTCGCGCGCCTGGTACTGGCGCCGGCGCGCGCGCAGGCTCGACAGGGCGGCGCTGCGCAGCGTCTGCGCGTTCAGCGGGCGCTCGAGCAGGATCACGTTGCCCAGTTCTCCCAGACGGGCGCGGGTGCCGTCGGCCGGCACCCCTACAAGCCGCGTCAGCAGCACGATGAAGGGGAAGTCCGACCAGTGTTCCTGGGCGTCGAGCCAGGCGCGCAGGCGCGCGGTGTCCACGCCTTGCAGCGCTTCCTCGGCGAGGATGGCGGCGCCCGCGCCGGCGGCGATGCTGGCGGCGAAATCGTCGAAGCTGT
The DNA here is from genome assembly GCF_059685715.1 of Telluria sp. ZB2R32. NCBI lineage: Bacteria > Pseudomonadati > Pseudomonadota > Betaproteobacteria > Burkholderiales > Oxalobacteraceae > Telluria > Telluria sp. ZB2R32. The sequence continues at coordinate 678,616 of NZ_JCASIG010000002.1, read as the reverse complement.
CGATCACGGCGCAGCCGAAACCGTCGCGCGCCAGTACCGAGCACATGACCTGCGCGTCGCGTCCGTGGGGCGCGAAGATCAGGATGCGCTCGTCGCGTCTGGCGCCGGCGTCAGTCTTCGCCATGCGTTCTGGCGACCATCATCGGCGTCGAGCCATGGTAACTCGGCAGGCCGGTGAGCACGCCTTCGAAGCCTTCGAGCGGCTCGCCGACGCGCACGCCGTCGGAACCGAGCAGCAGCTCGTGGATGGTCAGCGCATGGCGCGTGGTGCGGCTCTTGATGACCGTGATGGCGCGCCGCAGGCGTCCGCTCGCTTCGAAAAAGCGCAGCAGTACGGTGCTGTCGGCCAGGTAGCTCAGGTCGACGTCGCTGTGCACTTCGCCGATCAGGCCGTGCTGGCCCAGCACCAGCACGGTGGTCACGCCTTGCTGGTTCAGGTAGGACAGCAGTTCGTGCATCTGCAGCGTCAGGTACTGCTCGCCGGGCATCGCCTGCAGGTAGGCGTTCAGGCTGTCGATGGCGATGAAGCTGACGTTGTGCTGCTCGACCGCGTCGCGCAGCATTTGGGCGAACTGGCCCGGCGAGAGCTCGGCCGGATCGATATGCTGGATGCGCAGCTGGCCGTTGTCGGCGAAGCGGCGCAGCTCCATGCCGAGCGAGGCGCAGCGCGCGAAGAAGGTGCCGAGGCCCTCGTCGAACAGGTAGAACGATGCCGTTTCGCCGCGTTCGAGCGCGGAGAGCAGGCAGCGCGCCGCCAGCGTGGTCTTGCCGATGCCGGACGGACCGACGACCAGGGTATTCGTGCCGCGCACCATGCCGCCGCCGAGCAGCGTATCGAAACCCGCCGCGCCGGTCGAACGGATCGCCGGGGTGAAGTCGAGCATGTGTTCGGCCGCAACCAGGCGCGGGTACATCGTGATGCCGCCGGTGTCGAGCGTGTAGTCGTGGTAGCCGCCGCGAAAGCGGATGCCGCGCATCTTGATGATGTTGACGCGGCGCCGCTCCTTGCCGAATTCCTTGGCGATCTGCTCCAGGCTGATGACGCCGTGGGCGATGCTGTGCAGGTGCTGGTCGGATGCGGCGGTTTTATCGTCGAGCAGCAGCACGGTGCAGCTGCGCGCCGCGAAGAACTGCTTCAGCGCCAGGATCTGGCGCCGGTAGCGCAGCGGGTTCTGGGCCAGCAGGCGCATTTCCGACAGGCTGTCGAAGACCACGCGCACCGGTTTCACGCGGTCGACCTGCTCCATCACGTTGCGCGTGGTTTCGCCCAGCTCGACTTCGGACGGGTGGAACACCGACTGCTGGGCATCGATATCGAGCATGCTGTCGCTGGCCAGTTCGAACAGCGACAAGGCCTCGATCGACCAGCCATGGCTGGCCGCGACGGCTTTGAGTTCGTTGGTGGTTTCGGACAAGGTGATGTACAGGCCGTGTTCGTCCTTCGTCAGGCCGTCGAGCAGGAATTGCAGGCCGAGCGTGGTTTTACCTGCGCCGGGCGAGCCTTCGACCAGGTAGATGCGCTGCGGCGTGAGGCCGCCGCCGAGGATGTCGTCGAGGCCGGCGATGCCGGTCGACATGCGCGGTGGTGGAGTGGGCTCTGCGGTGCGCAGCGAAGGTAGGGAATTCATCAAAACGGCCTGTCGAGTGACGGGCGCCTGTCGCGCGCCGTCCGGGAATGGGGGGCGATGCCGTCAAATCCGGCACTGCCGATTATGCGATTATAGAACGATTTACCGCCGTGCCAACCGCCTCCTTGCTCCTCAGGCGGCCTCGATCCGCTTCAGGCGCTGGCCGTAAATGCCCCAGGTAACATCGGCGCCGTCGACGGTGGCGCGCAATGCCCAGCCGGTGCCGATTTTCTCGACCGTGACCGGCGCTTCGATTTCCTTGGCCACCTTGGCGGCCCAGCCCTCGGCCGCGCCGCGGCCCTTGAATAATTCCTGGCCGTTGTAGACCACGGTGGCGTCGAAGACGGAGGCGGAAAAGATGCTCATGCTTGCTGCTTTCAAAGGTAAAAACGCCCCGGCTGGCGGGGCGTCGGTACTGGTTACTTTACTTCAGGGCGCGGATCGATTGCAGCACCGGCTGCAGCACCGCGGCGCCGAGGCGGGCGCTGCGCGCGCCATCCCAGCCCACTTGCGGGTCGGGGTCGTTGGCGTTGTCCTTGAACGGCAGTTCCAGGGTCAGCGACAGGCAGCCGAAGGCGTGCGTGATGTGGGGCGAACCCATGGTCAGCGTCTCTTCGGTATAGGGCGTGGCGCCGTAACCGTGCACGTCCTGGAAGTCGGGGCTGGCAATCATGAAGTTGTCGCTGAAGCGCTTCTGCGCTTCCGCCTGCTCGGGCGTAAAGGTCGGCAGCGATTCGCTGCCGGCGACGAACACGTAAGGCAAGCCTTCGTCGCCGTGTACGTCCAGGCACAGGTCGACGCCGGTCTCGTGCATCTTCTGTTTCACGAGGAAGACTTCCGGGCTGCGCTCCATGGTCGGGTTGAGCCACTCGCGGTTCAGGTTGGCGCCGGCCGCGTTGGTACGCAGGTTGCCGCGCACCGAGCCGTCCGGGTTCATGTTCGGGACCACGTAGAACACGGTTTCCTTCAACAGCTGGCGGCCGAACGGATGCGCCGGATCGAGCAATGCATCGAGCATGCCTTCGACGAACCATTCCGCCATCGTCTCGCCCGGGTGCTGGCGTGCGATGACCCAGACTTTTTTCTTCTCAAGCGACGGCTCGCCGATGACCAGCATGTTCAGGTCGCGGCCGTCGACGGTCGAACCCAGGTCGACCATGCGCACGTTCTCGCTCATCTGCGCGCGGTCGAGCAGTTCCAGGTGGCGTTCCCACGAATACGGCTCGAAATAGGCGTAATACACGCTGTCCATGCCCGGCGTGTGGTTGATCGTCATCACCTGGCCGTCGAAGCTGGTCGGCACGCGGAACCAGTTGATGCGGTCGTAGCTGGCCATCGCCTGGTAATCTTCCCAGCCGGCCGGATACGCGGCCTGGCCGGCGTTCAGGAAGCGGATGGTGCACGGCTCGCTCGCCGCACCCTGCAGGCGGAAGTAGAACCACTGGATGATGTCGGCGTGCGAATCCTTGCGGATGTTCAGGTCGATGGCGTTGGCGCTGGTGGCGTTCACGATCTCGATGGCGCCAGCGTCGAACTGGCTGCTGATCTTGATAGACATGGTGTGTCCCGTAGAAGAGGCGTAAAGCCGAGATGATACCCGGTTTCGGGGTGGGTTTGAGGGCGCCGATGTGCATGCGATGATACCGTGTGGACACAAGTGTCCACCCTACGTAGGGTGCGCACTCGTGCGCACGCGGCCTCGCCGGGTGATTATCTGCGCGATCATCGCAATCCCCCAAACCGCCGATAAAACGCCTCGTCCGCCGCCGGCGCCGCCTCATCCTCGCGCCGCAACACCGCATCGATATGCACTTCGGCCTGCACAGCGACTACCCGGTACACCTCGCGCGCCACCGCATACGCGTCCGACCCCGGCCACGGATCGGGCAGCAGTTCGATCGGCAGCATCGGGTCGTGCAGCTGCAGGCGCCGGTAGGCATGGATCAGCAGCGAACGGATCGCGAACGCATCCGCCGGCGCCACCGTCGGCGCCTCGCGCAGCAAAGCCAGCAGCGGTGTGAACTGCGCAATGAAATCGACATAACTGCGCGCCACCGCCGTCAAGTCCCAGCCTTCGCCCACCAGTTCCTGCAAGGGCCGCGAGCCGACGCCGGGCAGTTCGGCCGCACTGACCACGAATACCTTGGCGCGCGCGCCGGTACGCCCGAGCGCGTCGAGCAAGCCTTCGGGGTCGGCGCCGGGATGCGCCAGCAGGCCCGGCCCCAGCATGGCAAAGCCTTCCCATTCGAGTTCCTTGCGCACGGCCGTGCGCAGGTCGGCGTCGATGCTGCCGTTCGGGGCCATCACCAGCGTCCAGCGCCCATCCCAGTGCAGGCCGGGCGGGGCGTAGATGCGGCGGTTGGCGCGCTGGAAGCGCGGCAGCGATTGCGGATCGAAGGCGTAGCGGCTGCGCCGTCCCTCGCGGCTGGCGCCCAGCCAGCCTTCCTGCACCAGCCGGAACACGCTGGTGCGTACCAGGCGGTCGGTCACGCCGAGCGGGGCCAGCAATTCGATCAGGCTGCCCAGCCAGGCCGCGCCGCCATGGGGCGCGATGGCGTCGCCCATCACCGTCATCACCAGGGATTTCGAACGTAGGGTTTCTAAAGAAAGTGCCTGCGCGATCCACTCCTCGGTACTGGTCAACCTGGTCAGTTGTTCCATGCAATCCCGTCTTCTGTTTTACCCAACATGATTCAAAATTTCGGTGTACATCTCGTTTTCTGTATCGTATTATTGTTGGACGATGTTTGCAATGGGAGACTGACCATGTACGCGCAACTGGTAGAAACGGGCCTGAAAAAGGTCCAGACGGCAGAAGACATGAGTGCGGAAGAGCAGGCCTTCCAGGCCCGCATCGACGCCGGTGTGAAAATCGAAGCGAAGGACTGGATGCCGGACGCGTACCGCAAGACGCTGGTACGGCAGATCTCCCAGCACGCGCACTCCGAAATCGTCGGCCAGCTGCCCGAGGGCAACTGGGTGACGCGCGCGCCGACGCTGAAGCGCAAATCCGTGCTGCTGGCGAAAATCCAGGACGAGGCCGGGCACGGGCTGTACCTGTACAGCGCCGCCGAAACGCTGGGCGTGTCGCGCGACGAACTCCTGGCCGCGCTGCACTCGGGCAAAGCGAAATATTCGAGCATTTTCAATTATCCGACCCTGAGCTGGGCCGACATGGGCGCGATCGGCTGGCTGGTCGACGGCTCGGCGATCATCAACCAGATTCCGCTGTGCCGCTGCTCGTACGGTCCGTATGCGCGCGCCATGATCCGCGTCTGCAAGGAAGAATCCTTCCACGCGCGCCAGGGCTACGACATCATGATGAGCCTTGCCAAGGGCACGCCGGAACAGAAGGCGATGGCGCAGGATGCGCTGAACCGCTGGTGGTGGCCATCGCTGATGATGTTCGGCCCGTCGGACGCCGAATCGGTCAACAGCGCGCAGTCGAGCAAATGGCGCATCAAGCTGTTCTCGAACGACGAACTGCGCCAGCGCATGGTCGACCAGACCGTGCCGCAAGCCGAATACCTCGGCCTGACGATTCCCGACCCCGACCTCAAGTTCAACGAAGCCACCGGCCACTACGAATTCGGCGAGATCGACTGGAGCGAATTCCACAACGTCCTCAAGGGCAACGGCCCCTGCAACCGCGAACGCCTGCGCACGCGCGTCAAGGCATGGGACGACGGCGAATGGTTCCGCGACGCCCTGGTCGCCCACGCCGACAAGCAAGCCGCCCGCAAAGCCGCCGCATAAGAATTTGTTCGAGACGGTAGTGCACCGCGTGGGCACTCCGTGCCTACGCGGTGCAGCGCCTGCTTCGTCGAACACGAAGCAGCATCGCCTGCGAACGTCAACAAAATAGAAACACCGGAGACAAACCATGAGCAAAGAATGGCCCCTGTGGGAAGTATTCATCCGCAGCCAGCACGGCCTCGCCCACAAACACGTCGGCAGCCTGCACGCCCCTGACGCCGAAATGGCGATCAACAACGCGCGCGACGTCTACACACGCCGCAACGAAGGCGTCTCGATCTGGGTCGTGCGCGCGATGGACATCGTCGCCTCCAGCCCGTCCGACAAGGAAGCGCTGTTCGAGCCGGCCAACAGCAAGGTGTATCGCCACCCGACCTTCTTCCCGATGCCGGAAGAAGTCAAAAACCTGTGAGCGCGGCAGCCATGGACGTAAAGATCGCGAATCTAAAGCTCGAATACCTCCTGCGCCAGGGCGACAACGCCCTGATCCTCTCGCAGCAGCTGAGTCAACTCTGCGGCAAGGGCCCGGCGCTGGAAGAAGACATGGCGCTGACCAACGTCGCCCTCGACCTGCTCGGCCAGACGCGCATGTGGCTGACCTATGCCGGCGAGCTGGAGGGGCAGGGACGCGACGAAGACAAGCTCGCCTTCCACCGCGACGCCCATGATTACCGCAACGTCCTGCTGGTCGAGCAGCCCAACGGCAGCTATGCCGACACGATGATGCGCCAGTTCCTGTTCGACACCTGGCACTACTTCCTGATGCAGGGCCTGCTGAAGTCAAACGACCCGCGCATCGCCGAAATCGCCGAAAAGTCGTTCAAGGAAGTCACTTACCACCTGCGCCGCAGCGGCGACCTGGTGGTGCGCCTGGGCGACGGCAGCGAGATCAGCCACGCGAAGATGCAGGCGGCGCTGGACGACCTGTGGATGTACAGCGGTGAAGTGTTCATTTACGACGCGGTCGACAACGCGATGGTCGAGCAGGGCATCGCGCCGCCGGTCGACGGCCTGCGCGCCGCCTTCCTCGAACACGTGAGCGAAATCCTGGCGGAAGCCACGCTGACCATGCCGTCGCCCGACGCCTGGATGCAGCGTGGCGGCAAGGCCGGCCGCCACAGCGAACACCTCGGCTTCATCCTGGCCGAGATGCAGTTCCTGCAGCGCGCCTATCCCGGGGCCGAATGGTAATGGATGCAGTAGTGAGCACCGGCGGCGTCACGATTGAGCAGGTCTGGTCCTGGCTGGGCGAGGTGCCGGACCCGGAAATCCCGGTCATCTCGGTGGTCGACCTCGGCATCGTGCGCGACGTCGCTTACGAGGGCGACGAAGTCGTGGTGACGATCACGCCGACCTATTCCGGCTGCCCGGCGATGCAGGTCATCAGCGAAGCCGTCACCGACGCCCTGCATGCGCACGGACTCGAGAAAGTAAAACTGGTCAGCCGCCTGTCTCCCGCCTGGACCACCGACTGGATGAGCGAGAGCGGCAAGGCGGCCTTGAAGGGCTACGGCATCGCTCCGCCGGTGCAGCAGGCGATCGACATCAGCGGCTTGCGTGGCGGTGTCAAACGCGGCGCCTTTGTCGAACCCGAAGTGACTTGTCCGAACTGCGGTAGCAAGCACACGCAATTGACCAGCCAGTTCGGCTCGACTCCGTGCAAGGCGCTCTACAAATGCCTCGATTGCCGCGAACCCTTCGATTACTTCAAGTGCCACTAAACCAAAGATGAGCAAATTCTATCCACTCACCGTGGCCAAGGTGAAGCACGAAACGCGCGACGCGGTCGCCGTTACCTTCGCCGTGCCGCCCGAACTGAAACAAACCTTCGCCTACCAGCAGGGCCAGCACCTGACCCTGCGCGCGATGATCGACGGCGAAGACGTGCGCCGCTCGTATTCGATCTGTTCAAGCGTGCAGGACGAGCAGCTGCGCGTGGCGATCAAGAAGACGCCCGGCGGCCTGTTCTCGAACTGGGCCAACGACAGCCTGCAGCCAGGCGCCACGCTCGACGTGATGCCGCCGATGGGCCACTTCAACGTGCCGCTCGACCCGAGCAGCGAACGCCACTACCTGGCATTCGCCGCCGGCAGCGGCATCACGCCGATCCTGTCGATCATCAAGACCACCTTGCTGGCCGAGCCGAAGAGCCGTTTTACGCTTGTCTACGGCAACCGCGCCTCCTCGTCGGTCATCTTCCGCGACGAGCTGACCGACCTGAAAGACGTCTACATGGGGCGCCTGAAACTGGTCTACGTGATGAGCCGCGAGCAGCAGGACATCGAACTGTTCAACGGCCGCATCACCGGCGAGAAGTGCAGCGCTTTCCTGAAAAGCTGGATCGACGCCCAGGACATCGACGTCGCCTTTATCTGCGGCCCGGAAGACATGATGCACGGCGTCTCGAAATCCCTGCAGGACGCCGGCATGGCCAAGGAAAAGATCCGCATCGAGCTGTTCGCCGCCAGCATCCCGAAACACGAGCACAAGCCGCGCCCGGTCGTCGAAGGAACACGCCACCAGACCGAAGTCACCGTGATCATGGACGGCAGCGGCGCGAGCTTCACGATGGACAAGGACAAGGAATCGATCCTCGACGCCGGCCTGCGCGCCGGCATCGACATGCGCTACTCGTGCAAGGGCGGCGTCTGCTCGACCTGCCGCTGCAAGGTCGTCGAGGGCAATGTCGAGATGGACGTGAACTATGCACTCGAAGACTACGAAGTCGCGCGCGGCTTCGTCCTGAGTTGCCAGGCCTTCCCGATCACCGACAACGTGATCGTCGATTTCGACCAGCACGAATAAAAACAAACGGAGGAGACACCATGCGCTACGAATCGATCCTGTTCACCATCAACGACGGCGTCGCCGTCCTGACCCTGAACCGCCCCGACCGCCTGAACAGCTTTACCCAGGCCATGCACCTTGAGGTGCGCGACGCTCTCGACAAGCTGCAAGCCGACAAAACGGTGCGCGTGCTGGTGCTGACCGGCGCCGGGCGCGGTTTCTGCGCCGGCCAGGATCTCGCAGACCGCGCCGTCAGCCCCGGTGCGCCGGGCGTGGATCTCGGCGAATCGGTCGAAAAATTCTATGCGCCGCTGGTCATGACCCTGCGTTCGCTGCCACTACCGGTCATCTGCGCCGTCAACGGCGTGGCCGCCGGCGCCGGCGCCAACCTGGCCCTGGCCTGCGACATCGTGCTGGCCGCGAAATCGGCCAGTTTCATCGAAGCCTTCTGCAAACTCGGGCTGATTCCGGACACCGGCGGCACCTGGCATTTGCCGCGCCTGATCGGCATGGCGCGCGCCACGGGACTGGCCATGCTGGGCGAAAAACTCTCGGCCGAAAGGGCGGAAGAGTGGGGCCTGATCTGGCGCAGCGTGCCGGATGAGGCGCTGATGGAAGAAGCGCTGGCCATGGCCACGCACTTCGCCAGTGCGCCCACCAAAGGCCTCGCATTCACCAAACAAGCGCTGCAGGCCAGCTACGCCAACACGCTGCCCGACCAGCTGAAACTGGAAGGCGAGATGATGCGCGAACTCGGCTACAGCCACGATTACCGCGAAGGCGTCGCCGCCTTTATCGCCAAGCGCCCGGCGCAGTTCAAGGGAGAATAGGCATGGCGGGTCTGGCGAGGGGCAGCATCGTTGCCGTGATCGGCAGCGGCGCCATGGGCGCCGGCATCGCCCAGGTGGCGGCCGCCAGCGGCCACGAGGTGCGCCTGTTCGATACGCGGCCCGAGGCGGCAAGCAAGGCCATTGACGCCATCGGCAAGGTGTTTGCGAAGCTGGTCGACAAGGGTCGCATGGGCGCGCTTGAGGCCGACCTGGCGCGCGAACGCCTGCAAGCGGTCGGCTCGCTGGCCGACGTCAAGGAGGCGGCGCTGGTGGTCGAAGCCATCGTCGAAAACCTCGACGCCAAGCGCGCCCTGTTCGCCGAACTGGAAGGCATCGTCGACGCGCGCTGCATCCTGGCGACGAACACCTCCTCGATTTCGGTCACGGCGATCGGCGCCCAACTACGCCACCCCGAACGCCTGGTCGGCATGCATTTCTTTAATCCGGTGCCGCTGATGGCGCTGGTCGAAGTGGTCAGCGGCCTGGCGACCGACAAGCAGGTAGCCGACACCGTCTACGCCACCGCGCACGCCTGGGGCAAGGACCCGGTGCATGCGAAGTCGACGCCCGGCTTCATCGTCAACCGCGTCGCCCGTCCCTACTATGCCGAGGCGCTGCGCCTGCTGCAGGAAGGCGCGGCCGATGCGCCGACGCTGGACACCGTCATGCGCGACTGCGGCGGTTTCCGCATGGGTCCCTTCGAGTTGATGGACCTGATCGGCCACGACGTGAATTTTTCGGTCACGCAATCGGTGCACGCGGCCTACTTCGGCGATCCGCGCTTTACGCCATCGGTACTGCAGCAGGAACTGGTGAATGCCGGTTTCCTCGGCCGCAAATCGGGCCGCGGCTTCTATCGCTACGGCGACGATGTCGTGGCCCCGGCCGTGCCGACCGAGCCGCAAGCGGTGCGCCCGCACACGGTCGGCATCAGCGTCGCGCGCGAAGTCACGCGCAGCGTGCTGACGCCGATGGAAGCGAGGTTGACCGACGCCGGCTTGAGCGTCGCCCACCGCGAACCGCTGGCGGGCGCCGAAAAGCACGAGGCGCCGGCCCTGCACACGAATGGCGTCGCCATTTTCCTGTCCGACGGCCGCAGCGCCACCGAGCGCGCCGCCGCCAACCATCACCCGAACACCGTGGTCTACGACCTGCTGTTCGATGCCGCCCGGGCCACGCGCATCGCGCTGGCGCGCGCCGATCAATGCAGCGAAGAAGCCTGGCAAGCCGCCGTCGGCCTGTTCCAGGCGGCCGGCTTCACGGTCACGCGCATCGACGACGTGCCCGGCATGGTCGTGATGCGCACCATCGCCATGCTCGCCAACGAAGCGGCCGACGCCGTCAACCAGGGCGTGTGCAGCGCCGCCGCGGTCGACATTGCGATGCAGAAGGGCGTGAACTATCCGCGCGGGCCGCTGGCCTGGGCCGATACGGTCGGCATCCATCACATCGTCACCGTGCTGGCGAATCTCGCCGCCACCTATGGCGAAGACCGTTACCGGGTCTCGCCGCTGCTGCGCCGCAAGCTCGCGGCCAATCCATCCGGAGCACGTTTCCATGCATAGCAATCCGCAAGCCTTGGCCGAACTGGCCGGCAAGACCATGTACGAGCGCGACCCGGCCAGCCAGGCGCTGGGCATGACACTCGACGAGATCCGTCCCGGCTACGCGCGCATGAGCATGCGCGTGCGCGCCGACATGCTCAACGGGCACCAGACCTGCCACGGCGGCTTCATCTTCATGCTGGCCGACAGCGCCTTTGCCTTCGCCTGCAATTCGCACAATTTCAACACCGTTGGCGCGGGCTGCACGATCGATTACCTGGCGCCGGGCCGCGAAGGCGACCTGCTGGCGGCCGAAGCGGTCGAGCAGGCGCTGGCCGGCAAAACCGGCGTCTACGACGTCACGGTGAAAAACCAGGAAGGGCGCACGATCGCCCTGTTCCGCGGCAAGTCGCACCGCGTGAGCGGGATGGTGGCGAACGTCGACTAAGTCCATAGCTGAAAATAGGAGGTCCAGATGGTCCAACGTATTCCCTCGCCCGGCGAGCTGGAACCGATCGAACGCGCCAGCCGCGACGAACTGCAGGCATTGCAATTGAAGCGCCTGCAATGGTCGCTGCAGCATGCCTACGACAACGTGCCGCACTACCGCAAGGCCTTCGATGACGCCGGCGTGCATCCCGCCGACCTGAAGTCGCTCGCCGACCTGGCGAAATTCCCCTTCACCGAAAAGAAGACCCTGCGCGACAACTACCCGTTCGGCCTGTTCGCGGTACCGCGCGAGCAGGTGGTGCGCGTGCACGCCTCGTCCGGCACTACCGGGCGCCCGACCGTGGTCGGCTATACGAAAGGGGACATCGACGTCTGGGCCGACATGGTGGCGCGCTCGATCCGCGCGGCCGGCGGCCGTCCAGGCGACATGGTCCACGTCGCCTACGGCTACGGCCTGTTTACCGGCGGCCTCGGCGCCCACTACGGCGCCGAGCGCCTGGGCTGCACCGTGGTGCCGATGTCGGGCGGACAGACCGAAAAGCAGGTGCAGCTGATCTGCGATTTTCAACCGTCGATCATCATGGTCACGCCTTCGTACATGCTGAATATCGTCGAGGAATTCAAGCGCCAGGGCCTCGATCCGGCGGCGTCTTCGCTGAAAGTCGGCATCTTCGGGGCCGAGCCGTGGACCAACGAGATGCGCCGCACCATCGAGACTGAAGCCGGCATCGACGCGGTCGACATCTATGGCCTGTCCGAAGTGATGGGGCCGGGCGTGGCCAGCGAATGCATCGAGAGCAAGGATGGCCCGGTGATCTGGGAAGACCATTTTTATCCCGAGATCATCGACCCGGATACGGGCGAAGTGCTGCCCGATGGGGAGGAGGGCGAGCTGGTATTCACCTCGCTGTCGAAAGAAGCGCTGCCGATCATCCGCTACCGCACACGCGACCTGACCCGTTTGCTGCCGCCGACTTCGCGTTCGATGCGGCGCATGGGCAAGATCACCGGCCGCTCGGACGACATGCTGATCATCCGCGGCGTGAACGTGTTCCCGAGCCAGATCGAGGAACTGGTGCTGAAAATGCCGGCGCTGGCGCCGCAGTACCAGCTGGTGGTGGCGCGCGACGGCCACCTCGACACGCTGGAAGTGTTCGGCGAATTGCGCGAGGCCGGGCAATCGCAGGCTACCGTGGACGCCCTGGCGCGCGAACTGCAGCACTGCATCAAGACCTATGTCGGCGTATCGACGAAGGTAACGCTGACGCCGCCGATGGGCATCGAACGCACGATGACCGGCAAGGCGCGGCGCGTGGTCGACCGCCGTCCCAAGAACACATAAGGAGAAACCAATCATGGTCAAGGTCTACGAAATCGACGGCGTGCGCCCGGTGGTGCACCCGACCAGCTACGTGCACCCGACCGCGGTGCTGATCGGCGACGTGATCGTCGGGCCGCGCTGCTACATCGGCCCGCTGGCCTCGCTGCGCGGCGACTTCGGCCGCCTGGTGCTGGAAGAGGGCGCCAACGTGCAGGATTGCTGCGTGATGCACGGCTTCGAAGACGGCGAGACCGTGATCGAAGTCGATGGCCACATCGGCCACGGCGCCGTGCTGCACGGCTGCCGCGTGGGCCGCAACGCCATGGTCGGCATGAACGCCGTCGTCATGGACGGCGCCGTCGTCGGCGCAGAGTCGATCGTCGCCGCCATGAGCTTCGTGAAAGCCGGCATGGTCATCCCGCCGCGCAGCATGGTGATGGGCACACCCGCCAAGGTGATGCGCGAACTGAAGGATGAAGACATCAAGTGGAAAAGCTTCGGTACACAGCAGTACCACCAGCTCACCGAACGCTCCTTGAAAACGATGCGCGAAGTCGAAGCGTTTACGGAAATCGAACCCAACCGCCCCGCCTTCGACTTCAGCGCCACCGGCGGCCACACGCCCAAAAAATAACCGGCGGCCCGTACCCCAAAACACATCTATACGTAGGGTGGAGTCCTGACTCCACGCGGTACGCCATCTGCACACCACCTGCGCAAGTACCCTGAGGAGACAAAGAAAATGGCACAAGCAAGCACCCTGCAAAGCTGGATCGCCGGCCGCTGGATCGGCATGGAAGCCGCCACCCCCCTGCACAGCGCCCTCGACGGCCAGCTGGTCTACCACACCCACGCCGAAAAAATCGACTTCGACGAAGCCGTCACCTACGCCCGCAAGCTAGGGGTGCCCGGCCTGATGAAGCTCGACTTCCAGACCCGCGCCCAGCGCCTGAAAGCCCTGGCTATGTACCTGATGGAGCGGAAGGAAGAGCTGTACGAGATCTCGCACCTGACCGGCGCCACCCGCCAGGACAGCTGGGTCGACGTCGAAGGCGGCATCGGCACCCTGTTCGCCTATGCCAGCATGGCGTCGCGCGAACTGCCGTCCTCGAACGTGCTGCACGAAGGCCCGGCCATCGCGCTGGGCAAGCGCGGCGGCTTCGCCGGCACCCACATCCTGGTGCCGAAGGGCGGCGTCGCCGTCCACATCAACGCCTTTAACTTTCCGATCTGGGGCCTGCTCGAAAAATTCGCGCCGAGCTTCCTCGCCGCCATGCCCTGCATCGGCAAGCCGGCCACGGCGACCAGCTACCTGACCCATGCGGTCGTCAAAATGATGCAGGAATCGAAGCTGCTGCCGGAAGGCGCGCTGCAACTGGTGATCGGCTCGACCGGCGACCTGCTCGACCGCTTGAGCGGTTTCGATGCCGTCACCTTCACCGGCTCGGCCGACACCGCCGCCAGGCTGCGCGCGAATGCGAACCTGATCCGCGAATCGGTGCCGTTCACCGCCGAAGCGGACTCGCTCAACTGCGCGATCCTGGCGCCGGACGTGACCCCGGACGATGCCGAATTCGACCTCTTCGTCAAGGAAGTTGCGCGCGAGATGACCGGCAAGGCCGGCCAGAAGTGCACGGCGATCCGCCGCATCATCGTGCCCGAGACGCACGTCGATGCGCTCGGCGAGCGCCTGCGCGACCGCCTGTCGAAAATCGTGGTCGGCAATCCGGCCATCGATGGCGTGCGCATGGGCGCGCTGGCGTCGATGGACCAGCACCGCGACGTGTCCGAGCGCGTCGAGATGCTCGCGCGCGGCAACGAGGTCATCTTCGGCGCCCATCACGGTTTCAATCCGGTGGGAGAGAATTGCGCCAGCGGCGCCTTCTTCTCGCCGACCCTGCTCCTGTGCCGTAACGCGGCGATCAACACGGCGGTGCACGACATCGAAGCCTTTGGCCCGGTCAGCACGATGATGACCTACCGCGACATCGACGAGGCGCTGCACCTGGCCGCGCTCGGCCGCGGCAGCCTGGTGACCACGCTGGCGACCAAGGACCCGATGATCGCCGCGCACGCGGTGCCGGTGGCGGCCGCCTCGCACGGCCGCGTGCTGATCCTCGACCGCGAAGCATCGGTCGACAACACTGGCCACGGTTCGCCGCTGCCGCAGCTGAAGCACGGCGGTCCGGGCCGCGCCGGCGGCGGCGAAGAGCTGGGCGGGATCCGCGCGGTCAAACACTTCCTGCAGCGGGCGGCGGTGCAGGGCTCGCCGACGATGCTGGCGGCGGTGACGGGAGAGTATGTGCGCGGTGGCGCGGTCAAGGAAACGCAGATCCACCCGTTCCGCCGTCATTTCGAGGAACTGGAAATCGGCCACTCGCTGCTGACGCACCGCCGCACCGTGAGCGAAGCGGACATCGTGAATTTCGGCGGCGTCTCGGGCGATTATTTCTACATGCACTTCGACGAGATCGCGGCCAGGGACACGCAATTCGGCAAGCGCATCGCGCACGGCTATTTCGTGCTGTCGGCTGCGGCCGGCCTGTTCGTGTCGCCGGCGCCGGGTCCGGTGCTGGCCAATTATGGCCTCGACAACCTGCGCTTCGTGGCGCCGGTGGCGATCGGCGACACCATCCGCGCAAGGTTGACCTGCAAGCGCAAGGTCGACCGCAACCGTACCGACGAGCAGGGCCGCGGGCAGGGCGTGGTGGCCTGGGACGTGCAGGTCACCAACCAGAACGACGAACTGGTGGCAAGTTACGATATCCTGACGCTGGTACAGAAACGCGCGAGCTGAGCTCTTCCACGGTGGGGAGCCAGCCTGTCTTTGCAGCTCCCCACACAGGAAGGAATTGAGTATGTCGCGGTTAGACCTGAGCAGTATCCCCGTGCTGACCGGCACCGGTTATCCGGAACCATTTGCCGACATCGTCAACGGCCGCAGCCGGCAAGCGCTGGGCGAGGCCGGCGGCCTGACCCAGTTCGGCGTCAACCTGGTCGAACTGAAACCCGGCGCAGCCTCCTCGCAGCGCCACTGGCATACCCATGAGGACGAATTCGTCATGGTCGTGTCGGGCGAACTGACCCTGGTCACCGACGAGGGCGAAACCCTGATGCGCGCCGGCGACTACGCCGCCTTTCCCGCCGGCCGGCCGAATGGCCACCACCTGGTCAACCGCGGCTGGGGCAACGCCCTGTTCCTGGCGGTCGGCCCGAACGTCCCCGAAGACCGCGCCACCTATCCGGACATCGACCTGATGTACAACGCCAGCACGAACAGCTACACGCACAAGGATGGGACGCCGTATCCGCAGCGCGATGCGGGTGCGGCAGCGCCGGCACCCCAGCCGCCGACGGAAGAACACGAGCTGGAACCGCGCGTGTACCGGCACGAATGAGGTAGGGTGGGCTCTCGAGCCCACGCGGTCGTACCGTTGCGTACTGCACCGTGGCCATAAATCGCGAACGTATGCGGATGTTGCAAATGCACCGGAGATGCGGGCGTTGAACCGCGTGGGCACAAGTGCCCACCCTACATTACGCGGCGGTCGCGGGAAATCTGTAACCAGCCCTCTACGGTACGCTCCGCCCGCACATCCGCATAATCGAGCACGCTCACCACATCCGTCTCCAGCGGATGCGTATGCGTCACGGTGACGACGATGCTCTCCATCCCGGCCGCCGCTGCCGCTTGCAGCCCGGTGCGGGTATCCTCGAACACCAGGCAATCGGCCGGGGCCACGCCCAGCTTGCGCGCGCCCAGCAGGAATGGATCGGGCGCCGGCTTGCCGTGCTCGACATCCTCGGCCGCCACCAGCAGGTTGTTGGAGGGCAGCCCGGCCGCTGCCAGGCGCGCCTGCGCCAGCGCGCGCGGCGCCGAGGTGACGATGCCCCAGCGTTCGGGCGGCAGGCTGGCCAGGAAGTCCGCCGCGCCGCGGATGGCCTCGATATCGGCGACGTCCTCGATCTCGGCCGCCGTGATCCAGGCCGCTTCCGCGATCGGATCGACGCCCGGCAAGCCGAGCTGGCGGATGGTGTCGTGGGTGCGCTTGCCGTGCAGGGTTGGCAGGAAGGTCTCGACATCGAGGCCGTGGCGTACGGCCCAGCTGGTCCAGACCCGTTCGGCGGAGCGGATCGAGGTGAGGATGGTGCCGTCCATGTCGAACAGGAAGGCGGCGAAGCTGCGCGCGGGGAGAGCCGTGGTGGTCTTGGTCATGGTCATGGCGCGCCTCAATCCAGCTTGCGCTCATAGCGGTCCTTGACCACCTGGCTAATAAACGTCGACAGGCCACTGCCCAGCGTCGCCAGCCGCTGCATCTCGGCGATATTCTCGGCGCCGGCGCTCTGGTCGGTGTACAGATAGCGGTCGCCGCCGGTAAAGCGGACCGTGATCGAGCGGTCGCCGATCTCGTAGGCGACCACGCCCGATTCGCCGCTCAGGTTTTTGTAGCGTTGCATGCTATTTCCCCGCGCTATTGTCTTGCAGGGATGGTAGCGAACATTGGCGTGGCGCGTCGGTGGGCGGCTTAACGGTGCGCGGGCTGGAGATAGGGTGGACAGAAGGACGTCCACCCTACGCAGGTGAAATATTATTTCACCGCCTTTTCTGCGTGAAATATTATTTCAACTGCCCGCGCACCCGCTCGATCGCCTTGCGCACCTGGTTCGGCGCCGTGCCGCCGACGTGATCGCGCGCGGCGACGGAACCTTCGAGCGTCAGCACTGCAAACACGTCGTCCTCGATCAGCGGCGAGAAGCCACGCAAGGTCTCGAGCGACATTTCCGACAGGTCGACGCCGGCGCTGTCGCAGGCGCGCACCGCATGCGCCACCGCCTCGTGCGCATCGCGGAACGGCAGTCCTTTTTTCACCAGGTAGTCGGCCAGGTCGGTCGCGGTGGCGTAGCCCTGCAGCGCGGCGGCGCGCATGTTGTCGGCTTTCACGGTGATGCCGCCGGCCATGTCGGTGAAGATGCGCAGCGTGTCGAGCACGGTGTCGACGGTGTCGAACAGCGGTTCCTTGTCTTCCTGGTTGTCCTTGTTGTAGGCCAGCGGCTGGCCTTTCATCAGGGTCAGCAGCGACGCGAGGTGGCCATACACGCGGCCGGTCTTGCCGCGCGCCAGTTCCGGTACGTCCGGGTTTTTCTTTTGCGGCATGATCGACGAGCCGGTGCAGAAGCGGTCGGCGATGTCGATGAAGCCGACACGCGGGCTCATCCACATGACCAGCTCTTCCGACATGCGCGAGACGTGCATCATGATGAGCGAAGCAGCGGCGGTGAACTCGATCGCAAAATCGCGGTCGGAAACGGCGTCGAGCGAGTTGTGGCAGACGTCTTCGAAGCCGAGATTCTGCGCCACGCGCAGGCGGTCGATCGGGAAGGTGGTGCCGGCCAGGGCGGCGGCGCCCAGCGGCAGGCGGTTGACGCGGCGGCGCGCATCGAGCATGCGCTCGGCGTCGCGCCCGAACATCTCGACGTAGGCCAGCATGTGGTGGCCGAAGGTGATCGGCTGCGCCACCTGCAGGTGCGTAAAGCCCGGCATGATGGTGTCGAAGTGGCGTTCAGCGAGATCGGTCAGCGCGCCGCGCAGGCTGTTCAGCAGCGCCACCACGTCGTCGATTGCCGCGCGCACGTACAGGCGGATGTCGGTGGCGACCTGGTCGTTGCGCGAGCGGCCCGTGTGCAGACGTTTGCCGGCGTCGCCGACCAGCTCGGTCAGGCGCTTTTCGATGTTCAGGTGCACGTCTTCGAGGTCGAGCAGCCATTCGAAGCTGCCGGCCTCGATTTCGCCCTTGATCTGCGCCATGCCGCGCTCGATCTCGGCACGGTCGGCCTCGCTGATGATGCCTTGCGCGGCCAGCATCTCGGCGTGCGCGAGCGAGCCCTGGATGTCGAACATGGCTAATCTCTTGTCGAAGAAGACGGAGGCCGTGTAGCGTTTGACGAGGTCCGACACCGGTTCGGAGAAGCGTGCCGACCAGGCTTCGGCTTTTTTGGAGAATTGTTCGTTCATGGTGGGTGGGGTCAGGTGGATTTGTTCGATTATAGCCCGCCATCCTGCGGCGCCGTCCGCGCCGGCGCCGAATGACAAGGGCGGTAAAATAGACGATTATTCAACTGTCAACATTCGCATCCGGGGAAACGAACATGAAACGATGGCTCAGGCGCGGCGCGGCCGCTGCAATGCTCACGGCCGCGAGCGGCGCAATGGCCCAGCTGCCGCAGCCGGTACACACGGCGCCCGCCCAGCCCGCGGTCACGAAGGAGGCCGACGGCGCCTCGGTCGACAGCACCATCGCCGCCTTGTACGAGGTCATCTCGGGGCCGGCCGGGGCGCCGCGCAACTGGAACCGGATGCGCGCCCTGTTTGCGCCCGATGCGAAATTGATGGTGATCCAGCCGGGGCGCGACGGCGGCTATGGCTTGCGCGCGATGACGGTCGAGGATTACATCAGCCGCAACATGAGCGCCTTTAATACCAGCGGCTTCCATGAACGCGAAATCGCGCGCACCACCGATGCCTTTGGCCAGCTGGTGCACGTATTCAGCACCTATGAACTGCTGCGCTCGCCGAACGATCCCAAGCCTTTCATGCGCGGCATGAACAGCATCCAGCTGGCGTTCGACGGCAAGCGCTGGTGGATCGCCAACCTGGTCTGGCGCGCCGAAGACGCCGGTCTTGCGCTGCCGGAACGTTACCTGCAACCCCGCCACGAAGCGGCTGCGCAACGTTGATAATCGCCTGACGAATCGTACTTGTCGTTTGCATAAACAGCGCTAGAATTCATTTTTCAGCCAGATCGGCCAGTGCTGACTACCAAGCGCTGACTTCCAACGGATGAATACCAACGACTCCAGCTTCGACGTCAGCACCGACCAGTCGCGGCTCGACATCCCGATGATCTACCGCTTCCTCAGCGAGCAGTCGAGCTGGGCGGTAGGGATATCGCGTCCGACAGTCGAACGCGCCATCGAGAATTCGCTGTGCTTCGGCGGCTTCCTCGACGGCCGCCAGGTCGCCTTTGCGCGCGTGGTCACCGACTTCGCCACCTTTGCCAACCTGGTCGACGTCTTTGTCGTGCCCGAGTACCGCGGCCATGGCTACGGCAAGCAACTGGTGGCCGCCGTACTGCGCCATCCGAGCCTGCAGCACCTGCGCCGCTTCACGCTGGCCACGCACGACGCGCAAGGGTTGTATGAACGCTTCGGTTTCACCGCGCCGCGCAATCCCGAAACGCTGATGGAGCGTTACTTTCCAAACATTTACCTCTCCTGAGACAGCTCAACACGGCGCCGTTCTTCCCGACACAGGCTTATGATTTGTCGTGTTCGAGAAGGAGCAAGCCATGCGCCGCTCTGCCGTCTCTGTCTCCGCCATTGTCGCTCTCGTGTTGGCCTGGCTGGCCGGACTTTCACACGCTGCCGAGGCGCCGGCCTCGAAAGGCTCGCTCGTCATCATCGGCGGCGCGCTGCGGCCCGATAACGCCGCCGTCTGGGAGCGCATCGTCCAGCTGGCGGGCGGGAAGGGCGCCCGCATTGCCGTGTTCGCCTCCGCGTCCGCGAACCCCGAAAAATCCGGCGCCAGCCTGGTCGAGCGCCTCAACAAATACGGCGCCAACGCCTTTTTCGTGCCGGTCGCGGTGCGCCTGACCGGCACCGACTACCAGGCCGCGGCCGACAGTCCCGAACTGGCCGATGCCGTCCGCAGCGCCGGCGGCGCCTATTTCGCCGGCGGCGACCAGGCCCGCATCACGCGCGCCCTGCGCCGCCCCGATGGCAGCAATACCCGCGTACTCGATGCCCTGTGGGAACTCTACCGGCGCGGCGGCGTCATCGCCGGCAGCAGCGCCGGCGCCGCCATCATGAGCAGCACCATGTTCGGCCACCCGAAACCGGTGCTCGCGACCCTGAAACTGGGCCTGACCGACGGCCAGGAAATCGCGCCCGGCCTCGGCTTCATCGGCGACGATGTGTTCATCGACCAGCACCTGCTGGTGCGCGGCCGTTTCGCGCGCATGCTGCCGGCGATGCTGCAAAAAGGCTATAAACTCGGGCTGGGCATCGATGAAAATACGGCGATGGTGGTGGGGCCGAACCGCGAAGTCGAGGTGCTCGGCTACAAGGGGGCGCTGGTGGTCGACCTGTCCGCCGCCAACGCCCGGCAAGGCACCTTCAACGTCAGCAACGTCCGCCTGAGCTACCTCGACAACGGCGACCGTTTCAATATTGCCACCCACAGTTTTATCCCGGCGCCGGACAAGGCCGACGGCCGCCTCGACCCGGCGCGGCCGTATTACCGCGAGCCGCTGTTTTCGGCCGACATCCTCGGCAACAGCACGGTGGTCGACCTGATGGGCAAACTCATCGACAGCGACCAGCCGGAAGCCATCGGCCTCACCCTCGACAGCGCCAATGCGGTGCAGCCCGACCTCGGCTTCGAATTCAGGTTCTCGCGCACCGGCGACAGCGTCGGCTACATGTCGGCCACCACCGAGGCGTATTCGATCTATAACGTGCGGCTCGATATCCGGCCGATCGTGGTCAAGCGGCCGCTGTACCAGTACAAATAGATCACAGGCAGCGCGGGCGGATCTCTTCCTTCAGCAAGCGCGTTTGCGCCTCCACCGTCGGCACATTCGGATCGTGGCCGGCGCGCGGCACCAGCACCAGTTTTTTCACCGGCGCCCGGATCGCATCGTAGTAGCGCTGCGTCATCTCCGGTGTGGTGAGCAGGTCTTCGGTGCCCTGCACCAGGTAGACCGGTACTTTAAACTCCGTGCCGAGCTTGTACAGGTCGATGGTGGCAGCCATGCCGTTGTCCTTGGGGCCGACGAACTGGAAGAACGAATAGTCTTCGCCGCCCTCGTAATCGGCCAGTGCCTGCGGCGTGGCGTACAGCGCGCCCGGCGTCATCCATTCTTTCGGCATCGGGTCGGTGCTCGATGCCTCGTACTTGCGCATGGCGCGGCGCTCGATGCCGAACGAGCGCGGGTTGGTCCATGGCGGCGGGCCGAGCGCTTCGATCTTTGTCACCGTGTCGGTGTCGCCGGCGGCGCGCGCCAGCGCGATCAGTTTGGCGTGGCCATCGGTATTCCCGCGGTGCGAGACGAACTGCGCCGTGCCGAGATAGGCGCAGAACAATTCCGGACTGGTTTTCACCATGTTCACCGCCAGCACCGACCCCCAGGACCCGCCCATCATGATCAGCTTCTTTTTCCCCAGGCGCGCGGCCACGTGGCGCGCCACCGCCAGGCCGTCGTCGCGCAAGCCCTCGACGGTCAGCATGTCATCTTCCACCGGCTTGTTGCGTCCATAGGTCATGCCGGCGCCGCGCTGGTCCCAGTGCACCACCGTAAAATCCCTGGTCCAGCCGGCGTCGGGGCCGTTCGCATACAGGCTCTGCGGATTGCCGGGCCCGCCGTGCGCGATCAGGATCACCGGATTGGCGCAACTGTCGCCGCGCATGGTGACCCATTGCTCGATGCCGTTGATGCGGACAAAACCTTCTTCCTGCACCCGACCATCCGGGGAAGCGCAGGCCGGGACCGCCGCCGCGCAGGTGAAGGGGAGGGCCAACAGGGTGGCCGTCAATGCGTGCAGCAAGGGTCTCATCCGGTCTCCGATTCTTGTTGATAAGTAATCATGCTTCGATGCACGGTTGGCGTCAACAAACATCGGATATGCATCGGCGTCGCTTCACGCCGTGTCAGGCTTACAATGCCCGGATTCGTTTTTCCGAGGATTTTCCATGCTTCGATTCATCTCGCGCCTGTGCGCCTCCGTTTCCTTATTGGTGGCTGGCCTGGCCCAGGCGGCGCAACCGGCGACCGTGCGCGTCGACTACACCCACAGCGGCAATGCTTTAGCGGACAGCTATGCGCTGGAACAGGTATTGGTGGAACCGCTGCCCTGGCCGGGTGACACCATGCGCAACCTCGACAACACGAACCGCGGCCAGAACCGGGTCGAGGTGGTCGATGCCAGGACGGGAGATTTATTGTATTCGCGCGACTTTTCGACGATCTTCGGCGAATGGCGTACGACGGAAGAGGCGAACAAGATCAGCCGCTCCTTTCAGGAATCGGTGCGCTTCCCCAAGCCGGACCGCCCGGTGCGGGTGCGCATCCTGAAGCGCGACGAACGCAACGCCTTTTCGGTGGCCTGGAGCGTCGAGGTCGATACCGATGCGCCGGACGTGATCCGCAAGCAGCCTCCGGCGCCTGCACAACCGATTCCAATCCGCGTCAGCGGCCCGTCGCCGCAAAAGGTCGATTTATTGGTGCTGGGCGACGGCTATACCGCGGCGGAGATGAAGAAATTCGAGGCGGACGCGCGCCGGCTGGCGGCGCACCTGTTCACGGTCTCGCCCTTCAAGGAGCGCGCGGACGATTTCAACGTCTGGGCGCTGGCGGTGCCGACGTTGGAGTCGGGCGTGTCGCGGCCATCGACCGGCGTGCACCACGCCTCGAAACTGGGCACGCGCTATGACATCTTCGGCAGCGAGCGCTATGTGCTCACGCTCGACAACCGCGCGCTGCGCGAGATCGCCCAGCATGCGCCCTACGAATTCATCGAAATCCTGGTGAACAACGAGACCTATGGCGGCGGTGGTATTTTTGGCCAGTTCAGCACGGCGGCGGCAAGCAACGAGTGGGCGCCGTATCTGTTCGTGCACGAATTCGGCCACCACTTCGCCGGCCTGGCCGACGAGTACTACACCTCGCCGGTGGCATACGCCGCCAGCAACACGCGCATGGAACCGTGGGAGCCGAATGCCACCGCGCTGCGCGACCCGGGCAAACTCAAATGGGCGAAACACGTGAAAGCCGGCACGCCGCTGCCGACGCCGTGGCCGAAAGCGCAATACGAAGAAGCGTCGCGCGCCTACCAGAAGCGGCGCGCGGCGCTGCGTGAACAGAACCTCCCCGAGAGCGAAATGAATGCGCTGTTCCGCGAAGACCTGGCGCGCACCCGCGCGCTGTTCGCCAGGCAGCCGCACCGGCACGACATCGGCGCCTTCGAGGGCGCGAACTACGAGGCGAAAGGCTATTACCGGCCGGCCATGCAGTGCATCATGTTCGACCGCAGCGAAGCGTTCTGCCCGGTGTGCCAGGACGGCATCGGCGAGATCATCGACTTGTACGCGGGGCCGGCAAAGCCGTAAACGCGCTTGATCTTGCGCAACAAGGGTCTGTGTGGTGGCGAACAGACCCTTCCTTCGGCGAGGCATATTCTGGGGGCGTTGTTAATAAAAAGTTAAACAAGCGGGAGAGAACCCGCGCCCACCATAGCACCGAAAGGAACACATCATGAACAAACTGCTCGCCACCCTGATCGCCGCTTTCGTCGCTACCGGCGCCTATGCGCAGACCGCTACGACCGAGACCAACACCAAAGCCGTCGTCAAAGCCGAAGCGCGCGCCGAAGCCGACGTGGCCAAGGCCGAAGCGAAGGAAATGAAGGCAGCCGCCAAGGCCGACGAAAAGGCCACCAAGGCCGTCGCCGACGCCCAGGAAAAGAAAGCCAAGGCGCATGCCAAGGCCGTGAAGGCGCACGCGGACGCCGCCGAGAACGTCACCCACGCCGATGCGGAAGATCGCGCCAAGGCCGTCGCCCGTGCGGAAGAAAAAGTCTCGAAAGCGAACCTGAAGGCCGAGAAAGCCATGATCAAGGCCGACGAAAAATCGCTGAAGGTGCAAGTCGACGCCGCCGCCGACAAGGCGCAGGCAGCCGCCAAGACCGAACAGGCGCGCGCTGAGGCGATGGCCGACGTGCACAAGGCAGCAGCCAACAAGTAATTGGTTCGTTGTCAAAAAAAATGCCGGCGCGAAGCCGGCATTTTTTGTCCGTGGCCAAAGCGAGCGGCCAGGGGTGCAACGTCACGACGGCGGGCATGCCCGCGTTACGCACCGCAGCACAGCCGCGTCGTCGGCCAAAAACAACAATGCCGGCTCGCGCCGGCATCGTCACATTCGCATCACGAGAACGTTACTCGCCGGTCGAACGCATCGACAAATCCGTCGCCTTGAGCTTCTGCGACAACGGCTTGCCCTTCTTCGCGCGCTTGCCGTAGTGCGGTTCCAACCCCGACGCGTACAGCTCCACCGTGCGCGGCTTGGAGCCGGCCCAGGTGCCGATCACGTTCACGCCTTTCTGGCTGATCGGCTGCGCCGCCAGCAGCTGCTCTTTCGGATCGAGTTCCATCAGCGTCACGCCGCGCCCGCCATTGGTCAGCACTTTCATTTCGTCGATGCCGAACACCAGCACGCGGCCATTGCCGGACAGGCAGGCGATGGCGCCGGC
Source organism: Telluria sp. ZB2R32 (assembly GCF_059685715.1). Taxonomy (NCBI): domain Bacteria; kingdom Pseudomonadati; phylum Pseudomonadota; class Betaproteobacteria; order Burkholderiales; family Oxalobacteraceae; genus Telluria; species Telluria sp. ZB2R32. The sequence goes on along the minus strand of NZ_JCASIG010000002.1, from coordinate 653,997 downwards.
GGCATCCGCCACCACACGCGGCGCCAGCGGTACCGCGCCGGCGTCGAGCGTGATAAACGATTTACCACCTTTCAGGCGGCTGGCCATGTCGCCCGCCTTGGAGATGAAGCCGAAGCCGTTCGAGGCCGCCAGCAGCAATCTCGTATCGGCATTCCCGGCGAAGTAGTGCAGGATGCGCACGCCGCCGGACAGGTCGACCAGCGTCGTGATCGGCACGCCGTCGCCGCGCGCGCCGGGCAGGGCCGACACCGGCACCGAATAGGTCTTGCCGTTGTCGCCGATGCCGACCAGCGAGTCGACCGTGCGGCACTCGAACACGGCGTGCAGCGAGTCGCCGGCCTTGAAGGTGAACTGGGCCGCATCGTGGCCGATGCCGGTGCGCGCTCGCACCCAGCCTTTTTCCGAGATGATCACGGTGACCGGCTCGTCGATGATCTTCTGCTCGGCCACCGCCTTTTGCGCTTCTTCGATCAGGGTACGCCGGGCGTCGCCAAAGGCTTTCGCGTCCGCCTCGATTTCGCGGATGATGGTGCGCTTCATGGTCGACGGATTGGCGAGGATGTCTTCCAGCTTGTCCTTTTCGCCGCGCAGCTGGGCCAGCTCCTGCTCGATCTTGATCGCTTCCAGGCGCGCCAGCTGGCGCAGGCGGATCTCGAGGATGTCCTCGGCCTGGCGGTCCGACAGGCCGAATTCGGCGATCAGCGCCGCCTTCGGCTCGTCCGAATTGCGGATGATGGCGATCACCTTGTCGATGTTCAGCAGGACGATCTCGCGCCCTTCCAGGATGTGGATGCGGTCGTTGACCTTGCCCAGCCTGTGCTCGGTACGGCGGCGCACGGTGGCGAAGCGATAGTCGATCCACTCCTGCAGGATCTCGTTCAGCCCCTTCTGGCGCGGACGGCCATCGCCGCCGATCATCACCAGGTTGATCGGGCTCGAGGTCTCGAGCGAGGTATGCGCCAGCAACAGCAGCATGAATTCGTTCTGGTCCTGGTTCTTCGACTTCGGTTCGAACACCAGGCGCACCGGCGCTTCGCGGCCGGATTCGTCGCGCATCGCGTCGAGCGAATTGAGGACAGTCTGCTTCAGGGCGATCTGTTCCGGCGTGAGCGTCTTCTTGCCGAGCTTGACCTTCGGATTGGTGATCTCTTCGATTTCCTGCTGCACCTTGGCGGCCGAGGTTCCCGGCGGCAGTTCGGTGACGACCGCTTGCCACTGGCCGCGCGCCAGCTCTTCGATCTTCCAGCGCGCGCGCACCTTCATCGAGCCGCGCCCGCCGGCGTACATGTCGGCGATCTGCGAGGCCGGGGTGATGATCTGGCCGCCACCCGGGAAGTCCGGACCCGGCATCAGCGTCATCAACTCCGCGGTCGAGATCTTCGGGTTGCGGATCATGGCGACGGCCGCATCGGCCACTTCGCGCAGGTTGTGCGAGGGGATCTCGGTGGCCAGGCCGACCGCGATGCCCGAGGCGCCATTCAGGAGCACCATCGGCAGGCGCGCCGGCAGCGTGCGCGGCTCGAGGGTGGAGCCGTCGTAGTTCGGCTGGAAGTCGACCGTGCCCATGTCGATCTCGTCCATCAGCAGGCGCGAAATCGGCGTCAATCGGGCTTCGGTATAGCGCATCGCCGCCGCGCCGTCGCCGTCGCGCGAGCCGAAATTGCCCTGGCCGTCGATCAGCGGGTAGCGCAGCGAAAAGTCCTGGGCCATGCGCACCAGGGCGTCGTACACCGACTGGTCGCCGTGCGGGTGCAGCTTGCCGAGCACGTCGCCGACGACGGCCGCGGACTTGCGCGGTTTCGCCGTCGGGCCGAGGCCGAGTTCGTTCATCGCGTACAGGATGCGGCGCTGCACCGGCTTCTGGCCGTCGGCGACGTCGGGCAGGGCGCGGCCTTTCACGACCGAGATCGCGTAGTCGAGATAGGCGCGCTCGGCGAAGGTGGAGAGGGTCAGCGTTTCGATGTCGTCGGCCGGTTCGGCGGCTTGTTCGAAGAGGTTTGCTTGGTTCGTCATAGTTCAGTGTGTTCGATTGTTTTGATGGTGTAACGCGTGGAGTCAGGACTCCACCCTACGTATCGCGGGTTTCGTAGGGTGGACTCCCGAGTCCACGCGTTTACGTGCGGTTGAACACCGCACCGTCCATCAAATATCCGCTTCCGTCTCGTTTCCGTGTTCCTCGATCCACGCGCGGCGGGCGGCCGCTTCGCCTTTGCCCATCAACATGTTGAAGCGCGCGCTCGATTCGCCGTGGTCGAAACCGCCCAGCGAGACCGGCAGCAGGCGCCGCGTGTCCGGGTTCATCGTCGTTTCCCACAGCTGCTCGGCGTTCATCTCGCCCAGGCCCTTGAAGCGCGAAATGTTCCAGCTGCCTTCCTTCAGGCCATCCTTTTTCAGCTTGTCTTCGATCGCCAGCAGTTCGCCGTCGTCGAGCGCATACAGCTTTTGCAGCGGCTTCTTGCCGCGCGGCGGCACGTCGACACGGTAGAGCGGCGGGCGCGCCACGCAGATGTGGCCATGGCGGAACAGGGCAGGGAAGTGCTTGAAGAACAGCGTCAGCAGCAGCACCTGGATGTGCGAGCCGTCGACGTCCGCATCCGACAGGATGCAGATCTTGCCGTAGCGCAGACCGCTCAAATCAGGCGAATCGCCCTGCGCGTGCGGATCGACCCCGATCGCCACCGAAATGTCGTGGATTTCGTTGTTGGCGAACAGGCGGTCGCGGTCGGTTTCCCAGGTGTTCAGTACCTTGCCGCGCAGCGGCAGGATCGCCTGGTATTCCTTGTCGCGGCCCATTTTGGCGGAACCGCCGGCCGAATCGCCCTCGACCAGGAACAGCTCGTTGCGGGTCAGGTCGGTCGATTCGCAATCGGTCAGTTTACCGGGCAACACGGCCACGCCCGAGGATTTTTTCTTCTCGACCTTTTGCAGCGAACGCATGCGCGACTGCGCCTGCTTGATGACGAGTTCGGCCAGCTTCTTGCCGTATTCGACGTGCTGGTTCAGCCACAATTCGAGCGGCGGTTTGGTAAACGTCGAGACGAGTTTGACGGCGTCGCGCGAGTTCAGGCGTTCCTTGGTCTGGCCCTGGAATTGCGGGTCCAGCACTTTCGCCGACAGCACGAACGAGACGCGCGCGAATACGTCTTCGGGCAGCAACTTGACGCCTTTTGGCAACAGGCCGTGCAGTTCCACGAAACCCTTCACGGCGCCGAACAGGCCGTCGCGCAGGCCGGACTCGTGCGAGCCGCCCGATGGCGTCGGGATCAGGTTGACGTAGGACTCGCGCACCACGGCGCCTTCCTCGTTCCAGGCCACCACCCAGGCCGCGCCTTCGCCTTCGGCAAAGCTTTCGTCGCCCGCGGCGGCATAGCCCGCGCCTTCGAACAGCGGGATCACGGTCTGGCCGCTGGAGGTCTGGTTCATCGCCTCGACCAGGTAGCCGCGCAAGCCTTCGTCGTAGCGCCAGGTCTGGACGTCGCCGGTCTTCGCATTGGTCAGCGTGACGGTCACGCCCGGCAGCAGCACGGCTTTCGAGCGCAGCAGGCGCACCAGGTCGCCCATCGGGATGTTCGGCGAATCGAAGTACTTGGCGTCCGGCCAGGCGGTGACGCGGGTGCCGTTCTTCTTGCCGCCGCGTTCGAACGGCGCGGAGGACAAGGGCTCGATGACTTCACCATCGGCGAAGACCAGTTTGTGCACGCCGGTGCCGTCGTCGCTCTTGCGCCATACCGTGATTTCCAGGCGCGTCGACAAGGCATTGGTGACGGACACGCCGACGCCGTGCAGGCCGCCCGAGAAGGCATAGGCGCCGCCCGAACCCTTGTCGAACTTGCCGCCGGCGTGCAGGCGCGTGAACACGATCTCGACCGTGGAGACGCCTTCTTCCGGGTGGATGCCGACCGGGATGCCGCGACCGTCGTCCTCGACGGTGACGGAGCCGTCGACGTTCAGGGTGACGCCGATGTTGTTGCAGTAGCCGCCCAGCGCCTCGTCCGAGGCATTGTCGATGACTTCCTGGATGATGTGCAGCGGGTTCTCGGTGCGGGTGTACATGCCCGGGCGTTGCTTCACGGGCTCGAGGCCCTTGAGGACGCGGATGGATGATTCGCTGTAGTCGGGTGCGGGTTTCTTGGTTGCCATGCTGATCAGTGTATTTTCGAAAGCCTGCGCATTCTATCTTGTCGGCGCCATCTTGTCGGCGCCATCTTGTCGAGAGGAAAGAGTGAGAGGGGCGTAAGCGATTGTTCTTGTCAATACGTGCGAACGTGACTAGATTGGTACGCAAGCTTGCTACGTCAAGCGGCCTGAAAAACCTTGAGCAAAGGCTTTAGCCAGACTAGTACTGTACATGCATACAGTAATTCTCGCAAGTCAGCCTGCCTTTTGTGCAACAGGTTCTTGCGCCAAACCGGATAAATTTTATGCATGCACAAAAAATTCCGACCGCTGTCTGCCTGCTCGGATTCGCGCCCGAGCAGGCGGCAGAGCTGGCCGCGCTGCTGGCTGCCGCCCCACGCTCGGGACCGTTGTATGTCTGCCTGCACGACGACAGCCTGCAGGAACCCGACCTGGTGTTGGTCGACGGCACCGGTCCGGCCGGACTCGCCTGCCTCGAAGGCATGCGCTGCGCGCCGCCGGCGCTGGTGATCGGCGGTCCGGCGCACGGCGCCTACGATCACTTGACGTTGCCGGTCGATCCGTTTGCCCTGTACGAAGCGATGGGGCGCCTGCTGGCGGAACGGCGGCGCGCCCTGGCGCTGTTGCATGCGCGCGGCCAGCCGATCCTGGCGGAACGGCGGCGCCGTCCGCGCTTTGGCCCCGGCAGCGGCTGTCCCTCCGAACGGCGCCCGCCGCGCGACGGCAAGGTGCTGATCGTCGACAAGGGCGGCGCGTTCCGCGACCACCTGGCCGGCCTGGTCGGCGCGCGCGGCCTGGCCATCGCCTGGACCGACAGCGCGCCGATGGCGGTGCGCCTGTGCGACGAAACGCAGGTGGCGCTGGCCATGATCAATACCGCCGCGCCCGGCATCGACCCCTACGGCCTGAGCCGCAACATCAAGGCCCAGGAAGGCGCGGGGCGCACGGCCGTGGTGCTGCTGGTCGGGCGCACTTTTACTTACGACAGCACGCTGGCACGCGGCGCCGGGGTGCGCGGGCTGCTCGACAAGCCGGTGGGCGACCGCAGCCTGGTGTGCATGCTGCAACGCCTGACCAGCTTGCCGGAGTTGCCGGTGTGACTTTGTTACAACTTCGAATCGTGCGCCGCCATGGCAGGGCTATATTTGGGCCATGGCAGACGACCAACCACAGCGCCGCGGCGAGGCGCCGGGCCCGCCGCTGGAAAACCGCGAGGATGCGCCGCAGCGCATTCCCGACCGCCGCGCCGCCAGCGGCCCGCCGCGCTACCAGCGTCCCGGCGATACCCCGTTCGCACTCGCCGGCCGCGTCCTGCGCTCGCGCTGGCGCGCCCTGCGCGACCGCTTCAGCCGCGACTTCATGCGCCGCACGCTGCGCATCGGCGTCTCGGCGCGCATCTTTCATCCCGAACCGGGCTCCACCGGCCTGCGCAGCAAGAACCTGCAATACCTGGAAGAGTCGATTGCCCAGTGGGTGATGTCGCGCGACGTGCTGGTTTTCATGATCCCGACGGTGAACACCAACGGCTTGCTTCACCCCAGTAACATCACGCTGCGCCACTACGCCCGCCACCTGGACGGCCTAGTGCTGCAGGGCGGGGCGGACGTCTCCCCGCAAACCTATTCCGAATCGCCCACGCGCCCCGAGTGGAGCGGCGACCGGGCGCGCGATTTATACGAGCTGGAACTGCTGCACGAATTCGTCGAGGCCGGCAAACCGGTGCTCGGCGTCTGCCGCGGCTGCCAGCTGATCAACGTCGCCTTTGGCGGCACCCTGTACCAGGACGTGGCGACCAACGTGCCGGCGGCGCTGGCCCACGTCCACACCGACTACGACGCCCACCGCCACGCCATCGAATTCCCGCCCGGCTCGACTCTGGGCCGCATGTTTCCGCACGCCGGACGGCCGATCGTCAATTCGATCCACCACCAGGCCGTCAAGGAACTCGGGCGCGACATCCGGGTGGAAGCGATGTCGTATCCCGACGGGATCGTCGAAGCGATCCGCTACGACCGCGCCGACTTCGTGATGGGGCTGCAATGGCACCCGGAATTCCACCGCGCCGGCGGGACCGACCTGCTCGATTGCACGCCGGTGCTGGATGAGTTCTTGAGGGCGGCGCGGGAGACGCGGTTGTAGGAACCGCAGCCGGTTGATCTACTCAGGGAGTTACGCTGCGCGGAGGCTGGATCAAGGTCTCAGCTGGGATACCCAGTCCTTTATGCAATCGCCAGATCATGGGCAGGGTTAGCGGCCTGGCGCGGCTTAACACTTCGTACACACGATTCAACCTGCCGATCATCGGCTCGAGATCCTTTGGTGTGAGACCCTTCTGATCCATTTGAAACTTGATAGCCTCAATTGGGTCTGCAATGTCCATCGGAAAGTGTTTTGCCTCGTATGCCTCCACGAGCGTGGCCAGGACATCGAGACGATCTCCTTCGGGCGTACCGAATTCTGCAGTCATCAGCGATTCGACTTCGCTCAGCGCTGCGTGATAATCCTCTTTAGTACGGATAGGCTTGATGTCCATGGCGATGTCTTTCAAATTGTTTGAGCATCGATAGCGTCGTACTGCTTGTGTGTTCCGACGAATTTCACGAAAACAATCCCATACGGGTAGTTGATAGACGTAACTAAACGGTACTTGTTCCCAGCGATATTGAACACTACCCGACCTTCCCTAAGGATGCTCGCCGTGCCAAAGTCAGCCTTAACGTCGGCAGGCGTTTCCCACTTGGCCTTGAGGACGTGTCCATGCCAGGTCAGGAGAGGTTCCTTTGCGTCGGCATATCCGGGCTGTTCGTAAAAAGCACGAAGCGTGGGAAGAGAAAGTATGCGCATCGATGGATATTAGTCCCAATTTGGGACTAGAGCAAGGTTGGCGCGTAAACGGCTTGCACCCAATCCTTCCCTTGATCATAATGAATGAGAATCATTCTCATTAACGACTGATCAACAGGAACCGCCATGAACCATCCATTCGCAGACACTGCCGTACCCGCGCACGGCATGCCCCAGCGTCACGCCGTCATGCTCGCCTCCCTGCTGCACCTGATGTCGCACTACACCGCGCGCGACGACAAGGACAAGCCGTGCGTGCGCCTGGCCTCGGTGATCGAACGCCACCTGTGCGCGCTGGCGCGCCTGCCGGACCTCGACCCGGTGCTGCGCGCGACCTGCGAGCAGTTGTGCGAACGTTGGGCGGTGCTGGTCGACGAGGGGATGCCGCAGCCGGTGAAGCGCAATTTTCTCGAGCGGATCATGCGGCCGAGCCGGGTCAGCCCGGCATGATGTTGTAGGGTGGGCCGGGCCACGAAAGGCACTTGTGCCCACCCTACCTGCGCCGGAAGCGCCGCTCGCCCCGGAACCAGTTGATCGCCGCATGCACCATGCCCTCGACGCTGCCCTGGCGCTCGTATTGCTGGCGCAAGAGGGCCGCGTCGCTGCCGCCGGCCGCCGCTGCCGCCAGGTGGCGCAAGCCGTCCTGGCTGCCGAGGACTGCGGCATACGGTTCCATGTTCGTCAGCGTGGCCAGGATGTCCTCGCGCAGCGGCATCGTCGCGTAGGTCTTGGGATGGGTGATCGCGCCTTCCAGCCCGAAGCGGCAGGCCTGGAAGCGGTTGTAGTTATAGACCAGGTAATCATCTTCCACCGGCGGTTCTTCCTTCTGCTCCAGCAGGTAGCTGCACAGCGCCTGCAGGTAGGCAGCCAATGCGGCTGCCCGTTCGACGGTGAGCGGCGTGTCGCACACGCGCAGTTCGATCGTGCCGTATTCCGGTTTCGGGCGCAGGTCCCAGTAAAAATCCTTCATGCTCTTGATGATGCCGGTGCGTTCCATCTTCGCAAAATAGGCCGACTCGAATTCGCTCCAGCGCAGGGTAAATGGCGCGCGCCCGCTCATGGGAAAGGCGAACACGGAATTCAGGCGCGCCGAATCGAACAGGCTGTCGTGGCCCTGCACGAAGGGAGAAGAGGCGGATAGCGCGATGAAATGCGGGATGTAGCGGTTCAGCGCGTGCAGCAGGTACAGCGCGTTGTCGCCGTTGCCGCAGCCGATGTGCACGTGCTGGCCGAACACGGTGAACTGCTTGGCGAGGTAACCGTACAGCGAGGACAGGTGTTCGAAGCGCGCCTTGGAAAAAATCTTCTGTTCCGACCAGTGCTGGAACGGATGGGTGCCGCCGCCGGCGATGCCGATGTTCAGCTGGTCGCCGGCTGCGACCAGGGTGTCGCGGATCTCCTGCAACTCCGCCAGCAGCGGCGCATAAGCAGAATGCACGCTCGAATTAATCTCGATCATGCTCTCGGTGATCTCGGGCGTGACGTTGCCGGGAAAGGGTTTACGGGCCAGCAGGTGCAGCAAGTCCGGACTGGCGGCGGTGAGGTCGAAGTCGGACAGGCTGACCAGTTGCAGTTCGAGTTCGACGCCGAAGGTCAGCGGCGTGGAGGCGCTAAACGGCTCAAGCGGCATGGTTGATCTCCGGCTGGGTCTTCGGTACCTCGTTCGCCCACACCAGCGCGCGCTGGATGATGATCGGGCCGAACACCTCTAACAGCATCGTCACCGCCGCCACCGAGCGCAATTCTTCGACCACGTGCACGCCGCGCTGGCGCGCGTGCTCCAGCAGCAGGATCACGAACACGGACAGGGGCGCCAGCGCCACGCCGGCCAATGCGCCCTTGCGCCAGGACACGCCAGATAAATGAGCAAAGGCCACCACGCCGCCGGTCTTGGTGACCAGCCGCGCCAGCACGATCACGGTCGCCAGCCCAATGCCGGCGGCGACCTTTTGCCAGTCGAGGGTAGAGGCGGCAAACACGAACAGCAACACCGTCAGCAATTCGCCCAGGGCCCCGAAACCGCGCTGCGCCTGGCTGTAGGCCACGCGGCGGTGGCGCGCCACCAGGCCAAAGGCGAGGGTGGCCACCACCGGCGACAGGCCGCCCGCATGCGATATCGCGACCAGCAAGATGACGGCCAGCGCAAACGCGACGGTCGCATCCTGTTTCGGATTCTTGAGCCCATGCAGCAGCGCCGGCACGGCGAGCCCGAACACGGCGCCGGTCAGGAGCGATACGGCGAGCAGCACCAGGCTGTTCCAGATGGCGTCGCCCAGGTCTTCGAAGGTACGGAAAATCCAGAAGCCGACGACGACATTAAAGGCGAACACCGCCAGCACGCAGTTCTGGGCGGTGAGATGGAGCACCCGCTCCGTCACCTGGCCCGAACTGCGCTGCTCGTTGATGACCCGTACCACGGTGGCGGGCGAGGTCGCCATCGACAGCGCCGCCAGCATCAACGCGGTCAGTTGCGGCGTGCCGAAGGCGATCGCGATCAGGTAGACGGCAACGAAGGTGGCCAGCGATTCGACCAGGCCGCTGATGCCGATCCAGGGGTTGGTGCGCAGCCAGCGCAGGTTGATGCGGTAGCCGAGTTCGAACAGGATCAGGCCAAAGGCGACGTCGGCCAGCATCGACGCCGGGCCGCTGTCGGGGATCGGCAGGACGCCGAGCTGGGAGCTGCCCAGCGCGAAGCCGATCACGCCATAAAAACTAATGCGCGGCAAACCCGTCCAGCGTTGCCCGAATTCGCCCGCGATCCAGGCGATGGCAATCGCGAACGGCCACGCCAGGCTGGTCAAGATCGGCAACAGGTCGGGCATGCATGCTCCTCGGAAATACACCGGAAAACCCGGCCTGGGACGGACTGGTCTTTTGTCGATTCTATAAGACGGGAAGGACGGAGGCTGCGCACGATTGGACAACGGATTAACGGAAGAGTTCGTTGTCAGGGCCGGCGCCGCTGGCTAGAATGCCGGTTGTTCCAGCCGCCTTTTCGATTCCTCATTCGTCGCCCCCCCGACACACTCCCATGTCCCAACAGATTCCGCAGCAACCCCAGTCCGCCCGTGCGCCGATCCGCCTCACCGCCCAGGTATTGACCTGCGTCGTGTTTTCGGCGATCGCGCTGGTCCTCATTTTCGTCCTGCAGTACCAGCCGCGCCTGGTACTGCGCGGACCGATGACCTACGGCGAACAGGTGCTGTACGGCCTCGGCCTGTCCGCGCTGGCGGCGGTGTTTTCCTATGTCAGCGCGCGTCTGACCGCGAACTCGGAAGCGAGCCGCAACACGGTCACGGCCTATGGCCGGCTCGACCTGTCGGGCTTGAACCCTGTCTGGATCAGCCTGGCCGCGGCGATTGGCGAAGAGCTGCTGTTCCGGGCCGCGCTGCAGCCGCTGCTGGGCGTGTGGATCACCTCGCTCGTGTTCCTGGTGACGCACGTGCCGGTGTACCAGTTCCGCAAGCTGAACCGGGCGAGCCTGGTGCAGGCGGCGAGCGTGTTCGGGGTGAGCGTAGTGCTCGGATTTATTTATCAATACGTAGGCTTGCTGGCGGCCGTGATGGTGCATGCGGCGCTGGATGTGGTGGGCTTGTATGTGGTGCGCAATGCGTTGCGGGGAGCGCGTTGACGAGGTGCGGTTGATCGAACGGGTGACGGCGGGCATGCCCTTCGTGGCCCGGCCCGCCTTACGTTATACGACGGCCCGTGACATATCCACTGGCCGTTGTGCATGTAGGGTGGGCATGCCCACCGATACGTACCGTTGAATACCGCGCCCATACCGCGAAGCGATTACACCTGATCAAGCGGTGATCCGCGTGGGCAGAGCGGTTCTCCGCCCGGCCCATCCTACATTCGCCGATCAGTTACTTCGGCGTCGACAGCCAAATAGCCCGTGTAGCCAGCCACCTGACCGATCAGCGGCAGCGCAGCGCCGATGCGGAAGTACAGGCGACCGTCGCGGCCTTCTTCCTCGGCGACGATGCGCGGCAGCGCCCAGCGCGGGCAGGGAATGCCGAGGAATCGCAATCCGCGCAGCCGCATCACCAGGCGGCCATCGTCGGCCAGCAGTTGAAAGTGGAGCAGGGCTGGCCCCAGCCGCTCCGTCAATTCTCCCTGCACCAGGCGCATGCGCGAGCGCATCGTCTTGCCCGGGAAATGCCGTACCCAGGTTTCGCAGGCCGGCCCGGCATCGAGCTCGAAGCGGATGGCGCCGGACACGGGTTGCAGAGGCGTCCCCAAACACAGGGCCAGCAGCCGCGCCGGCCAGGAGGCGGGTGCCGCGGTGCGCACCCACCCGTGCAGCGTGCGCCGGCCGCGGGTGCGGTGAAAGGTTTTAACAGGTTGGGCCAGCGCCTCGAAGGCGGGGCCCATGACGGTTTCATACATCGACAGGGTCACTGGTCGGCTTTCATCGTGATGTGCAGGCCGGCGGCTGCGCGTTCGAAATCGGCCAGCGTCAGCAGTCCCAGGCAGGGGCGGGCGCCGGCCGGCAGGAGCTCGCCCGCAGCCAGGCGCCGCACCAGTGCCGCCGCCGCGAGGGTGGGAACGAAGGGACCGTCGCCGTGGGTCGCCAGCAGCGACCAGCCGCGCGCCACCTGCACGCCAGCGGCATCAAGGCCCGTCACGCGCACGTGCATGGCGCCGGCATCCGAGCCGCAATGGCGGAACCAGTCGGCGGCGCGTTTCAACAGCGGCGCGTGCGCGGCCCAGTCGCGCACCAGGCCGCGCTGCGCCAGCCACGCCATCAGGTTCATGCCGCGGTGCAGGACGGCGAGTTCGAGTCCGGCGCCGAAGCGCACCGGCGGCGTGCCGGGAAAGCGTGGGCCCAGCAGTTCCAGGTCGGGGACGTCGCAGGGCGACAGCAGGCGCCGTCCGACCGGCGCCGGATAGGTATGTGAGCGGGTGGTGCGCCAGCCGGTGGCGCCGCCCGGCAGCGGCTGGCCGCAATAGCCGAGGATGGCGCGTACCGTGGACAAGCCGCGCTCGGTGCGGTTGCCGGGACTGATGCCGATGTCGATCGCGCCGATGCGGTGCATGCCGGCGGCCAGCGCATCGGCGGCCGCGCCGGACAGGGCAGGGACCGAGCTGGCGCCGCTGGTGACCAGCACGCCGGCTTTCGTCGCTGCGTCGTGCAGCGCGCCGATGCCGGCGACAAAGGCGCGGCCGTCGGCCAGGTCGATGTAGTGGGCGCCGGCGGCGATGCAGGCGCTGGCGACGTGGTAATCCTGACCCTGGAAGGGGCCGGCGGTGTGGATGACGGCAGCGGGGTGCAGGGTGGTCAGCGTCTGCGCAAGCGCAGGGGAGGCGATGTCGAGGGTGTGGGCGTCGAGTGGCGACGTGGCGCCGGGACGCAGCTTGTGCACCAGGGCCGCGGCTTGCGTGTGGGAGCGGCCGGCGACGAGGATGTGCAGGCCCGGTTGGCGGGAGAGGAGTTCGACCAGGCGGCTGCCGAAAAAGCCGTAGCCGCCGATGACCAGGATGCGAAAGTTGCTCATGCTTAATGTATAGCACAGGCAACACTTTGGGGATAGGGTGCGGTTGATCGAACGGTAAAGGCGGGCATGCCCGCTCTACGTAATGCGGCTGGCGGCTGGTGGGTAACGTAGGGCGGGCATGCCCGCGCGTGACGCCGGCACGGCCCGCGACGCCTTTATTTGCTCAACAACCGCATCGCCCGCTCCAACCCCTCCAAGGTCACCGGGTACATCCGGTTGTTCATGATCTGGCGAATGACGGCAATCGACTGCCGGTACTGCCACAGGTGTTCCGGTTCCGGATTGAGCCAGGCGAATTTCGGGAACGCCTTGCAGAAACGCGCCAGCCATTCGGCGCCGGCTTCCTCGTTGTTGTATTCGACCGAGCCGCCGGGCGCGAGCACCTCGTAGGGACTCATGGTGGCGTCGCCGACGAAAATGATGCGGGTGTCGGGCGGATATTTGCGCAGCACGTCCCAGGTGTCGAAGCGCTCGGCGTGGCGGCGCCGGTTGTTCTTCCACAGGTAGTCGTAGATACAGTTGTGGAAGTAGTAAAACTCCATGTTCTTGAATTCGCTCTTCGCCGCCGAGAACAATTCCTCGGTGCGCTCGATGTGGTCGTCCATGGTGCCGCCGACGTCGAGCAGCATCACCACTTTGATGCGGTTCTTGCGCTCGGGCTGCATGCGGATGTCGAGGTAACCGGCGTTGCTGGCGGTGGCGCGCACGGTCTCGTCGAGCGCGAATTCGTCGAGCGCGCCGGTGCGGGCGAAGCGGCGCAGACGGCGCAGGGCGACCTTGATGTTGCGCGTGCCGAGCTCGCGCTCGTCGTCGTAATCCTTGTACGAGCGCTGCTCCCAGACTTTCACTGCCGTGCGGTTGCGCCCGGCGCCGCCGATGCGGATGCCTTCCGGGTTGGTGCCGCCATGCCCGAACGGTGACGTCCCGCCGGTGCCGATCCACTTGCTGCCGCCTTCGTGGCGTTCCTTCTGTTCCTTCAAGAGTTCATTGAGGCGGTCCATCAGCTTGTCGTAGCCGAATTTTTCCAGCGCCGCCTTTTGTTCGGGCGTCAGTTCGCGCTCCATGCGCTTGATCAGCCAGTCGAGCGGGATCTCGCCTTTGCTGGTGTCGAATACGGCCTCGATGCCCTTGAAGTAGGCGCCGAAGGCGCGGTCGAACTTGTCGAAATGGGCTTCGTCCTTGACCATGACCAGCCGCGCCAGATAATAAAATTCGTCGAGCGACGGGGCGATGACGGTCTTTTCCAGAGCTTCGAGCAGGGTCAGGAATTCCTTGATCGAGACCGGGACTTTTGCGTTGCGCAGCGCGAAGAAGAAGTCGATCAGCATTTACGTACCCGCGTGACGCGTCAGTTGATAGTGCAGGTGCGATTTCACCTCGTGCCACTCGCCGCGCACGATGCTGTACATGACGGTGTCGCGCACGGTGCCGTCGCGGCGCAGGGCATGATGGCGGACCGTGCCATCCTTTTTCGCACCGAGGCGCTCGATCGCGGTCTGGGAAGCAACATTAAAATTATCGGTACGAAAACCGACCACCGCGCAGCCGAGGGTATCGAAGGCATGCGACAGCAACAGCAATTTGCAACTGGTGTTCACGTGGCTGCGCTGCACGGCTTTCGCGTACCAGGTGTAGCCGATCTCGACCCGGTCGATGTTCGGCAGGATGTCGTGGTAGCTGGTGGTGCCGATCACGTCGCCGCTCGACGCATCGATCACGGCGAAGGGGAGACGGTCCTTCGTCTCCAGCGCCGCGTGCACATAGGCTTGCGTGCGGTGCGGCTCCGGCACCGAGGTCACGCGCAGGGTCCACAACTGGCCGTCGGCGGCGGCCGTGCGCAAGCCCTCCACGTGTTCCAGGGTCAGCGGTTCGAGGCGCACGCCGTTGAATTCGAGCGCGACCGGCTCGATTGCAATCATCGGTTCATCCTCGACATCGACAGCAGGCGTTCGAACAGGTGTACGTCCTGCTCGTTTTTCAGCAGGGCGCCATGCAGCGGCGGCACCACGGTCTTGTTGTCCTTCGAATGCAGCGCTTCGGCCGGGATGTCTTCGGCCATCAGGAGCTTCAGCCAATCCAGGAATTCCGAGGTCGAGGGCTTCTTCTTGATACCGGGGACGTCGCGCACGTCGTAAAAGCTCTGCAGGGCGGCGGACAGCAGCTCCTGCTTCAGGCGCGGGTAGTGCACCTGCACGATGTCGGCCATCGTGTCGCGGTCCGGGAATTTGATGTAGTGGAAGAAGCAGCGGCGCAAGAAGGCGTCCGGCAGTTCCTTTTCGTTGTTCGAGGTGATGATCACCAGCGGACGGTGCTTCGCCACCACCATTTCGCGCGTCTCGTAGACGTAGAACTCCATGCGGTCGAGTTCACGCAGCAGGTCATTCGGGAATTCGATGTCGGCCTTGTCGATCTCGTCGATGAGGAGGACCACCGGTTCCGGCGCCGTAAACGCTTGCCACAGCACGCCCTTGACGATGTAGTTGTGGATGTCGCGCACGCGCTCGTCGCCCAGCTGCGAATCGCGCAGGCGCGAGACGGCGTCGTATTCGTACAGGCCTTGCTGGGCCTTGGTGGTCGATTTCACGTGCCACTGCATCAGCGGCATGTTCAGCGCCGACGCCACTTCCTCGGCCAGCATGGTTTTACCGGTGCCGGGTTCGCCCTTGATCAGGAGCGGACGCTGCAGCGTCAGGGCGGCATTCACGGCCAGCTTCAGGTCGTCGGTCGCGACATAGCTTTCGGTGCCTTCGAAACGGGGATGGGCTTGCATACGCGTTAGTGGAAAAGAGGGAAAGTTCGAGTATATGCCAGAACCACGCAGGCGTCGGATGGGGCACACGACGTTGGTAGACTGCAATCTTTTGTTGGGCTAGAATCGACAGGTTAGTAGTAGATAACTAATTTTTTGTGCGGTAGCGGTTTTCGATTAAAAATTTTGCGATTCCCACCATGAAAAAACTTTTGGCAGTACTCGTTCTGGCCACCGGTGCCGCTGTTGCTACGTCGACTGCGCTCGCAGCGGACGTCGTCGGCAATCCGAAAGCCGCACAAAGCAAGGTCGAAATGTGCATCGGATGCCACGGCATCCCCGGCTACAAAGCCAGCTTCCCCGAGGTCTACCAGGTGCCGATGATCGGCGGCCAGTCGGCCAAGTACATCGAATCCGCACTGCACGCCTACAAGAAGGGCGACCGCAAGCATCCATCGATGCGCGGCATCGCCACCAGCCTGTCGGACCAGGACATCGCCGACGTCGCCGCCTATTATTCGCAGCAGAACGGCCAGAGCCGCAAGTAAGGACCCACGCCATGAAAAAACTGATCATCGCGCTGGCCCTCGGCGCCGTTTCGTTTTCTGCTACTGCCGCCGACATCAAGCGCGGCGAAGAGCTGACCAAGAAGTACAACTGCGCGTCCTGCCACGGCGCCGACTATAATAAGCCGATCGACCCGAGCTATCCGAAGCTGGCCGGCCAGCATGCCGACTACCTGTCGCACGCGCTGATGGCGTATAAACGCGGCGGCGACCAGGCCAACGGGCGCAGCAACCCGATCATGGCCGGCTTTGCCAAGCCGCTGTCGAACCAGGACATGGCCGACATCGGCGCCTATCTTTCCAGCCTGCCGTCGCAGCTGGTGGTGCGCAAGTAAATCATCGCCGGTCCGGCCCTGCGCCGGACCAGCCAGCAGCATCGGGATCCCCCGGATCCGGCTTTAAACGCCGGCGCCGGGGGATTTTCATTTATTACCTGGAGTTTTATCGTGCAGTCCGTTTCACCTGCTTATCTCAAGACCAACCTGCTCAGCGGCCTGACCGTCGCGCTGGCGCTGGTGCCCGAAGCGATCGCCTTTGCGCTGGTCGCCCATGTCTCGCCATTGACCGGCCTGTACGCCGCCGTGCTGGTTTCCTTCATCACCTCGGCCTTTGGCGGGCGGCCCGGCATGATCTCGGGCGCGGCCGGCGCGCTGGCCGTGGTGATGGTGGCGCTGGTGGTCGAACACGGCGTGCAATACCTGTTCGCCGCGATCGTGCTGATGGGCCTATTCCAGATCTTGTTCGCCGTCGCCCGGCTCGGCAAATTCATCCGCATGGTGCCGTATCCGGTGATGCTCGGCTTCGTCAACGGCCTGGCCCTGGTGATCTTCATCGCCCAGTTCGGCCATTTCAAAATTGGCGGGGAGTGGATGCAGGGGGCGCAACTGTTCACGATGCTGGGGCTGGTGGCGGCGACCATGGCAGTCATCTACGTCACGCCGCGCATCACCAAGGCGGTGCCCGCGACGCTGGTCGGCATCCTGGTGGTCACGGCGGGCGCCGCGCTGCTCGGCATCGAATCGAAGACCGTCGGCGACCTGGGTTCGATCGGCGGCGGCTTGCCGCAGTTCGCGCTGCCGGACGTGCCGTTCAACCTCGAAACCTTGCGCATCGTGTTGCCATATTCATTGGTGCTGGCCGGCGTCGGCCTGATCGAATCGCTGCTGACGCTGACGCTGGTCGACGAAATCACGGAAACGCGCGGCCAGCCGAACCGCGAATGCATGGCGCAGGGCGCGGCCAACATCGTCACTGCGTGTTTCGGCGGCATGGGCGGCTGCGCCATGATCGGGCAATCGATGATCAACGTGAACAACGGCGCCTACGGCCGCCTGTCGGGCATCGCCGCCTCGCTGTTCCTGCTCTCGTTCATCCTGTTCGGCTCAAGCTGGATCGAGCAGATTCCGCTGGCCGCCCTGATCGGCGTGATGTTCGTGGTCTGCGAAAAGACCTTCGAATGGGGCACCTTCCGCACGATCGGCAAGGTGCCGCGCGCCGATACGCTGGTGGTGGTGCTGGTGGCGGCGATCACCTTGATCTTCGACCTGGCGGTGGCGGTGCTGGTCGGCGTGATCGTCTCGGCGCTGGTGTTCGCCTGGCAGCATGCGAAGCAGATTGGCGTGAAGACCAACGTCGACGCCCAGGGCTGGAAAGTCTATGAACTGGAAGGCACGTTGTTCTTCGCCTCGGTCGCCAACTTCAACGAACTGTTTACGCCGAAAGACGATCCGCAAGACGTGGTGGTCGAGTTCCGGCGCGCGCGCGTGGTCGACCATTCGGCGATCCAGGCGATCGACGCCCTGGCCGAACGTTACCGCGCGCTCGGCAAGCGCCTGCACCTGCGCCACCTGAGCGCGGATTGCCGCGAGCTGCTGGGCAGGGCGCGGGACATGATCGAGGTGAATGTGGTGGAAGATCCGCGCTACCGCGTGGCGGACGACAAGCTGGGGTGAAGCCGGGTCGTGTTGTGCTTTTCGTAGGGTGGGCTCCGCCCACGCGGTGCCGCATATGCATGTCGAAACGCAGCGCGAAGCGTTGCCGTATGCAAGCGTACGACCGCGTGGGCAGAGCCCACCCTACGTAGAACATGATACGAAAAAAGCGGCCGTGGCCGCTTTTTTGTATCGCATTGCCAGTCCGGCATCAGCGCGTCGCGCGCCGCCGCACGCACTCGATATAGGCCTCGGTATCGGGCGGGGTGCTGTTGCGTTGCGAGGTCCAGATCATCTCGCCGAGACACTCCATGATCTCGTGGTGGGCATCGTGCTCGCCGATGCGGTTCACCAGCAGGTCGTGCGCCGCCTTGATGCCGCGCGGCTGGTCGATCGAGACCTGCTCGGCGATCGACAAGTGCATCGACAGGTGCAGAAACGGATTCGGCTGGCCGCCTTCGACCGAATAATCGCGCGCGACGGCTGCGTCGGCGTCGGCGAGGGCGTCGTGGTATTCGGGGTGCTGGACGATCCAGTCGGCGGCAATGGCGTCCATCGGCGTCAGGATCTCGCCGGCGCGCTGCTTGCGCAGGGCTTCGCAAAAAAAGCGGCGCACGTCGTGCGAAGAGGGCGTGAACATGAGGAAGTAGGCAGGAACGATGAAGTGGCCGTCATTGTAGCGCGCGTGGCGCTGTCGCGCACTGCGCCGCATGGCGAGCCGTCAGTGCCGCTTCCTGCGCGGATTCGCCGTGCGCCCCGTGCCAGTCCGCCATGTCCAGCAGCGTCTCGCAGCGATGCGCCGGCCCGTATTTGCCGTCGCCGCCGGCCTGCGCCAGCAGGGTCTCGGCCGTGATCCTGCCGAGATAGAACTCTGCGACAGGCCGTGGCCAGGCCTGGTCTGCCTGGCGTGCGAGATGGGCCGTGAGTTCGCTCCGGGCCAGGTCCACCTGCTTGTCGCGTACGCGCGCGAGATAGAGCCAGCGGGCCGCTCTCCCGTGCGCCGGCAGCCTGGCGGCCGCATGGCGTAGACGCACGATGCCCTGCTCGAGAAAGCCTTGCGCTACCAGTGCGTGACCGGTGTACATGGCCGCCAGCGGGTTGCCGCCGAGCGCCGCTTTTTCGATCCAGTCGGCGGCGCGCGCCACATCCTCCGCCCTGCCTTTTCCCTGGGAGACCATGTGGGCCGCCAGCATCTGGGCGTCGTGATTGCCCGCCTCTGCTTCCGCGACAATCCAGGGTTCGAGCTTGCTGCGCTGGCCGAAAGGCGCACCGCCCAGGTAGGACAAATAGATTTTTCTCTGGCTCATGGCGATCAATACGCGGTGGCTGCGCAGGAAGTCGGCGCCGAGCAGGATGTCGATGTCGATGTCGTCGTCCCAATCGACCACGCCGATGTGCGCGTTGCGCACGGTTTCCTGAGCGATCTGGAAGGTGTCAAACACCGTGCTCCAGCGCGCCACCCGGTCGCGGCCGACGCCGGCGATGGCGCTGAGCCGCGTTACGCCCGGGGCATCCAGTTTCAGGCCCGCGCGCTCGGCCGCCGCCCGGCCAATGACGGTGACGCCGGCGCCGGTATCGATCATCGCCCGCATGCGCTTGCCGTTGACATGCACGAAGAACGGCGGATTCGGGCCGCGGTGGCCGCGGGGGGCAGCGAACGGGATTTCCATCGCGTTCTCGTCCCAGTAGGCCAGGAACTGGCCGTCGCAATTGGAAGGCCGGAAGAAGCGCAGCGACTTGCTGGCCAGGGATATTTCCAGATCTGCCTGGAGCAGGAAAGGCGCGCCGACCAGGGCATCGTAGTCGGGCACGAAACCGAAATCGCCGAGCATCGAGAGCCAGGCGGCGCCGCTTGCGGTCGGGCCGACCGACAGGTCGGCGACTAGCGCTTCATGGATGGCGGCCTCCCCGCCGACCCCGCGCGCAATGCGGTGCGTGGCGCGCATGGGCAGTTTGCGGCGCTCGGCGGCGGTCCGGGTGAGCAGCGTGTCGAAGGCGCCGGTGTCGAGCAGCATCGTCGCCGGGGCGCCGTTGATGCTGCCTTCGGTCGTCAGATCCAGGCTGGGGCCGGTGTAGCGCAGCGGCAGCGAACCGATGTCGATGTAGCGACATTTGGGTGCCGCGTCGTCGGCCTGGGCGACGGCGGGCAGGAGCATGCCGCACAGGGCGAGGGCGGCGAAAATCGGCAGCAGGGGCGATGTCATCGGCCGATTTTACCGCCAATATTTTCTTGCCAACAAAAATAAATCGTTGCAGCGGCAAGATGAACGGACAAAAAAGCAGGCTCCACCACGTGCGTGGCGTGCCTGCTTTTTGGCGCCTTGCGGCGGTATTACTTCTCCGGCGCCAGCATCAGTTGCGGTTCGCTGCTGGCCAGCGGCGCCTTGACGGCAGACTTGTTCCCGGCCGCGCTGCTGGTGGTGCGCGGCTGGCGCAGGTAACGCGCGCTGTGGCGGCGCTCGCCATGTCCGCCGTTGGGCGGCATGGTAAGAAAACGCGACAGCTCCTGCAATGCGCGCTGGTACACGTCACGCTTGAACTCGATGACCACGTCCAGCGGCACCCAGTAATCGTGCCAGCGCCAGGCGTCGAACTCCGGATGGTCGGTCAGGCGCAGGTTGACGTCGTTGTCGCGCGCAACCATGCGCAACAAAAACCAGATCTGCTTCTGGCCGCGGTAATGGCCGCGGATCTCGCGCTTGATGAAATGGTCGGGCACCTCATAGCGCAGCCAGTCGCGGGTGCGGCCCACGATCTTGACGTGCTCCTGGCGCAAACCGATTTCTTCCTCGAGCTCGCGGTACATTGCCTGTTCCGGCGTCTCGCCGTATTTGATACCTCCCTGCGGAAATTGCCAAGAGTGCTCGCGCACCCGTTTGCCCCACCACACCTCGTTATTGGCGTTAAGCAGGATGATGCCGACGTTGGGGCGGAACCCTTCCCGATCGAGCATAAGAACACCTCGAAACTTTCTGCCGGCTTCCGGGTCCTTACATTTTTACCTACAAATCCACACGTCAGCTTCCCTCGTGCACAACGAAAACGGCGGACGCTGCGTGTTCAAGACCCATTTGTACAAAGATTGGACGCATCAGCCAGCTAATCCTTTAAAATTAGGTCGATTATAACTCTCTCTTTTTAAAAAGAATTCATCGATATGCGTGCCTCACGATTTTTTATTTCTACGCTTAAAGAAGCGCCGTCCGACGCCGAGATCGTCAGTCACCAGTTGATGATGCGCGCCGGGATGATCAAGCGCCTAGGCTCCGGTATCTATACATACATGCCGCTCGGCCTGCGTGTGATCCGCAAGGTCGAAGCCATCATCCGCGAAGAGATGAACAAGTCGGGCGCGCTCGAACTCCTGATGCCGGTCGTGCAGCCGGCGGAACTGTGGCAGGAAACCGGCCGCTGGGACAAGATGGGTGCGGAACTGATGCGCGTCAAGGACCGCCACGGCCGCGAGTTCGCCATCCAGCCGACGTCGGAAGAAGTGGTCACGGACGTGGTGCGCAGCGAGATCAAATCCTACCGCCAGCTGCCGCTGAATTTTTATCACATCCAGACCAAGTTCCGCGACGAGCGCCGTCCACGCTTCGGCCTGATGCGCGGCCGCGAGTTCACGATGAAGGATGCGTATTCGTTCGACCGCGACCTGGCTGGCATGCAGAAGTCGTACCAGGTCATGTTCGACGCCTATGTCCGCATTTTTAATCGCTTCGGCCTGAAATTCCGCGCGGTGGCGGCCGACAACGGCGCCATCGGCGGCACCGGTTCGCACGAATTCCACGTCATCGCCTCGACCGGCGAAGATGCGCTGGTGTACTGCCCGGATTCGGATTTCGCGGCCAACATGGAAGCGGCCGAGGCGCTGGCGATCGGCGAGCGCGGCGCGGCCACCGAGGAGATGAAGAAGGTGCCGACGCCGGGCAAGACCAAGTGCGAAAGCGTGGCCGAGCTGCTGAACCTACCCCTGGCGCGCACCGTCAAAACGATCGCGCTGACGGTCGAGAGTGAAGAAGAAGGCAAAGTACCGAAGCAATACTTCATGCTGCTGCTGCGCGGCGACCATGAACTGAACGAGGTCAAGGTCGGCAAGGTCGCCGGCCTGGCGAATCACCGCTTCTCGACCGAAGCCGAAATCCAGGAAGTCTACGGCACCGTGCCGGGCTACCTGGGTCCGGTCGCGCCTAAGCAGCCGGTCACCATCGTTGCCGACCGCACGGTCGCCAACATGGCCGATTTCGTCTGCGGTGCCAACGAGGTCGACGCCCACCTGACGGGCGTGAACTGGGGCCGCGACCTGCCGGAACCGATCGTTGCCGACCTGCGCAACGTGGTCGAGGGCGACGCTTCGCCGGACGGCAAGGGCGTGCTGGCGATCGAGCGCGGCATCGAAGTCGGCCACGTGTTCCAGCTCGGTACCGCCTATTCGGAAAAGATGGGCGCTACCTTCCTCGACGAAAACGGCAAGCCGGCGCCGCTGCAGATGGGCTGCTACGGCATCGGCGTGACCCGCATCCTGGGCGCGGCGATCGAGCAGAATTTCGACGACAAGGGCATCGTCTGGCCGGACGCGCTGGCGCCGTTCCAGCTGGTGCTGTGCCCGATGGGCATGGACCGCAGCGAGATGGTCAAGACCCAGGTCGAGGCGCTGTATGCCGAACTGCAGGCGGCCGGCATCGACGTCATCGTCGACGACCGCGGCCTGCGTCCGGGCGCGATGTTCGCCGACTGGGAACTGATCGGCGTACCGCACCGCATCGTCATCGGCGAACGCGGCCTGAAGGAAGGCAACCTGGAATACCTGGGCCGCCGCGAGTCCGACGCCACGGCCGTGCCGGTGGCGGAGATCGCCGCCTTCATCAAGGGCAAGCTGGGCCAGTGATGCAGTGGGGCTTCCACGGCCGGGCGCGGGCCTGGCTGGGTGCGCACCTGTTTGCGGGCTTGCTTGCCGCGGGCGGCGCGGCGCACGCCGGCAACCAGAAGGAAGAAGCGATGGCGGACTCGGTGCGCCTGGCGCTGGCGAACGCCATCGCCGACACCCGTCCGCCCAAGCCGACCTTCCGCGACGAGGCGGCGCGCGTGCGCTACCAGCAATGGTTCACGGAGATGTCGGCACGCCTGAAAAAGCGCTTGCCGGACGAGCAGTCGCGCACCGAGTTCCTGGAGTCGGCCTGGTACGAGGCGACCCGCGCCGGGCTCGATCCGGGCCTGGTGCTGGGCCTGATCCAGGTCGAGTCGGCCTACCGCAAATACGCCGTCTCGGTCGCCGGCGCGCGCGGCTACATGCAGGTGATGCCGTTCTGGACCAAGGTCATCGGCGACAACGACCGCCGTAAACTGTTCCACATGCAGACGAATCTGCGCTACGGCTGCGCGATCCTGCGCATGTACATCGACATGGAGCGCGGCGACCTGTATCTGGCGCTGGGCCGCTACAACGGCAGCCGCGGCAAGCCGCAGTATCCGAATGCGGTGCTGGCGGCGTGGAAGAAGTGGGAGTTCAATCCAGTCGCAGTCGCGTCGCGGTAAAACGTCTGCCGTTGACGCAACATATCATTTGAGCCACATCCGCCATTTGCGGTGTAGACTCTTTCGTTTCCCCGCTCTCGATCCCACTATGCGAATCAACACTCTCGCCGCCGCGTGCACGCTGGCGGCGCTTGCCGGTTGCGCCTCGACCGGCCCGGCCGCCCTTGGCGTGCGTCCCGCGGTCCCAGGCCAGGCAAAGAACGTCATCTTCTTCCTCGGCGACGGCATGGGCATCAACACGCTCACCGCCGCGCGCATCTATGCCGTCGGCGAAGAGGGCGAACTGGCCATCGACACGCTGCCCGAATCGGCCTTTGTCAAAACCTTTTCGAACGACGCGCAAGTGACCGACAGCGCCGCCTCGATGTCGGCCTACATGACCGGCGTAAAACAGAACAACGGCGTGATCTCGATGTCGAGCGACACGCGCTCGATCGCGCCCGCAACGGAAGGCAACCGCAGCGTCAGCCGCTGCGCCAATGGTCAGGCGGTGCCGACGCTGGCCGAACTGGCGAAGGCGCGCGGCATGGCCGCCGGCGTCGTCACCACCACTAGCGTCACCGACGCCACCCCCGCCGCGACCTATGCCCACGCCTGCCACCGCAAGCTGGAGCAAGACATCGCCGCCGCGCTGGTGCCCGGCGGCGCCGGCTACAACAAGGCGCTGGGCAGCGCCGGCCTCGACCTCGTCTTCGGCGGCGGCGCCCAGCAATTCACGCCGCTGGACGCCGGCGGCAAGCGCGCCGACGGCCGCAACCTGCTCGGCGAGCTGCAAAATAAAGGCTGGCGCGTGGCGGCGAACACGGCGCAGCTGCAGGCGCTGGCGCCGAACGGCCAGCCGGCCATCGGCCTGTTCGCCCCGAACCATTTCAAGTACGAAGCCGCGCGCGACCCGGCGCAGCAGCCGGCCCTTGCCGAGATGACGGCCAAGGCGATCGACCTCCTGGCGACCAACCCGAACGGCTTCTTCCTGATGGTCGAGGGCGGCCTGATCGACCATGCGCTGCACGCCACGACGGCCAAGCGCGCGCTGCAGGAGACGGTGAGCTACAACGCCGCCATCCAGACCGCGCTCGACAAGATGAACAAGCTCGATCCGGGCCTGAAAAACACGCTGATCGTCGCCACCGCCGACCACGACCACACGCTGCTGATCAACGGCTACTCGCCGCGCACCGGCAAGACCACGCCGACCAATGCAGGCGTGCTGGGCCTGGTGCGCAGCCTGCCGGACGGGAAGGTCCGCCTCGACAAGGACGGTGCGCCGTTCACGATCCTGGGCTTTGGCGCCGGCGAGCACCGCATCCAGGGCAGCCGCAAGGACGTCAAACTGACCGACGAAATCGCGGCCGGCGACGACTACCACCAGGAAGCCGTGGTGCGCACGCGCACCGGTGCCGGCATCCATGGCGGCGCCGACGTGTATCTCGGCGCGGCCGGTGCCAACGCCGAACTGTTTCGCGGGACGATCGACAACACCCGCGTCTTCGACCTGATCAAGAGCGCGGCGGGATTATGAGCGCCACCAGAAAGCAAGCCATGACCAGAACACTCATTTCCACGCTGCTGCTGGCGGCATGTTGCAGCGCGCAGGCGCAGACCGCCGCCACCATGCGCCTGGCGCCGAAGCCGCAGGCAAAGAACATCATTTTCTTCCTCGGCGACGGCATGGGCCCGACCACGATCACCGCCGCGCGCATTTATAAAGCCGGGGAAGACGGCCTGCTCGACTTCGAACGCCTCGACCGCACCGCGCGTGTCAAGACCTATTCGGCGGACGCGCAGGTGACGGACAGTGCGCCGTCGATGGGTTCCTACATGACCGGCGTGAAGATCAACAACGACGTCATCTCGCTCAAGGACGCCAAGCCCATCCCGCCCGGCAAGGACGCCAACGGCAACCTGAGTATCGACCGCTGCGGCGCCAACAACGGCACGGCGCCGATGACGATCCTGGAACTGGCCAAGGCGGCCGGCAAGTCGGTCGGCGCGGTGACGACCACGGAATTGACGCACGCCACGCCGGCGTCGACCTTCGCGCACGTCTGCGAGCGCGACATGGCGTATACGATCGCCCGGCAAGTCGTGCCCGGCGGCGCGGGCTACAACACGCGCCTGAAGGACGGCGTCGACGTGCTGATGGGAGGAGGGCGCAACCACTTCACGCCGTTCGACGCCAAGCGCAACCCGAAGGGCCGCGCCGACGGGCGAGATTTGGTGGCCGAACTGGAAAAGCAGGGTTATTTCATCGCCGCTACGCGCGCCGACATGGCGTCGAGTCGTCCGGGCCAGAAATTCCTCGGCCTGTACAGCGCCGAGAGCCACCTGGACTACGCGTCGAAACGCCGCCCCGAGCAGCCGACGCTGGCCGAGATGACGGCCAAGTCGATCGAACTCTTGTCGACCAATCCGAAAGGCTTCTTCCTGATGGTCGAAGGCGGCAAGATCGACCACGCGCTGCATGACACCAATGCGCGCAATGCCATGATAGAAACGGTCGCGTTCGACGAGGCGATCCAGACCGCGGTGGAGCGCATGCGCGCCATCGATCCTGGCCTGGACAACACGCTGATCGTCGTCACCGCCGACCATGACCACACGATGGTCCTGAACGGCTACCCGAAGCGCGGCAACCCGGTGCTCGACATCGTGCGCGGCTACCGCGACGGCGAACCGACGCGCGACGCCGACGGCAAGACGTTTACCACGCTCGTCTTCGGCAACGGCCCGAATCGCCCGGACCTGCGCACCGACGTCGACAGCGCCACCGCCATGGCGCCGGACTATCACCAGGAGACCGGCGTGAAGTGGTCGAGCGAATCGCACGGCGGCGGCGACGTCAAGCTGCACGCTGCCGGCGCCGGCTCGGCGCCGTTCCGGGGGACGATCGAGAATACGCACGTGTTCACGCTGATGAAGGCGGCGGCGGGGTTGTGATCGTTATCGGCTCTGATATCGGGCGCGATGATCCCGCTGCTAACTATCACCGCGTGGGCGGGAGACCCGCCCACCCTACGGGTCAAGCGCACACGTAAACGTATATTCGAATATCCATAAACAAAAAGCCCCGATCTCGCGAACGGGGCTTTTAACGTTCAGCCGTACGGCCAGACATTATTATTTCAGGTGATTCGAAATCAGCTTGGTCATTTCGAACATCGAGACCTGTTCCTTGCCACCGAAGACGGCTTTCAGCTTGTCGTCGGCGTTGATCATCTGGCGGTTGTCTGCAGCTTGCAGGTCCGCTTTCTTGATGTATTCCCAGACTTTCTTGGTCACTTCGGTGCGTGGCAGCGGCTTGTTGCCGACCACTGCAGCCAGTTCGGCCGACGGCGTCAGTTCTTTCATGAACGCAGCGTTAGGCTTGCGTGCGGCGGCCGGTTTCTTGGCTGCTGCTGCTTTCGGTGCGGCTTCCTTGGCAGGAGCTGCTGCCTTCTTCGCTGCAGGCTTGGCCGCGGCGGCCGGCTTCGCGGCTGCCTTCTTTGCAGGCGCTGCTGGGGATTTCTTGGCTGTTGCCATCTTCGAGCCTCCTAATATGAGAAATTGCGCAATACATCGCACGGCTTATATTGGTGGCGTTTTACTGTTCCTGCAAGTCTTTTTCACCATTTTTTCACTCTGATAAGCCCAAAAAACAGGGTTTATTCGCAACTCGTCCTCATAGAGTGAAAAACGCCCCAAAAACGCCCAAAAAAACGCCGCGCCGGCATGGTGCCGGGCGCGGCGTTTTATGAGGACAAAAGGGTCCGCAACCGGGGCAAAAACGCTTAACGCATCCCGCCCGGCATCATGCCCTTCATCCCGCGCATCATTTTCATGAGGCCGCCGCCCTTCAATTTTTTCATCATCGTCTGCATCTGGTCGTACTGGTTCAGCATGCGATTGACTTCCTGCACCTGCACGCCGGCGCCGGCGGCGATGCGGCGCTTGCGGTTGGCCTTGATCAGTTCCGGCTTGGCGCGCTCGAGCGGCGTCATCGAATCGATGATGCCGCACATGCGCTTGACCTGCTTCTCGGCCTGGTCCATGTTGGCGCCGGCCGCGGCCTGCTGGAACTGCGCCGGCAGTTTATCGAGCAAGCCCGACATGCCACCCATTTTCTTCATCTGCGACAGCTGCGCCTTGAAGTCGTTCATGTCGAAGCGGCCGCCCGACTTGATCTTGTTGGCCATGTCGGCCGCGGCCTTTTCGTCGACGCCTTTGCGCGCTTCTTCGACCAGCGCCATGATGTCGCCCATGCCCAGCACGCGGCTGGCCATGCGGGTCGGATCGAAGGCTTCCAGGCCATCGAGCTTTTCCGAGACGCCGGCGAACTTGATCGGTTTACCGGTCACATGGCGCACCGACAGGGCGGCGCCGCCGCGCGAATCGCCATCGAGCTTGGTCAGCACGATACCGGTCAGCGGCAACGCGTCATTGAACGCCTTGGCGGTGTTGATCGCATCCTGGCCCAGCATGGCGTCGACCACGAACAGGGTTTCGATCGGCTTCACGGCGCCGTGGACGGCGGCGATTTCCTGCATCATCGCTTCGTCGATACCGAGGCGGCCGGCGGTGTCGATGATCAGGACGTCGTGGTAATGCTTCTTCGCCCAATCGAGCGCGTTCAGGGCGATGTCGACCGGCTTGTCGGTCGAGGTCGACGGGAAGAAGTCGGCGCCGACCTGCTTGGTCACCGATTCGAGCTGGGCGATCGCGGCCGGACGGTAGACGTCGGCCGAGACGGTCAGCACTTTTTTCTTCTTCTGTTCCTTGAGGTACTTGGCCAGCTTGCCAGTGGTCGTGGTTTTACCGACACCCTGCAAACCCGCCATCAGGATGATCGCCGGCGGCTGCTGCGCGAACGAGAGTTGCGTCGCCTCGGGACCGAGGTCGGCGCCCATCAGGGCGGCCAGCTCGCGCTGCACCACGCCGACCAGGGCCTGGCCCGGGCTGAGCGAGCCGATGACTTCTTCGCCCAGCGCTTTTTCCTTGACCTTGGCGATGAAGTCGCGCACCGCCGGCAAGGCCACGTCGGCCTCGAGCAGGGCCATGCGCACTTCGCGCAGCATCTCGGAGGTATTCGCTTCGGTCAGACGGGCCTCGCCGCGCATCGTCTTGACGACCTTGGCAAGGCGTTGGGTAAGGTTATCTAGCATGTTCTACCTGACTATATAGAAGAGGGCTGTGAATCGAATCCGTCATTTTACCCTGCGCCCAGCTTGCCCGCCCGGCCATTGGGTTCCACGCCACACGAATTTTTGGCCGCCATCATCTTGTTCCGCATCAAAAGCCGAGCTCGCTTTATCTGACACATTCTGGATTCGCGGACTGTCCTTTCCTTTTGACATTGTTTTTCGGCGCACATCACGGAGACATGTATGAGCAATGTAATCAAATCAGCCCTGGTCGCCATGGCCTTCCTCGGCGCGGCGGCGGCACAGGCCCAGGAAGTGGTCCGGCTCGGAAACATCAAGCTGGCGCATTTCGGCGCGATCTCGTACATCAAGGAGATCGCACCGAAGTGCGGCATCAAGGTCGAGGAAAAGACCTTCGCCAAGGGGCTGGACGTGATGCAGGCGATCATCGCAGGCGAACTCGACGTCGGCGCCACCGCCTCCGAGGCGGCGATATCCGGCCGCGCCGGCGGCGCCCCGATCGTCGTCGTGGCCGGCTTTGCCACCGGCGGCGCGCGCCTGGTCGCGCAGCCGGGGCGCAACATCACCAGCGTTGCGCACCTGAAGGGCAAACGGGTCGGCGTCACCCGCGGCGCGATCCAGGAAGTGCTCCTGATGGCAGAACTGCAGAAGCACAAGCTCAGCTCGAGCGCCGATCCCGGCAAGGACGTGCAGCTGGTATTCCTCTCGTACGCCGACCTCAACGCCGCGCTGATCGGCAAGCAGATCGACGCCATGATGCAGTCCGAACCGCAGGCCTCGCAGGCGATCAACAAGGCCTTCGGTGTCGAAGTACTGAAACCCTACGACACGCCGATCGGTTCGCCGGTGCGCACCATGGTCATGACCGAACAGTTTTATGGCACCCGCCGTCCGCTCGCCGAGAAATTCATGCGCTGCTTCGTGCAGGCAACCAAGGCCTTCATCGACGACAAGGCGCTGGCGTCGAAATACGTGCGCGAGACGATTTTCAAGGGCCAGATCAGCGTCGACGACTTCGAGGATGCGATCGGCAATGCGCCATATTCGTACGACATCACGGCCGAGCACATCCAGGTCACCACCGATACCATGGCCAGGACCGGTGTCGGACGCATGCGCCAGCCGCCGCTGGCGCGCGACTGGGTGCGTACCGACCTGCTGGCTGCGGCCAAAAAAAGCCTGAACGTGAACTGAGGCGGAACGGGGAACGATCATGGAAAAACGCAGTTGGGGCAAGGATTGGTACGAACGTGGCGTGGGCCTGGTGGTGCCGCTGCTGGCGATCATGATCTGGCAGGCGGTCGCCAGCGCCGGCCTGGTCAACCCGCAGGTGCTGCCGGCGCCCTACGACGTCGGCCGCAAGTGGGTCGAATACCTGCTGCCGCTGCAGCCCTTCGAGGAACACGCCGGCGGCAACTGGTGGGCCTGGGCTTTCTCCGGCGAGCTGGTGGTCGACACCCTCACCAGCCTGTACCGCGTGGTGGTCGGCTTTGCCATCGGCGCGGCGCTGGCCCTGCCGCTGGGCCTGGCCATGGGCGCCATCCCCGCCGTGTATGCCTGGATGAACCCGCTGGTGCAGATCCTGCGCCCGATCCCGCCGATCGCCTACATTCCGCTGGCGATCCTGTGGTTCGGCCTCGGCAATCCGCCGGCCGTGTTCCTGATCGCGCTGGGCGCCTTTTTTCCGGTGCTGATGAATACCATCGCCGGGGTGCGCCAGGTCGACGGCATTTATCTGCGCGCGGCGCGCAGCCTGGGCGCGAGCCGCGGCACGGTGTTCCTGCGCGTGATCCTGCCGGCCGCCGTGCCCTACATCCTGTCGGGAGTACGGATCGGCATCGGCACCGCCTTCATCGTCGTCATCGTCTCCGAGATGATCGCGGTAAACAATGGCCTGGGCTTTCGCATCCTGGAGGCGCGCGAGTATTTTTGGTCCGACAAGATCATCGCCGGCATGATCACCATCGGCATGCTTGGCCTGGCGATCGACATCGGCATGAACCGCCTGAACAACTACCTGCTGCGCTGGCACCGCGGCCTGGAGCATTGACGGGAGCACGCATGGAAGCGCATATCCGTATCAAGAAAGTCAACAAGGTGTTCGCGAGCGGGCGGCGCGAGATCGTGGCGCTGCAGGACATCGACCTCGACATCGCCCACGGACAGTTCACCTGCCTGCTCGGGCCTTCCGGCTGCGGCAAGTCGACCCTGCTCAACGCGGTGGCCGGCTTCGCCCATCCGACCAGCGGCAGCATCACGGTCGATGGCGCGCCGGTCAGCGCGCCCGGTCCCGACCGCGGCATGGTGTTCCAGGAATACGCGCTGTTTCCCTGGATGACGGTCGAGCAAAACATCGCCTTCGGCCTCGAGATCAAGGGGCTGGCCAAGGCGCGCATCGCCGGCACGGTCGAGAAGCTGCTGCACATGCTGTCGCTGTCGGAGTTCAGCACGCGCTATCCGAAGGACCTGTCCGGCGGCATGCGCCAGCGCGTGGCGATCGCGCGCGTGCTGGCGCTCGATTCGCCGATCATGCTGATGGACGAACCGTTCGGGGCGCTCGACGCGCTCACCCGGCGCAACCTGCAGGACGAGCTGCTGCGCATCTGGATGGCGACGAAAAAAACCATCCTGTTCGTCACCCACAGCATCGAGGAAGCGATTTATCTCGCCGACCGCATCGTCGTGATGACTTACCGGCCCGGCACGGTCAAGCGCGACATCCTGGTCGACCTGCCGCGCCTGCGCGACCCGTCCGCGCCCGCGTTCAACGACCTCAAACGCGAACTCGGCATGCTGGTGATGGAAGAGCAGCAGCGTCATCACCAGGACGAGCGGAGAATGGCGGCGGTCGATTAAGGTAGCAGCCGGGCGGGGCAGGGGGGCCGCGCCTGCCGCGTGCCGATGGTGTAGACTCGCGGCTATGCACAACACCCTTTTTCTTGCCGCGGCCATTTTGTACGCGGCTTGCGCCCTGCTGCCGTCGCGCCAGGGCGCCGTCATTTCCGGCGTCACCGCACTGGCCTGGGCCGTGCACGGCGCCGCCCTCTGGAGCGACGCGTTCGCGCCGGGCGGCCTGCGCATCGGTTTCGCGATCATGCTCTCGGCCGCGTTGTGGGTCTCGGTGGCGGCCTACTGGTTCGAGAACCGCAATTTCGCGCTCGACGGCCTGCGCCGCCTGGTCATGCCCTGCGCCTGCGCCGTCGCCTTGCTGCCGATGGTGTTCCCGGGCGCGGTGATGCCGCTGCAAAACCAGTCGAGCGCATTCGGCTGGCACGTGGCGGTGGCGGTGCTGGCCTACAGCACGCTGACGATTGCCGCCTTCCATGCGGTGCTGATGGCGCTGCAGGAAGCGCGCCTGCATGCGCGCGCGGTGCCGGCCGGCGGTGGCTGGTTCGGCGGCGCACTCGACCAGCTGCCGGCGCTGCTGACGATGGAAAAGCTGCTGTTTCGCCTGATCTGGATCGGTTTCGTGCTGCTCAGTCTCACCGTGCTGTCGGGCGTGGTGTTCTCGGAACAGCTGTTCGGGCGCGCGCTGCGCTGGGACCACAAGAATGTCTTTGCGCTGCTGTCGTGGGTGCTGTTCGCGGCCTTGTTGGCGGGACGCCAGTGGCGCGGCTGGCGCGGCAAGACGGCGCTGCGCTTCACATTGGCCGGCTTCGCCACGCTGGCGCTGGCCTATGTCGGCAGCCGCTTCGTGCTCGAAGTCGTGCTGCACCGGGGGATCGCATGAGCCGTGTCCTGTTCTGGATCCTGCTGGCGCTGCTGGTGTATTTCGCAGTGCGCGCCAAGCTGCGCGCCGCCGCCCGCAAACAACAAATGCACGTGCCGCCCCGGCAGCAGAATGCGCCGCCGCCGGCCGCCATCGAAAACATGACCAGCTGCGCGCACTGCGGCCTGCACTTCCCGGCCTCGGAAGCGCTGCACGCCGACGGACGCGACTACTGCAGCCCGGCCCACTTGCCGCGCCTGCCGCCCCAGCCTTGATGACCGAGCGGCAGGTGCTGTCCACGCAGTCGCGCGCCACTTTCTGGCGCTCGCTGCAGGCGCTGACCGTCACCCGCATCGTGATCGCGCTGGTGCTGCTGCTGTACCTTGCCTTCGACGTGCGCGAAGGCGGGGTGCGCGCAGTGCCGGCCTATGCGCCGACCTGCTTCGCCTACCTCGGCGCCGCCGTCTTCTTCGGCCTGCTGACGGTGTTCTGGCGGCGCCGCTTCACGCTCCAGTTGACCAGCCAGATCGCGCTCGACCTGGCCGTGATCTCGCTCCTGTACCTGGCCGCCGGCGGCGTGCGCAGCGGCCTGGGCATCCTGTATCTGTTCCCGCTGGCCGGGACCGCGATCCTGGCGCCGCTGGTGCCGGCGCTGTTCTCGGCCGCGCTGGCGACCCTGTTCGTGCTGGTCGACGCCACCTGGCAGCTGTTTACGCGCGACGGTGAGCCGGCCCTGATGCAGGCCGGGATGATCGGCAGCGCCTTCTTTGCCGTGGTCTGGCTGGTCAACCGGCTGGCGGCGCGTCTGATCGCGCAGGAAGAACTGGCGGCCCAGCGCGGTGTCGACCTGCAGGTGCAGCAGGCGATCAACGAGATCGTGGTGGCGGACGTCGGCGACGGCGTGCTGGTGGTCGGCAGCGACGGCCGCATCCACACCGCCAATCCGGCGGCGCGGCGCATGCTCGGCATGGAGACCGTCGCCGGCTTGCAGCTCGACGCCTTGCCGGGACTGGAACCGGTGGCGCATGCGTTCGCCGGCTGGCTCGGCGCCGAATCCGCCGGACCGGCGACCCTGGCCGCCGTCGAGCCGGTGCCGGGCGCAGCCGGGCCGGATACGGCCTATGTCATATTAAAACCCTACCAGGAAGTGGTGGTGGGCGAGGCGGGCCTGCGCGCGCGGCGCGACCAGCCGGCGCACATCAAATTGCGCTTTGCGCGGGTGGCGGCCGCGGGCGGCATGCTTGGGCGCAGCGTGATCTTCCTGCAGGACGTCAGCGCCATCGAAAACCAGGCGCAGCAACTGAAACTGGCCTCGATGGGGCGCCTGACGGCCAGCATCGCACACGAGGTGAGGAATCCCCTGTCGGCGATTGGCCACGCCACGGCCCTGCTGGCCGAAGACCTGCACGGCAAGGCCGAGGTGCGGCTGCTGAAAATCATCGGCGACAATGTGGCGCGTGTGAACCGCATGGTGGAAGACATCCTGCAGCTGTCGAGGAAAGCCCAGCCGTATGCGGAACCGGTGCAGCTGGCGCCATTCCTGCTCGAATTGAAAGCCGAATTCTGCGAAACCCAGGGCTTGCCGGACGAGATGGTGTGGCTGGGCGGCGCCGGCGCCATCGAGGTGCGTTTCGATGCGCTGCACCTGCGCGAAGTGCTGGTCAATTTGCTCGGCAATGCGATCCGCTATGCCAGCCGCCAGCCGTCGAGCATCCGCATCTGGCCCGAACTGGACGCGTTCGGCACGCTGGAACTGCACGTGCAGGACGACGGCCCCGGCATCACGCCCGAAGTGCGCGCGCACCTGTTCGAGCCGTTTTATACGACGTCCAGCAAGGGCACGGGCCTGGGGCTGTACCTGGCGCGCGAGCTGTGCCTGAACAACGGCGCTAAACTCGATTACGAGTCACGTTTCGACCCACGTTTCGACCCACGTTTCGACTCGCGCTTCGACACGGCGGCCGCGGGTGCGCGCCAGGCCAGCGGCCGCTTCGTCATCACCTTCGCCCAGGAGAGCAACGCATGAGTTCACCCCGGATTTTAGTCGTCGACGACGAAGCCGACCTGCGCGAACTGCTCGAGATCACGCTGCTGAAAATGGGTCTCGACGTCGACTGCGCGGCGACGCTGCGCGAAGCGCGCCGCTACGTCGCGGACAACAGCTACCACCTGGTGCTGACCGACATGCGCCTGCCCGACGGCCTCGGGCTGGAACTGGTGCGCGAAGTGTCCAGCACCTCCAAGACCCCGATCGCCGTGATCACCGCCTACGGCAGCGCCGACAACGCGGTGGTGGCGCTGAAAGCCGGCGCCTTCGATTATGTATCGAAGCCGGTGGTGCTCGACGAACTGCGTGTGATGGTGCGCTCGGCGCTGAAGCTGTCCGATACCAAGGCGACCCAAAACGGCGGGCAGGGCAGCGGTTCGCGCCTGATCGGCGATTCGCAGGCGATGCAGGCGCTGCGCGCCCAGATCGGGCGCCTGGCGCGCTCGATGGCGCCGATTGCGATTACCGGCGAGTCCGGCGCCGGCAAGGAACTGGCCGCGCGCGAAATCCATGCCCGGAGTTCGCGCGCCAATAAACCGTTCGTGGCAGTCAACTGCGGTGCGATTCCGGAAAATCTGATGGAGTCGGAATTCTTCGGTCACCGCAAGGGCGCGTTTACCGGGGCAGGAGAGGAGCGCGACGGCTTCTTCCAGGCGGCCAACGGCGGCACCCTGATGCTCGACGAGGTGGCGGACTTGCCGCTGTCGATGCAGGTCAAATTGCTGCGCGCGATCCAGGAACGGCGCGTGCGCAAGATCGGCGCCACCAACGAGGAACCGGTCGACGTGCGCATCATCAGCGCCACCCACAAGGATCTGGCGAAGTGCGTCGAAACCGGGGTGTTCAGACAGGATCTGTTCTATCGCCTGAACGTGATCGAACTGGCGCTGCCGCCGCTGCGCGAGCGGCTGGATGACTTGCCGGTGCTGACCGGCGCCATCCTGGCGCGCCTGGCGGGAGCGGGCGCCAGCCGTGCGACGCTCGGGCCGGGCGTGCTGGAAGCGCTGCGGGCGTATTCCTTCCCCGGCAATGTGCGCGAACTGGAAAACGTGCTGGAACGCGCGCTGGCGTTTGCCGACGACGGGGTGATCCAGGTCGACGATCTGTCGCTGAAGGCGGCGCGCCTGGCGGAGACGGCGCGGCCTGAAGTGGCGCCGGCGGCGCCAGTCGTGGCGACACCGCCTCCTGAAGCGCCGCTGGCCGCAGCATCGGTTGCAGCGCCGGCCGTAGCCGAGCCAGTGGGGCTGGGGCCGGCTGCATTGCCGAGCAACCTGCCGGCCTACCTGGAACAGGTCGAGCGCGACATCATCGGCCGCGCGCTGCAGCAGACCCAGTTCAACCGCACCAAGACCGCCAGCCTGCTCGGCATCAGCGTGCGCCAGCTGCGCTACCAGATGCAGAAACTGGATATCCAGGCGCCGGAGAATTGATGCGCCGCGCCGCGCGGATTGTTGCGGCGATCGCCGCCCTTGCAGCGGCTCTTGCGGTGGTCGATTGGTCGGGTGGATTCTTCCGCATCGACAGCTGCCTCGACCGGGGCGGGCGCTGGAACTACGACGCGCGCGTCTGCGAACCGGTCCCCGCAGCACCCGGTCTTGTGTCGCCTCAACCCTGAACTTGTCAAAAAGCGTTGCCTTTTCGCCAGTGCAAAACGGTGCGCGCTGCACTGCGATTGGGCAGCTCCGCCGAGCGCTGAACAAGCTTTAGGCAGCAGGTTAGTACTCACTTACTGGCGAGCGCCCATTCAACGTCCAACAGCGCGCTGTCAAGAGTCGTTCGCATGAAAAGCGCACAAAACTGGAAATTTAATCTCTTGCGGCTTGGCGCAGCCAAGTACTACAATTAGTCCATTGTCAAACTACGCCACTAGATCTAGTGGTAGCAGACTCAAGCATTAAAGACAATCATTGCAGCACGGCAGCAAAGTCGTCTTTGCTTCAAACCCGATAAACCCAACGGCAATACCCTTGTCCAGCCTGGAGATCAGCAGTTGGCAGAGTCCGTTTTGCTTCTTGATTTTTAGTTAATTTACTGGCTGCCCGCCCCGCGGGCGCTCGACCAACGTTTCGACCATTTTAGGCGGCAGCCCGACTGCCCTTCCTGGAGGCCCCATGCAGACTTCACAAGACATTTCCATCCACCCGCAAGCGGCCCCAGGAGCGGCTGCCGGCGCCAAGAACGCCGCCGAACTGGCCGCGCGCGCCGACTACCGCATCCTGCGCCGCAACGGCGCGGTCGTGCCGTTCGAGCCGAATAAAATCTCGGTCGCCATGACCAAGGCCTTCCTGGCGGTCGCCGGTGGCCAGGGCGCCGTCTCGGCGCGCATCCGCGAGCTGGTGGAAGAGCTGACCAACAACGTGGTCGCCGCCCTGATGCGCCGCCAGCCGAACGGCGGCACCTTCCACATCGAAGATGTGCAGGACCAGGTGGAACTGTCCTTGATGCGCTCGGGCGAACACGATGTCGCGCGCGCTTACGTCCTGTACCGCGCCAAGCAGATGGAAGAGCGCCGCGCCGCCAAAGAGGCTGCGGGTACCTCGGCCCCGCAGGCTCCCCAAATTCATGTGGTCGACAACGGCCAGCGCCTGCCGCTCGACGTCAATGACGTGCACGCGCTGGTGAACGCCGCCTGCGCCGGCCTGGAAAAGCACGTCGACGCCGATGCGATCGTCGCCGAAACCCTGCGCAACCTGTACGACGGCGTGCCGGTCGAAGAACTGCACAAGTCCGCCATCCTGGCCGCACGCGCGCTGATGGAAACCGACCCGGCCTACAGCCAGGTCACCGCGCGCATCCTGCTGCACACGATCCGCAAGGAAGTCTTCGGCAAGGAAGTCCCGCAAGCACGCGCCGCTGCCGAATACCTCACCTACTTCCCGCAGTACGTGGCGAAAGGCATCGAGAACGAACTGCTCGACGCCGAACTCGGCAACTACGACCTCGAGCGCCTGGCGAAAGCCATCGTCGCCGACCGCGACCTGCAATTCGGCTACATCGGCCTGCAGACCCTGTACGATCGCTACTTCCTGCACGTGCGCGACACCCGCATCGAAATGCCGCAGGCCTTCTACATGCGCGTCGCCATGGGCCTGGCCTTGCGCGAAGCGGACCGCGAAGCGCGCGCGATCGAGTTCTACAACCTGCTCTCGTCGTTCGACTTCATGAGCTCGACCCCGACCCTGTTCAACTCGGGCACGCGCCGCTCGCAGCTGTCGTCGTGCTACCTGACGACCGTCGGCGACGACCTGGAAGGCATCTACGATGCCATCAAGGAAAACGCGCTGCTCTCGAAGTTCGCCGGCGGCCTCGGTAACGACTGGACCCCGGTGCGTGCGCTCGGTTCGCGCATCAAGGGCACCAACGGCAAGTCGCAAGGCGTGGTGCCGTTCCTGAAAGTGGTCAACGACACCGCTGTCGCCGTGAACCAGGGCGGCAAGCGCAAGGGCGCGGTCTGCGCCTACCTGGAAACCTGGCACATGGACATCGAGGAATTCCTCGACCTGCGCAAGAACACCGGCGACGACCGCCGCCGCACCCACGACATGAACACGGCGAACTGGATTCCCGACCTGTTCATGAAGCGCGTGATGGAAAAGGGCCACTGGACCCTGTTCACTCCGAGCGAAACGCCGGACCTGCACGACCTGGTGGGTAAAGCCTTCGAACAAGCCTACCTGGCCTATGAAGCCAAGGCCGAGCGCGGCGAGATGCTGGTCTTCAAAAAGATCGAAGCGCTCGACCTGTGGCGCAAGATGCTGTCGATGCTGTTCGAAACCGGCCACCCATGGATCACGTTCAAGGATCCATGCAACATCCGTTCGCCGCAGCAGCACATCGGCGTCGTGCACTCGTCGAACCTGTGCACCGAGATCACCCTGAACACCAGCGCCGACGAAATCGCGGTCTGCAACCTGGGCTCGATCAACCTGCCGCAGCACATGAAGGGCGATGGCCTGGATCACGTGAAGCTGCAGAAGACGATCCGCACGGCGATGCGCATGCTGGATAACGTCATCGACATCAACTACTACGCCGTGGAAAAGGCGCGCAATTCGAACCTGCGCCACCGTCCGGTCGGCATGGGCATCATGGGTCACCAGGATTGCCTGCACATGATGCGCGTACCGTTCGCTTCGGAACAGGCAGTGCAGTTCGCCGACCGTTCGATGGAAGCCGTCTGCTACTTCGCCTACCTGGCCTCGACCGAGCTGGCCGAAGAGCGTGGCCGCTACGAGTCATATGCCGGTTCGCTGTGGGACCGCGGCATCCTGCCGCAGGACTCGATCAAGCTGCTGGCGGAAGAACGCGGCGGCTACCTCGAGCAGGACACCAGCGAATCGATGGACTGGAGCGTGGTGCGCGAGCGTATCAAGCAATTCGGCATGCGTAACTCGAACTGCGTGGCGATCGCCCCGACCGCGACGATTTCGAACATCATCGGCGTCTCGGCCTGCATCGAACCGACCTTCCAGAACCTGTACGTGAAGTCGAACCTGTCGGGCGAATTCACCGAGATCAACTCGTACCTGGTGCGCGACCTGAAGGCACGCGACCTGTGGGACGAAGTCATGATCGCCGACCTGAAGTATTTCGACGGTTCGCTGAGCAAGATCGACCGCGTGCCGCAAGACCTGCGCGACATCTACGCCACCGCATTTGAGGTCGAGCCGAAGTGGCTGGTCGAGCAGGCATCGCGCCGCCAGAAGTGGATCGACCAGGCGCAGTCGCTGAACATCTACATGGCCGGCGCCTCGGGCAAGAAGCTGGACGAGACCTACAAGCTGGCCTGGCTGCGCGGCCTGAAGACGACCTACTACCTGCGCACCATCGCGGCGACGCACATGGAGAAGTCGACCACCCGCACCGGCGCGCTGAACGCGGTGCCGGTCTCGGGCGGCCTGGCGGCCGGTCATGCGGCGCCGGCAGCTCCGGCTGCTGCGCCTGCGGCCAGCGCCCCGGAGGCGGATGGCGCGGCGTGCTACCTGCGTCCGGGCGATGCCGGTTTCGATGAATGCGAAGCCTGCCAATAAGCTGCTTAGTTAATTAATTTCACGCCCGGCCTGCGCGCCGGGCGCTGCTGTCACAGAATTCAAGAGGAACAAATCATGCTGTCATGGGACGATGAACCAACCAGCGCGCCGGCCGTGAACCCGGCGCTCGCCGCGGGTAACACCGAAAGCGCCCCCGCCGCCGAAGTCGCCAAGCGCGTCAACGCCGACGACAAGCGCATCATCAACGGCAAGACCGACGTCAACCAGCTGGTGCCGTTCAAGTACAAGTGGGCCTGGGACAAGTACCTGGCCGGCTGCGCCAACCACTGGATGCCGCAGGAGGTGAACATGCAGCGCGACATCGAGCTGTGGAAGAGCCCGAACGGCCTGTCGGAAGACGAGCGCCGCCTGGTGAAGCGCAACCTAGGCTTCTTCGTCACCGCCGACTCGCTGGCCGCCAACAACATCGTGCTGGGCACCTACCGCCACATCACGGCACCGGAATGCCGCCAGTACCTGCTGCGCCAGGCCTTCGAGGAGGCGATCCACACCCACGCCTACCAGTACATCGTCGAGTCGCTCGGCCTGGACGAGCGCGAGATCTTCAACGCTTACAACGAGATCCCGTCGATCCACGACAAGGACCAGTTCCTGATCCCGCACATCAACGTCCTGACCGACCCTGACTTCAAGACCGGCACGCTGGAAACCGACCAGACGCTGCTGAAGTCGATCATCGTCTTCGCCTGCCTGATGGAAGGCCTGTTCTTCTACGTCGGCTTCACCCAGATCCTGGCGCTCGGTCGCCAGAACAAGATGACCGGCGCCGCCGAGCAGTACCAGTACATCCTGCGCGACGAGTCGATGCACGTGAACTTCGGCATCGACCTGATCAACACGATCAAGATGGAAAACCCGCTGCTGTGGACGTCGGCCTTCAAGGACGAACTGAAAGCGCTGTTCCTGGAAGCGGTCGAACTCGAATACCGCTACGCCGAAGACACCATGCCACGCGGCGTGCTGGGCCTGAACGCCACCATGTTCAAGGGCTACCTGCGCTTCATCGCCAACCGCCGCGCGGTGCAGATCGGCCTCGATCCGCTGTTCCCGGCCGAGGAAAATCCATTCCCATGGATGAGCGAAATGATCGACCTGAAGAAGGAACGTAACTTCTTCGAGACGCGCGTGACGGAGTACCAGACCGGTGGTGCGCTGAACTGGGATTGATTCCAGGCGGTCTTGTATGGATACCGAAAGCCCGATGAGCGATCATCGGGCTTTTTTCATGGGCGGCGGCTTGCGGCACATATGACCCCGCCGAAGGTCAAAACAGCTGGCGGGCGATGGGTGCATGCTGGTCGATGCGCCGCAGCCGATCACGGGCCGCGGCGCCGGCGCACATTGAAGCAGCCCTGATGGAATCAGGCGCGCTTCGAAATGCACTTCTTCACATTTGCCATTGGTTCCGGCCTGCGATTTGTTGTAGTCGTAGTGAAGAATCGAATTTACTCGTGCGCGGGTTGCGAAGTGACAAGGTTTTCGTGTACTTTACGTGATTGAATTTGTCAAAACGTGAACATGGATCTTTTTGCATGCGCGCGGACAAAGAAAACCGATCGAATCGAGGGAGTCCCGGCAGCGAAAGCGAGCGTGCACGACACGCGCCGCCCACCGGTCGGAACTTCCGTAATGGGACGCTGATTCAAGCCAGCATGCACATACGCGTAACGAAAAGAACAAGCCGCACTGCCTGATCGTGTTCAGGCATGGCGGCTTTTTCTTTTCGTGCCCGCGCGGGCAGCGATGTGAAAGCGCATCTGAGTCAAGAGCAGGTGTCCCGACGTCGTTGGCTGAAGCGCTGCAATCGTGAGGAGTTGCAGCAGTTCAGCTGGTGCCGGATTCATTGGCAATAACCATACGGTTTATGCCGATGAATAACCCGCCTGGCCATCCGGACGGACGGGTTTCAACCTTGTAGCGTATTTTCTCATCGCAGATTAGGAGAACGAAATGGCAACAGCAACCAAGAAATCAGCAGCAAAACCGGCGGCCAAGGCTGCCACCAAGACGGCCACCAAAGCGGCCACCAAAACCGCCGCCACTAAAGCCACCGCCAAGGCTGGCGCAGCGGAGAAGCCAGCCGCCAAGTCGGCCGCGAAGAGCGCGGCAAAGGCGACGCCTGCAAAGACGGCCACCAAAGCCGCCGCCAAGCCGGCCGCCAAGCCGGCTACAAAGCCTGCAGCGAAGGCTGCGGCCAAACCGGCAGCGAAGACTGCAGCAAAACCGGCTGCAAAACCGGCTGCAAAGCCGGCTGCAAAGCCGGCAGCCAAGGCTGCATCGAAGGCGCCGGCGAAAGCTGCTGCCAAGCCAGCTGCAAAGCCGGCCGCCAAAACCGCTGCCAAGCCAGCCGCCAAAGCCGCTGCCAAGCCAGCCGCCAAAGCCGCT
Source organism: Telluria sp. ZB2R32 (assembly GCF_059685715.1). NCBI lineage: Bacteria > Pseudomonadati > Pseudomonadota > Betaproteobacteria > Burkholderiales > Oxalobacteraceae > Telluria > Telluria sp. ZB2R32. The sequence goes on along the minus strand of NZ_JCASIG010000002.1, from coordinate 612,404 downwards.
GCTAAACCGGCTGCTAAACCAGCTGCAAAGAAAGCTGCCGCTAAACCCGCAGCGAAAGCCACCGCAACCAAGCCGGCAGCCAAACCAGCGGCCAAGAAGTCCGCAGCCAAGTCGACCGTAGCCAAGGCACCTGCGAAGAGCGCCGCCAAAGCCGCTGCCAAGCCAGCCGCCAAGAAGACCGCCACCAAAGCTGCAGCCAAGCCGGTAGCGAAAGCCGCCGCCACCAAGTCGGCAGCCAAGCCAGCCGCGAAGAAAACCGCCGCTGCCAAGCCAGCGGCCAAGACGACGACAGCAGCCAAGCCAGCCGCTAAAACGGCTGCAAAATCGGCCGCTAAATCGGCTGCAAAGCCAGCCGCCAAGAGCGCAGCCAAGTCGGCTGCCAAGCCGGTAGCAAAAGCTGCGACAACCAAATCGCCGGCCAAGTCGGAAGCGAAAACCGCAACCAAGGCGCCTGCCAAGTCGGCGTCGAAAGGCGCGGCGCAAACGCCGGCCAAGAGCGCTGCCAAGACGCCCGCCAAGACTGCAGCCAAAGCACCGGTGAAGACTGCTGCCAAGACCCCGGCCAAGACGGCGACCAAGACTGCAGCCAAAGCACCGGCCAAATCCGCTGCCAAGAGCGCAGCCAAGGGGGGGGCGTCTGCTAAGACGCCCGCCAAGACGCCCGCCAAAGCCGCTGCCAAGAGTGCCACGCCGGCGCCGGCCAAGTCAGCCGCCAAGACTGCCACCCCATCGCCAGCCAAGGCTGCTGCCACCAGGACCGCCGCCAAGGCGCAAGCCAAGCCGGCGGCGACCAAGAGCACCGCTGCCAAGTCCGCGGCACCTGCTGCGACCAAGGGCGCGGCTGCAAAGAAGGCCGCTACCAAGCCGGCAGCCAAGTCAGCCAAGGCCGAAGCGCAGCCAGAGGCCATGAAAGCCGAAGCCCAGCCGGAAGCAAAAGCCGAAGCCCAGCCGGAAGCCAAGGCCGAAGCCCAGCCGGAAGCGAAAGCCGAAGCGCAGCCGGAAGCATCGGCGGCCAAAGCGGAAGCCCAGCCAGAAGCGGAAGGGAAGCCGGCAGCCGCGGCCAAGCCGGCAGCCAAGTCGACCAAGCCTGCAGCGAAGAAGGCTGCGGCGAAGAAGCCGGCTACCAAGGCGGAAGCCAAGGGCGAAGCCCAGGCAGGCGCCGACGCCAAGGCGGAAGCCAAGCCGGCAGCACCCGCACCAGCCGCCAAGACCGTGCTGGCGCCGGCGGCCGCATGGCCGTTCCCGACCAGCAGCCGTCCATAACGCCAGGCCAGGCCCGCTTAGGGCAAAATACCGCTGTGTGAAACTGTCACACAGCGGTTTTTTTTATCTCAAGGAGTTGTCGTGCCCATTCTTCAGTTGATCGTCGATACCATCGCCACTTTGCTGGGGGCCGCGCTCCTGCTGCGTTTCTGGATGCAGGCCATCCGCGTGCGTCCGCCCGCCTCGGTGGCGCAGTTCACCTTCACGATGAGCGACTGGCTGGTGAAGCCGCTGCGCCGCCTGGTGCCGGGCGCGGGCGGCTACGACTGGGCCAGCCTGATCGGCGCCTTCCTGGTAGTGCTGCTGGCGACCTCGATCCTGTTCATCGTCGGGGCCAGCGCGGAGCAGGTGTTCCTGCTGGCGCTGGGGCGCTTCCTGAAGTGGATCATCTACGGTTTCATCGCGCTCCTGATCATCGAGGCGATCTTCAGCTGGGTCAATCCGCATGCGCCGCTGGCGCCGTTCGTGCATGCGCTGAACGATCCGCTGCTGCGGCCGATCCGCAAGGTGGTGCCGCCGATCGGCGGGCTGGATCTGTCGGTGCTGGTGGCGGTGGTGCTGCTGCAGATTGCGCTGTATTTGTTGCGGATGGTGGTGCCGATCTAGCGTGATCGGAATGGATGTGAAAATGGGCAGCGTGGCTGCCCATTTTTTTGTCCGTAGCACGCGGCGATTGTGCGGGCGATGTTTCTGCGCCGTCGCCCACGTTCAACGTGCGTAACGCGTGGGCGGAGCCCACCCTACGAGGTTGTGAAAAAATCGTCAGGGCAAGGCGCCGAGTCGAAGACAGTACGAGTGTACGGCGAGACGAGGCAACGCAGCCATGGCGATTTTTTCACAACCTCTACGGTGCGCGACCGCCGCTGGTTTTAATTAAAACGGTAGCCGAAGGCGGATTCGAACCTGGCGGCGATTTCCTGCGGCGTGAAGCTGTGGTTCTGGCCGCCCTGGTGGGCGATCTTGATCGAACCGAGCAGGCTGGCGAGGCGGCCGGTGGTTGGCCAGTCGTAGCCCTGGGCGATGCCGTACAGGAGGCCGGCGCGGTAGGCGTCGCCGCAGCCGGTCGGGTCGACGACGGCGGCAGCGGTGACCGGCGGGATGTCGAAGCGTTCGCCGCCGGCGTAGATTTCGGAACCCTTTTCGCCGCGCGTGACGATCAGGGCGTTCAGGCGCGCCGCGATCTGTTCCAGCGTGAGGCCGGTGCGGTCCATGACCATTTCGAATTCATAGTCGTTGGCGGCCAGGTAGGTGGCCTGTTCGATGAAGTTCAGCAGTTCTTCGCCGCTGAACATCGGCAGCTGCTGGCCCGGGTCGAACATGAAGGGTACGCCTTGCGCGGCGCAGTCGTGCGCGTGCTGGAGCATGCCGTCGCGGCCGTCCGGGGCGATGATTGCCACCCGCAGCGGGCCCTGGTCGGCGACCTTGTTCTCGTGGGAGAACTGCATCGCGCCCGGGTGGAAGGCGTTGATCTGGTTGTTGTCCTGGTCGGCCGTGACGAAGCACTGCGCCGTGTAGGCGTCGCCGATGGTCTTGATGGCGCGCGTCTTGATGCCGAAGTTGCGCAGGCGCTCGAGGTAGTCGGCGCCGTCCTGGCCGAGGGTGGCCATGATCAGCGGGTCGCCGCCGAGCAATTTGAGGTTGTAGGCGATGTTCGCCGCGCAGCCGCCGTATTCGGTGCGCAGCGTCGGCACCAGGAACGAGACGTTCACGCGGTGCAGCTGGTCGGCCAGCAGGGTGTCGGCGAAGCGGCCGTGGTACTGCATGATCTTGTCAAAGGCGAGCGATCCGCAGATCAGGGTCGGTTGGGTCATGGGAGCTTTAAGGATAAAAAACGGCGATGTGGTAGCCGGAAGGTTTCAGGTCGTCCACCCGGAAGTGGAGCTTGATCGGTTGTTCGGCACGCGGGGCGATGCCGTTGGCGGCTGCCGTGGCCGCGGCGGCGAGATAATCCCTGGGTGCGAACACGCGCCGCACCAGCGGCTTGTCGTCGGCGTCCGTGAGCGCCAGTTCGAGGCTCGGCCAGGCCTGGGCAGTGGCGCCCGTGTTGCGCAGTTCGGTGGTGAACGAATAGGCGCCGCCGCCGAGCGTGGTCAATTCTCCGGTTTCGATGGCGAGGTTATCGGCCTGCATCGGCAGTTCGACGCGGCAGCCGAACACCGCGCAGCCCGACACCAGCGCCGGTTTCGCATCCGGGAAGCGCGCGGCGAGCGCGTTGCGGAAGGTGAAGGCGCCTTGCGCGAACAGCAGCACCAGCATGACGACGGCGCCGCTCAGCAGCGCGACCTTGCGCGTGCGGCCGGTCTGCTCTTGCTGGCGGCCGCGCTTGACGAAATCCGGCTCGTCGATCTCGGCCGCGCGCAGCTTCGGCTGCGCTTCGATGCGGGTCGGCGTCAGTTTCGAGCGCCGCGCCGCGGCCTTGTCGGCACGCTGGGCGCCCGGGGTGCGCGCCACCGGCGGGATGTGGGCCACGGGAGGATGACTGACCGTGCTGGCGGTCGCTTCGCGCATCGGCATCGGCGGCGCGTCGGCGGCAGGTTGTATGTGTGCCGAGGCAGGGGCGGCAGGCTCGTCCTGCCCGTGGCCGGGCAGCGGCGCGGCGACCAGTTCCTCGTCGACCGGCAGGCCGAAGATGGGTTCGATGCGGCCGGTGCCTGGTGGCGTCAATGGCGCGTCGGCAGGTGCAGCGATCGCCGGTTCAGGGGCAGGCACGACGGCGGCAGGCTCGGCGTCGGCAGGTGGCGCATCGTGTGGCGCATCATCGACCTTCGGCAAAATCCCGAACGGATCGAAGGTATGGTCGAAGTCGAGCGTATAGACCGGCTGGTCGTCGAAGTTCGGCAGATCGACTGCCACGTCGAGCGGCGCCAGCGGTTCTTCTTCGGGGATGGCGGGAGAGGGCGGTTCGACCGGCGCCTGCGCCACAGGTGCAGGCTCGGGTACAGCGGCCGCTTCAGCGGCGACCGGTTCAGGCTCCGGAACAGGAACAGGAACAGGCGCAGGCGCTTCGTTCCTGGCCGGCAGCGCATCGAGGTCGACCAGCGTCGCGCTGCCGTCGAAAATCTCCTGGCAGGAGCCGCAACGCACGATGCCCCCACGCAGCTTGAGTTGGTCCGAGGCGACCCGGAACATCGTGCCGCAATGGGGGCATTGTGTGGCAAGCGCCATGCCGGGCTCCTTAGGCGTTCGTTGCGGAACGCGCGGCCGGTACCGTATCCTGGCCAAGCGTCCCGTGAAGGGCAACCCAGCCGTCCTGCTCGGCCCAGACGCCCAGCTTGATGAAAGGTGCATACGCCGCGGCCACTTCCTCGGCCTGGCGCGCCAGCACGCCCGACAGCACCAGCGAACCGCCCGGCGCCACCCGGCCCGACAACATCGGCGCCATCAGCTTCAATGGGCTCGACAGGATGTTGGCGACGACGATGTCGAACTTGCCGCTTTTATGACGCTCGTTGTCCGAGACAGCCAGTTCGTCCGGCACGTAGAAAGTGATGTCGCAGCCGTTGCGCTCGGCGTTGGCGCGCGCCGATTCGATCGCCTGCGGATCGATGTCGACGCCGGTGACGTCGGCGGCGTCGAGCTTCTTGGCGACCATCGCCAGGATGCCCGAACCGCAGCCGTAATCGAGCACCGATTTGCCCGGCGCCGGATGGGCTTCGAGCCACTCCATGCACAGGCGGGTGGTCGGATGGCTGCCCGTACCAAAGGCGAGGCCCGGATCGAGTTCGAGGATCAGCCCGTTCGGGTCCGGCGCTTCGTGCCAGCTCGGCACGACCCAGATGTTGGTGCCGATGTGGATCGGCTCGAACTGCGATTGCGTCAGGCGCACCCAGTCGGCGTCGGCGACGTCGCGCGTGGTGAACGCAGGCGCCGCGGCCAGGCCGATGGCGGCAGCCGCTTCGGCGATGATCGCAGCCTGGTCGGCGTCGACGTCGGTCAGCGCCACGACACGGCTGTGGTCCCAGGCGGCTTCGGTCGGCTCCATGCCAGGCTCGCCGAACAGCGGCTTTTCCTGGTCGGTCCCTTCGTCGGCGTCTTCCACCGACACCGACAGCGCACCCGCTTCCATCAAGGCGTCAGATAAGGCCTCGGCGTGTTCGCGTGCGATTTCGATGATGACTTCGGTCCAGCTCATGCGTCAGCCTTGTTCTCGGGAGCCACGACCACTTTGGTGTCGGGGCGGTTGGCCAGCTTCTGTTCCAGGTAGTGGATGTTGGTGCCGCCTTCGATGAAGCGGGCATCGACCATCAGTTCGCGGTGCAGCTGGATGTTGGTCAAGATACCCTCGACCACCATTTCCGACAACGCGATTTGCATGCGGCGGATGGCTTGCTCACGCGTAGCACCGTAGGAAATTACCTTGCCGATCATCGAGTCGTAATGAGGTGGCACATAGTAGCCCGCATACGAGTGCGAATCGACACGGATGCCGGGACCGCCCGGCGGGTGCCAGCCGGTGATGCGCCCCGGCGACGGCGTAAATTTGAACGGGTCTTCGGCATTGATGCGGCATTCGATCGCATGGCCGGCCAGCATGATGTCGCGCTGGCGGAAACGCAGCTTTTCGCCGCAGGCGATGCGGATCTGTTCCTGCACGATGTCGATGCCGGTGATCATTTCGGTGACCGGGTGTTCGACCTGCACGCGCGTGTTCATTTCGATGAAATAGAACTCGCCGTTTTCGTACAGGAATTCGAAGGTGCCGGCGCCGCGGTAACCGATCTTGCGGCAAGCTTCGGCGCAACGGTCGCCGATCTTTTCGATCAGTTTACGCGGGATGCCCGGCGCCGGCGCTTCCTCGATCACCTTCTGGTGGCGGCGCTGCATCGAGCAGTCGCGTTCGCCCAGCCAGACGGCGTTTTTATGTTCGTCGGCGAGGATCTGGATTTCCACGTGGCGCGGATTTTCCAGGTACTTCTCCATGTACACTTCCGGATTGCCGAAGGCGGTACCGGCTTCGGTCTTGGTCATCGCCACGGCGTTCAACAGCGCCGCTTCGGTGTGGACCACGCGCATGCCGCGTCCGCCGCCGCCACCGGCGGCCTTGATGATGACCGGATAGCCGACCTTGCGGGCGGTCTGGATGATTTCTTTCGGATCGTCCGACAGCGCGCCATCCGAACCCGGCACGCAAGGCACGCCAGCACGGATCATCGCCTGCTTGGCCGAGACCTTGTCGCCCATCAAACGGATCGAATCGGAACGCGGGCCGATGAAGACGAAGCCCGATTTTTCCACGCGTTCGGCGAAGTCGGCGTTTTCCGACAGGAAGCCGTAGCCGGGGTGGATTGCTTCGGCGTCCGTCACTTCGGCGGCGCTGATGATGGCCGGCATGTTCAGGTAGCTCAGCGACGACTGCGCCGGGCCGATACAGACCGACTCGTCGGCCAGCTTGACGTACTTGGCGTCCTTGTCGGCTTCCGAGTGAACGACCACCGTCTTGATGCCCATTTCGCGGCATGCACGCTGGATACGCAGCGCGATTTCACCACGGTTGGCGATAAGAATTTTTTCAAACATGGTTAGCTTGGTCAGGTGAGAGTGCCGGCGTCGTGCGCCGGCCTGGATTCGGGATGGTGCGGCCGGGAAGAGATCACGGCCGGAAGGACAATTAACCGATCACGAACAGTGGCTGGCCGAATTCGACCGGCTGGCCATTTTCCACCAGGATCTTGGTCACCACGCCGGACACATCGGCGTCGATTTCGTTCAGGAGTTTCATTGCCTCGATGATGCAGAGGGTATCGCCTTCCTTGATGTTGGTGCCGACTTCGACAAAGGCCGCGGCACCGGGTGCCGACGAGCGGTAGAAGGTGCCGACCATCGGCGACTTGACGACGTGGCCGGTTTCGGCGGCGGGAGCAGGTGCAGCTGGCGCGGCCGGGGCTGCAGGTGCGGCGACAGGGGCGGGCGCCGAGTACTGCTGCATGCCGGCAGGCGGCATCATGACCATCTGGCCTTGGGGCGTGGCGGACGACTTGACGATGCGAACCTTGCTCTCGCCTTCGGTCACTTCGAGTTCAGCGATGTCCGATTCGGCGACGAGGTCGATCAAAGTCTTGAGTTTACGTAAATCCATGTGAAACCCCTTGGAATTATTGTGGTATTAGAAGAGTAAAACAGCGCGCAAAAACACGGCGCAGCCGAGGATGATGCATGAAGTTGTCGTAGATTAACGCTATTTAAGCGCAAAGTCGATGGCAAACCGATACCCGTCGACGCCGAGTCCGCAGATGGTGCCGCGGGCCAGGGCCGACAAATAGGAATGGTGACGGAATTCTTCGCGCTGATAAATATTTGAGATATGCACCTCAATGAACGGAATCGCCACCGCGGCGAGCGCATCGCGCAATGCCACGCTCGTGTGGGTGAGTCCGCCGGGATTGATGACGATCGCGTCGACGCCTTCCTCGCGGGCGGCATGGATGCGGTCGATCAGCGCACCTTCATGGTTGCTTTGAAAGCAGGAAAGCGATCCGCCCGCAGCTTCGGCTTGCGCCTGTGCAGCACTTTCGATGTCGGCCAGCGTTGCCGCGCCATACACCGCAGGCTCGCGGGTGCCCAATAAATTCAGGTTGGGACCGTTGAGCAGCAGTAGCTTTTTCGCCATTGTATTCTAGAGTCTATGCTCGAAAGTGTCGCATTTTGCCGCTAACGTCAGCTATTGGCAAGCGATAAAATTCTCTGTGGATAGAGGAGGCTGACGCGCAGATCGGAAACGAACGACCGTGCGCGGCTTTTTACAGCGCCGCCAGGTCGGCCTTCAACGCGTCGAATTTTAACTTGCCGAGATACGTCTTGCGCACTTGTCCGTCGGCGCCGATCAGGACCGTGAAGGGCAGGCCGCCGTTGGCATTGCCGAAATCGCGTGCGATGTCGGTGCCGCCCATGCCGCCCACCAGCAGGGGATACTTGATGTTGTGCTTGGCTGCAAACTCGCGCATTGCCGTGGGCGAATCGATGCCGATGCCGATCACGTTGAAGCGCTTGCCGGCTTCTTCATTGGCAATGGCCGACAGTTCCGGCATTTCCTGCACGCAGGGAGCGCACCAGGTGGCCCAGAAATTCACCAGCAGGGGTTTGCCTTGCCACTGGCTGAAGGCTTGCGGCTTGCCGCCGAGGTCTTCCAGGGTACGCGCATATAAGTTAGTGGAGGCGGTATGGGCCGGGCCACCAGTCGGCGCCATGGTGGTCGTCACCGGCGCTGCGTCTTTTTTCGTTCCGAACACGGCGCCAAGCGCGCCAAAAATAACTGCCACAGCCGCAAACGCGGCCAATTTCTTCTTATTCATTCGTCCTGTTCCAGGGATTGATCGGTGCTCATCAGGGCGCGCAAGCCGGCGGCGTCGACGCGCTGGATGCGGCCATCGGCGCGCGGTTTCAAGGCGCCGCGTAAATCATGAAAATCGTACAACTCGGCATGCACCGCCTCCTTATGCCACAGGAAGCTCACCGTTTCAACCGGATCGTGCCGGGCGCCCTTGAAATGCGGGGTTTCCGAGATATCTATATTGACGTTGCGGTTGAGGAGAAAAATCTCGACCTCCTTTGCGCTGTCGGCAAACAGCTGCAAATGGATGTCGTCGTGTTCGCCCGCGGTGCCGTTGAGCACAGCGCCGGTCAGGTAAGGGCGGAACTCGGCAAGCGCATCCATCACCTCGAGCGCCTTTTCGCGCAGCAGTTGCAGACGCTCGGCATGGGCGGCGCCGCCGAACAGGGCCTGGTAGCGCCGCACTTCGTCTTCGATCTCGCCATTGTCGGGCATCAGGTTCGGGCGGGGCTGGTCCACGCCCAGTACCTGGCGGGCCGCCTTCGTGCGCGCCGTGGCATAGTCGGCGCCGTCCTGCGCGATCATGCGCGCGGCGGTTGCGGCGATCTGCGCGCGCAACTGCTGGAGGTCATTATTCTGGGTTGGCATCATGCCCTCGATCATACTCTTGAACTAAAAATGGCATCGCGTCGGGTAGAATCGCGTATTCGCTTCTTTCCTCACGATCATGCATATTCACATCCTCGGCATTTGCGGCACCTTCATGGGCGGCCTGGCGGTTTTGGCGAAAGAGGCCGGCCACCGCGTTACCGGTTGCGACGCCAACGTCTATCCTCCGATGAGTACCCAGCTCGAGGCCCAGGGCATCGAATTGATCCAGGGTTATGGCCCGGAGCAAGTGTCGCTGAATCCCGATTTATATGTGGTCGGTAATGTGATGACGCGCGGGAATCCGCTGATCGAGGAAATCCTGAACCGCGGCTTGCCGTATGTGTCGGGCCCGCAGTGGATTGGCGAACATATTTTGCGCGAAAAATGGGTGCTGGCCGTCGCCGGTACCCACGGTAAAACCACGACTTCGTCGATGCTGGCCTGGATCCTGGAAGACGCCGGCTATGCGCCCGGCTTCCTGATCGGCGGCGTGCCGATGAATTTCGGTATTTCCGCGCGCCTGCAGGGGGAAAGCGAATCGGACTTTTTCGTCATCGAAGCCGACGAATACGACACCGCTTTCTTTGATAAACGCAGCAAATTCGTGCACTACCACGCCAAGACGGCGGTCTTGAACAACCTCGAATTCGACCACGCCGACATTTTCCCGGACATCGGCGCCATCGAAACCCAGTTCCACCACCTGGTGCGCACCGTGCCCGGCGTCGGGCGCCTGATCGTGAATGGTGACGAAACCTCGCTGGCGCGCGTCATCAAGCGCGGCTGCTGGAGCGAGAAAGAAACCTTTGGCGTGTCCGACGGCGTCGACTGGGCGATGGTCGAGCATCCGGGCGGGTCCAGCTTCGACGTCATCTTCAATGGCGAGAGCCAGGGCACGGTCCACTGGGACCTCACCGGCAAGCACAACCGCTCGAACGCGCTGGCCGCGATCGCCGCCGCACGCCACGTCGGCGTGCCGGTGGCGCAGGCGGTCGATTCGCTGTCGCGCTTCCAGAGCGTCAAGCGGCGCATGGAAGTGCGCGGCGTCGTCAACAACATCACTGTCTACGACGATTTCGCGCACCACCCGACGGCGATCGCGACGACCGTGGGCGGCCTGCACCAGAAGATCGGCGCCAAGGGCCGCATCCTGGCCGTGCTGGAACCGCGCTCGAACACCATGAAGCTGGGCGCCATGAAGGACGCCTTGCCGGGCAGCCTCAAGGATGCCGACCTGGTGTTCGGTTTCGGCAGCCAGCAGGCGCTGGGCTGGTCGCTGGCCGATGCCTTGAAACCGCTGGGGACGATCGCGCACAGTTTCGACCAGATCGACTACATGGTGCAAGCCATCGTGCAGGCGGCCCAGCCGGGCGACCACATCCTCGTGATGAGCAATGGCGGCTTCGGCGGCGTGCACCAGAAACTGCTCGAGGCACTGGCGAAATGATTTTATATCTGCATGGCTTTCGCTCCTCGCCGCGCTCATTCAAGGCGCGCGTGCTGCAGGAGCGAATGGCGGCCGCCGGTCGTGCCGGCGACCTGATCTGTCCGCAACTGCCAGCCTCGCCCAAAGCGGCGATGGAACTCGCGCTGCTGCTGGCCGGGCGCCATGCGCCGCACAACTTGTCCATCGTCGGCTCTTCGCTGGGCGGCTTTTATGCCACCTGGCTGGCCGAGCGCCTGGACGTGCCGGCCGTGCTGCTCAATCCCGCGGTCGATCCGCTGAAAAACCTCGAGAAACACGTCGGCGTCACCACGAACTGGCATTCGGATGAACCCTTCGAATTCCGGCGCGACTACATCGACGAACTGGCCGAATTGAAAGTCGCACGCATTACCCGGCCCGAGCGCTATTTCCTGATTGCCGCCACCGGCGACGAAGTACTGGATTACCGCGACATGGTGGCCCATTATGAAGGTGCGCGCCAGCATGTGATCGAAGGCAGCGACCATGCGATTTCCGAGTTTCCGCAGTACGTCGACGACGTGCTGGCGTTTTGCCAGCCGCACGCCGACTGGTCGCAAGGAAAGGCGGCATCGTAGGCGCGCGCCTGCGCCTGGCGAAGTGGCACGCCAAGGTAAGCGGCGTCGGTGCCGATGCGGGGATGCGCGACTGGCTGGCAACGCCGGGTTCGCTGACGGCGCGCCTGGTAGCGAGCAGCGCTACGTTCCGCGTGCGCCGTTTGCACCAGAAGAGCGCGGCCTGTGCCTTCGAAGAAACGGCGCCGCTGGGCCTGGCGCGGCGCGCGCGGGTCTGGGAGCGCGAGGTTTTACTCTGCTGCGACGGCGTGCCCGTGGTATTCGGCCATACCGTCGTGCCGCTGGCGGCCACGGCAAGCGACTGGCCATTGTTTTCGGCGCTGGGCGAACGGTCGCTTGGCACCACCCTGTTTCATGACCCGAAAGTGAAGCGCGGGCCGCTCGAATTTGCCCGCCTGCGCGCGGGTCACCCGCTGCTGGTGCGCGTACGCGCGGCCTTGGGCGGGGAGCTCGGCGGGCACGAATTCCATGCGCGGCGCTGTGTCTATCGCCGCCATCAAGGCTTGCTGATGGTCACCGAGATATTCTTGCCGGCTGTACTCAACCTGGCGGCAACCGCAACAATAAAGATAGCGAAATAACATGAACGTATTTTTTGAAGAATCGGGCGACTTCAAGGTTGGCTCGGTGTTGTCGACCGCCGGCGAAGCCTATCAGGTAGAACTGGCCAGCGGAAAACGCAGCAAGGTCAAAATCAAGGATGTCTTGCTGCAGTTCGAAAAGCCGGCGCCCGAAGCGCTGCTGGAAGAAGCGAAAGGCATCGCCGCCGAAGTCGACCTCGACTTCCTGTGGGAAGTGGCCGGGCAAGAAGAGTTCGGCTTTGCCGAGCTGGGCGCCGAATATTTTGGCCACGCGCCGCTGCCCTTTGAGGCCGCCGGCCTGGTGCTGGCGCTGCACAATGCCCCGATCTATTTCTACAAGAAAGGACGCGGACGCTACAAGGCCGCGCCCGAGCAATCGCTGCGCGCGGCCCAGGCCGGCATCGAAAAGAAAAAGCAGCAGGCGCTGGTCCAGGCCGGCTATGTGGAAGAGCTGAAAGCCGGCACCCTGCCGGCGGCGATGCAGCCGATCGTTGCCCAGCTGCTGTTCAAGCCGGACAAGAACATGATCGAATACAAGGCGCTGGAAGCGGCGGCCAACGAACTGCAAACCACGGCGCCGCGCCTGATGCTGGCGACCAAGGGCGTCGCCTCGCCCAAAGAGCTGCACATGGGGTGTTTCCTGTTCGAGAACTTCCCGCGCGGCGCCGGCTTCCAGCCGGTTGCGGTGCCGAGCGCGCCGACGGCGCTGCCGCTGGCGAACGTTGCCGCCTTCTCGATCGACGATGTCACCACCACCGAGATCGACGATGCCTTCTCGGTCGAGCAACTGGAAGACGGTAACGTGCGCGTCGGCATCCACATCGCGGCGCCGGGTCTCGCCATCAAGCCGGACGACGAGATCGACAAGATCGCGCGCAGCCGCATGTCCACCGTGTATATGCCGGGCGACAAGATCACCATGCTGCCGGACGAAGTCGTGAACGCTTTCACGCTGGCCGAAGGCAATACTTGCCCGGCACTGTCGTTGTACGCGACCTTGAACCCGGCCGACTGGTCCACCATTTCGACGACGACGCGCGCCGAGCTGGTGCCGATCAAGAGTAATCTGCGCCATAACGACCTCGACGCGCTGGTCAACGAGGAAACGCTGGAAAATGGCGCAGGCGAATATCCGCACAAGGCCGAGCTGGGGCTGCTGTGGAAATGGGCGCTGAAGCTGGAGGCCGGGCGCATGGTCAAGCGCGAAGCGTTCGGATTGAAGCCGGAGCAGGGCAACCGCGTCGATTTCAATTTCTATGTCGAGGACGACGTGGTCTCGATCGTGCGCCGCAAGCGCGGCGCGCCGCTGGATAAAATCGTTGCCGAACTGATGATTTTCGCGAACAGCACCTGGGGCAAGCTGCTGCACGACTCGGGCGTGCCGGGCATCTACCGTTCGCAGGGCGCCGGCAGCGGCGCCGGCTGGGCGGCCAAGATGCAGGTGCGCATGGTCACGCACGCGGCGCCGCACCAGGGTCTCGGGGTCGATCAATATGCCTGGAGCACCTCGCCACTGCGCCGCTACACCGACCTGGTCAACCAGTGGCAAATCATCGCCTGCGCCGAGCACGGCGTGACGGCGCCGCTGGTCGCCCCCTTCAAACCGCGCGACGCGACGCTGTTCTCGATCGTCTCGGCCTTCGATGCCGCCTATGCGGCGTACAACGATTTCCAGCAGACGATGGAACGCTACTGGTGCCTGCGCTGGCTGGGGCAGGAAAACGTCAAGCAGGCCGATGCCGTCGTCCTGAAAGACGACGTGCTGCGCCTGGCCGACGTGCCGCTGGTGATCCGCCTGGCCGGCATGCCGCAGGTGGCGCGCGGCACGCCGGTGCGCCTGGATATCGTGCGCTGGGACGAAGTCGACCTGTCGCTGGAAGCGCGCCTGCTCGAAGTCGTCGCGGCGCCAAGCGAGGAGCTGGCGCTGGAAGAAGACGAAGGAGACGCTACGGACACCGGCGAAGCGGCAGTCGAGGAAGCGGTCGAAGCGGAAGGCGCGGTGGCGGCGGTCAGTACGGACGACGCGACGCCGGCCGGCGCCTGACCATGAACCCTGCCGCGACATCGGGCCGCAAAATGCACCGTTCGATCCGCACTGCCGTGATCGCCGCAGCCCTCATCATCCTGGGCTACTGGGCGATCTTCGCCTGGATGGTGTACCGCTCGCCGCTGCCGTACGAGGCGATCGATCTCGACCACGACGGATCGGTCAGTTTCAGCGAGGCCGATTACGTGTCTTCGTTCGGCATGCGCACGATTTACCGGCAGGGAGAAGAGTGCGTCGAGTATTTTTCTGAAAAAGACGGGCACGCGCTAAAGCTCGTCTGCAAGCATTAATCGTTGGCAGCGGTGTAACGTAGGATGGGCTCTCGAGCCCATGCGGTACGACGGTTGAACAGCCACAAAGTTGTTTCGAACGTTCAACGGTGCGATACCGCGTGGGCACAAGTGCCCACCCTACCACCCCGTCCGTTGCCGTGCTGCCACCTGCTCTCCGCGCGGACATCCCCAAGCGCCGCTCCGCACGGTAGAATGCTTGGATTCCCAGATTCAACAGCCGTCCGGCCGCCCGCGTGAAGTATTCCCGAGAAAACCGTCCCCTCATGATTGCCCTGGCCGCTTCGGTGGCGGCGCATGCGGTCCTGCTCGCCATCCGGTTCGTGGCGCCCGATGCCTTGCGCTTCGAGCCGGCCGATCCGGGGCTGGAAGTCATCCTCGTCAACGCCAAGCACGCCAAGGCGCCGGTGAAAGCCGAGGCGCTGGCCCAGGCCAACCTCGAAGGCGGCGGCATGGCCGAGGCTGGCCGTTCGAAATCTCCCTTGCCCGACCTGCGCAAGAACGAGAACGGCGACAGCATCAAGGCGCTGCAAAAGCGCATCGTCGAACTCGAACAGTTGCAGCAGAACGTGCTCACGCGCGTGCAGAAATCGAACTTCAAGGCCGCGCCCGTCACCGACAACGACAAGCCCGATCCGACCCGCACCGGCGCCGACGAGGTCGACACCGCGCGCCAGATCGCGCGCATGACGGCCGAGATCACGCAAACGATCGAGGACCAAAATAAACGTCCGAAGCGCACCCATATTTCGCCGAGCACGCGCCAGGTCGGCTATGCGCTGTACTACAAGGCGATGCAAAAGCAGGTCGAGGAAGTCGGCACGCTGAACTTCCCGCAGCAAAACGGCAAGAAACTCTACGGCGAACTGGTCATCTCGATCCCGGTCTTCCAGGACGGCAGCCTGTATCAGAAAGAGGGCGGACCGCGCGTCGAGCGTAGTTCCGGCAATCCGGCGCTGGACAAGGCGGCGCTCGAGATCGTGCGCCGCGCCGCGCCCTTCGGCGCCTTCCCGCAAAA
The DNA here is from genome assembly GCF_059685715.1 of Telluria sp. ZB2R32. Classification (NCBI taxonomy): domain Bacteria; kingdom Pseudomonadati; phylum Pseudomonadota; class Betaproteobacteria; order Burkholderiales; family Oxalobacteraceae; genus Telluria; species Telluria sp. ZB2R32. The sequence continues at coordinate 597,247 of NZ_JCASIG010000002.1, read as the reverse complement.
CATGCGCACGGCCGGCAAGGACGATTTATGGATCGTGATCACCCGGTTCACGTTCACCCGCGAAGAAAAAGTAAAAGCCGAACTCCAGGAGCAGGCATGACCGACCAGTATTGCGTAATCGGCAACCCGATCGCCCACAGCAAATCGCCCGAGATCCACCCCGTGTTCGCCGCCCAGACCGGGCAGGACATCGCCTACGGACGCTGCCTGGCTCCCCTCGACGGCTTCGCCGCCACGGTGCGCGAGCTGGTGGCGCAGGGATACAAGGGCGCGAACGTCACGGTGCCGTTCAAGATCGAAGCGGTGGCGGTGGCGACGCAGTTGACCGAACGCGCCCGTGTCGCCGGCGCCGTGAATACCCTCAGCTTCCGGGATGGGGAAATTATCGGCGACAACACCGACGGTCCCGGCCTGGTGGCCGACATCCTCAGGAATGCGGGCGTGACGCTGACCGGTAAACGCATCTTGCTGTTGGGAGCGGGGGGCGCCGCGCGCGGGATCATGCTGCCGTTTATCGAGCAAGGACCGCGTTCGATCCTGGTGGCGAACCGCACCCGCGCCACGGCCGACAGCCTGGTCGCCGGTTTCAGCGGCCACGCCGTCGAACTGGCCGCCGGCGGCTTCGACGACATCACAGGCCCCTACGATATCGTCGTCAACGCCACCTCGAGCAGCCTGGCGGCGCAATTGCCGCCGGTGCCGACTTCGGCTTTTTCCAAAGGAACACTGGCTTTGGATATCATGTACGGCAGCGTGCCGTCGCCGTTCATGGTGTTTGCGGGCGAGCAGGGCGCCGCGACGCGCGACGGACTCGGGATGCTGGTCGAGCAGGCGGCCGAGGCCTTCCTGGTCTGGCGCGGCGTGCGGCCGCAGACGGGTGCCGTTTTCGATAAACTACGACCATAACTATAACAATGGCAAAACGAGGCAATGCGGTAGGGGCGGCAAACAAGGGCGGCCGGCGCTGGATCAAATGGATTTTCCTGGGGCCGCTGCTGGCCGTGTTCCTGCTCCAGCTGTATTTCTTCGTACAAGTGTGCTGGTTCGTGTATTTCAATCCGAGTTCGACCAGCTTCATGCGCCAGCAATTGTCCGAACTGCGCGACAAGAATCCGGATGCCCAGCTCAAGCACGAATGGGTGCCGTACGAGCGCATCTCGAACAACCTGAAACGCGCGGTCGTCGCCTCGGAAGACGCGAATTTCGCCGATCACCCGGGCGTCGATTTCGAAGCGCTCGAAAAAGCCTACGACCGCAACAACCGCAAGCACAAGGTGGTCGGCGGCGGCTCGACCATCACCCAGCAGCTGGCCAAGAACCTGTTCCTGTCGGGCTCGCGCAGCTACGTGCGCAAGGGGCAGGAAATGATCATCGCCTTCATGCTGGAAACGGTGATGAGCAAGCGGCGCATTCTCGAGGTGTACCTGAACGTGGTCGAGTTCGGCCGCGGCGTGTTCGGCGCCGAAGCGGCCGCGCGCTATTACTTCCGCGTGCCGGCGGCCAAACTGGCCCCGGCCCAGGCCGCGCGGCTGGCGGTGATGCTGCCCAATCCGCGCTACTACGACCGCAACCGCAGCACGAATTACCTGGTCAAGCGCACCAGCCTGATCCAGCGCCGCATGGCCTCGGCCGAGCTGCCCTGAGCGCCCGTATCGCAATTCGCTGAAAAACCCATGAATGCCCCGCGAAACTGTCGTTTCGGGGTGGCCGGTCTCGGGCCTAACGGGTACACTTGCGACAGTTTTGATTCCGGCCGAGAAAGCGCATGATCAACGTATTTGTCCTACAAAATGGCCGGCTGAACCAGGTCCCCATCGCGTCGCGCGCCGACCTGGAGAATGCCGCGCCTGTCTGGGTCGATTTGACCGATCCGGATGACGACGAACGCGCGTGGGTCAAGGCGATCTATGGGGTAACGCTGCCGGACGAAGACGAAGTATCGGACATCGAAGCCTCGGCCCGTTACTACGAAGCGGAGAACGGCGACCTGCACCTGCGCACCGATTTCCTGCGCGAGGAAGAGGATGGTCCGTCGCGCGTGGTCACAGTTGCCTTTATTTTGTCAGGCAAGATGCTGTTTTCGGTGCATAACGACGACTTGCCCGTGTTCCGCCTGGTGCGCATGCGCGCCCGCTCGCGTCCCGGCTCGATCGCCGACTACATGGACGTGCTGCTCGACCTGTACGCGACCGATGCCGAGTACTCGGCGGACGCTTTGGAGGGCATCTACGAAAGCCTGGAAGAAGTCAGCACGCGCGTACTGCAAAAGGAATTCACCGACCAGGACGCGGCCGCCGCGCTCAACGCGATCGCGCACGAGGAAGACTTGAATGGCCGCATCCGCCGCAACATGATGGATACCCGTCGCGCCGTCAGTTTTTTGATGCGCGGGCGCTTGCTGAACTCGGAACAGTTCGATGACGCGCGCCAGATCCTGCGCGACATCGAATCGCTGGACGGCCACACTTCCTTCCTGTTCGACAAGGTCAACTTTCTAATGGATGCGACCGTCGGTTTCATTAACATCAACCAGAACAAGATCATCAAGATCTTCTCGGTGGCCTCGGTCGCCTTCCTGCCGCCGACGCTGATCGCCAGCATCTACGGCATGAACTTCCACAAATGGTTCCCGGAACTGGACTGGACCTTCGGCTATCCGTTCGCGCTGGGGCTGATGGTGGCGAGCGCGATTGCGCCGCTGTGGTACTTCAGGAAGCGGGGCTGGTTGAAGCTGGCATAAGCGGATCTGCCAACATGACGCATACTTCACGCGTGGACGGAGTCCACCCTACGTGAAACAAAATTTCAAGTTATCGGCTGAAATGAAATTTTATTTCACCGCGACTGCGCTCATCGGTTCCCGAAAGCCTTCGCCCCCATCCTCGCAGCGCATCTTGCTGAGCACCTTGCCACGCCGCGCGACAATGACGCCGTCTTCGAATTCGGGCGACGTTCCATCCTCCGAGCGCGCTACCTTGCTGTAGACCGTGTAAGTGTAGACACCGCGCTTGAACGCGACCGTGGTTTCGCCGCCACCGATCAGCGGGATCGATTTCACGGTGAACGCCGCGCTGGCCTGGCGGCCGGGTTCGGGGTAGGTCAGTTCGAGCTTGTCGGGGCCGCCGAAACGGTAGCTCAGCATGCCGCGGTCGCCGGCGGGGCGGCACAGCGACACCATCTTGCCGCCGACATGGCAGGCGAACACGACGGGTTCATTCGGTGCGCACAGCGACGCCGCCTGCAGCGGCGCGGCAGCGCACGCCGCCAGCAGGGCCAATCTAGATCCCCAGCACTTTCTTGATTCTTGCAAGGCGTTCTCCGCGGTCTTCCAGTCCATTCAAGCCGCCATTGATGGCGCGCGTCACTTGCTCGAGGTCGTCCTGGTCGGCAAGCGCATTGACTGTACGCGCATCCCAGTAATAGAAAGCCGATTCGATGGCGTATTTGAGTTCGCTCATGAGCAGTTCGGGTGCGGCTAGAAAATCGCGCAAGTCCGCCGGGCTGCGCGCATTGTGCACCTCCGTAAAGGCGGCGTAATTGCTTTTTCCCGTCAGCTGGACCAGGCCGCGTCCGCGGTAGCGGTAACCGTCGCCCGAGGCTTCGTCGCCGTTGCCGAGGCGGTTCGCGTACACGTACGACAGCAGGCGCTCGGGATTGCCGGCGTAACTGTCCGCTTCCAGCCAGAGTTTCGGGCGCAGGCGCGCCGGCTGGCCATCGGGGCCGAGGCGGCAATCGTCGCCGGCGCGGTCGTACTGGGCGCGGCCACCGCGGCAGCCGAACATCTCGCGCATGCGTGGCGCCGAATAATTACCGTTTTCCTCCGCCGCCCGCAAGCCGCTCTCGTGTCCGATCTGCGCCAGGAAGTGGGCCAGGCGCAGCGGCGTGGTGACCGCGTAGCGGCGCGCGTAATCGGCCAGCGCGTCGACGATGCCGGCGTAATACGCATCGGAATTCGATGGGTCGGCCGCGCGCAGCAGCGCGACCGTAACCGCCGCCGGCCCCGGTTGGGGCAGCGGCTGCGGCTGCTGTGAGCGCGGCACCCGTGAACGGGGCGCGCCGGGAACGGAGCGTCGGAGTCGTGCCATGGTGAGTTCAGCCGGAGTTGAATCCATGATGGCACAGCGTGCAGCACGCGCCGCGTGCGCCGGCGCGCCGCGTTTGCTCTGCCTTAAGCGCCGCGGAGGTTGGATTTCCTCGTATCAGGGAGTGCATCGCGCACGCTTCCTTGACTTTTAAATGAGAATTGTTATCATTCGCATTCTTATTTAACATGAAAGTTAACGATGTATATGCAAGCGCCGGCTGCTGGACCTCACCGAATGAATCGCGTCGCCCTGCTGGTCGGCATGGCCCTGCCTTTGCTGGTGCAAGCCGCCGAGGCTGACCCGGCGGACGAACCGATCCAGCAGGTCCAGGTCAGCGCGCAAAAGGAAACGAGTGCCTACACCGTGCGCGAACAGGCTTCCGCCACGCCGCTGGCGCTGTCTCTGCGCGAGACGCCGCAATCGGTATCGGTGGTCACGCAGCAGCGCATGCAGGACCAGAACCTGCGCTCGGTGACGGACATCGTCAACAACGTCACCGGCGTCTCGGTCAACCAGTACGAAACCAACCGCGCCGGATTTACTTCGCGCGGTTTCGACATCGACAACCTGCAGATCGACGGCATCCCGACCACCTACGAGCAAGCCTGGAGCGCCGGTGAAGCGGCCGGCAGCCTGGCGACCTACGAGCGGGTCGACGTCGTGCGCGGCGCGACCGGCCTCATGACCGGCGCCGGCAATCCGTCGGCCGCGATCAACCTGGTGCGCAAGCACGCCGACAGCAAGCAGGTAACGGGATGGATTGAAGCCGGCATCGGACGCTGGAACGAACGGCGCCTGCTGGGCGACGTCTCGACGCCGCTGAACGCGAGCGGCACGGTCCGCGCGCGCATCGTAGGCGAATATACGCAAGGTGACAGCTGGGTTGACCTCTTGAAGAACAAGAGCCATACCGTGTACGCGACCGTCTCCGCCGACCTGACGCCAGATACACAGCTGTCGGCCGGCTACGGCTACCAGGACACCGACGCCCGTGGCCCGATGTGGGGCAGCCTGCCATACTGGTACACCGACGGCACGCGCACCAACTGGGACCGTTCGAAAACCACCGCCGCCAGTTGGACCCGCCTGCCTTCGACCTACGGCAACGGTTTCGTCACCCTCGACCACGCGTTCGCCAATGGCTGGAAGCTGCGCGCCAACGTCAACCACGGCGAAAGGAAGGGCGATTCGTATCTGCTCTACCTCTCGGGCATGCCCGAGCGTTTCAGCGGCGCCGGCATGAGCGACTTTTCCGGTTCCTACAACACCCGCACGACCCAGAAAGACCTCAGCCTGCACCTGAGCGGTCCATTCAGCTTCGCCGGGCGCACCCACGAGGCGGCATTCGGCGCCGCGCGCATGAAGCAGGAATTCAATTCCGATAACCGCGCGGCCGATTTCCGCGGCATGAGTTCGACCGTCACCGATTTTAACAACTGGAACGGCGCCGCCTATCCGGAACCGAGCTGGGGCGCGCGCACCTTTTACGAAGGCAGCGAGACGAAGCAGGATGCGCTGTATGGCGTGGCGCGCTTCTCGCTGGCCGATCCATTGAAACTCATCGTCGGCGCGCGCATCACCGACTACGAAAAGCAGGGCCGCGGCCTGTGGAAGGCGGCGTATGCGATCAAGCACGACAAGGAAGTCACGCCCTACGCCGGCCTGGTCTACGATATCAATGCGCAGTATTCGGCTTACGCCAGCCATACCGACATCTTCCAGCCGCAAAACCTGAAGGACTTCAATGGCAACATGCTCGAGCCGGTCATCGGCAAGAGTACCGAAGCCGGCGTCAAGGGCGAGTTCTTCGGCGGGCGCCTGAATGCGTCGGCCGCCATCTTCCGCATCGAGCAGGATGGCCTGGGCCAGGAAGCGGGCACGGTGCTGCGTCCCGGCGCGTCACTGCCCGAAACCTATTACCGCGCCGCCGCCGGCGCCAAAAGCGAAGGCATCGAGTTCGACCTGGCGGGCCGCCTGGCGCAAGGCTGGAACGCCAGCGCCGGCTACACGCATTTCCGCGCCAAAGATGCGGTGGGTGCGGACGTCAACAGCATCTACCCGCGCCGCCTGCTGCGCGTGTTCACCAGCTACCAGTTGCCGGGCGCCTGGAGCGGCTTGAGCGTCGGCGGCGGCGTCAACTGGGAAGGCCGTACCTATACGGTCGACCCGCTGGCGCCGGCCGCGACGAACGGCATCATCGAACAAAAGGCGTTCGCCCTGGTCAACCTGATGGCGCGCTATGAGTTCAGCCAGCAGTTGTCGGCCCAGCTGAACCTGAACAACGTGTTCGACAAGAGCCATTTCGGCATGTTCGCAGCCTATGGCGGCATCAACTACCAAGCCCCGCGCAGCGCATCGCTGACGCTGCGCTACCGGTTCTGATCGGAGCCGGCATGCGCACCTTCTGGACCGCGATCCACCGTTACGCCGGCCTGCTGACGGCCGCCTTTCTCTTCGTCAGCGGCCTGACCGGCGCCATCATCTCCTGGGACCACGAGCTCGACGACCTGCTCAATCCGCACCTGATGGAGGCGCATACGCCGGGCGCCGCCCAGCCGTCGCTGCTGCTGGCGCGGCAGGTCGAGGCGCGCTATCCGGAGATCCGCGTCTCGTACATTCCCTTGCACGTCGAGGCGGGCGAGTCGCTGGCCCTGGGCGTGTCGCCGCGTTACGACCCGGCGACGCGCGAGCTGACCCGGCCGGGCTTCAACCAGGTCTTCGTCGATCCGGTCAGCGGCCAGGAACTGGGCAAGCGCGAATGGGGCGCGGTCTGGCCGATCACCCAGGAGACCTTCGTCTCCTTCCTGTACCGCCTGCACTACACGCTGCACATTCCCGAACTGTGGGGCATCGACCGCTGGGGCGTCTGGCTGATGGGCGTGATTGCGATGGTGTGGATGGTGGACAGCTTTGTCGGCTTTTATCTGACCTTGCCGGCGCGGCGGCGCAAGGCGGCGCTGGCCTTCGATGCCGGTACCGACAAGACGCCGGCCGCCAAGGCGTGGTGGCGACGCTGGCAGCCGGCCTGGAAAGTGCGCTGGCGCGGCGGCGCCGCCAAACTCAATTTCGACCTGCACCGCGCCTTCAGCCTGTGGACCTGGGGCTTGCTGTTCATTCTCGCGTTCACCGCGTTTTCGCTGAACCTGTACCAGGAAATCTTTTATCCGGTGATCAGCAAGGTGTCGCAAGTGACGCCGACGCCGTTCGACACCCGCACGATGGCCGACAAGGGGAACCTGATCGAACCGAAGCTGCCGATGGATGCGGCCGTGGCGCAGGCTGGCGCGGAAGGGCTGCGCCGCGGCTGGCAGGATCCGGTCGGCGGCATCTATTATTCGCAGGAGTACGGCATTTATATGGTCAGCTTCTTCCAGCCGGGCGGCGACCATGGCAGCGGCGGCGTCGGGCCGGCCCTGCTGTATTACGACGGCGTCGACGCGCGCCTGCTGGGCGAGCGCCAGCCATGGAAGGGCACTGCCGCCGACATCTTCGTGCAAGCCCAGTTCCCGCTGCATTCGGGCCGCATCCTCGGCTTGCCGGGGCGGATCCTGATCTCGTTCATGGGCGTGGTGGTGGCCATGCTGAGCGTGACCGGCGTGATCATCTGGTGGAGAAAGCGCGCCTCGCGCAAGGTGGCGGCGACGCAGCGCCAGGCGCTGATGCGGCCGGTCTGACCGACCGCATCAAGGTATGACGTCAGGCGAGGCGCGCGAACACCCGGCGCGCCGCCGCGACCGTTTCGGCGATCACGGCATCGTCGTGGGCCGCCGACACGAAACCCGCTTCGAACATGGCCGGCGCGAAGTACACGCCTTCGTCGAGCATGCCGTGGAAGAAGGCATTGAAACGGTTCTTGTCGCCGGCCATCATCTGGCCGTAGGTCGCCGGCACGGTGTCGCTGAAATACATGCCGAACATGCCGCCGACCGAGTCGCCGCAGAAGGCGATGCCGGCCTCCTGCGCTGCTTGCGTCAGGCCCTCGACCAGCTTCTGGCCGGTGGCGGTCAGCTGCTCGTAGAAGCCCGGCTGCTGCACCAGTTTCAGGGTCGTCATGCCGGCCGCCACTGCCACCGGGTTGCCCGACAGGGTACCGGCCTGGTAGACCGGGCCGATCGGCGCCATCTTTTGCATCAGTTCGGCCTTGCCGCCGAACGCCGCCACCGGCAAGCCGCCGCCGATGACTTTACCGAGCGCGGTCAGGTCCGGGGTGATGCCGACCATTTCCTGGGCGCCGCCGAGGCCGACGCGGAAGCCGCACATCACTTCGTCGAAAATCAGCACGGCGCCGTGTTCGGTACACAGTTCGCGCATGCGGCCGAGGAATTTAGGCGTCGCGCGGATCAGGTTCATGTTGCCGGCGACCGGCTCGACGATGACGCAGGCGATAGTGTCGCCCATCGAGGCGAAGGCCTCTTCCAGCTGCACCACGTTGTTATAGTCGAGCACCAGCGTGTGCTTGACGAAGTCTTCGGGCACGCCGGCCGAGGTCGGGTTGCCGAAGGTCAGCAGGCCGGAGCCGGCTTTCACCAGCAGCGAATCGGCGTGGCCGTGGTAGCAGCCTTCGAACTTCACGATCTTGTCGCGGCCGGTGGCGCCGCGCGCCAGGCGCAGCGCGCTCATGGTCGCTTCGGTGCCCGAGGACACCAGGCGCACCTGTTCGATCGACGGCACCAGCTTGCAGATTTCCTCGGCGATCTCGATTTCGCCTTCGGTCGGCGCGCCGAACGAGAGGCCGTTCGCGGCGGCATCCTGCACCGCCTTGATCACTTGCGGGTGTGCATGGCCGACAATGGCCGGCCCCCAGGAACCGATGTAGTCGATGTAGCGCTTGCCGTCGGCATCCCAGAAGTACGGTCCTTCGGCGCGGGTGATGAAACGCGGCGTGCCGCCCACCGAGCGGAAGGCGCGCACCGGAGAGTTGACGCCGCCGGGCGTGCTTTGCTGGGCGCGGGCGAACAGGGTGTCGTTGCGGCTTGCGGATTGTTCAGTCGTCATGTCGAAGATACTTTCTTGGTGCCGGGTTGCGGCAGGATGCGGTAAAAACGGTTGGGAACGAGTTTGCCCATGCCGAAGCGCTGGGCGTGCAGGAGGGCGCCATAGGTGTAATCCTGGGCGCAGTGCAGGGCTTCGATGGCGTCCATCCCCTGCGCCATGCAGGCAGTAATCGCGCCCGAGAGCGTAGTGCCGGCGCCGACGAAATGGCCGGGCAAGTGCTGCCAGTCGATCGTGGTAACGCCATCTTCGCGGTCGAACAGGGTGTTGGCGCGCTTGTGGCCCTTGCTTGAGGTGCCGGTCACGAGCACGTACTGGCAGCCGCGCGCGGTCAGCTCGGCCACGTCCGACGCCAGCGAGCCGTCGGCTCCCGCCTCGCGCCAAAGCTCGGCCATGCGCCCGAGTTCCGATTGCGACAGCTGCAGCAAGGTTGCCTGCGGCGCCAGGATTTGCCGGATCGAGGCGACGATGTCTTCGTCGGACATGCCGGAGTCGGGTAGGGCGGACAGGAAAGGGTCGACGATCAGCGGCACGTCGGCATAGTCCGAGACGATCTCGGCCAGCGCGGCGGCCTGCTCGATGCTGGCGATCGCGCCGATCTTGACGGCCGCGATCGGCATGTCTTCCAGCACCTTGCGCGCCTGGTCGGCCATCACGCCGGTATCGACCTCATGCCATTCCTCGACGCGCGCGCTGTCGGACACCAGCAATGCGGTGCTGATCGACAGGGCGTGGCAGCCATGGGCGGCAAAGGTGGCGACATCTGCCTGGACGCCGAGTGCTCCGACCGGGTCGGACACCCCAAATGTGAGAATCAGTGGAGACGGTTGGTTTTGCACGACGGGTAGATTAAGATACCTGATTCCCCATTTTACTAGATCGAAGGAACCTAAACGTGAGTAACGAAACGACCGCAACCGCCTACCAGACCTGGATGTGCCTGATTTGCGGGTGGGTCTACGACGAAGAAGCGGGCGCACCCGAGGACAACATCGCGCCGGGCACGCGCTGGGCCGATGTACCGATGAACTGGACCTGTCCGGAATGCGGCGCGCGCAAGGACGATTTCGAGATGACCGCGATCTAAATTTCCGGGTCGCGGTGCTTGATCTGCCGCGAATCGTAGGGGTCATTGAGGCCAATGGCCTCAATGACGGGTTCACCGGGCTCCGCCCACGCGGTCGAACATCGGCACAGCCGCAGCGTGGAATGTCCTCAGTGGTACGCATCGGTACCAAACCGCGTGGACGGAGTCCACCCTACAAAACCTTGGTAATCCGCCAATCAAGTTATCAATCCCACTCCACCCGATAATGTAATTTCTACACCTTCCGACAAGCTTTTCTCCCTTCCGTTTGCGCGTAGTTGACGCTGTGCAACACTTCGCGCACAAGCCGATCCCGCTATGCTATGGTGGCGTTCCATGCTGAAGTGAAACGAAAATGACGACATCGCAAGGAGCAAGCGGCCTCACCGTCATGGTGGTCGACGACAGCAACACGATCCGCCGGTCGGCCGAGATTTTCCTCACGCAAGCCGGTTACCAGGTGGTGCTGGCCGAGGACGGTTTCGACGCGCTGGCCAAGATCAACGACCATCATCCGGCGCTGGTGTTTTGCGACATCCTGATGCCGCGCCTGGACGGTTACCAGACCTGCGCCCTGATCAAGAAGAGCGCGCGCTTTCATGCGACGCCGGTGGTCATGTTGTCCTCGAAGGATGGCCTGTTCGACCGTGCGCGCGGCGCCATGGTCGGTTCGAGCGCCTATCTGACCAAGCCGTTTTCCAAAGACACCCTGCTCGCGGCGGTCCGCGAGCACACGGCCGCCAAGGCCTGAATCACCCATTGCGGAGCCCATGTGGCCATTCATAAAATCCTGATTGTCGACGACTCGCCGACCGAACGCTATTACCTGACCGACATCCTGGTCAAAAACGGCTTCTCCGTTTCCACCGCCGACAACGGCGAAGACGCGCTCCTTAAAATGCGCGCCGACCGGCCCGAGCTGATCCTGATGGACGTCGTCATGCCCGGCGCGAACGGCTTCCAGGTCACGCGCTCGATCGCGCGCGATCCCGAGCTGGCCGCCGTGCCGGTCATTATCTGCAGCAGCAAGAACCAGGAAACCGACCGCATCTGGGGCATGCGCCAGGGCGCGCGGGATTATTTCGTGAAACCGGTCGACCCCAGCCAGCTGCTGGCGCGCATCGCCGCGCTGGGCGCCTGATGCACGCCGGCGTCGACAGTGCTGCGCCGCCGCCGCAATCACCGCGGCGCACCCGCCTGCGCGACTACCAGGCGCAGCTGATCGAGCGCATGCAGGCCGCGCAAAGCGGCACCTATCAGGCCCAGCACCAGCTGGGCGTGGCGATCGGCGAGCGACGCTACCTGCTCGAACTGACCGAAGCCGGAGAAATCGTGCCGTTCGCAGCGCTGGCCGGCGTGCCGCTCACGCAACCCTGGTACCTGGGCCTGGCCAACGTGCGCGGCAGCCTGCTCGGCGTGATCGACCTGGCGCGCTATCTCGATGGCGGCGCCGGCGCCGCGGGGCCCGATGCGCGCCTGGTATCGCTGGCGCCGCGCCTCGGTTTCAATTGCGCGCTGCTGGTCACGCGCGTGTATGGCTTGCGCCGCCCAGGCGCGATGCAGGCCGATGGCCAGCTGCTGCGCGACGCCGACGGCCACGCGTGGACGCCGCTGTCGCTGGCGGCACTGGTGCGGGAAGAGCGCTTCCTGCACGTGGCGCTCGCGCCTGTCTGAATCTCTCCACAATCAATAACACCGCAGCAGGAGCCGCAATGGGCATCGCTTCCAAGATGAGTTTGAATTTCTTCCCGAAGGGGAAGGGCGGCAACGACACCGTGCTGGCCTCGCCGGACACGCGCTTCGGCGCCGACGTGCTGGCCGACGCAGCCGTCCACACGGCCCCTGCCGCTGCGCTGCCCGCGGGCGGCTCGGCCGAGGAAGCCATGCTGCGCCTCGGGAACGTGATGCGCCGCCGCGCGCCGGTCGCGGCCGACGCGGGCGACGACGAGGATAACCTCAGCCTGCCGCTGATCGGTCATCTGTCGCTGCCGCGCCAGCTGCGCCTGCTGCTGGTCGCATTTGCCGGCGGCATCCTGCTGACCATTCTCGGCATGTGGCAGAACGCCGACGGCAACGCCAAGGTGGCGGCGCAGATCCAGGTCGCCGGCGACATCCTGATGCATACCCAGCGTGCCGGCAAGGCGGCGCCGAATGCGCTCGCCGGCCGCGCCGATTCGTTCGCCCAGCTCGACGAAAGCCGCGCCGAAGTCGAGCGCAGCATGCGCCTGCTGGCCAAGGGCGGAGAATTGGGCGGCGTCAGCATCCCCGGCGCCGGCGGCCGCGAAGCCGCCCAGTTGCAGCGCGTGCGCGCCACCTGGAGCGCTTCCGAACAGGGCGCGCTCAACATCCTGAAAATGCAACCGGCGCTGGTCGCTTTCGACAAGAGCGTGCGCCAGCTCGACGGCCTCGCCTCGGAAATGCTGGTCCTGACCGAGGAACTGATGGCGCAAAACGTCGAGCGCGGCGCCAGCGCGCGCGAGCTGGCGGCGATCGGCCGCATGATGATGCTGACCCAGCGCCTGGCGCGCGGCGCCAACGGCTTCTTCGCCATCGGCGTGCCGGGCGACGACGCCGCGCAGCGCATCGGCGCCGACAGCGCCGCCTTCGACCAGGCGCTCGGCACGCTGCTGGGCGGCGCCGCGGCCCAGCGCAATCCGGATTTGCGCGACAAGCTGGTGCAGGTGCAGAGCCGCTTCGACGCCTTCCGCAAGGACTTCAGTCCCTTCCTCGACAATCCGGCCGCCTATTCGCAGGCGCGCGCCGCCGCGCGTACCATCCACCGCGACAACGAAGAGGTCAAGAAGGAAGTCGCCGCGCTGCAGGGCGACTACCGCGAACAGCAATCCTCGCAGAACGGCTGGTTCTGGCTGATGGTGGTGGCGTCGATCTTCACGCTGGCCACGGCCGGCTCGATCAGCCGCGTCATGCTGCAGGACTCGCGCAACCGCACCCGCGGCGCCGACGCGCGCCGCCGCGAAGCCGAGGCATTGCGCCAGCTGGCGCAAACCCAGGAAGAAGAAGCCCGCGCCACCAACAACCAGAACCAGGCCGCGATTCTGCGCCTGATGAACGAACTGCAGGAAGTCGCCGACGGCGACCTGACCGTCCACGCCACCGTTTCGGAAGACATCACCGGCGCGATCGCCGATTCGGTCAACTACACGGTCGAGGAATTGCGCACCCTGGTGCAGCGCGTGACCACGACCGCCGAACAGGTGACGCTGGCCTCGAACGCGGCGCAGGACATCTCGACCGGCCTGCTCGGCGCCAGCGCGCAGCAGTCGCGCGAGATCGAGGACGCATCTTCGACCGTGCTGCGCATGGCCGGCGACATCACCGACGTCTCGAAATCGGCCAACGAATCGGCCGACGTGGCGCGCCAGTCGGTGCTCGCGGCCGAGCAGGGTTCGGCCGCCGTGCAGAACGCAATCCTCGGCATGCACGAGATCCGCGAACAGATCCAGGAAACCTCGAAGCGCATCAAGCGCCTGGGCGAATCGTCGCAGGAGATCGGAGAGATCACCGAACTGATCTCCGACATTACCGAGCAGACCAATGTGCTGGCGCTGAACGCGGCGATCCAGGCGGCGTCGGCCGGCGAAGCGGGGCGCGGCTTCTCGGTCGTGGCTGAAGAGGTGCAGCGCCTGGCCGAACGTTCGGGCGACGCGGCCAAGCAGATCGGCGCGCTGGTGCGAACGATTCAGACCGATACGCACGACGCCGCGGCGGCGATGGAAAAATCGACCCAGGGCGTGGTCGAAGGCGCGCGTCTGTCGGATGCGGCCGGCGCCGCGCTGGCGGACATTTCGCGTGTTTCGAACCGCCTCGCGGAACTGATCCAGGGGATCTCGTTCGCCACCAGCCTGCAGGCGACGTCGGCCAACGGCGTGGCGCACAACATGCAGCACATCCTGGCGGTAACCGAGCATACGCAAGTTGGCACCGAACAGACCGCGCAATCGATCCGCCAGCTCGCCGTGCTGGCGCAGGAACTGAAAAATTCGGTGTCGCGCTTCCGCGTCGCCGCTTGAGCCGTTTCTACTCCCGTCTCTACTCCTTATTTTGACCATGACTTCATTTTCGCCAGCACCCGCCTTTGACACCGGTCCCCTGTCGTGGGTGATCGGCGAAATCCGCGGCGCGCTCGAGCGCGCCGGCAGCGCCTTGCTCGATGCCGCCACGCGCTCGACTGAAGCCCAGCCGACCTTGCTGCTGCATGCGAAGACGCACCTGCACCAGGCGCACGGCGCGCTGCAGATGGTCGACGTCGAGGGCGTGGGGCTGCTCACCGCCGCCGCCGAGCGCACGTTGGATCGCTTCAAGGAACGCACGCTCGACTGCACGCCGGAGCATGCCCAGGTCGTGCGCGCGGCCTTTGGCGCGATCGGCGAATACCTCGATGAACTGGTGGCCGGCAGCGCGCCGCAGCCGCTGCGCCTGTTCCCCTACTATCGCGCGCTGCAGGAGCTGCTGGGCGCGGAGCGCATCCACCCGTCCGACCTGCTGCACATCGACAGCGCGCGCACGCTCGATTCTCCAGGCGCCGTCGACGCCGCTCCCGGCTATGCGGCATGCCGCGCCCAGTTCGAAAAGTCGCTGCTGCCTTACCTGAAAAGTCCGGATGCCGCCGCCCAGCGCCAGCATGCCGGCGCGCTGGCCGCGGCGATTGCGCCGCTATCCATCAATGGCCCGGATGCGCAGGCGCGCACCGCCTGGCGCGCGCTGCACGCGGTTGCCACCCTGGTGGCGGACGGTCTGCTGGCCGGCGACCTGTACGTCAAACAGCTGTTCGGCCAGATCAACCTGCAACTGCGTCGCCTGGCGCAGGGACAGGCCGGCTTGCCCGAATCGATGCTGCGCGATGCGCTGTTCTTCATCGCCGCCGCACCAGCGGGCGATGGCGACGCCGTGCAGCTGCGCCGCCTGTTCGGACTCGACGGCGCCGTGCCGCCCGACTACGCCGAACGCCGTTACGGCAAGGTCGATCCGGCCGCACTGAAACAGGCGAAGGAAGCGCTGGCGCGCGCGCAAGCCGGCTGGGACCAGTTGGCCGCGCGCGCCGACGCACGCGGCGAAACCGACTTCAAGGCTGCGCTGGCCGCGCTGGCCGGCGCCGGCGAACAGCTCGGCGCGCCGGCGCTGGCCGATCTGCTGCACCAGCTGGAGTGGGCGGCCATCGAGTCGCTTGCCGCCGGCCGCGGCGAGCAGCTCGGTCTCGAGATGGCCGCTGCGCTGCTGTTCGTCGAACATGGCCTGGACCAGGTACGCCGGCTGCCGGACGATTTTATCCGGCACGCCGAACTGATGGGCCAGCGCCTGCTGGCGCTGGCCGCCGGCGAGACACTGCCGGCGGCGCCGGACTGGCAGAATGCGCTGGCGCAGCGCGTCGGCCAGGGCCAGACGCTGGCAGTGCTGGCAGGCGAAATAAAATCCGGCCTGCGCCAGGTCGAAAAACTGCTCGACGAATACTACGACGACCCGCAGCACAAGCGCGGCGCGCTGGTCGCGGCCGACCCGGTGCTGCACCAGATCCAGGGCGCGCTCAGTATCCTCGACCAGGAAGCGGCGGCGCGCACCGCGCACCACGTGCGCGAGGCGGTGGCCGGCCTGGCCGGCGGCGACGGCGACCTCGAAACCCAGGCCGGTGTCCTGCACAACATCGCCCGCAATATCGGCGCACTCGGCTTCTTCACCGATATGCTGGCGCAGAACAGCGACAGCGCGCACAGCCGTTTCATTTTCGACGACGAAGCGGGCCTGCTGCGCGAACTGAGCTTCGAGCAGGCGGGCGCCGCGCAGGAAGCCGTCGTGGTCCCCGAAGTTGCTGAATCTGAAGCAGCCGAAAGCGAACCCGCCGGGATCGATGCCGAGCTGCTCGAGATCTTCGTGGCCGAAGCCGGCGAAGTGCTCGACACCATCGCCGCCACCGTGCCGGCGCTGCGCCACGACCCGCAGGCGCAGGACGCGTTGACCACCGTGCGGCGCGCCTTTCATACGCTCAAGGGCAGCGCGCGCATGGTCAGCCTGGACGACTTCGCGGCCGCCGCGGCGGCGCTCGAGCGCGTGATGAACGTCTGGCTGGCCGATGGCCGCGCCGCCACGCCGGATGTGCTCGACCTGATCGAGCACGCGCATGCCGCCTTGACGCCCTGGGTGGCCGAGCTGGCGGCGCACGGCGCTTCGGAACGCAGCGGCACGGAGTTGATCGAGGCGGCCGAACGGGTGGCGGCGGGCGGCGCGTTTGCCGACGTGCCCGCGGCGCCGGAAGCACTCGATAAGCACGAAGCGGCCAGTAACGTGTTCGCCCTGCCCACCGCCACGCGCCCGGCGCCGGCGGCCGACGAAAACATGCACCGTGTCGGCACGCTCGAGATTCCGCTGGCGCTGTACAACATCTATGTCGCCGAGACCGACGAACTGCTGCGCCTGCTCGAGCGCGACTTCGGCGAGTGGCGCCACGAAGCGGGCCGTCCGGCCAGCGCCGAGGCCTTGGCGGCGGCGCACACGCTGGCAGGCTGCTCCGGTACGGTCGGTTTCCTGGCCTTGCGCGACCTGGCGCAGGCGCTGGAGACGGCGCTGGAGATGCTTGCCGAGCCTGCGCCGGTGCTCAACCCCGCCCAGCACGACGTGCTCGATGCCGCGCTGGCGCGCGTGCGCCAGATGCTGCAAGCCTTCGGACGCGACGAACTGGCCGACGCCCAGCCCGAGATGCTGGCGCAACTCGACGCCCTGAGCCAGGCCCTGGCGCAGCAGCAGGCCGCCGCCGCATACGGCGACGCCGGTGCCGACTTGACGCGCCAGCTCGACGAATTGTTCGCGCAAGCTTACGAGAGCCTGCTGGCCGAGCCGCCCGTTGTGGAGCCGGCCAGGCCGCCGGTTGCAGCGGAGCCGGCTGCCAACGCAGCGGTCGACGACGACCTGTTCGGCCTCGATTTCGACGCCCTGTTCGACAGTCCGCAGGCACACATGCCGGCACCAAGCGAGGAGGGTGGTGAGGAGGTTCCGGTTTCCGAACCCGAACCTGAAGCAGAAACCCAAGCACAACCCGCGGCACAGCCGGAAGCGATTGCACGCAGCCTCGCCCTGCCGGCCGACAGCGGCGCGCCGGTGGCCGAACCCGTGCTGCACGACGAACTCGATCCCGACCTGCTGCCGGTATTCCTGGAAGAGGCCGCCGACCTGCTGCCGCAGATCGGCAATGGCCTGCGCCAGTGGCAGCACAATCCGCACGATGCGGCGCCAGCGCAAGGGTTATTGCGCACGCTGCACACCGTGAAAGGCAGTGCGCGCATGGCCGGCGCGATGCGCATCGGCCAGCACACCCACGAGCTGGAAACGCAGGTCGAGAACATGGTGCATGCGGGAACGACACTCCCTGCCGCGTTCGACGAGCTGATGGCCAACTACGACACCGCGCTGGCGCTGTTCGAACAGCTGGTGCAGCCTGCGCAGGCACCCGAACCCGCCGCGCCGGCAGACGAGGCGCCGCCCGCTCTCGAACCCGCGGCGGAAGTACGCACGCCGCTGGTGCGGGTGCGCGCCGACATCCTCGACCGCCTGGTAACCCAGGCCGGCGAAGTCTCGATCACGCGCTCGAAACTGGAAAACCAGATGGGCGTGCTGAAAGGCGCCTTGAACGATTTTTCGGACAACCTGGGCCGCCTGCGGCGCCAGTTGCGCGAAGTCGAGATGCAGGCCGAATCGCAGATCGCCTCGCGCATGTCGATCGCGGGAGAACGCGAATTCGACCCGCTCGAATTCGACCGTTTTACGCGCCTGCAGGAACTCACGCGCATGATGGCCGAGAGCGTGAACGACGTCGCCTCCTTCCACGAGTCGCTGTCTCGTACGGTCGACGGCGCCGGCGCGGAACTGGCCGCCCAGGCGCGCATGACGCGCGACCTGCAGCGCGACCTGATGCGGGTGCGCATGGTGCCGTTTGCCAGCCTGTCCGAACGCCTGTTCCGGGTCGCGCGCCAGACGGCGAAGGAAACCGACAAGCGCGTGAACCTCGATATCCGCGGCGGCGCCGTCGAGATCGACCGCAGCGTGCTTGAACAGATGGCGGCGCCCTTTGAACACCTGCTGCGCAACGCCATCGTGCACGGCATCGAAGCGCGCGACGCGCGTGCGGCAGCGGGCAAGCCCGACACCGGTGAATTACTGGTGCAGGTCAGCCAGCAGGGCAACGAGGTCGTGCTGCAGTTCGGCGACGATGGCGCCGGTCTCGACCTGGAACGCATCCGCGCCAAGGCCAAAACCCTGGGGCTGGTTGCGCAGGATGCCGAGTTGCCCGACGACGAGGCAGCCGAACTGATTTTCGCACCCGGCTTTTCGACCGCCGACACGCTGACCGAACTGGCCGGCCGTGGCGTCGGCATGGACGTGGTGCGCTCCGAAGCGCAGGCACTGGGCGGCAGGGTGACGATCGACACCACGGCCGGCCAGGGCACGCGCTTCACCATTCGCCTGCCGCTGACGCTGGCGGTGACGCAGGTGGTGCTGGTGTCCAGTGCCGGCAAGACCTATGCGCTGCCCTCGACCCTGGTCGAGCAGGTGGTGCAGGTGCGCGAGCCGGAATTGGCCGCCGCTTTTGATTCTGGCACGATCGAGGCGGGCGGACAGGTACTGGCTTTCCACTACCTGCCGGCGCTGCTGGGCGAGGGCGACCGGTTCGAACCCGGCCTGCGTTCGCGTCCGCTGCTGGTGCTGCACAGCGCCGGCGAGCGCAGTGCGCTGCAGGTCGACGAGGTGCTCGGCAACCGCGAGGTCGTCATCAAGAACCTCGGGCCGCAGCTGGCGCGGGTACCGGGCATTGCCGGCGCCACCGTGCTCGGCACCGGAGACATCGTCCTGATCCTCAATCCGCTGGCGCTCGGTCGCAATGCAGGTGTGGTCATGACCGCGGCCGCGGCAATGGCAGCGCCTGGCGCCAGTCAGCCGGCCCCTCTCCAGCGCGCGACGGTGATGGTGGTCGACGATTCGCTCACCGTGCGCCGCGTGACCCAGCGCCTGCTCGAGCGCGAGGGGTATCGCGTGGCGCTGGCCAAGGATGGCGTCGACGCCCTGGCGCAGCTGCCGGAGGTGCGGCCGGACCTGATGCTGGTCGATATCGAGATGCCGCGCATGGATGGTTTCGACCTGGTGCGCCACGTGCGCGGCGACGCCGCCACCGCCGCGCTGCCGATCATCATGATCACTTCGCGCACGGCCGATAAGCACCGCAACGTCGCGCTCGGGCTGGGCGTGAATGCGTATTTCGGCAAGCCGTTCCAGGAGCCGGTGTTGTTGGGGACGATTGCCGGGTTATTGAATGGCGAGATGCCGGAAGGGTGAATAGTCGAACCGGGTGATCATACCCGTAGGTGGGCGGGTCTCCCGTCCACGCGGTGATAGGTTAAGTTTGAATAGGCGCACCGGCAGATCTTGCGTTGGTTGAACGCGTGGGCGGGAACCCGCCCACCTTACATCCTGCTAATCGCTGTCCGGCTGTGCTACCTTCACCACTGCAAACCGTTCTAACGTCCGCTGCCGCGCTTCGGCATGATCGACAATCGGCGCCGGATAATCCCGCCCCAACACAATCCCGCACGCTGCCAATTCATCCGCCGGCACCAGCCACGGCGCATGAATGTCCCGTGCATCGAGTCCCGATAACTGTGGCAAATACTGCCGGATGAACGCCCCCTGCCGGTCGAACTTCTGCGACTGCGTGGTTGGATTGAAAATCCGGAACCATGGCTGCGCATCGCATCCGGTCGACGCCGCCCACTGCCAGCCGCCGACGTTCGAGGCCAGGTCGTAATCGTTGAGCTGGCGCGCAAAATAGCGCTCGCCCCAGCGCCAGTCGATGCCGAGATCTTTAGTTAAAAAGCTCGCCGTCACCATGCGCAGGCGGTTGTGCATGAAGCCAGTCGTGTTGAGCTGGACCATCGCCGCGTCCACCAGCGGATAGCCGGTGCGGCCTTCACACCAGGCCGCGAACAGCGCCGCGGCAGGTTCGCCCGCTTCCCAGGCGACCGCATCGAACGCGGGCTTGAACGCCTGTTGCGCGATGTGCGGATGGTGGAACAGGATCATCGCGTAGAAGTCGCGCCAGACCAGTTCCGACAACCACACCGGTGCACCCGCGCCGCCGGCGCCGTTGGCCATCATCTGGCGCAGGGTGCGCACCAGGTGGCGCACCGAAGTCGTGCCGAAGCGCAGGTGGATCGACAGGCGCGAGGTCGCGTCCTGCATCGGAAAATCGCGTGCCGTGCCGTAGTCGGCCAGGCGCGGCAGGAAGTCTTCGAACAGCCGGGTCGCACCATCCATGCCGGCTGGAGCGGGCAGGGGAGCGTCGTCGAAACCAAGGTCGGCGAGACTGGGCAATGGGGTTGCGGGAATCGCTGCGAACCCGGCCGCATACGGTTCGATCATCCACGGCGCGGCCGCTTCCGGTTGCGCGTTCAGCCGCTTGAGCCATGCATTTTTATAGGGCGTGAACACGCCATACAGGCCGCCGGCCAGCGTGAGCACCTCGCTCTTTTCGAAGATGACCTGGTCCTTGAAGCGCAACAGGCTGCGCCCATCGTGCTCGAGCGCCTCTGCCACCGCCGCATCGCGCGCAATCGCATCCGGCTCGTAGTCATCGTTGACATAGACGGTGTCGGCGTCGAGTTCGGCCGCCAGGTGCGGGATGCATGCGCGCGCCGCACCGTGGCGCACGATCAGGCCGCCGCCGAGCTTGCGCAACTCCGCATCGAGTTCGCGCAGGCTGGCGTGGATGAAACGCACCCGGCGGTCAGCGCGCGGCAGCCCGGCCAGGATCTCGCTATCGAACACGAAGACACAATAGACGGCGCCACCTTGTTGCACGGCGGTCGCCAGCGCATGATGCAGCGCGGCATGGTCGAAAGCGCGCAGGTCGCGGCGGAACCAGACCAGAGACTTGCTTTTCGGAATCATCGTGTTTTCAGTCAACAGGGCGGGCCATTTTACGGGCTAGGATCGAACCGTTGCGCCAGGTGAGCGAGACGTTTGCGGGACTGCCGTATCTCGCCTGTTACCACGCGCGCAACGGCGCTCCCGATGGCCGGTCGCGCGTTTCAGTGTAAACTATCGAAAAGCCTAATGTTGTTGTCTGGATACTAGTAGTCAAACACGGGCTTCGGGAAACCGCGGCGGGTGGACGATCCAACGCGCGGCCGGTCGATCGAGGTTCTCCCAGAGAGCGAGCCAAAACTGAGAGTCAGCGTATGAAGAAAAGCAAAATCGGCACCACTGCGTCCATGGCCGGCATGCCGCAGGGGAGCGAAACCCTCGGCAATATCGGTCCGGCACCGTCAGGGTTGAACTTGGCCAATCATTTCCTCATCGCCATGCCTTCCATGGAAGACCCGATCTTCGGCGGCGCGGTGGTGTACGTCTGCGAGCACAACGAAAAAGGCGTGCTTGGCGTCGTCATCAACAAACCCACCGACATGACGATGGAAGTGCTGTTCGACCGCATCGACCTGAAAGTGGCCGAAGGTTTACGTTCGCATGTGGTCGACGAGCCGATCATGTTCGGCGGCCCGGTCCAGGACGACCGCGGCTTCGTGCTGCACAGCCCGAGCGGACGTTACTCGTCGTCGCTGAACGTGACCAGCGAGGTCGCATTCACCACCTCGATCGACGTGCTCGAGGCGGTCGCCAGCGGCGCCGGCCCCAAGCGCATGCTGGTCTCGATCGGCTATGCCGGCTGGAGCCCCGGCCAGCTCGAGGAAGAACTCTCGCGCAACGGCTGGCTCACGGTCGGCGCCGATGCGCACGTGCTGTTCGACCTGCCGATCGAGGAACGCTACAACGCCGCCATCAAACTGCTGGGCATCGACCCGATGATGCTCGCCACCGAGGCCGGCCATGCGTGACGCCTCTCGTGACGGCCGTCGATATTGATGGTCGATATCGTTCTTGGGTTCGACTTCGGCATCAAGCGGATCGGCATCGCGATGGGCAATACGCTTACCGGGCAGGCCCAGCCCCTGACCGTCATCAAGGCCATCGACAACGCCACCCGTTTCGACACCATCGGCAAGCTGATCGACGAATGGCGCCCGGCGCGCCTCGTCGTCGGCGAGCCGCGCCATCCCGACGGCGCCGAGCACGACATGACCCTGCGTGCGCGCCGCTTCGCCAACCAGCTGCACGGACGTTTCAATCTCCCGGTCGCGCTGGTCGACGAGCGCTACTCGTCGGTCGTGATCCCCGCCAGGCGCGGCGAGATCATCGACGCCAAGGCCGCCGCCATTATTTTGCAACAGTACTTTGACGACCATGCCAACAATTAATCAAGACTTCGATGCCGAAGCGTTGTACCGCGCGCTGCTCGAACAGGTGCGCGCCGGCCTTGCCGGCGTGCCCGAATTTCGCGACAACGCCGCCATCGTCGGCATCCACTCGGGCGGCGCCTGGCTGGCCGAACGCCTGGCCGCCGACCTCGACCTCAAAGAGCGCCTCGGCTTCATCGACGTCTCGTTCTACCGCGACGACTACGCCAGGAAGGGCCTGCATCCGGATGTGAAGCCGACCCATATCGGTTTCAACGTCGACGGCGCCACCATCCTGCTGGTCGACGACGTGCTGTACACCGGCCGCACCACGCGCGCCGCGATCAACGTGCTGTTCGACTACGGCCGTCCGGCCTGCATCAAGCTGGCGGCGCTGGCCGACCGCGGCGGACGCGAACTGCCGGTGGCGCCCGATTTCGTCGGCGTGACCACCACGCTGGCAAACAACCAGCTGCTGTCGCTGGCGCGCGACGCCTCCGGTCAACTCTCGCTCACGATCGAAGAAGACAATGCCGATTCTGCACAATAACCCGCAACTGACCAGGAACGGCGAGCTGCAGCACCTGCTCACCATCGAAGGCCTGCCCAAGGCGATCATCAACCACATCCTCGACACCGCGCAGAGTTTCGTCGGCATCTCCGACCGCGAAGTGAAAAAGGTACCGCTGATGCGCGGTAAAAGCGTGTTCAACCTGTTCTTCGAGAACAGCACGCGCACCCGCACCACCTTCGAGATCGCCTCCAAGCGCCTGTCGGCCGACGTCATCAACCTCAACATCCAGGCCTCGTCGACCACCAAGGGTGAATCGCTGCTCGACACCATCGACAACCTGGCCGCCATGCACGCCGACATGTTCGTGGTGCGCCACGCGCAGTCGGGCGCGCCTTACCTGATCGCCAAGCACCTGAACGACAGCGGCCGCAACGACATCCACGTCGTGAATGCCGGCGACGGGCGCCATGCGCACCCGACCCAGGGCCTGCTCGACATGTACACGATCCGCCACTACAAGCAGGATTTCACCAACCTGCGCGTGGCCATCGTCGGCGACATCCTGCACAGCCGCGTGGCGCGTTCGGACATTCATGCATTGACCACGCTGGGCGTGCCGGAAGTGCGCGCCATCGGCCCGCAGACGCTGCTGCCGAGCGGCCTTGAGCACATGGGCGTGCGCGTGTTCAACAACATGGACGAAGGCCTCAAGGACGTCGACGTCATCATCATGCTGCGCCTGCAAAACGAACGCATGTCGGGCGCGCTGCTGCCGTCGGCGCAAGAGTATTTCAAGAGCTACGGCCTGACGCCCGAGCGCCTGGCGCTGGCGAAACCGGATGCGATCGTGATGCACCCGGGGCCGATGAACCGCGGCGTCGAGATCGATTCGGCGGTGGCCGACGGCAAGCAGGCCGTGATCCTGCCGCAGGTGACCTTCGGCATCGCGGTGCGCATGGCAGTGATGAGTATTTTGGCGGGAGGCCGGGTTTGAACTTCGCACGCATGCAACTCCACATCAAGAACGGGCGCCTGATCGACCCGGCAAACGGCATCGACCGCGTCACCGACCTGTTCGTCGTGGACGGCAAAATTGCGGCAATCGGCGCCGCCCCAAGCGGTTTCAATGCCGACGACACCATCGACGCGACCGGTCTCGTGGTCGCGCCGGGCCTGGTCGACCTGTCGGCGCGCCTGCGCGAACCGGGCTACGAATACAAGGCGACGCTGGAATCGGAAATGCGCGCCGCGGTGCAGGGCGGCGTGACGACCCTGGTCTGCCCGCCCGACACCGACCCGGTGCTGGACGAACCGGGCCTGGTCGAAATGCTCAAGCACCGCGCGCGCAACCTCGATCTGGCCCACGTGCACCCGCTCGGCGCGCTGACCATGGGCCTCAAGGGCGAAGCGCTGACCGAGATGGCCGAACTGACGGAAGCCGGCTGCATCGGCTTCGCCCAGGCCGAAGTGCCGATCCTCGACACCAACGTCCTGCTGCGCGCGCTGCAGTACGCCAAAACCTTCGGTTATACCGTCTGGCTGCGCCCGCAGGACCCGCACATCGGCCGCGGCGGCGTGGCCCACAGCGGGCCGCTGGCTTCGCGCCTGGGCCTGTCGGGCGTACCGGTGATGGCCGAGACCATTGCGCTGAACACGATCTTCGAACTGGTGCGCTCGACCGGCGCGCGCGTCCACCTGTGCCGCATCTCGTCCGCCGCCGGCCTGGCGCTGGTACGCGCGGCGAAAAAGGAAGGCTTGCCTGTATCCTGCGACGTCGGCGTGCACCACCTGCACATGACCGACGCCGACATCGGCTTCTTCGATTCGAATGCGCGCCTGACCCCACCGCTGCGTAGTGGCCGCGACCGCGATGCGATCACGGCCGGCCTGCTCGACGGCACGGTCGACGCCGTCTGCTCGGACCACACCCCGGTCGACGACGACGAAAAGCTGCTGCCTTTCGCTGAAGCCTCGCCTGGCGCCACCGGCCTGGAACTGCTGCTGTCCCTGATGCTGAAATGGGCCGAAGAACAGCATGGCGCGGATGCCTTGCCGCGGGCGCTGGCGAAGATCACGGTCGATGCGGCGCGCACCGCCGGCCTGCCCGCCGGCCAGCTCGGCGTCGGCGCGCAGGCGGACATCGTGCTGTTCGATCCGGCGACGCGCTGGAAAGTGGAAGGCGCGGCGCTGGCCAGCCAGGGCAAGCACACGCCCTTCCTCGGCTTCGAGCTGCCGGGGCAGGTACGCGCGACCGTCGTCGGCGGGCGCATCGCCTACCGGCGCTAATTTGCGCTAACCGCTGCGCGGGGCCGCGGCCCCGCATGTTGCCCATGATCCGACTTCGTCTCGCCTGGCGCCTCGCGCGCGTGACCGTTCACCTGCTTGCGGGCCTGGCGACCTGCGCGTTCGTCTTTCCCTGGGCCGGCCGGCCCCTGCGCGATGCGGCCACGCGGCGCTGGTCGCGCCGGCTGCTGGCCATCTGCAACGTGAGCGTGGAAGCGGCATCCGGCGCGCCGGCGCTCGAGCACGCGCTGCTGGTGGCGAACCACATCTCGTGGCTCGACATCTTCGTCATCAATTCGCTGTATCCCTGCCGCTTCGTGGCGAAGGCCGAGATCCGCTCCTGGCCGGTGCTGGGCTGGCTGGCTGCCGGCGCCGGCACCGTGTTCATCGCGCGCGGCAACCGGCGCGAACTGCGCCACATTTTTAAAGGGATCGTCGAGGTGCTGCAGCGCGGCGAGCGCGTCGGCCTGTTCCCGGAAGGGACGGTGGCCTGGCAGGGCAGCGTGCTGCCGTTTCACGCCAACCTGTTCGAAGCCGCCATCGATGCGCCCGTGGCCGTCCAGCCGTGCGCGCTGGCTTACCTCGACGCGGCCGGCAACTGGCATCGCGGCGTCGATTACACGGGCGACGTGAGTTTTGTCGACAGCCTCATGACCATCCTGAAGGGCGCACCGGTACGGGCGCGCCTGGCCTGCCTGGCCCCGTTGCAAGGCGCCGGCGCCCACCGCAGGGAGCTGGCGCAAGCCGCCCACGACGCGATCCAGGGCGCGCTGGCGCAGCCTGCTACGGATGCGCAAGCGGACAAGGTAACGTCCTAGACCTTGCCGGCGTGCGGCCGGTATTCCGGACAGTCGATTTGCAGCAGGCCGCGGTCGTCCAGGCAGACGGCGGTGAGCTTGCCGCCCCAGACGCAGCCGCTGTCCAGCCCCACCAGGTTCGGGCGCAGGATCAGGCCCAGCGCCGACCAATGGCCAAAGACCACCGTCACGTCCATCGTGCGCCGCCCCGGCAGGTCGAACCAGGGCAGCAGGCTTGATCCGATCGGCCCGCTCTCGCTTTCCTTGTGCGCGAAATCCATCGTCCCGTCGGGCAGGCACAGGCGCATGCGCGTGAGGGCGTTGACGATGCAGCGCAAGCGGTCCATGCCGGTCAGATTGTCGTCCCAGCGGTCCGGATGGTTGCCGTACATGTTGGCCAAAAAATCGATCCAGCCGTCGCCGCGCAGCACCTCCTCGACTTCGCCTGCGAGCGCCATCGTCTGCGCCGCGTCCCATTGCGGCGCCACGCCGGCATGGACCAGCAGATGGGCGTCGACGAACATCGCCAGCGGGCGCCCGCGCAGCCAGGCCATCAGCTCGTCGCGGTCGGGCGCGGCCAGGATCTCGTCGAGGGTGTCGGACTTGCCGGCCGCCTGCGCGCCGGCGGCCACCGCCAGCAGGTGCAGGTCGTGGTTGCCGAGCAGGGCTTCCACGCGGCCGGCGCTGCGTTCGGCCAGCGCCTTCATGCGCCGCAGCGCCAATAGCGATTCCGGTCCACGGTTGATCAGGTCGCCAACGAAGAGAATGCGCGCATGCGTGTCGGCGCCGGCGTCCAGGGCAATCTTCTCGAGCAGGGCCTCGGCCTCGTGGGCGCAACCCTGCAGGTCGCCTATGACATAGGTTTTCATGGTTGTATTCCAGTTTGCTTTGGAGGGCATACTAAATGATTTTGCCCGGGTACGTTGCGCGATGGGGGATTATGCGCCCTCGCCGCGGCGAACGAATATGCGTGGCCCGGATCAGCGCCACTGCGGCATCAGCTCAGCTTGCGGCTATTGCCGGGAGCGTGCCGGGCAATGGAATTGGTGCGCCTTATGCGGTCCTTGGTATCCGCCACAAAATCAGGCGTGCCGGATCATTGGACGCCATTGGCGGCCTTGTCTGTAAAGGGCGCTATATTGATGCCGCCATAAAGGAAAAGTCCGATCCGATCGCCGCGATGCCGGAGCGGCCATATGGATTCCAATTGCTGCCAGCGCATGGCTAACAATGCGTGCCCCGGATTGGTGCGGCCCGAGGTCTTGCCGATGGCAGATGCATGAATGGCGTTACCGGTGCAGGATTGCAGTGGCCGAATCGCCACGCGATCTGGCGCAATTTCCAACACTGCAGGTACGGTAAACTGGCGTGTTCGTGTTGCGGGCGCGTGTTGCAGGCATATATCCGGCTAAAATGGATCCAGCGCGCCTGACAAAACATGCTGCCGCATTGCACCTGAGCAGCCGCCCGTCGAGCCATGAAACCGCGGAACCTCCATGTTTTCATTTTTTGTCAGCTTCGTCTGCTCGGCCCTGCTGACCCTGCTCGTCATCAAGCAGGCGAAATTGCATGGACCGGCCCTCGACAGCGACTTTACGGGCGTACAGCGTGCGCACACGCATTTGGTGGCGCGGATCGGCGGGCTGCCGATCTACCTGTCGGTGGTGCTGGCCGCCGCGATCTCGATGTGGCGCGAGCCAATACCATTGCAACTGCTGCCTTTGTTGCTGCTGTGCGCCTTTGTGGCATTCATCGGCGGCGTGCTCGAAGACTATACCGGGGCGGTGCGCCCATCGCGCCGGTTGCTGCTGACAATGGCGGGCGCGACGCTGGCCTATTTTCTGCTCGATGCAAAAATGCAGCGCATCGACCTGCCATTCGGCCTGGTCATCCTGGCCTCCGGTGCGATCGCACTGCCCTTGACGGTGCTGGCGGTGGCGGGGATTGCCAACGCGGTGAATATCATCGACGGTTTCAATGGTCTGGCCAGCATGGTCACGATCTGCATGCTGGTGTCGCTGGCCTATGTGGCCTTGCAGGTGGACGACATGTTCATCCTGATTACGGCCCTGATGGTGGCCGGCGCAACGGCCGGCTTCCTGGTGTGGAATTATCCGGTGGGCCTGATTTTCCTCGGCGATGGCGGCGCTTATTTCATCGGTTTCATGCTCGGTGAACTGGCCCTGATGCTGGTAATGCGCAACCCGGAAGTGTCGACCTGGTACGCGGCATTGCTCCTCATTTATCCCGCATTCGAAACGATTTTTTCCGCTTATCGGCGCATGTTTGTACGTGGAAAATCGCCGGCGGTACCCGACGGTATTCACTTGCATAGCCTTATTTTCAGGCGTATTGTCAGATGGACCGTCGGTAAAAAAGAGGCGCGTGCACTGCTCCAGCGAAATGCGCGGACCTCGCCTTATTTGTGGTTGTTTTCACTCATGGCAGTCATCCCTGCTACATTGTTCTGGCAAAATACCATCGTCTTGATAGTATTCTCTTTATTGTTCGTGATCAGTTATCTGTGGCTGTATGCGCGTATTGTTCGATTCAGGTCCCCCAGATGGCTGATTTGGCGCAAGTAACACTGGCAATTAATTGCCAATGTAGTATATTGCGACATTTGGTGAGATTTCACCTGAATTGGATTAACCCAACTTTCGAGGAACGATGATGGATCTGTCAAATATGTCGGTTGGCGATTTGCGCAACCTGCAGGAGCAAATCAAGCAGGAAATGAAACAGCGTGAGCATCAGGAGGTGCAACAAGCACGCGAGCAGATCCTGGCTATCGCTCAAAAGGTTGGCGTACCGCTGAAAGACCTGATCAATACGCCGGCACGCGGCACCAAAACCGGTTCGGTCGCAGTGCGTTACCGCCACCCGGACAATTCGTCGCAACAATGGACTGGCCGCGGCCGCCAGCCAAAGTGGGTCAAGGAATGGGTCGAAGGCGGCAAATCCCTGGATAAACTCCGCGTTTAAGTTTTTACCCCTGCTTGCCGGCGCTCGTCGGTAATGCACTCCAGCCGGCCATCAGGATTACCCGATGGCCGCGCTTGCCGCTACAATACCCTCTGTTTTGTCATCCTCTCATCATATGGCGTTGGCTGCCCTCCGTTCCGGCGGACCGGGCCATGCACGACGGCGTCCGGCTCATTCAAGGTAGAACATGGTTGCTCTCTCAAAAACGATTTTCAAGGCGTATGACATTCGTGGCGTCATCGACAGCACGCTCGATGCCGGCGTGGCACGCAGCATTGGGCAAGCCTTTGGCCAGGCCGCCCTGGCCAAGGGAGAGCGCAAGGTCGTGATCGGCCGCGACGGCCGCCTGTCGGGACCAGGCCTGGCAGCAGCCCTGGCCGAAGGCTTGCAGGCCGCCGGCGTCGACGTCATCGACCTCGGCATGGTCGCCACGCCGATGGTCTACTTCGCCACCAACGTCCTGGAAGGCACGCGCTCGGGCATCATGGTCACCGGCAGCCACAACCCGCCGGACTACAACGGCTTTAAAATGGTGCTGGCCGGCGAAGCGATCTACGGCGACGCGATCACCGCCCTGTACGACAGCATCGAAGCGCACGACGGCAGCAGCGCGGCGACGCCAGGTGGCTACAGCACCCACGACATCCGCGCCGCCTACCTCGAGCGCATCATTGGCGACGTCAAGGTGGCGCGCCCGATCAAGATCGCGGTCGACTGCGGCAACGGCGTGGCCGGCGCCTTTGCGGGCGACCTGTACCGCGGCATGGGATGCGACGTGGTCGAGCTGTTCTGCGAAGTCGACGGCCACTTCCCGAACCACCATCCTGATCCGGCGCATCCGGAAAACCTGCAAGACCTGATCCGCGCGCTGCAGTCGAGCGACGCCGAAATCGGCCTCGCCTTCGATGGCGACGGCGACCGCCTCGGCATCGTCACCAAGGATGGCCACATCATCTATCCGGACCGCCAGATGATGCTGTTCGCCGCCGATGTCCTGTCGCGCAACCCGGGCGCCGAGATCCTGTACGACGTCAAGTGCACGCGCCACCTGGCACCGTACATCGAACAGCACGGCGGCCGTCCATTGATGTACAAGACCGGCCACTCGCTGGTAAAAGCCAAGCTGAAGGAAACCGGCGCTCCGCTGGGCGGCGAGATGAGCGGCCACATTTTCTTCAAGGATCGCTGGTACGGCTTCGACGACGGCCTGTATTCGGGCGCGCGCATGCTGGAATTGCTGACGAAAACGGACGACCCGTCAGCGCTGCTCAATGCGCTGCCGATGGCGATCAGCACGCCGGAACTGCACCTGCACCTGCAGGAAGGCGAGAACGTCGCCCTGATCGACAAGCTGCGTACCGACGCCACGTTCCCGACCTCGGAAAAAATCAACGACATCGACGGCCTGCGCGTCGAATACCCGGACGGTTTCGGCCTGGCGCGTTCGTCGAACACGACCCCGGTCGTGGTGCTGCGTTTCGAAGGCGAGAACCCGGAAGCGCTGGCACGCATCCAGGACGAGTTCCGCAGCGTGATCCTGGCCGCCAAGCCGGACGCCACACTGCCGTTCTGAAGCGGCCCTGGCGTGAAGATTTTATTGGTGCGGGTGTCGTCCCTGGGCGACGTCCTGCATAACCTGCCGATGGTGGCCGACATCCTGCGCCACCATCCGCAGGCGACGATCGACTGGGTGGTGGAAGAGGGCTATGTCAGCCTGGTGCGCCTGAATCCCCACGTACGGCGCATCATTCCGTTCGCCTTGCGGCGCTGGCGCAAGGGTTTGCGCAATTCCGCCGTGCGCGCCGAGATCAAGGCCTTCTTTGCCACCCTGCGCGCGGAAGAATACGACGTCGTGTTCGACACCCAGGGTTTACTCAAGACCGGCGTCATCATGGGCGCCGCGCGCGTTACCCGCGGCGGACGCAAGGTGGGACTGGCCAACGGCAGCGAAGGCTCCGGCTACGAGGGCATCTCGCGGCTGTTCCATACCCAGAGCATCCCGCTCGACCCGCGCACGCACGCGGTGGCGCGCGGCCGCCTGGTCGCCGGCGCCGCGCTCGGCTACGCGGTCGACACGCCGCCCGACTTCGGCCTGCCGCCACCAACGGCAGCCGGGCGTCCCGACTGGCTGCCGCGCGAGGATTACGCCGTCTTCTTCCACGGCACCGCGCGCGACGCCAAGAAGTGGGCGAGCGCGAACTGGATCGCCACCGGCCAGGCGCTGTCGCCGATGCCGGTGCTGCTGCCCTGGGGCTCGGAAGGAGAAAAGCGCGAAGCCGAGGCGCTGGCCGCGCAACTGCCGAACGCGCGCGTGCTGCCCAGGTTGTCGATGATGGATGCTGTCACCGTGGCGCAGCAGGCGGCGCTGGCGATCGGCGTCGACACCGGCCTGACCCACATCGCCGCCGCCTTTTACCGGCCGACGGTGGAGATCTATGCCGACTCGCCCAAGTGGAAAACCGAGGGCAACTGGTCGCCGCGCATCGTCAACCTCGGCGACAAGGGCGCGCCGCCATCGGCCGACGCCGTGATCGCCGCTGCGCGCGGCCTGCTGGAGACGCATTGAACCGGCCCCTGTATTCCTTCCTGTGGTGGCTGGCGCTGCCGCTGGTGCTGGCGCGCCTGTGGTGGCGCGGCCGCAAGGAGCCGGGTTATCGGGCGCACCTGGGCGAACGCCTGGGCCTGTACGGCACACCCCTGGCGCCGCGCACGACCTTCATGGTACACGCCGTCTCGGTCGGGGAGACGCGCGCCGCCGAACCGCTGGTGGAAGCCTTGCTCGCGGGTTGGCCCGACAGCCGCGTGCTCCTGACCCACATGACGCCGACCGGGCGCGCCACCGGCCGCACCCTGTTCGCGCGCCATGGCGAACGCGTGATCCAGTCTTATCTGCCCTATGACACCGGCTTCATGGTGCGCCGCTTCCTGCGCCACTTCGCGCCGCGCATCTGCATCCTGATGGAGACCGAAGTCTGGCCGAACCTGATCGCCGGCTGCGCCGCGCAGCAGGTGCCGGTAGCGCTGGTGAACGCGCGCCTGTCCGAGCGCTCGCTGCGCCGCGGCCGGAAGTTCGGCGGCTTGATGGGGGAAGCGGCGCGCGCCATCACGACGGTCGCCGCGCAGACCGACGCCGACGCCGCGCGTATCCGCTCGCTCGGCGCGCCGCGCGTCGCCGTCACCGGCAGCATCAAGTTCGACGTAGTGCCGCCGCAAGCCGCATTGGACCTTGGCGCCTGGCTGCGCACGCATTTTACTGACCGCCCGGTGCTGCTGTGCGCCAGCACGCGCGAAGGCGAGGAGGCGCTGATCCTCGACGCCTATGCACGTTTGACCGATCGCCCGGCCGGCATGCTGCTGGCAATCGTGCCGCGCCACCCGCAGCGCTTCGACGAAGTCGAACAACTGGCGCGCGCGCGCGGCCTGTCGGTCCAGCGCCGTTCGTCGCTGGCAGGCGCAGCGGTCGAGACCGACGTTCTGCTGGGCGACTCGATGGGCGAAATGTTCGCCTATTACGCCGCCTGCGACTGCGCCTACATCGGCGGCAGCCTGCTGCCGCTGGGCGGGCAGAACCTGATCGAGGCCTGCGCGCTGGGCAAGCCGGTACTGGTTGGCGAGCACACCTTCAACTTCCTCGATGCAACCGAGCAAGCGGTCGCGGCCGGCGCGGCCTTGCGCGTGCCCGACGCGGACGGTTTGCTGCAACAGGCTGTCCGCCTCTTATGCGACCCGCATGCGCGCGCGCAAATGGGCACCAATGCGGCCGGATTTGCAAGCATGCACCGTGGCGCGACCCTGCGCACTGTTGAACTCCTGCAACGGGAATTCGAGTAGGGTTTGATACCATTGCTCTTTGAGTTCGGTAGAAAAAGGGGGCGCGCATGTCGTCGTTAAATCACCCGGGGCCACACGGCAGCGGCAAGCCGATGGCCATGATGGCGCAGGGCGCAGCCGACGGCGCCGATGACGGTTTCTATGGTTCCACGGGCGCGCCAGCCTTGCCGACGGTCGTCTCCAAACTGGGCGAGCTGCATTTCTTCGTGCGCTATTCGCTGCGCGAATACACCGCCTTCATGTGGCAGCACGGCGGCTTCCTGATCCGCCGCCGCCGCATCCGCTGGCCAGCCAGCCTCTACCTGCGTATCAAGAGCACCGCCAGCGCGGCGCTGAACTTCGTGCTGCTCGGGCGTGGGCGCCGCACCTACGAATTCACCATCGACGAACACGGCATCGTGCGCACCAGCGGCGGCGTGACCCTGATTAACTGGGCCGACGTGATGGCCGTGCGCACCTATTCGCGCGGCTTCATGATGGTGCTGAAACGCGGCACGCTGCCGATTCCATACCGCTGCCTGAACGAGGCGCAGCGCGGGGCGATGCGCGGGTTGGCCGAGGCGCGGCGGGATCATTATTTGAACTAGTTCGCGATGTGGTGGCGTGCGTCGAACGCGTGGACGGCAGAGCCGTCCACCCTACGGGCGAGCTGCTGAACGTAGGGTGGACGGGTTCCCCGTCCACGCGTCCAGCCAGCTCCAGCGCAGCCGAGACGCTCAGTCGGTGAACAACACCGGCATCTCGTGCGACCTGCGCCGCAACTCCAGCCGCGCCCCATCGTAATCCGCATACACCGACCCAACGACAGCCCAGAAGCGCGGACTGTGGTTCATCTCGCGCAGGTGCGCAAGTTCATGGACGACAACGTAATCGAGCAGCGGAAGCGCGTAGTGGACCAGGCGCCAGTTCAGGCGGATGCTGCCGCCGATCGTGCATGACCCCCAGCGCGTACCGGCCGACGACAGGGTCAGCGCGCTGTAGCGCACGTCCAGCTGCGGTGCGTAGAAATCGAGACGTTCGCTGAACAGGCGTTTCGCTTCGGCCTGGAACCAGATCTTGATGCGCTCCTTGAGCTGCCACTCCGACAGTCCCGGCGTCACGCCGACCCGCAATTCGCGCGTCTCCGCATCGAACACGCAGTGGCTGCGTGGCGCCGGCTGCAGGTGCAGCGTGATCTCGCCACCGAGGTAGGGCAGACGCGCGCCGTCTTCCCACACCAGCGGGGCGCGTTCGGCGCGTTTCGCGCGGCGTTCGCCGCGTTCGTGCAGCTTGGTCAGGATCCAGCGCTGCTTGGCGCGGATCGCGTTGTCGATGTCGGGCAGGATGGCGCGCCGCGGCGCCGTCACGTGCAGGCCGTCGTCGTCGATCATGAAGCCGATCGAGCGGCGCGCCGAGCGTTTCAGTTCGTAGTCGACCGCGTAGTGACCGAGCACGATGCGCCGCAGGGGCGGATCGTCGGTAGTGCGTGGCGGGGAGGGCAAGGTGATGCGGGGCGGGCTTGGCGGGGCCTTGAACAGCGGCTGCGGCGGCACCGGCTTGGGGGCCGGCGCCGGCGGCGCCAGCACGCGCTGGAAGGGTTCCGGCATGCTGGCCGCTTGTGCGAACAAATCGAGTTGGGGCCCGGCGATCTTGGGGGATGTCATGTCATGCGTGGGAGGTGCTTTGATCAGGGCGCCAACTTCGTTCAGCCATCGGTGTAGACGTGGGGCGAAATGACGCGCATTTCTGATTCTATCCAATTTTCGACCTCTTGCATCAGGCTGTCGGGAGTATGGTTTGCCGGCGAGATCGGTTTGCCGATCGAGACGGTCACGAGGCCGGGCCGTTTGATGAACGAATTCTTCGGCCAGCACTCACCTGAATTATGCGCGATCGGCACGACCACGGCTTGGGTTTCTACGGCCAGGCGCGCACCGCCGCTCTTGTACTTTCCCTTTTTTCCAACAGGGATGCGCGTCCCTTCCGGGAACATGATGATCCACTGGCCGTCGGCCAGGCGCCGCTTGCCGTGGCGGACCACGTGGCCGAAGGCGTTCTTGCCTTCGCTGCGGTCGATCGGGATCATGCGCAAGAGCGCCATCGCCCAGCCGAAGAAGGGGATGTACAGGATTTCCTTCTTGAAGACGAAGACCAGCGGGCGAATCAGGTTCGGCAGCAGGAAGATCGTCTCCCACGCCGACTGGTGTTTCGACAGCACGATGGCCGGCGCGTCCGGCAGGTTCTCGTAGCCCTTGAACTGGTAGCGGATGCCGCAAATGACCTTCGCGCACCAGATGATGAAGACGTTCCAGCGCGAGGTCACCCAGAAGCGCTTGTTGTAGGGGAGCGGTGCGGCGAGAAAACAGACGCAGGCCCAGACCACGGTGGCAATCACCATCACGATGGTAAACAACAGGGAACGCAGGAAGGGGACGACGGTACGCAAGGGATTCTCTTCGGTGTTGGTTGAAACTTAGTTGGAACGTGGCGCCGCCTTGAGCAGCGCCGTGACCATCGCCGCCAGGTCGGGGAAGACCTGGGTGCCGGGCGGCAGGCCGCCGGTCTGGTTGGTTTTCTCGCCCTTGCCGGTCAGGACCAGGTAGGGCAGGCAGCCGCTGATGAAACCGGCCTGCAGGTCGCGCAGCGAGTCGCCGACCGTCGGCACGCCTTTCAGGCTGACCTTGAAACGCTGGCTGATCTCCTCGAACATGCCGTTCTTCGGCTTGCGGCAATCGCAGTTGTCGGCCGCCGCATGCGGGCAGAAGAACACTGCGTCGATGTCGGCGCCGACCTGCTGCGCCGCATTGTGCATCTTCTGGTGGATCGCGTTCAGGGTCGGCATGTCGAACAGTTCGCGTGCGATGCCCGACTGGTTCGAGGCGATGATGACGCGGTAGCCGGCCTGGTTCAGGCGTGCAATCGCTTCCAGCGAGCCGGGGATCGGAATCCACTCGGCCGGACTTTTGATGAAATCCGGCGAGTCGTGATTGATGACCCCGTCGCGGTCGAGGATGATCAGCTTCATGGTGAACCTTTACGCCGCCAGCTTGGAGATGTCGGCGACGCGGTTCATCATGCCGTGCAAGCTCGATAGCAGCGCCAGGCGGTTGTTGCGTAGCGCCTCGTCTTCGGCCATCACCATCACGTCGTTGAAGAAGGCATCGACGTCGTCGCGCAGCTGCGCCAGCGTTTTCAGGGTGCCGGCAAAGTCGCCGCCCGCGAATGCCGCGTCGACCTGCGGACGCACGCGTTCCACACTGGCGGCCAGCGTACGCTCGGCTTCTTCCTGCAGCAGGTCCTGGGACACGGTACCGATGGCGGCGTCGGTCTTTTTCAGGATGTTGGTGATGCGCTTGTTGGCGGCGGCCAGCGAGCTCGACTCCGGCAGCGCAGCAAAGGCCTGCACCGCTTCCAGGCGGCCAACGACGTCGTCGACGCGGTCCGGATTCTGGGCCAGCACCGCTTCCACTTCGTTCGGCGTGAAACCGCGCTCGCGCAGCATGCCGCGCAGGCGATCGAGCATGAAGGCTTTTACTTCGGTGGACGGATCTTTGAAAGCCGTCTGGCCCTCGAACACGCGCACAGCGTCCGCCAGCAGCTCGGACAGCGCCAACGGCAGGCGCTTCTCCACCAGCATGCGCATCACGCCCAGCGCATGCCGGCGCAGCGCGAACGGATCCTTCTCTCCGGTCGGCTGCAGGCCGATGGCCCAGATGCCGACCAGGGTTTCCAGCTTGTCCGCCAGCGCGACCACCAGGCCCGTGTTCGTCGACGGCAGCTTGTCGCCGGCAAAGCGTGGCTGATAGTGCTCGGAGGCGGCCAGGGCGACTTCATCGTGCTCGCCGTCGTGGCGCGCGTAATACGTGCCCATGATGCCTTGCAGCTCGGGGAACTCGCCGACCATGTCGGTCAACAGGTCGGCTTTCGCCAGGCGCGCGCCGCGTTCGGCCAGGGCGACGTCGTAGCCCAAACGTTTGGCGATGGCGCCGGCCAGCTGCGTCACGCGTTCGGTGCGTTCGGCTTGCGTGCCCAGCTTGTTGTGGTAGACGACATTCGCCAGTTGCGGCAGGCGCGATTCCAGCGTCTTCTTCTTGTCCTGCTCGAAGAAGAACTTGGCGTCAGACAGGCGCGGGCGCACCACGCGCTCGTTGCCGCCGACGATGTGCTGCGGATCGTCGGTGGCGATATTCGAGACGATCAGGAAGCGC
This sequence comes from Telluria sp. ZB2R32, assembly GCF_059685715.1. NCBI lineage: Bacteria > Pseudomonadati > Pseudomonadota > Betaproteobacteria > Burkholderiales > Oxalobacteraceae > Telluria > Telluria sp. ZB2R32. Next base: position 560,196 of record NZ_JCASIG010000002.1, on the reverse strand, counting down.
GAACGCAGCTTGCCTTCGCTATCGGTCAGCGCGAAATATTTTTGATTGGTCTGCATGGTGAGGATCAGGCATTCCTGCGGCACCGACAGGAAGGTCTCCTCGAAACGGCATTCGTACACCACCGGCCATTCGACCAGGGCCGCGACTTCGTCCAGCAGCGATTCCGGCATCAGCACCTGGTCGGCGCCGGCTTTTTCCAGCAACTGGGCGCGGATGCTTTCCTTGCGCGCTTCGGCAGAGGACAGCACCTTGCCTTCGTTTTCCAGCACGCTGGCGTACTGGTCGGCATGCGCCACGGCGATCGCGCCGCCATGCGACAGGAAGCGGTGGCCCACGGTCTCGCGGCCGGCTTGCAGGCCGAGCAGCGACAGCGGCAGTACCTGTTCGCCATGCAGGGCCAGCAGCAGGTGCACCGGGCGCACGAACTGCACGGTGGCGCCGTCGGGACGCTGGTAACTCATGACCTTCGGGATCGGCAGCTTGGCGACGGTCTCGCCCAGCACGTCCTGCAGGCCGCCGGCCAGCGCGCTGCCGGGAGCGGTATGGGTGTAGAAGAAGCTTTCGGCTTTACCGTCCTGGGCGCGTTCGAGGTCGGCGATGTTCAGGTCGGGGAAACCGAGGGCGGCCAGCTTCTTGGCCAGCGGCGCGCTCGGGTTGCCTTCCTTGTCCAGTGCGACCGAGACCGGCAGCACCTTTTCGCGGATCGATTTATCGGGCGAGGTGGCGCGCACGTTGGTGATCGAGACGGCCAGGCGGCGCGGCGTGGCGTAGGGCGTAACGACGCTGTCAAGCTCCAGGAAGTCGCGCGCTTTCAATCCATTGGCGATGCCGGCGGCAAAGGCCGCGCCCAGTTTGACCAGCGCTTTCGGTGGCAGTTCTTCGGTCTGCAGTTCGACGAGTAGTGTTTGATTCATGGGTTCTGTTCTTGTCTGTTCCGGGACTCAGGCAGCAGCTGCGACAGCCGTCGGTGCCATTGGGAAGCCGAGCTTTTCGCGCGAATCGTAATAGGCCTGGGCCACCAGACGCGAAAGCGTGCGTACGCGGCCGATGTAGGCGGCGCGCTCGGTCACGGAAATGGCGCCGCGCGCATCGAGCATGTTGAAGCTGTGCGAGGCCTTCATGATCTGCTCGTAGGCCGGCAGCGTCAGTTCCAGTTCAATCAGGCGCTTGGCTTCGGATTCGTGGTTGGCGAAGGCCTGGAACAGCAGCTCGGTATTGGCGTGCTCGAAGTTGTAGGTCGACTGCTCGACTTCGTTCTGGTGGAACACGTCGCCGTACGACAGCTTTTTCGTCTGCCCATTCTCTTCCCACTCGGTCCAGACCAGGTCGTAGACGTTTTCGACGCCCTGCAGGTACATCGCCAGGCGCTCGATCCCGTAGGTGATCTCGCCCAGCACCGGCTTGCAATCGAGGCCGCCGACTTGCTGAAAATAGGTGAATTGGGTCACTTCCATGCCGTTCAGCCAGACTTCCCAGCCGAGGCCCCAGGCGCCCAGGGTCGGGCTTTCCCAGTCGTCTTCCACGAAACGCACGTCGTTCTTCTTGAGGTCGAGTCCCAGCGCTTCGAGCGAACCGAGGTACAAATCGAGGATGTTTTCCGGCGCCGGTTTCAGCACCACCTGGTACTGGTAATAGTGCTGCAGGCGGTTCGGATTCTCGCCATAGCGGCCATCCTTCGGGCGGCGCGAGGGTTGCACATAGGCGGCGCGCCACGGCTCCGGGCCGATCGCGCGCAAGAAAGTGCCGGTGTGGAAGGTGCCGGCGCCCACTTCCATGTCGTAGGGCTGGAGCAGGGCGCAGCCTTGCTTGTCCCAATAGGTTTGCAAGGTCAGGATGATTTGTTGGAATGTGAGCATCGTGGGTAACGCCGCAGTAAGTTTGCCAAATGACCAATTCTAGCGGGTTTTGCCCGGCCTCTGGGACCTAGTTCACCTCAGCTATTCGACATCGGCCTTTTTGTTCCGATAATGTCGCCCGGACAGCCAGGCCCCGGCCAGGGCCAGGGCGCCCAGCAACAGGAAGGCATGGCTGCCGAAGCGGATGAATGGCGTCATGCCGGTCGTGCCGCGCACGGTCGCGCTCAGCACGCCCTCGGTATAGAAAGGCAGCGCCTGCTGCACGCGGCCGCGGTGGTCGATGATGGCGGTGGCGCCGTCGTTGGTCGAGCGCAGCATCGGGCGGCCCGTTTCCAGCGTGCGCATGCGCGAAATCTGCAAGTGTTGCGGGATCGCGTACGACTGGCCGTACCAGGACAGGTTCGACATGTTCAGCAGCAGCGTCGCCGGGCGCGGTGCATTGCGCAACTGATAAGCGATCTCTTCGCCGAACACGTCTTCGTAGCAAATGTTCGGCAACACCAGCTGATCCTTGACGGCGAACGGCAGTTGCAGCGCCTTGCCACGGGTAGCGTCGTTCAGCGGAATGTTCAGCATGTCGGTGAACCAGCGGAAGCCGGGCGGGATGAATTCGCCGAAGGGCACCAGGTGCGCCTTGTCGTAGCGGTAGGGCGCCGGCTGTGGCGACAGTGCGATCACGCTGTTGGCGTACTGGCGCGGACCATCGAGCAAGGGAATGCCGACCGCGAGCGTGCTGCCGCTGCCGCTGGCGAAGCGTTGCAGGCTCTCGAGGTAACCCGGCGGCAATTGCTGCGGAAAACTCGGAATAGCGGTTTCCGGCGTGGCGATCAGGTCGGCCGGGGCCGCCGTGATCATCCCGTGATAACGCTGCAGGATGCTGGTCAGGAAAGCCTGGTCGAATTTTTGATCTTGCGGAACATTGCCCTGCAACAAACGTACCGTGATCGGCGACCCGGTTTGCTCGGTCCATTCGATGTGGCGCAACGTGTAGCCAGACACCAGCACGGCGCCCAGCAGGCCGATCGCCCAGGGGCGCGAACGCTGCGTCAGCAGCACCAGGCAGCCGCCGCACAAGGCCACCAGCATGCCGATGCCGTACACGCCAATCAGCGGCGCGAAGCCGGCCAGGGGCGCCGTATCGTGGGCGTAGCCCGAGACCGACCAGGGGAAGCCCGTAAACACCCAGCCGCGCATCCATTCCGACACACCCCAGGTCACCGGCAACACCAGCAGCACAAAGGCGGCGATCGGCAGCGACCAGCGCCGCCGCAGCCAGGCGGCGACACCAGTGGCGATGGCGCCGAACAGGCCCATGTACAAGCCGAGCAGGACGATGCCGAGCGCGCCCAGGATCGCCGGCAAGTGGGCGAAGCGGGTCATCAGAATATACAGCCAGTGCATGGCGCCGACCGACCAGCCGAAGCCGAAGGCCCAGCCGAGCAGGGTGGCGCGTTTCACGGAATTGCCGAGCCCGACCCGGTAGAAAATATAGGCCAGCAGGATGAACTGCAGCGGCCACCAGCCAAAGGGTTCGAACGAGAGGACGGAGGCGCCGCCGGCCAGGGCGGCCAGCACGAGTTCACGCAGGGAAGGACGCGCGCCCCGCACAGTTGGCGCAACGGGCACAGGCGCGCTGGCGGAACGGCGGCGCAGCATCAGGCGTCGTCGTCGCGGGCGTGCTGCGCGTGCGGCAGCTTTTCGACCAGCAAAACGTGGATCTGGCGCGCATCGGCGCGCAGCACTTCGAAGCGCAGATTACGCAGGGTAAATTCCTCGCCCTTGTGCGGCATGCGGCCGAGGTGGCCAGCGACAAAGCCGCCGATGGTGTCGGCTTCGTCTTCGGGCAGGTCGACGCCGATTTCTTCGTTGAACTGGTCGATTTCCGTCAGCGCTTTCACGCGCCAGCGTGGACCGAGCTGGCCTTCCTTGACCGACAGGACATTGTCTTCTTCCTCGTCGAAATCGTATTCGTCCTCGATGTCGCCGACGATCTGTTCCAACACGTCTTCGATCGTGATCAGGCCGGCCACGCCGCTGTACTCGTCGACGACGATCGCCATGTGGTTGTGGTTGGCGCGGAAATCGCGCAGCAGCACGTTCAGGCGTTTCGATTCCGGAATGAAAATCGCCGGGCGCAGCATGGCGCGCACGTCGAAGGTTTTCTCGGTGTAATAACGCAACAAATCCTTGGCCAGCAGGATACCGACTACCTTGTCGCGCTCGCCTTCGATGGCGGGGAAGCGCGAGTGCTGGGTTTGCAGCACGATCGGCAGCCATTCCTCGATTGGATCGGTGATGTCGATCACGTCCATCTGGGAACGGGGCACCATGATGTCGCGCGCCGACAGGTCGGAGACCTGGAACACACCCTCGATCATCGACAGGGCGTCGGCGTCGATCAGGTTGCGCTCGTGTGCTTCGTGCAGCACTTCGAGCAGCTCGGTGCGGTTTTCTGGCTCAGGGGAGATGAGTGCGGTCAGTCGTTCGAAGAGCGACCGGTGGGGTTTGGCGTCCGATCGGACGTCACTGGGATACTCGGGCATAGTTGGCGTGAAGCCGTTGTTGCGATGGACGTAGCATACACCAAAAGCGGACCCGCCAGAGCGCGCGAGGTGCCGCGGCCCTGCCATGAGCAAGCCCGGCAGGCTTGATTTATCATGTTTCAATTGGTCAAATAACAAAGGAAACAGCATGCCCGCCCTCACCATCAATGGCAGCACCACGAACCTCGACGTGCCCGACGACATGCCCCTGTTGTGGGTGCTGCGCGACGTCGCCGGCCTGACCGGCACCAAGTTCGGCTGCGGCCAGGCCCTGTGCGGCGCCTGCACCGTCCATCTCGACGGCCAGCCGATCCGTTCCTGCGTGACGCCGGTATCAAGCGCGGCAGGCAAGAAAATCGTCACCATCGAAGCCATTGGCCAGGACCCGGTTGGCGCCAAGGTGCAGGATGCCTGGCGCCAGATCGACGTGGTGCAGTGCGGATACTGCCAGTCCGGCCAGATCATGTCGGCCACCGCCTTGCTGCAAACGACGCCGAAGCCGAGCGATACCGACATCGACAATGCGATGTCCGGCAACATCTGCCGCTGCGGTACCTATGGACGCATCCGCCAGGCGATCAAGATCGCCGCCAGCAAATAAGGTCCCACATGAACCAACATAAAGTACCCAATTCCCGGCGCCGTTTCATGCAGCTCGGGGCGACCGCCGGCGGGGGGCTGTTGTTCGGCTTCTCGCTGTTCGGTTGCAGCAAGGATGGCGACCGCAAGGAAGCACCGCCTGAAAAGGCGGTCGGCCAGGCTTCGACCGAACATTCCGACACCCCGCCGGGCCTGGCGCGCGACGCCTTTATCCGCATCGACCGCGCCGGCATCGTCACCCTGGTCATCCACAAGGTCGAGATGGGGCAGGGCACGTTTACATCGATGCCGATGCTGCTGGCCGAGGAACTGGGTGCCGACCTGTCTAAAGTGAAACTCGAGCAGGCGCCGGCCAACAACGAACTGTATGCCGATCCACTGCTCGGCGGCCAGGTGACTGGCGGTTCGACCTCGGTGCGCGGCGCCTGGAAGCCGCTGCGCGAAGCGGGCGCCATGGTGCGCAGCGTGCTGGTGCAGGCCGCCGCGAAAAACTGGAATGTCGATACGAACGAGCTGCAAGTCGTGGCCGGTTCGGTGCGCCACCAGGCTTCGGGCCGTTCGGCCCATTTCGGTGAGCTGGTCGACGCGGCATCGAAGATGGAGTTGCCGAAAAACGTCAAGCTGAAGGCGCCGGAGCAATACGTGCTGATCGGCAAATCGATGCGGCGCCTCGATTCGGCCGCTAAAACCAATGGCGAAGCGCTGTTCGGCATCGACGCGCGCCTGCCGAATATGGGCATTGCCGCGGTAGCTGCTTCGCCGGTCACCGGCGGCAAGCTGGCCGGCGTGGACGAAGCGAAAGCGATGGCCGTGAAAGGCGTGCGCCAGGTGCTGCGCCTGGAGGGCGCGGTGGCCGTCGTGGCCGACCATTTCTGGGCCGCCAAGCAGGGCCTGGCGGCGGCCGCGCCGCGCTGGGACGATGGCGCCAACGGCAAGGTATCGCTGGCTGGTATCGTCGGCGACATGATGAAGGTGTCGGAAGGCACGGGTGCGGTGGCCAAGAACGCCGGCGACGCCGTCAAGGCGCTCGACCAGGCGGGTGGACGCAAGGTCGAAGCCGTCTATGAAATGCCCTTCCTTGCCCACGCGACCATGGAACCGATGAATTGCACGGTCGACTTGCGCGCCGATGGTTGCGACCTGTGGGTCGGCACGCAGGTGCCGGCGCTGGCGCAGGGTGCCGCCGCCAAGGTGGCCGGCATCCCGGTCGACAAGGTCAAGGTCCACAATTACTACATTGGCGGCGGTTTCGGCAGGCGCCTGGAAGTCGATTACGTGATCCAGGCAGTCGCCTTTGCGAAACTGACCAAGGGACCGGTGAAATTCATCTGGACCCGCGAAGAAGATATCCAGCACGATATGTTCCGTCCGTATTACGTGGACCGGCTGGCGGCGCGCCTGGACGACAAGGGACGCGTCGCGGCCTGGTTCCACCGCGTGACGGGCTCGTCGATCATGGCGCGCTTTGCACCGCCGGCGGTCAAGAATGGCGTCGATCCGGATGCGGTCGAGGGCGCGGCCGACTTGCAATACACGATTCCCGACATGCGTGTGGAGTACGTGCGCCACGAACCGGCGGGCGTGCCGACCGCCTTCTGGCGCGGCGTCGGTCCGACCCATAACGTATTCGTGGTGGAAAGTTTTATCGACGAGCTGGCACAAGCCGCGAAACAGGACCCGGTGGCTTTCCGCCGTGCCTTGCTCGATAAATCGCCGCGTACGCTGGGCGTGCTGAACCTGGCGGCGCAAAAGGCGGGCTGGGGCAAGCCGCTGGCGCCGGTCGTGGGGCGCAAGGTCGGGCGTGGCGTGTCGACCCAGTTTGCCTTCGGCAGCTACATGGCGCAGGTGGCGGAAGTGTCGGTCGGCCCCGACGGCGACGTGCGCGTGCACCGCGTCGTCTGCGCGGTCGATTGCGGCCAGGCCATCAATCCCGACACCATCGTCGCCCAGATGGAAGGCGGCATCGTGTTCGGCGCCACGGCGGCGCTGTGGAACGAGATCACCCTGGAGAAGGGACGGGTGCAGCAGACCAACTTCGGCGATTACCGCATGATGCGCATCAACGAGGCGCCCAGGGTCGAAGTGCACATCGTCACCAGTACGGACGAGCCGGGCGGTATCGGCGAGCCGGGCACGGCCGGCATTGCGCCGGCGCTGACGAATGCCGTGTTTGCGGCGACGGGCAAGCGGATTCGCAAGTTGCCGATTGGCGAACAGTTGAAGGGGTAAATGAAAACGCCACTGTTAACAGTGGCGTAATGTAGGGTGGGCTCTTGAGCCCACGCGGATTACCGCATGCGTCGTGACAGCGAGATTCCATCCTTCAATGCTCGCGTCGTGACGCGGAACGCACCAGATCGCATCTGCACGACCGCGTGGGCACAAGTGCCCACCCTACAACGGCACACCCATTATTCGGTTGCGTACGGATCCGGATAGCCGAGCACTTCCATGATGTCGCGCTCGAACTGCTCCATCTCTTCGGCTTCCTCGTCATGCTCGTGGTCATACCCCTGGGCATGCAGCACGCCATGCACCACCAGGTGCGCCGCATGTTCCTCGACCGTCTTTTTCTGTTCCTCGGCTTCGCGCTGCAGCACGTCCGTGCACAGGATGATGTCGGCCTGGGTCGGTTCGTCATCAAGCAGTTCTTCGCCTTCGTTATAGGCAAAGGTCAGCACGTTGGTCGCATAGTCCTTGCCGCGGTAGTCGCGGTTCAGCACTTGCCCCTCGGCACTGTCGACGAAACGGACGGTCAGCTCGGCCGGGCCGAGCAGGGTGGCGCGCACCCAGCGCTCGACCAGCTCCGGGGTGATCGACGCTTCCAGGCGGGCGTCCGGGTACTGGACGTCGAGGTCAAGCGGATGGTTTTTTTCTTGCATTGCGGGTAGTCGTTGGTTTTGGAAGGGCGCCCATTTCCTGGACTGCCGTTGCCTTTTCGTAGGCATCGACGATGCGGCCGACCAGCGGGTGGCGCACCACGTCGGCGCTCGAGAATTGCGTAAAGGCGATACCGCGCACGTCTTTCAGCACGTGCATGGCGTCGACCAGGCCGCTGCGCTGGGTTTTATGCAGGTCGACCTGGGTGACGTCGCCCGTCACCACGGCCTTGCTGCCGAACCCGATACGCGTCAGGAACATTTTCATTTGTTCGACGGTCGTGTTCTGCGCTTCGTCGAGGATCACGAAGGCGTGGTTCAGCGTACGGCCGCGCATGTAGGCCAGCGGCGCGATCTCGATTACCTGCTTCTCGAACAGTTTTTGCGTGCGGTCAAAGCCGAGCAGGTCGTACAGCGCGTCGTACAGCGGACGCAGGTAGGGGTCGACCTTCTGGCTCATGTCGCCCGGCAAGAAGCCAAGACGCTCGCCCGCTTCCACGGCTGGACGGGTCAGGATGATGCGTTTTACGGCATCGCGCTCGAGCGCGTCCACGGCGCAGGCGACGGCCAGGTAGGTTTTACCGGTGCCGGCAGGGCCGATGCCGAAGCTGATGTCGTGCTCGAGTACCGCTTTCAGGTACTGGATCTGGTGCGGCGTGCGTCCGCGCAGGTCGCTGCGGCGGGTTTTCAGCATCGGGCTGACGAGTTCGGATTCGTCGACGCCTTCCTCGGGCGCAGCAGATACGGCCTCGGCTTTCGGCTCGGCGCCTTCGACGGTCGGGCGCAGGCCGGCGCGCTGTTCGACCAGGGCCAGCTGCACTTCTTCGATCGGTACGACCTTGTTGGCCACCGCATAGAAGCGTTCCAGCAATTCGACCGCGCGCTCGGCATTGGCGCCGGTGACGATGAATTTCTCGCCGCGGCGGAAGATGGTCACGTCGAGCGCTGCGCCGATCTGGCGCAGGTTTTCGTCGAGCGGACCGCACAGGTGGGCGAGCCGCGTGTTATCGAGCGGCTCGGGAATGAAATAAGACGGCAGTGATGGCTGTGTTTTCAACTGGCTATGGCAATCGTATCGAGATTGGCGACGAGTTCGCCGCGCAGTGAATAATCCAGGCTTTCGGTAACGCGTACGTCGACCAGTTGGCCGACCAGTGCATTGCCCGCGGTGCCTGGAGCGAAAATGACCACCCGGTTGCTCTCGGTGCGGCCTTGCAATTCAGACGGATCCTTCTTCGACGGTCCCTCCACCAGCACACGCTGGACCGTGCCGACCATCGCCGCGCTGTACTTGCGCGTGTTGGCATCGATCAGGGCTTGCAGGCGCTGCAGGCGCGCCAGCTTGACCTCGTGCGGGGTATCGTCTTCCAGGTTCGCGGCCGGCGTACCGGGACGCTTACTGAAAATAAAACTGAAACTGTTATCGAAGCCGACGTCCTGCACCAGCTTCATCATGGCCTCGAAATCGGCATCGGTTTCACCGGGGAAGCCCACGATGAAGTCCGACGAGATCGCGATGTCGGGGCGCACCGCACGAATGCGGCGAATGATCGATTTGTACTCCAGCCCTGTATAGCCGCGCTTCATGGCGCCGAGGATGCGGTCGGAACCATGCTGCACCGGCAGATACAGGTGGTTCACCAGCTGCGGGATCTTGGCGTAGGCGTCGATCAGGCGCTGGGTAAATTCCTTCGGGTGGCTGGTGACGAAACGCAAGCGCTCGATACCGGGAATATCGGCAATGTATTCGAGCAGCAAGGCAAAGTCGGCAACCTCTCCACTTTCCATCTGGCCGCGGAAGGCATTCACGTTCTGGCCCAGCAGCATGATTTCCTTCACGCCCTGGGCCGCCAGGCCAGCCACTTCCGTCAGCACGTCTTCGAAGCGGCGCGATACTTCCTCGCCGCGGGTGTAGGGCACCACGCAGTAACTGCAATACTTGCTGCAGCCTTCCATGATCGACACATAGGCCACCGGGCCGTCGATCTTGGCTGGCGGCAAATGGTCGAACTTCTCGATTTCCGGGAAGCTGATGTCGACCTGGGCCGTACCGGTATGGCGGCGCTCGCGGATCATTTGCGGCAAGCGGTGCAGGGTTTGCGGCCCGAACACCATGTCGACGTGCGGCGCGCGCTTGACGATGGCTTCGCCTTCCTGCGAAGCGACGCATCCACCCACACCAATAATGAGGTCGGGACGTTCGCGTTTCAAGGCGCGCAGGCGCCCCAGGTCGGAAAATACTTTTTCCTGCGCCTTTTCGCGGACAGAACACGTATTAAAGAGGATGACGTCGGCATCGTCCGGCGTATCGGTACGCACGAGCCCATCGGAAGCGCCGAGGACGTCTGCCATCTTGTCCGAGTCGTACTCGTTCATCTGGCAACCAAAGGTTTTGATAAATACTTTTTTCTGCATGAGTGCTGGCGGGAAAGGGAGGGCGGAGGCCGTGACAAGGCAACAAGCGAGTTTACCGTAATTCAGTGCCGTTCACCGAAAAACGGCGTATGCAGCCGCGATATTTAGTGCAATCAGGAACTAAGTGTTGCTTGGCTTAAGGCGATTGTCATTATATTCAGATTGTTAAATTGCGCTTAGGAATCAAATCGCGGAGAGTAAGGCAGAGTCTGGGCTTGCTCAATATATTTCCTGTTGTAAATCAAGACCTTCGCCTCAAATTCTTTTACACAAATTACTAAAAAAAATCTCTTGCGTGCGCCACAAATTATCTCCATGTGTTGAAATGCTTATGTGACAAGCTTTCCACGCGATAGCTTGATTTCGAACAATGAGTCATGTGCTCAGGACGCACACATTGGGTTCGTAAGAGTCTGATAATTTGTTTGAAAGACAAGTGCGTTCGGGGAGTGTTAAGCAGGACGCATGTACGCCGGCATTGTTTTTAAGCCAGGACTCAGACTTGTTCTGCAGACTCTATTCGGAATCATGGCTGAGAAGCATGTCCGGGAACTTATGTTGACGAAAGCACGTCGTTTTCAAAAGTTCGTAACGGAACTATTTTATTCACTTTACGAGGTAAACCATCATGGCACACCATGCTTTGTCATCACAGGAAAGCTACAACCCGAACCACCTGCTCGACATCTTGCTGGGCAAGATGCAGCTGAAGAATGACGCGGCCCTGTCGCGCATGCTCGAGGTGGCGCCACCGGTCATCAGCAAGATCCGCCACCACCGCCTGCCGGTCGGCGCCTCGCTGCTGATCCGCATGCACGAAGTCACCGGCATGAGCATCCGCGACCTGCGCGACCTGATGGGCGATCGCCGCACCAAATACCGCCTGTCCGATGCCCAGGGCCGCCCGAAGCCAGAAGAGAAGGCAGCCGCCGCCGCAGCAGCAGCAGCCCAGCAACAGCCAGCGCAGAACAACGAGGCAACGCCTTCGTCGTCCGGCAACTATGCGCACTAATGCCGGCGGCGTGGCAGGTTTCACTGCCATGCCCCCGGTAATGCCAGGCAGCGGCCCGGCGTCCTGAGCGACGCTGCGCACGCTGCCTTTTTCTTTTGCGCGTCCGCTGGCGGTTGGCCTGCCGGATGCGTTGTCGTTTCCGCTCCTCTTCGCTTTCCTGATCCACCATTTGTGCGGCATTCTGCCAGGCCTGCTTGCGCCCGTCCGGAGCCCTTCGGCGCCGGGTATTGTATTCTCGCCGTGCTCCGCCGGACATGTCAGTTGTACATGCCTGGCGCATTTTGCCAACCCGGATCAAGGAAACCCATGAAACTGTATTTCAGCCCCGGCGCCTGCTCGCTCTCTCCCCACATCGTCCTGCTCGAAACAGGGCTGGACTTCAGCGCCGAACAGGTCGACCTGCGCGCAAAACTGACGGCGACCGGTGCGGATTTCCGCGCGATCAGCCCGAAAGGCTATGTGCCGGCCCTGGCCCTGGACGACGGCAGCGTGCTGACCGAAGGCGCGGCCATCGTCCAGTTCCTGGCCGACCTGGCGCCCGCTGCCGGCTTGTTGCCGCCGGTAGGCGATGCTGCCCGTTACAAGGTCATCTCGTGGTTGAGCTATATCTCGTCGGAACTGCACAAGAACTTCAGCCCGCTGTTCAATCCGGCGGCAAGCGACGACATCAAAGCCCATGCGCGCAAGATGCTGGCCTTGCGCCTGGAATACGTGGCGGCGCAGCTGAGCAAGGGCGACTACCTGGAAGGCCGCTTCAGCGTTGCCGACGCCTACCTGTTCACGGTGCTCGGTTGGGCTGATGTCGTCGGGCTCGACCTGTCTGCCTGGCCGGTGCTGGGCGTGTACCGCGCCCGCATCGGTGCACGCCCGGCCGTACAGCAGGCATTGCGCGCCGAAGGTTTAATGAAGTAAGCGTCCAAGCAAGCATTTGCCGCCCGGCTTGCCTGAGGAGTACCATGGCCCCATGACAAGCCAACGCTACATTGCCCTGATCCGCGGGATCAACGTCGGCCGCGCCAAGCGCGTGGCCATGGCCGACTTGCGCAAGCTGCTCGCCGAGCTCGGCTATCGCGACGTCCGTAGCGTCCTCAACAGCGGCAACCTCGTGTTCGCGGCCGACGGCATCGACCCCGGTACCGCCGCGGCCGCGATCGAAGAGCGGATGGTGCTGAAGCTGGGCGTGGCGGCGCGCGTCATGGTGCTCAGCGGTGAAGAGCTGGCCGCCGTGCTGGCCGAAAACACCTTGCTGGCGCAGGCGACCGACCATGCGCGCCTGCTGGTCTTCATCCTGGGCGACGCCGCCCTGCGCACGGGCGTGGGCGCGCTGTGCGAACGCAGCTGGGGCAGCGAAGCGCTGGCGCTGGGCCAGCGCGCCGTCTATGTCTGGTGCCCGGAAGGGGTACTTGCCAGCGCCGCCGCCGGCGCCCTCGGCAAGCAACTGGGCGACAACACCACCGCGCGCAACTGGAACACCCTGTGCAAGCTCTACGCGCTTTGCAGCGAGCCCGCGTCGGTGCCGCCCGGCGCCTGAGCCCCTGAGCCCCCTGAGCTATTTGAACTTCTCGCGGCTGTTGCGCCGCGCCCGGTAGCCCAGCAGGACCAGGCCGACCAGCATCATGGCAAAGACTTCCGGCTCCGGCAATTCGGAGATGCCCGGTAGGGCCAACACGCCGGGCACGGGCATCCCTGCGCCGGCCTGCGCATGTACCGGCAAGATGGCCGGCAAGGCGCCCGGTGCAGCCTGTGGGGCCAGATCGATGACCTTCGCCTGGGCGATGCCGCTCAGCCCAATGGCGAGCGCTGCTGCGAGTGCGAATCTGTTCACGATGCTTCCTTCCTTGCAAGCCTGGCGGTCGGAGAAGCGGAGGAGGGCGCCGCAAGCGACGCTCTGCGAAAGAGCATAGCAAAGCGCTGAAACGCGACGCCGTTCGATTCGGGCAGAAAACGGCCGCGCGGCAAACACCCAGTGGGGTGTGAAAGAAATGCGACAGCGCGCCAATCCGGCCTTATCGGAACGCCAAGACTTTCATGCCCGTCTGTTAGAACAGTATTAACTGTTTTTCATAAACGTTAAGCATATCGCTGCCTTTTTTGCCAAGCCTGCAACGAATAGCATTGTCAGGTTTTCCAGCTATGACAGAGATCAAGAAATTTTAAGCGTGGCGTATACATCTGCGTTTTCTTTACGGGTATAGTCTCCCTATCCCTATTGCCTAACGGCATCAAAACGATGATGAACACATATGTGTTCCTCCATGCGCTTCTGATCATCACCGGCCTTCAAGAGCCGTCGCCCTTCCGCCAGCGTCATCCGGAACGGCATCGCTGTTTGCACTGTCTCATCTGCGCATCCAACTATTTGTAAAGTTCCGAACATGCCTAACTTTGCCCGACTTCAGATTGCTTTTAAGAATGTTTATGTACGCATCGCCGCTGCCGTCCTGCTGGGCGCGCTGACCGGCCTCGCCATTTATTCGGCCGATGCGCCGCAAGACCCGAGCCCGGTCATTCATTCGCAAGACATTTCTGAAATCACCCGCCTGGCAGGCCAGAAGGACAAGCTCGATTACCTGATGGTGGCCAAGCCGCTGTCGGAATCGCCGCGCTATGTCTTCAAGTTCAAGAACGCGCCCGAACTGCACGTGGTCAAGGTGCCGAGCACCTCGCACCTGTCGCTCGAGCGCGAAGTGCTGCTCAAGAACGCGATTCCCTATTCGATCGCCAAGGACGAGTTCCTGGCATCGCATGAAGCCGTGCTCGACGAAGGCGGCTCGATGGGCGCGCACGCCGGCGACTTCGTCAAGCGCCATGCCTTCGAAATCGTGTTGCTGTTGTTGATCCTGTACTGCCTGAAGTTCGGCATCCCGGGCATGGGTGCGAGTTCGACCATGATCATGCCGGACAAGCTCAAGGGCAGCATGGACGATCTGATCGGCATGGAAGACATCAAGCAGGAAGTGCTGCACCTGGAAGACATGATCCGCAACCGCGACGAATACGCTTCGCACAACATCGACAAGCCGTTCAACGTGATGCTGACCGGGCCTGCCGGTACCGGTAAGACCAAGCTGGTCGGCTACCTGGCCAAGCGCCTGAACCTGCCGCTGATCTCGGCCTCGGGGTCGGCGCTGGAATCGGGTTACGTCGGCGGCGGCTCGAAAGCCCTGAACGCCCTCTACCGCAAGGCGTGCGCCAAAGGCAAATGCATCATCTTCCTCGACGAAGGCCAGAGCCTGTTCATGCCGCGCGGCCGCAGCGAAAAGAAGTGGGAAGACGATACCGCCAACACGCTGCTCGGCCTGCTCGATGGCGTCAAAAGCGACAAGGGCCAGGGCGTGATCTGGGTCATCGCCTCGAACTTCGACGATGCCTCGACCGAGATGGACGAAGCGATGCTGCGCCGCTTCTCGGTGAAGATCAACTTCCGCCTGCCGAACAAGGGCGAGCGCCGCGAACTGCTGCGCAGTTTCCTGTCGCGCAAGAAGGATGGTCTGGTCGACTACAACGACCTCGACCTGGACCAGGTCGCCGAGATCACCCAGAACCTGAGCCCGGCGCTGCTGGAAACCGTGGTCGAACGCGCCTCGATGCTGTCGATCCAGGAAAAGACGATCATCAATACCGATCTGCTGTTCCGTGCCTACGAGCGCGCCACCATCGGCCTGACCGACCGCGCCACCACCGCCGAAAAGCACAAGCAGCGCGAGCGCATCGCCCTGCACGAACTGGGCCATTTCTTCATGCAGATCGACCCGCACCTGCGTGCCGGCCTGTCGCTCGCCGAAGTAAAGGAAAAGTCGCACCTGCTGAAAATTTCGACCGAAGCCGTCTCAAAAATCGGCGCCCTCGGCTACGTGCTGCAGTCGGGCGACGACATGTCGCTGCGCACGCTCGAAGAACTCGAGCGCGACGTGGTCGGCCTGTACGGCGGCATGGCGGCCGAAGAGCTGTTCTACGGCGCCCGCGGCATCTCGGTCGGCGCCCAGAACGACATCGAGAAGGTCACCAAGATGCTCAACCTGATGGTCAACCGCCTGTCGATGTATTCGCGCTCGAAGATCGACTACAGCCAGCTGCAGAACGACGCCAGCGGCGAGCACACCCTGCGCCAGATGGAAGAAAAGGCCGATGAGCTCTACAGCTACACGTTGGGCGCGATGCGCGACTACCGCGCGCTGATCGAGTCGATCAAGGACACGCTGCTCGACCAGTACGTGCTGTCGAAAGACGCCGTGTTCGCGCTGCTCGAAGAGCGCAAGGAACTGCTGCACTTCGCGCCCAAGCATGCGAACCTGAAGCTGTGCTCGGAAACCGGCGAGATGGTCGCCGCGTAAAGTGGAACCTCAACGAAAAAGCCCGCTGTGCGCAATGCGCCAGCGGGCTTTTTCATTGTTGACCAACGTGCACCGTAGGGCGGGCATGCCCGCGCAAACAGCTCGATCAGCAGCGACGCATCCTCACCTCAATGCGCATGCGCCTTCTGCGCCAGCGTCTCCAGCACATAGCGCGCCATGCTCCCCGCCAGCTCCTGCTCGCCGATGAACACCTTGCCGCCCGTATCCTTGCGCAGCAGCTCGGCTTCTTCCTCGTTATGGGTACGCACCAGGCAGCGGATGGTCGGGTTGAGCATCTTCGCCGTCTCGATCATGGTGCGCACGTGGAAGGTGTCGGGCGTGGCGATCACCAGCACCGCGGCGCGCGCGATGTGGGCCTGGATCAGCACCGCCGGCTCGGCCGCATTGCCGACCACCGCCGGCTGGTCGCGCCGGCGCAGCATCTCGACCAGCTCGCGGTTCTGTTCGGCCACCACGAAGTGCACGCCCTGGGCCGTCAGTTCGTCGGCGATGCGGCGGCCCACGCGGCCGAAGCCGATCAGCACCACCTGGCCGGTGAGGCGCTCGTGCGGCACCGTCATCGGCAGTTCGGCCAGCGGGTCGGGCGACGCTTCCATGTTGCGCACCGCCTGCGAATTGGCGCGCAGCCAGCGCTGCAGCGGCTCGATCGCCGTGAACAGCAGCGGATTGACCGCGATCGAGATGATGGCGCCGGCCAGGATCAGGCTCTGACCTTCCTGCGGCATCAACCCCAGCGTGATGCCGAGCGCGGCCAGGATGAACGAGAACTCGCCGATCTGCGCCAGGCTGGCCGAGACCGTAATTGCGGTATTCAAGGGGTAGCGCAGGGCCAGCACCAGCAGCATGGCCGCGATCGACTTGCCGAAGATGATCACCAAGACGACGCCGAGCACCTTGAATGGACTGTCGACCAGCACCATCGGGTCGAACAGCATGCCGACCGAGACGAAGAACAGCACCGAGAATGCGTCGCGCAGCGGCAGCGATTCTTCGGCGGCGCGGTGCGACAGGTCCGACTCGCGCAGCACCATGCCCGCGAAAAACGCGCCCAGCGCGAACGACACGCCGAACAGTTCCGACGAACCGTAGGCGATGCCGACGGCGGCGGCGATCACCGCCAGCGTGAACAGCTCGCGTGAAGCGGTCTTGGCAACTTTCCACAGGAACCAGGGAAACAGTTTACGGCCGACGATCAGCATGAAGGCGACAAAGGCGCCGACCTGCAGCAGCGTTTTACCGAGTGCATACAGCAGCGACGTATCTGCTCCGGCGCCATCGGCGCCCTTGCCGCCGAGCGGGCCGGCGATCGCCGGCAGCAGCACCAGCACCAGCACCGTCACCAGGTCTTCGACCACCAGCCAGCCGACCGCGATGCGGCCGTTCATCGAATCGAGGATGCCGCGGCTTTCCAGCGCGCGCAGCAGCACCACGGTGCTGGCCACCGACAGCGCCAGGCCGAACACCAGCCCCGCGCCTAAACTCCAGCCCCACAGGTGCGCCATGCCGATGCCCATCACGGTCGCCACGGCGATCTGCAGGATCGCGCCGGGCAGGGCGATCTTGCGCACGTCGAGCAGGTCGCGCAGCGAGAAGTGCAGTCCTACCCCGAACATCAGCAGCATTACCCCGATCTCGGCCAGTTGCGAGGCCAGCGACACGTCGGCGACGAAGCCCGGTGTGGCGGGGCCGATGACGATGCCGGCGGCGAGATAGCCGACCAGCGCCGGCAATTTCAGGCGCACGGCAAGCATGCCGAAGATCAGGCCGAACCCGAGGGCGGCGGCGATGGTGGTAATCAGGCTGAGTTCATGATGCATGCAGGACGTCTCCTTATCAATGTGGAATCCCGGCAGTATAAGCGACGTTGACGACATGGTCAGAAAATAGAATAGACCTTCGGTGGCCCGGTTGCGTCAAGGCTGCACGGGCTGGCTATAATCGATTCGATAAAGACCAGACGGTCACAAACAGGAGACAGCATGAACAAGGTATTCGTCAGCGGCGTAGGCATGATCCCGTTCGCCAAACCGGGCGCCAGCGCCCCGTACCACGTCATGGCCGCCGAGGCCGCGCGCGCCGCCTTGCAGGACGCCGGCATCGACTACGAGGAGGTCGAGCAAGCCTATGCCGGCTACGTCTACGGCGACTCGACCTGCGGCCAGAAAGCCCTGTATGGCGTCGGCATGACCGGCATCCCGATCGTCAACGTCAACAACAACTGCTCGACCGGCTCGACGGCGCTGTTCCTGGCGCGCCAGGCGATCGCCAGCGGCGCCGCCGATTGCGTACTGGTGCTCGGCTTCGAACAGATGAGTCCCGGCGCCCTGGGTTCCGTCTTCACTGACCGCCCTGCGCCCTTCGACGACTTCGACGCCGTCACCGACCGCCTGGTCGGCAAGCCCGAGATCCCGCTGGCGCTGCGCTATTTCGGCGGGGCGGGCCTGGCGCACATGGAAAAATACGGCACGCCGCTGGCGGCGTTCGCCGAGATCCGCGCCAAGGCCAGCCGCCACGCCGCCAACAATCCGCTGGCGCTGTTCAGGAAGGAAGTCAGCGCCCAGGACGTGCTCGACGCGCCGGCCATCTGGCCCGGCGTGATGACGCGCCTGATGGCCTGCCCGCCGACCTGCGGCGCCGCCGCCGCGGTGCTAGTCTCGGAAGCGTTCGCGAAGAAGCGCGGCCTGCGTTCGGATGTCTTCATCGCCGCCCAAGCGATGACGACCGACCGCGCCAGCACCTTCGATGCGAACGACATGATGCGCCTGGTCGGCTATGAGATGAGCCGCGAAGCGGCCGACAAGGTCTACAGCCAAGCCGGTATCGGCCCCGACGACCTTGACGTGGTCGAACTGCACGACTGCTTCGCCCACAACGAACTCATTACCTACGAAGCGCTCGGCCTGTGCCCGGAAGGCGGCGCCGCCAAATTCATCCTTGACGCCGACAACACCTATGGCGGCAAGGTCGTCACCAATCCATCCGGCGGCCTGCTGTCGAAAGGCCATCCGCTCGGCGCCACGGGTCTGGCCCAGTGTTTCGAGCTGACCCACCAGTTGCGCGGCAGCGCCGGCGCGCGCCAGATGGACAATGCGCGCACGGCCCTGCAGCACAACCTCGGCCTGGGCGGCGCCTGCGTGGTCACCCTGTACCAGGCGGCATGAACATGGCGCTGATGACGCCCTCCTGGATGAACCCGGAACTGGACAGTTTTCGCGATGCCGTGCGCCGTTTCGTCGCCAGCGAAATCGCGCCGCACGGCGAACGCTGGCGCCAGCAGCAGCACGTCGACCGCGACCTGTGGATCAAGGCCGGTGAAATGGGCTTGCTGGCGGCCGACATTCCCGAGGAATACGGCGGCTCGGGCGGCAACTTCGCCCACATGGCCATCGTTTTCGAAGAACTCGGCCATGCCGGCGACATGGCTTTCGGGCTGCACGTCCACGCGATCGTCGCCCACTACCTGCTGAACCAGGGCACCGAAGCGCAGAAACGGCGCTACCTGCCGCAACTGGCCAGCGGCGCGATGATCGCGGCGATCGCCATGTCGGAACCTGGCGCCGGCTCCGACCTGAAGGGCATCCGCACCACGGCTGTGAAGGGCAGCGACGGCTACCGTGTCAACGGTTCCAAGACGTTTATCTCGAACGGCTACCTGGCCGACCTGGTGCTGGTGGTGGCGAAGACCGATCCGGCCGGCGGTGCGAAAGGCATCTCGCTGATGCTGCTGGAGACGCGCGACAACCCGGGCTTTCGCGTCGGCCGCATCCTGGAAAAGGTCGGGCAAAAGGGGCAGGACACCTGCGAGCTGTTCTTCGACGATGCCCACGTCGGTTTCGACGGTGTGCTCGGTGGCGAGGAGGGCAGGGGATTCGTCCAGTTGATGACCGAACTGCCCTACGAGCGCACCATCATCGGCGTGGCCGGGGTGGCCGCGATCGAGCGCGCGTTGGCGCTGACCGTCGCGCATGCGAAAGAGCGCAAGGCCTTCGGCCAGGCCCTGATCGAGATGCAGAACACGCGTTTTATCCTGGCCGAGATCAAGACCGAAGCGACGGTCGCACGCATCTTCATCGACCGCTGCATCGAAGACATGCTGGCCGGACGCATGGACACGGTGCGCGCCTCGATGGCGAAGTACTGGATCTCGAACTTGCAGTGCAAGGTCGTGGACCAGTGCGTGCAGCTCTTCGGCGGCTACGGCTACATGCTCGAATACCCGATCGCCCAGATGTACGTCGACGCCCGCGTCCAGCGCATCTACGGCGGCGCCAACGAGATCATGAAAGAGATCATCGCCAGGTCGTTATAAAGGAGCGCTTCATGCCCGGACCCCTTGCCGGCATCAAAATCATCGAAATGGTCGGCCTCGGCCCTTGCCCCTTCGCCGCCATGATGCTGGCCGACATGGGCGCCGAGGTGATCCGCATCGACCGCAAAACCAAGCCCGGCGCCGACAATCCGTTCCCGATGCTGGGCACGAAATTCGACGTCATGGCGCGCGGCCGCCGCTCGCTCGCGCTCGACCTGAAACATCCGCAAGCACGCGGAGTCGTCCTGAACCTGGTCGAACAGGCCGACATCCTGATCGAAGGTTTCCGTCCCGGCGTGATGGAACGACTCGGCCTCGGCCCAGACGCCTGCCACGCGCGCAATCCGAAACTCGTCTTCGGCCGCGTCACCGGCTGGGGCCAGACCGGCCCGCTGGCGCAGGCCGCCGGCCACGACCTGAACTACATCGCCCTGTCCGGCATGCTGCACGCGATGGGGCGCGCCGATACGCCGCCAAGTCCGCCCCTGAACCTGGTCGGCGACTTCGGCGGCGGCGCCATGATGCTCGCCTTTGGCGTGGTTTGCGCGGCGCTGGAAGCGAAGACTTCGGGCCGCGGCCAGACCGTCGACGCCGCCATGACCGATGGCGCCGCCTTGCTGGGCGCGATGATGTACGGCTTGCGTGCTTTCGGCTCCTGGCAGGACAAGCGCGAAGCGAACATGCTCGATGGCGGCGCGCCGTTCTACGATACCTATGCCTGCCGCGATGGCACATTCCTGTCGGTCGGCGCGATCGAGCCGCAGTTCTATGCGCAATTGCTGGCGCTGTGCGGCGCGACCGATCCGGAGTTTCAAAAGCAGTGGAGCCAGAAGCGCTGGCCGGAACTGAAAGCGAAATTCGCCGCGCTGTTCGCCACCAGAACCCGCGCCGACTGGTGCGTGCTGCTGGAGGGGACGGACGCCTGCGTCGCACCGGTGCTCGACATGGCCGAAGCGCCAGGCCACCCGCACAATGCCGCGCGCGCCAGCTTCATCGAGATCGACGGCGTGGTCCAGCCCGCGCCGGCGCCGCGCTTCAGCCGCACCGCACCGGAAGCAGGGCAGGCCGCCGCCGCGCCGGGCCAGCATAGTACGCAGGTGCTGACGGACTGGGGCTGGGCGCCGGCGGCAATCGAATCGCTGAAAACCGCCGGCGTCATATAGGATTACCGGGGTAACGCTGAGCTACCGGGAGCCGCATGACGAAGGAACGTGAACTCGACAAATCGAAACGGCTGGCGCTGGGTTTCTTTATCGGCGCCGCGCTGCTGTTCATCCTGAGCTTCTTCCTGCCGCCCTCCTGGTGGACGGGTTTACTAAAGGCCTTTGCCGAAGCGGCGATGGTCGGCGCCCTGGCCGACTGGTTCGCCGTGGTGGCGCTGTTCAGGCGCGTGCCGATTCCGGTCGTATCAACCCACACGAACATCATCCCCAACAACAAGGTCAAGATTGCCGATAACCTGGCCCTGTTCGTCCACGAGAAATTCCTCGATACCGAATCGATCATCCGCCTGATCCAGAAGCACGACCCGGCGCAGAAAGTCGCGGACTGGCTGGTGAAACCGGCGAATACCGAACAGATGGGCGGCTACCTCGTGAAAGTGGCAAGCTGGATGCTCGACTTCACCGAAGAATCGGCGATCCAGAATTTCCTGCGCAAGGCCGTGCATACCATGGTCGGCAGCGTCGACCTGTCGAAATCGGCCGGCACCATCCTCGAAAGTCTGACGAAAGGCGGACGGCACCAGGAATTGCTGAACGAAGGCATCCATCAATTGGCGCAACTGCTCGACAATGTCGACACGCAGACGACGATTTCCGAAGGCATCGTCGACTGGCTGAAGGAAGAATATGCCTTTATCGAACGGATGCTGCCGTCGGAACTCATCGGCCGCAAGGGCGCCGATATTGCCGTCCGGCTGGCCTCCGGTATCCTCAACAAGGTCGCGCACGACCCGGATCACCCGCTGCGCCAGCGCTTCGATGTATTCACCGCCGAATTCATCGAGCGCCTGAAAAGCGATCCGCAACTCTCGGATAAAAGCGAAGAGATAAAGAACTATCTGCTCAACGACGACACGCTCAACGACTACCTGGCGTCGCTGTGGGGCGACCTGAAAGCCTGGCTGAAAAAGGACCTGGACAGCGCCGACTCGACCCTGCGCCGGCGCCTGCAAGCGACCGGCGCCTGGCTCGGCAAGACCCTGGCCGAAGACCCGCAACTGCGCCAGTCGCTCAACGACAACCTGGAACTGGCCGCACGCGCCGCCGCCCCGGAGTTCGCCGGCTACCTGACGCGGCACATCGCCGACACCGTGAAAAACTGGGACAGTGCCGAAATGTCGGAACAGATCGAACTGAATATCGGCAAGGATCTACAATTCATACGCATTAATGGCACGATCGTCGGCGGCTTGATCGGCGTGACGCTGTATCTGCTGTCGTCGCTGCCGGGGTTCGTGCACTAAGCGCGCGTCGAAAGATGCCGCCGAGGCGTACTATCGGCTCATCCATCAGGAGAACGTCATGGAACAGTCACTGAATGCCTGGCTCGCCGCGCACCCCGAAATCGAAGCGATTCCGGGGCGCGATCTGTTCATCGTGGCGCGCTACCTGATTCCGATGGAAGCGGCGCTGATGCAGGGCTGCATGGAAGCGTCCGGCATTCCGGCGGTATTGGCCGACGCCCATTTGATGCAAGCCGATTTATTATTGGCGCCGGCCCTGGGCGGGGTGCGGATATTGGTGCCGGCGTCCTACGTGCAGCAAGCGCAGGCGACCATCGAGGCATTCAAGCGCGGCGAATTCGCGCTCGACGAGGATGCCGACGTGGGATAAAAAAAGCCACCGGTTCTCGCGAAGCGGTGGCTTTTTAATTTCTGGTGGTGATAGGTGGACTTGAACCACCGACCCCAGCATTATGAGTGCTGTGCTCTAACCAACTGAGCTATATCACCGAAACTCTAAAAGAACGCCTGATAAAGCCTTAGGGCAAGGCGCAGCGTCGAAGACAGTACGCTGGTACGGCGAGACGCTGCAACACCGCCATGAGGTTTTATCAGGCGTTCTTAAAGCAAAATGGCCCGACTCGTGGGAGCCAAGCCATCTGCCTGAATTCTGGTGGTGATAGGTGGACTTGAACCACCGACCCCAGCATTATGAGTGCTGTGCTCTAACCAACTGAGCTATATCACCGAAAGAGAACGCTATTATCCAAGGCGCGGCGCCTCCTGTCAAGGCTGTGTGCGCCGAGCAAGCAGGGTTTTTCGCGGCGGCTAACCCGGCAAGCCTTTCAAACGGGTCAGTAGTTCTCCCGTCGGGTCGCGCCCCAGGCAATCGATGACGATCCGGTCCGGCATCGCGCGCAGCCAGGTCAGCTGGCGTTTGGCCAGCTGGCGGGTGGCGATGATGCCCGTCTCGCGCAAGCCGGCGCGGTCGATCTTGCCGTCCAGGTAATCCCAGCTCTGGCGGTAGCCGACGCAGCGCATCGACGGCAGATTCGGA
The DNA here is from genome assembly GCF_059685715.1 of Telluria sp. ZB2R32. NCBI lineage: Bacteria > Pseudomonadati > Pseudomonadota > Betaproteobacteria > Burkholderiales > Oxalobacteraceae > Telluria > Telluria sp. ZB2R32. The sequence goes on along the minus strand of NZ_JCASIG010000002.1, from coordinate 536,724 downwards.
TGCAGGTCGCCGCGTGCGCGCAGGCGCGCCACTTCGGCGACGATGCCCGCGTCATCGGACTCGCCCAGCATCTGGTCGAAGCGCAGCGCGATCCGTTTGTGCAGCACCGCGCGGTCGGATGGTTCCAGCGCAAACGAGACAAGATTGAAGGGCAGCTCCGGCTTGGCGCGCAAGGCCAGCAGGGCCGACATCGGCTTGCCGGTCAGCTTGATGATTTCCAGCGCGCGGTTGATGCGCTGGGCGTCGTTCGGCGCCAGGCGCTCGGCCGTGACCGGATCGAGGTCGCGCAGTTTGGCGTGCATGCCCGGCCAGCCGATGCGCGCGGCTTCGGCGTCGAGCGCGGCGCGTACCTCGGTATCGGCAGTGGGCAGGTCGTCCAGGCCTTCGGTGAGCCCCTTAAAATACATCATGGTGCCGCCCACCAGCAGTGGCAGCTTGCCGCGCGCGCTGATGTCGGCCACCAGGCGCAGGGTGTCGGTCCTGAACTGCATGACCGAATATGCGTCGAGCGGGTCGATGATGTCGATCAGGTGGTGCGGCACGCTGGCCAGTTCTTCGGCGCTGGGCTTGGCGGTGCCGATGTCCATCTCGCGGTAGACCAGGGCGGAGTCGACCGAGATGATCTCCACCGGGCGCTCGCGCGCGATGGCCAGCGCCGCCGCGGTCTTGCCCGACGCGGTCGGACCCATGATCGCCACCGCCAGCGGCCTGGCGTCGTTCGCTTCCATTGTCATTTATTGGCCGCGCAGGAAAAGTTTGTCGAGCGCCGAGATGTCGAGCTGGACCCAGGTCGGGCGGCCGTGGTTGCACTGGTCGGCGCGCTCGGTGCTTTCCATCTGGCGCAGCAGCGCGTTCATTTCGGGGGTACTCAGGATGCGGTTGGCGCGCACCGCCGTGTGGCAGGCGAGGGTGCCGAGCAGTTCGTTGCGGCGTTCGATCAGCACGCGCGAGCCGCCGAATTCGCGCACGTCGCGCAGCACGTCGCGCGCCAGCGTCTGGGCGTCGGCGTTCTTCAGCAGCGTCGGCACCGCGCGCACGGCCAAGGTCGTCGGCGACAGCGCGGCGATGTCGAAGCCGAGCGCTTTTAATGTTTCCTGGTGGTCGGTGGCGGTGGCCACTTCGACCGCATCGGCGAAAAAGGTGACCGGAATCAGCAGCGACTGCACCTGCATGTCGTGGCCGTCGACCTGGGCGTCGAGCGCGTTTTTCAGCTGCTCGTACAGGATGCGTTCGTGCGCCGCATGCATGTCGACCAGCACCAGGCCGCGCGTGTTCTGCGCCAGGATGTAGATGCCGTGCAGCTGGGCCAGCGCGAAGCCGAGCGGGAAGTCGTCGTTGCTCGGTGCGTTCGACGGCGCCGGCATCGGCATTGCGGACGATGCGCTTGGGCGCGCCGCGGTATCGGCAAACAGGGCGCCGTAGTTGGCGGTGCTCTGCGCCACGCCCGCCTGCTCGGGCGCGTCCCAGCGGCTGCCCGGCGGGAAGGGAGAAGGCGAAAACGTTTGCGAGTGCGGCTGGCTCAGTTGCGTCCCGAACGATGTCTGCTCGTGCGGCCGGCGCCAGTCCGAGCCGCCGGACGGCGTGACTTCGGCGGCCGTGATCGGCGCCGGCACGCTGCCGTGCGCCGTGGCCGAGGTGGCGGCCAGCGCGCGCTGCACCGCGTGGAACACGAACTGGTGCACCGCGCGGCTGTCGCGGAAGCGCACTTCGATTTTCGACGGGTGGACATTCACGTCGACCAGCGCCGGATCGAGATCCAGCGCCAGCACATAGGAGGGAAAACGGTCGCCGTGCAGCACGTCCTGGTAGGCGGCGCGCACCGCGTGCACCAGCAGCTTGTCGCGCACGAAGCGCCCGTTCACGTAAAAGAACTGGCCGTCGGCGCGCGCTTTCGAGGCCGTCGGCAAGCCGGCATAGCCGTACAGGCGCAAGGGACCGGCCGCTTCGTCGATCGACAATCGCGCTTCGGCGAAGTCGCTGCCCAGGATCTGGGCGCTGCGCTTCGCCATCTCGCATTCTTTCCAGTGGTCGATGGTGCGCCCGTTATGCGTCAGGCTGAAGGCCACGTCGGGCCGCGCCAGCGCGATGCGGCGCACGACTTCGGCGCAGTGGCCGTATTCGGTCTGTTCCGACTTGAGGAACTTGCGGCGCGCCGGGGTATTGAAGTACAGGTCTTGTACGTCGATGGTGGTGCCGCAGGGGCCGGACGAGGGCGCCACGGTGCCCTGGTGCGAGCCGACGATTTCCCAGGCGTGCGGCGCGTCGGCCGTGCGTGAAGTGATCGACACCGCCGCCACCGAAGCGATCGAGGCCAGCGCTTCGCCGCGAAAGCCGAGCGTGGCCACGTTCTCGAGGTCGGTCAGCGAAGCGATTTTCGAGGTCGCATGGCGCGCCAGGGCGAGTGGCAGCTGGTCGGGCGCGATGCCGCGGCCGTTGTCGGTAATCGCAATGCGCTTGACGCCGCCTTCTTCGAGGCGCACCGTGATCTGGGTCGCGCCGGCGTCGAGCGCGTTTTCCAGCAGCTCCTTTACCACGGCCGAGGGCCGCTCGACCACCTCGCCGGCGGCGATCTGCGAGATCAGCTGGTCGTTCAGCTGCTGGATGGGACGGTGGGTCGGCAAAGGCGCGTTCATACGGCGATTATATCGCGCTGCCCCGGCGGCATCAGGCCACCGTCTTTATTTCGCCTCGCGTACCGGAATCGGCGCCGCGCACAGGTCGACGTGGCCGGCCGCGACCTTGGTCCACGGCCCGCCGCGGTTGCGCTGCGCTTCCACCACTTTCTGGTACGTCGCACTCTCGGTGCGCATGACCTCGAAGTTGCTGCGCTCGGATGCCGGCACGTCGGCCGCCACGCGGAAAGCCTTGATCGGCACCTGCATCTCCGGCTTGTCGAAAAAGCCCATCGGCGCCGGGCCGCGCGCCACGGTCGACAGCAGCGGCATGCCGGACACGACGCGTCCGACCACGGTGATGTTGCGGTCGAGCTGGCGCGGCGCCTGGCCGGTGACGACGTACAGGGCAGTGCCGCCGCCGCTGTCGGCATCGGCATCGCGCCCGACGCCGACCATCGCATAGCAATGCGCGAGCCAGGTTTCGCCCGCCTTCGGATCGCGCCCGACCGGGAAGCCGTTCGAATGGCCAATTTGCGGCGCATAACCGTCGACGTCCTTCATGCGCGTGAACTTCGTGTCGCTCTTCATCGGCACCGTGAACTCGCCCGGCAAGGTCGTCTTCGCCTTCTTCGGCTGGCGCGGGTTCTTCTCGTCCGGGTCGCCCCACTGGACGACGAAATTGTCTTGCGAGCGCAGGATCACGAGGCCGTCGAAAAATTGTTCGCGCGCCAGTGCCTTGATGTTGGCGGCGTGCAGCGGGGCAAAGGTGGGAGCGAGTTCGATCACGACGCGTCCGCCCGGCAAGTCCATGTACAGCGTGTTTTCCAGGTCGAGCGGGCGCCAGTCGGCCGCCTTGGCTTCCTTGACGATGTCGCCGACGCTCGGTTTTGGCGGCAACTCTTTCTTGGGCGCCGCCTGCACGGCGCCGCTGGCGAGCACGGCGGATGCCACGCTTGCCAGGACTACAATCTTGACTGCCTTCATCTCCCGCCCTCCCGCGTTATTAATGTTGAGCAATTGTAATCGCGATTTTTGCCCTGTATAAAAAACTTAACAGGTGTCGAAAATCTGGCGCGGCGCATGGCGTCCCAGCCGTTAAGCATGGCTGTCTGATGGTATGATTCGCTGTTACCGTTTAGGAAAATTATGGATCTGATGCAATTTTTCGACATGATTCTTCATGTCGATAAGACGCTGGGTGTGCTGCTGGCCGAGTACGGCATCTATGTCTATATTGTCCTGTTCGCGATCGTGTTCTGCGAAACGGGCCTGGTGGTCCTGTTTTTCTTCCCGGGCGACACCTTGCTGTTCATCGCCGGCGCCTTTTGCGCCACCGGCCAGATGAGTTATCCCTTGCTGATGTCCTTGCTCATCGTTGCGGCGGTTACCGGCAATACCCTGAATTACTACATCGGCGAAGCGGTCGGCCAACGCATGTTTACCCATAACTATCGCTGGATCAACAAGGATGCGCTGCACCGCACTCACGATTTCTTCGAAAAACATGGCGGCAAGACCATCATCCTGGCCCGTTTCGTGCCGGTGGTGCGCACCTTCGCACCGTTTGTGGCGGGTGTGTCGGACATGACCCACTGGCGCTTCCAGTTGTACAACGTGACCGGCGCCGTGCTGTGGGTGGCCAGCCTGGTGACTGCCGGCTATTTCTTCGGCAATATCCCGGTGGTGCGCAACCACCTGACGGAAATCGTCCTGGTCGGCGTCAGCGCGGCGCTGGTGCCGCTCGCGATTGGCGGGCTGTACAAGTTCGGGCGCAAGGTGCTCAGCCGCTGATAGCAGGGCAGCAAGCTTCTTGTTGGATCGACCAGCGCGCCGGATTTATCCGGCGCGTTTGTATTTTTGCGCTCAAGTTTCCGTACGGAAGCGTCGTTAAGGGTGGGTGAATGTACTCCTCCTTACCCCATGCGTAACCTGATCGCCCTGTTTGCCTGCAGTTTTGTCATGCTCGGCGCAAGCGCGTCCGACGCGCCGCACGCCGCCAAGCCAGCCTCCGAGGCTGTCAAGCCGGCGCCCGATGCGGCCAAGAAAACCGCCGACGCCGCCAAGCTGGCGGCCGAGCTGGCCAAACCGGCCAAGGCGATCGAGAAGCCAGCCGCCGAGCACGGCGCCAAGGCTGCCCCATCCATTGTCGCCAAGCCACTGATCGAAAAACCGCTGATCGACAAGTCGCTGGTCGAAAAGCCACCGAAGGCGGCCGTGACTGCCGCTGGCGCCGACAAGGTCGCCGCCGCCATCTCCGCCCCTGAGGACGAGGACCAGGTCGACCTGTCCGTGCGCATCGCCGAACGCCTGGCCGAGATGCGCGCCAAGCAGGCCGCGCGCGTGGCCGCCGCCGCGAAAGCGAAAAAAGCGGCCGATGCCAAGCGCAAGAAGGAAGCGGCGCTGGCCGCGGTCGCCGCCGCGCCGAAGGTCAGCACCCACTGGGATTACGACGGCGAATTCGGTCCGGACAACTGGGGCAAGATCAACCCGGCCTGGTCGCAGTGCGGCAAGGGCAACCGCCAGTCGCCGATCGACATCCGCGACGGCATCAAGGTCGACCTCGACGAGATCGATTTCGACTACCGTCCCTCGACCTTCACCGAGATCGACAACGGCCACACGGTGCAGGTGAACCTCGCGCGCGGCAATTTCCTCAACGTGGGCGTGGATCGCTTCGAACTGGTGCAGTTCCACTTCCACCGGCCATCGGAAGAGAAGATCAACGGCAAGGGTACCGAGATGGTGATTCACCTGGTGCACCGCGACGCGCGCGGCCGGATGGCGGTGGTGGCGGTGCTGCTCGAGCGCGGCAAGGCCAATGACGCCATCCAGACGGTATGGAACAACATCCCGCTCGAAAAAGGGCAGCTCGGCGCACCCGGCATCGAACTCGATGCGTTCGAACTGCTGCCGAACCGGCATGAGTACTACACCTACATGGGCTCGCTGACCGAACCGCCCTGCACCGAGAACGTGCTGTGGATCGTGATGAAGCAGCCGATGACGGCCTCGCCGGCGCAGATGGCGCTGTTCTCGCGCCTGTATCCGCTCAATGCGCGGCCGGTGCAGGCGAGCGAAGGGCGGATGGTCAAGGAATCGAATTAAACGAAAAGCCGGCGTTGCCGGCTTTTTTTGTGGGATGGACGCGGCGATCGCCTCTGGGACGTAGGGTGGGCGGGTTCCCCCGCCCACCCTACGTCCCTCCGGCATGAGCCAACGGATTACCTTCAGCTGACGTGGTACTCGCCGCGCCAGCTTTCCCCCGGCTGCAGCATCGGCCCATTCAATAAGGCCGGCTCGATGCACACGAAGCGCCGGTATTCTTCGTCGCCCATATCCGCCAGCGCCGCCGCATCCTGCGCGCCCGGATTCCACACGACCGCGTCGGGAAACCCCTCTTGACGCAGCGTCAGCACTACGCCGCCATCGACCAGCGCCAGCCGCGATTCGACACCTTCGTACACGCGGTCGAACTTGTCGCTGAGCGCCAGTTCCTCGCGCTCGACGCCAAGGATGCGGATGCCGCTGACATCGTCGACCAGGAAATAGGTATGCAGCGCCGCCGCGAACGGAAACGCAGCGCTGCCCGTGTTGCGCACCTCGAACCGCATGATTAATTCATTGGCGCGGATCGCCACCCGCAGCGCCAGTTCGAAACCGTGCGGCCAGGCTTGCGCATGGCGCGGGTCGAGGTCGGCCCGGGTCAGCGCGAGGACGGCATACGCCCAGCCATCGTCGACACCGGAGTCGCGCACGCGCCAGGTGCTCACGCGCGCAAAGCCGTGGCGCATGCCGTTGCCGCGTTCGGCGAATTGCGGAAAGATCACCGGCACGCCGCCGCGGATGGCACGGCTGCCGTCGAGCGCGGACCTGGCGCTGCAGAACAGCCGCTCGCGCCCGTCGGCGCCGCGCCACGACACCAGGTGGGCGCCGTACAGCGTGATGCTCGCCTGGGCGCCATCGGGAGCACTCAGGAGCAGGGATGGCAGCTGGCCGAAGGTGGTGGCGATGGCGGCGTCGAGGTGGTTCATGGCGAAAGGTTAACGGGTCCGGGCCGCGTAGTATGCCACGGTTGCCAAGGCCGCTGCCGCGCCGCCTGCACCCCGATGCGTTACGTCGTCCGGCTCTTCGCCATCGGCGGATTCGCCGAAAAATAGCGCTTGATGCCCTTGGTGATCGCGTTTGCCAGCTGGTCCTGGTAGCCGTCGTCCTTCAGTTTCGCTTCCTCTTCCGGATTCGAAATGAAGGCCGTCTCGACCAGGATCGAGGGAATGTCCGGCGCCTTGAGCACGGCGAATCCCGCCTGTTCGACCGCCGCCTTGTGCAGGCGGTTGATGCCGCCAATCTCGCCCAGCACGGCCTTGCCGAGTTTCAGGCTGTCGTTGATCTGCGCCGTCGTCGACAGGTCGAACAGCACGCTCGCCAGCTGGCGGTCGTGCTTCGCGAAATTCACGCCGCCGATCAGGTCGGCCTTGTTCTGGTCGGTCGCCAGCCAGCGCGCCGCCGTCGAGCTGGCGCCTTTTTCGCTCAGCACGAAGACCGAGGAGCCGCGTGCGCGTGCTTCGATGAAGGCGTCGGCGTGGATCGAGACGAACAGGTCGGCCTGCACCTTTCGCGCCTTTTCCACGCGCGTGCCGAGCGGGACGAAATAATCGCCGTCGCGGGTGAGCATGACACGCGTGTTGGGCAATGCTTCCAGGCGCGCTTTCAGTTTTTTCGCCACCGCCAGCACGATGTCCTTTTCGCGCGTGCCGCTCGGGCCGATCGCGCCCGGGTCTTCGCCGCCGTGTCCGGGGTCGAGCGCGATGGTCACCATGCGCACCACGTTGTTGGCGGGGAGCGCCGGCTTGGCCGCCGGCTTGCCGAGCACCGGCGGCGGTATCAATGCGGGTTGGGTCACGCGCGGCGCCGGATTGGCGTTCATCGCGGCGATTTCCGCTTCCAGGCGCGCCACCGGATCGGGCGCGACCGGCTGCGCCGGCGGCACCGGCACGGCCGGCACCGCGGTGGCCGTGCCGTCGCCGGGCGACCATTCTCCCTTTTCGATCAGGGCGGCGATCGGGTCGGCTTCGCGCACCGGATACAGGTCGAAGATCAGCCGGTGTTTATATTCGGCCACCGGCGCCAGGGTAAACACCTGCGGCTTGACCGCTTCCTTCAGGTCGAACACCAGGCGCACCACGTTCGGGCGGTTCTGGCCGACGCGCACCTGCTTGATGTACGGGTCGTTCGACTCGATCTTGGCGACCAGGCCCTTCAGGGTGTCGTTCAGGACCAGGCCGTCGATGTCGACCACCAGGCGCGGCGGATCGGGCACCAGGAAGTGCTCAGCCTTGAGGTCGGTGTCGTTTTCCAGCGTGACGCGCGTGTAGTCGTCGGCCGGCCAGACGCGCACGGCGAGGATTTGCGCGGCGCGCGCCGGCAGCGGGGCGACCACGGACAGCAGCAGCGTACCGCCGAGCTTGAGCACGGTACGGCGGCGGGCAGGGGAAGTCAGCGTGGCTGGGCGTAGGAGAGGCGGTCGAGGCATAACAGGCCCTGTTGAGACAACGCCTGTAATTCTACAGCACGGCCGAGACCGCTGACGTTGAGCAAAACGCGGACGTCGGGTGGCGGCAACACCGGCTCGCCTTTTTCGGGCCATTCGACGATGCAGATATTCTTGCCGTCGAAGTCTTCGCGAAAACCGGCATCGAGGAATTCTTCCGGGCTCGACATGCGGTACAGGTCGTAGTGGATGACGTCGACGGTCTCGCCGCCAAGCTGCACGCGATACGGCTCCGACAGGGTATAGGTCGGGCTCTTGACCGTGCCTTGGTAGCCGGCCGCGCGCAGCAGGGCGCGCGTGAGCGCGGTCTTGCCGGCGCCGAGGTCGCCGTGCAGGTAGATGACGAGGCCGGGCACGACGGCGCGCGCCAGGGCGGCGCCAAAGTCGGCGGTCGCCGATTCGTCCGGCAGGTAGGCTGTGAAGTGCTGCATCAATTAAAATGTGAGGTTTGGCGGCGCGCACCTGCGCCGCGATTGTCTTCAGACCGAATGTCCATCGAATCTCCCGACCTGCAGGAATTGACCCGCGCCATCAAGGCCTGGGGCCGCGAACTCGGCTTTGCCGACGTGCGCATTGCCGACGTCGACCTGGCGCACGCCGAAGCGGGGCTGCGCGCCTGGCTGGCGGCGGGGCACCATGGCGAGATGGATTATATGGCAAGCCACGGCATGAAGCGCGCCCGGCCGGCCGAACTGGTGCCGGGCACGGTGCGCGCGATCGTGGCGCGCATGGATTACCTGCCTTTGACGGACGGCTGGCGCGAACGCGAACTTGCGCGCCAGGTCGAACCCGGCGCGGCCGTGGTGTCGATGTATGCGCGCGGGCGCGATTACCACAAGGTGTTGCGCAACCGCCTGGCGCAACTGGCCGAGCGCGTGAAGACCGAGATCGGCGAGTATGGCTACCGGGTGTTCACCGATTCGGCGCCGGTGATGGAATTGCCGCTGGCGGAAAAGGCGGGCCTCGGTTGGCGCGGCAAGCACACGCTGCTGCTCTCGCGCGACGCCGGCTCGACCTTTTTTATCGGCGAAATTTTGGTCGACTTGCCCTTGCCGGCCGACGCGGCCACCTCCAGCCATTGCGGCGCCTGCAGCAACTGCATCGACCTGTGTCCGACGGGGGCCATTCTCGGCCCCGGCCGGCTCGATGCGCGGCGCTGCATTTCCTACCTGACGATCGAACTGAAGGGCAGCATTCCGGTCGAGCTGCGCCCGCTGATCGGCAACCGGATCTACGGCTGCGACGATTGCCAGCTGGCCTGCCCCTGGAACAAGTTTGCCCAGCGCACAACGGTGCCGGATTTCGAGGAGCGCAACGGGTTAGGGGATTCCAGCATGGTCGACTTGTTCGCGTGGGAAGAAGAAGAATTCAACCGGCGCATGGAAGGCAGTCCGATCCGGCGCATCGGTCACGAGCGCTGGCTGCGCAACCTGGCGGTCGGGATGGGGAATGCGGCTGCGGGGCGGCGCGGCGATCCGCTCATCGTGGCGGCATTGCGGGCGCGCGCCGAACACCCGTCCGCGCTGGTGCGCGAGCATGTCGAGTGGGCATTGGCACGCCATCAATCATAGTTCCATCCGCTTGGCGCGCACGGCGGACCAGTCGCCATCGATCGAAATCATCGCCACGGCTGTGATACCGTTTTCCTTCAGAAACTCGTTGATTGAGTCGCGATTGATATCAGTGGCTTTCGAGGCGGTCTGCTTCAGGTAGGCGATCCAGAGCGAACCCTTGTCGCCGAGGCGATCCTTGGCCTGCGGCAGGTACTGTTCCAGGTCCTTGCGGTTCATGCAAAACATCATGATCACGTCGAAAGGGCCATCGCCTTCCTGGATCAATTCTTGCGGAAATTGCGCTACGACCGTCGGGTGCACGCCGCCATTGATGATCTGCATCGCTTTCGCGTTACGCAAAAACATCCTGTCTGCAACTGTCTTTTCGTTCATCTGCTTTCCCTAAAGAAGTTGGCGTCGCGGGGCGCAAGCGGCGACGCGTTCAATGTGGATTTTACAAGCGATCGTCGAAAAGGGCGGGTGTGCGGCATGTTCTGTGCGCGCGGGTTTGTGACTGGAAGTTGTGGCCGAGTGGGGTATGCGGGCGGTTGGGGAGCTGTTGCTGAGCAGCTAATGGTGAGCGTGATCCGCGTGGGCGGAGCCCACCCTACGGTCACCGCTAACGGCAAGATCATACGAAACCCGGATACGCAACGCGCAACCGCCAACAATTTACTTCAACAAACCCGCCAACTCCACCGCCGTCTTGACCTGCATCTTGTCGAAAATATGCGCCCGGTGCACCTCGACCGTGCGCATGCTGATGCCGAGCTCGTCGGCGACGACCTTGTTCATCTTGCCGGCGAGGATCAGGTCGAGCACTTCACGTTCGCGCGCCGACAGGGTCGCCAGGCGCGCCTGCACTTGCGCGGCGCTGGCGGCGTTGCGCGAGGCGGCCAGGGCCTGGTCGACGCGGTCCATCAGGTCGTTGTCGTTGAAGGGTTTTTCGAAGAAGTCGAAGGCGCCGCGTTTGAGCGAATCGACCGCCATCGGCACGTCGCCGTGGCCGGTGAGGAAGATGACCGGCATGCGCGCCAGCCAGCCGCGCTTGATGAGTTGTTCGAACACGGCGATGCCGTTCATGTCGGGCATGCGCACATCCAATAACACGCAATCGCCGTCGGCATCGGGTTCGCCGACGGCGTCGAGAAAGGCCTGGCCGCCCGCATAGCCGCGCACGGCAAGGCCGCGCGATTGCGCCAGCCACGCGAGGGCGTCGCGGATCACGTCTTCGTCGTCGACGATATGCAGCATGCGGGGTTCTCCTGATGGTGCGTTATTGTAGCTCGACCGCGCCCACGGCGGTGGAGCGGGGCAGGCTGAAGGTGAAGACCGTGCCGCTGCCCGGGTTCGGCGCATGGTTCAGCGTCCCGCCGTGGAATTCGATCGCGGTGCGGCAGATCGACAGGCCCATGCCCATGCCTTCGGCCTTGGTCGAGAAGAAGGGAGAGAACAGGCGCTCGGCGACGTCGGGCGCGATGCCGTGGCCATGGTCGATCACCGATACCGACACCTGGGCGGCATCGGCGGCGGCCGTGATCTGCAGGATGCGCTGTTCGGGCGCGACGCCGGCCATCGCCTCGATGCCGTTGCGCGTCAGGTTCAGCAGCACCTGTTCGAGCATCACGCGGTCGGCCAGCACCGGTGGCAGCTGCGCCGGCAGGTTGATCTGCAGCGCGACGTAGGACTGGCGCGTCTGCAGTTCGATCAGCGCGCGCACGCCGTCGACCACGCTGTGGATATCGACCGTCTCGCGCTGCGGCTCGCTCTTTTTCACGAACTCGTGCACGCTCCTGATGATCTGGCCGGCGCGCTGCGCCTGTTGGCGCGCCTGCTCCAGCGCGCGGCGCAGCAGGGTCGGTTCGATCGGCACGCCCTTGTCGGCGCGTTCGAGCACGTTCAGGGCGCCGGCCGTGTAACTCGAAATTGCCGCCAGCGGCTGGTTCAGTTCGTGCGCCAGCATCGAGGAGATTTCTCCCATCGTCGCCAGGCGCGCACTGGTCTCGAGCTTTTCCTGCTGCTGGCGATTGAGTTCTTCGGCCTTCTTGCGGTCGGTGATGTCGAGGATCGAACTCATCCAGCCAGTCTGCCTGCCGCGGCTGTCGACCAGGGGCGCCTCGAACACCAGCACCGGCACGCGCACGCCGTCCGAGCGCTGGAACACGGTTTCGAATTGCGGCGTCACGGTGCCGGCCAGCACGCCGGCGAAGCGCTGCTCGTAGTCGCCGCGCACTTCCGGCGCCCAGTAGGGCATCGGCGGCTTGCGCCCGACCAGCTCTTCCGGCGCCAAACCGACGATCTCGCAAAAGGCCTTGTTGACGTAGGTGACGCGCCCTTCGAGGTCGCGTGCGCGCAGGCCGGTCATCAGCGAGTTTTCCATCGCCGTGCGAAACGCCATCTGCTGGCGCAGCGCCGACTCGGCCGCGAGCGTGCGCGAGATGTGGCGCCACAGCGTCATCAGGCTCATCAGCAGGCCGAGGGCCAGCACGATCACCGAGCCCACCAGCAGATTGGGCAGCAGGCGCGGCGCGTTCTTGACGCTATCGGTGGCCAGCACGATCGAAGCGCCCGGTAAATCGAGCGCGCGTCGGTGCGTGTAGACGCCGCGCCCCGGACCGCCGTCGGCACGCGCCGCCACCGGCGCATCGTTGCGGTCGAGCAGAGACAAGGCATTGTCCTGGGCGAACCACCAGGGAACGGTTTCATCGAGCAGCACTTTCAGGCTGTAGGTCGCGACCAGGCTGCCGGCGTAGGCGCCGCCGCGGTAGAGGGGCAGGTAATAGTCGAGCAGGCCAGGCGTGTGCGCGCTGGCGCCGTACGGTTCGGAATAACGGCCGGCCTTGGTCAAACGCGCCATTTCCTGCGTTTCGGTCAGGGCCGGGGCCGGCGTGCCCTGGGGCAGGTCGACGCCGTGGCGCGCCAGCACGTCGCCGTCCGGACTCAGCCACAGCACGCGGCGCAGTTCCGGACCGTTCTTGAACATTTGCGCCATGCGCGCCTGCAGGACGGCGGGCGGCGGTGGTTTGCGCACCAGGTCGGCGCCGAGCGTGGCCAGCGCTTCCTCGCTGCGCGTGAGCTCGAAACGCAGCGTCTGCTCGACCCACAGCGTGTCGGCAATCAATTGCTCCTGACGCTCGGTGGTTTCCATCTGGCGCGCCTGCCAGGGCAGCCAGAACAGCACGGCGAGAAACAGCAGCACCAGCAGCAGCGGTACCAGCCAGCGCCAGGGCCGGGCCAGGTTGGCGCGGCGGCGCAGCGAGAACGGGTTTTTCATGGGAATGTGGAAGGTTTTCTTCTCGGATGCTATTGTGGACTTCTGTCGCGGCAACGCAACCGCGTTCCACTCTTTGCAATTTCTCTATCGACGCATGTCCATCAAGTTCCTGGCCGCCGCCGCGGTCCTCATCGCTTGCTTCGGCAACGCCTGGGCGCAAGCCCCGATCGTCATCAAATTCAGCCACGTGGTCGCGCCCGAAACCCCCAAAGGGCAGGCGGCCGAACGTTTCAAACTGCTCGCCGAACAGTTCACGCGCGGACGCGTCAAAGTGGAAGTGTATCCGAACAGCCAGCTCTACAAGGACAAGGAAGAGCTCGAAGCCCTGCAGTTGGGCGCGGTGCAGATGCTGGCGCCTTCGCTGGCCAAGTTCGGTCCGCTCGGCGTGAAGGAATTCGAGGCCTTCGACCTGCCCTACATCTTCCCCTCGAAGGCGGCGCTGTACGCCGTCACCGAAGGCCCGATCGGGCGCGACCTGCTGCGTAAACTCCAGTCGAAAGGCATCACGGGTCTCGCCTACTGGGACAACGGCTTTAAAGTCATGTCGGCCAACCGTCCGCTGCACGTGCCGGCCGATTTCCGCGGCCTGCGCATGCGCATCCAGTCGTCGACCGTGCTCGACGCCCAGATGCGCGCGCTCGGCGCCCGGCCCCAGGTGATGGCGTTTTCGGAAGCTTACCAGGCGCTGGAAACGGGCGTGGTCGACGGCACCGAGAATCCGCCCTCGAACATGTACACCCAGCACATGCATGAAGTGCAAAAGTACCTCACGGTGTCGAACCACGGTTACCTGGGCTACGCCGTGATCGTCAACCGCAAGTTCTGGGATGGCTTGCCGGGCGACGTGCGCGCCGCGCTGGAACGGGCGATGCGCGACGCCACGGCCTTCGAGAAAACCATCGCCCAGCGCGACAACGACCGCGCCCTGGACGCGATCCGCAAGACCGGCAAGACCACGATTTACTACCTGACGCCGCAGGAACAGGCGCAATGGCGCGCGGCGCTGCTGCCGGTACACCGCCAGATGGAGCGCCGCATCGGCAAGGAATTAATCGATGCGATGACGCGCGAAGCGGCCCGCAAATAATGACGCACCAGTCAGTAAAAAGCCTTATGCGTCAATACGTTGTGGCGTCCAAACCTCGGCCGTGGGGGGAATTCAAAAACCGTATATAAAAAACTATTCTCTGTTGGACAGTTGCGTTATGATTGGGCGCTGCGGCACCAAAGCGGTGCAGGCAATCCGGACACACGTCTTGGGGAGGGCACAAAAATACGGTAGTCCATACCGGAGATCATGAGAGGAGACACACGTTCGACAGAAGCCGTTGGCATCGACCAAACGGCCGGAACGTGCCTGATGATTGAAGCGCACCTTTGGGTGCGCTTTTTTTTGTCCGGAATTTTAGGTTCACCCGCGGCAGTTCGTAGGGTGGGCACTTGTGCCCACGCGTTCGTGCCAATGCGTGCCGCAACGGTTCCAATTGGTACGCGTGCTTCCAGTTCGATGCAATGGCGCTTCTGCTCATCCGGTGAAACCGCGTGGGCACAAGTGCCCACCCTACGCCGCCAGCTCCTCGAGGGTGCGCGCATCCACCGGCCGGCTGAACAAATACCCCTGCCAGTGATCGCAGCCGATCCCCGCGAGGAAATTGCGCTGGGCTTCGGTCTCGACTCCTTCGGCGATGATGCTGAGGCCCAGCGATTTGCCGAGCGCGACCACGCTGCGTGCGATCGAGGCGTCGTTCGGGTCGACCAGCACGTCGCGCACGAAGCTCTGGTCGATCTTCAGCTGGTCGAGCGGCAGCCGCTTCAGGTAGCTCAGCGACGAGTAACCGGTGCCGAAATCGTCGAGCGAAAAACAGATGCCGTGTTCGCGCAGGGCCCGCATCTTGCCGATGGTTTCCTCGACGCCTTCGATCATCAGCGTCTCCGTCAGTTCCAGTTTCAGACGCGTCGGATTGGCGCCGCTGGCGCGCACGATGGCGAGCGTCTCTTCGACGAAGTCGGCCTCCAGGAACTGGCGCACGCTGACGTTCACCGCCAGCGTGAACTGCGCCGTCGCTGGCGTACCCGCCCACAGCGCCAGCTGTTCGCAGGCGGTGCGCAACACCCAGCGCCCGAGCGGCACGATCAGGCCGGACGCTTCGGCAATCGCGATGAAGCCGGCCGGTCCGACCAGGCCGCGCGTCGGATGCTGCCAGCGCACCAGCGCTTCGGCGCCGGTCATGATGCCGTCGCCATCGACCTGGCCCTGGTAGTGCAGCACGAACTGCGAATGCAGCAGCGCCGCGCGCAGTTCGGTTTCGATCTCGGTGCGGTAAGTCACCTCTTGTTCCATCGGCGGCTGGAAGAAGCGCAGCGTGTTGCGGCCTTGCCGCTTGGCTTCGTACATCGCCAGGTCGCCACGCCGCATCAGGTCGTCGAGTTCGTCCTTGCGGCCGGTGCACAGCGTGACGCCGATGCTGCAGCTGGCGTGGTGCACGGCGCCACCGACCTCGAACGGGTCGCGCAGGGCGGTCAGGATCTTGTCGCCGACGACTTCGGCGTGCTGCTGCGCCTCCGCTTCGTCGACGCCGCTCGATTCGAGCAGGATCACGAATTCGTCGCCGCCCAGGCGCGCCACGGTATCGACCTCGCGCGTGCAGGCCAGCAGGCGCGCCGCCACCTGCTGCAGCAATTCGTCGCCGACGGCGTGGCCGCGGCTGTCGTTGAGGTCCTTGAAGTTGTCCATGTCGAGGAAGAGCAGGGCGCCGGTGCGGCCGGTGCGTCCGTGCAGGCCGAGGCAGTGCGTGACCCGTTCGTACAACAGGCGCCGGTTCGGCAGTCCGGTCAGTGCGTCGTAATAGGCCAGCTGGACGATCTTCTCGTCGGCCTGCTTGCGCGCGCTGATGTCGGACTGGGTGCAGACGAAATTGGTCAGCACGCCGCTGGCATCGCGCACCGCGCTGACGGTCAGCCAGGCCGGATAGCGGCGGCCATCCTCGCGCTGCATCCAGACTTCGCCCTGCCAGGGCTGCTGTTCGCGCACGCGCTGCCACATCCGTTCGCGGCTGTCATCGCCCTCGGGTTCGAGCGAAAAATGCGGGAAGGGCGTGCCGGGCAAATCCTCGGCGCCTCGCCCGTAGAGTTCGCCCCATGCCTGGTTCGCCTCGATCATCACCGCGTCGGGTGTGAGCACGCACATCCCGGCGCCCGACTGGAACACGGTCGCGGCGATGCGCAGCGATTCCTCGGCCTGCTTGTGCGGCGTGATGTCGGTGGTGATGCCGCACAGCTGCGTGACGGCCTCGCCGTGCATGAGCGGGATCTTGGTGGTGATGTACACTTTGTCGAACAGGCGCTCCTCGGAGACGAAGCGCTGGTGGTCCTCGATCACGGCCAGGTCGCCGGCGCGCGTGACCTGCGCCTGCTCGGCGCCGAACAGGACGTCGTCGGTCTGGCCGACGATGGCCGACGCCGGGCGTTTGAGCAGGCGGCACATGGCGCCGTTGACGTACCGGTAGCGCGACTGCGCATCCTTGATGTAGATGAGGCTATCGACGCTGTCGAGGATGGTCGCCAGTTTGCGCTCGTTGTCGCGCAATTCGCGCGTGCGCACCGCCACCTCGGTGCGCAGCCAGCTGGCCACCGCCAGCGCCGAGAGCAGCAGGCCGACCGTGGCCGCCAGCGCCCATAGCAGCGAGTTCGGCACGGAAGTGGCCGGGCCGGCGGCCTGCCAGCGCCGCAGCGTGTTGAAATACACCGAGTTCGGATCGTCGCGCCAGCTGGCCAGGTGGCGGTCGATGGCGTCGAGCGCCGCCTGCCGGCGCCCCGGCATGGCGGCGTAGTGCAGGCGCGCCGGGTTGAACACGACCGGCGTCGCCTCGAGCCCGTGCCTGCCGGCGGCGGCGTCGCCAAAATAATGGCTGGCCGCCACGGCATCGGCCTGGCCGGCGGCGACCAGGGCGAACGCACGTTCGAGCGAGGCAGCCGGCACCAGCACCGCGCCGTAGCCGGCCAGCGCGTTCGGCAGCGTGAGCGCCTGGATCGAGCTGGCCAGCACGGCGATGCGGCGGCCCTTCAGGTCGAGCAGGGAACGGATCTTGTTGCCGCGCTGCGCATAGATCTGCGACCAGCTGTGCAGCGCCGGCACCTGGTGGAATGCGTAGCTGCGCGCACGTTCTTCGGACCAGGCCATGTCCGGCAGCAGGTCGATGCGGCCGGCCTCCAGGGCCGACAGGCAGGCCTGCCATTCGCAGGCCACGAATTCGAGCGCCCAGTGCTCGGCGCTGGCGATCTCCTGCAGCAGTTCGACCAGGATGCCGGAGGCATTGCCGTCCGCATCGATGAACAGTTTCGGTGCATTCGGATAGACGCCGACGCGCAGGGACGCCGCCGACGCGAGCGCTGGCCCCTCCGTTAATGCGCCCTGCGATACGGACTCCGCCCTGGCCAGACAGCCAAGGAGGAGCAGTAGAGCCAGGATGCGTTTCGCGGGCGGCATGGGAATCCTCTGACGTATGGAATCAGCATAATCTTTTTCGGCTGAGTCAGCCGCACGCACAAGCTATTGCTCAGGCGAAAAAGGGGTGGTGGCCGCGCGATCCGAGGAGTAAACTGCCGTTATGACTACACAACCAGGCAGCGAGCTGTTTTCCGCCATCGTGGCGGCCCCGTTCGGCGCGATCGGCATTCGCACCGAAGGCGGACGGGTGCGCGAGCTCGTCTATCTGCAGCCGCGCTTCGACGCGAAAGACGCGCAGGACCCGGTCGCCGACACTGCCGCGCGCCAGGTCGAGCGTTACCTGGCCGATCCCGATTTCACGTTCGACCTGCCCCTGTTCGAGGCCGGCAGCGCTTTCCAGAAGCGTGTCTGGGACGCGATCAGCGCAATCCCGCGCGGCACCGTCAAGACCTACGGCCGGATTGCGAAAGACATCGGCTCGGCGCCGCGCGCCGTCGGCCAGGCGTGCGGCGCCAACTGGTTCCCGCTCGTCATTCCCTGCCACCGCGTGACCGCCGCCGGCGGCCTCGGCGGCTTTGCCAGCCATGACGACGAGAACGGTTTTCATTTGTCCGTCAAGCGCTGGCTGCTGCGTCACGAAGGCGCCACCGCATCTCCATGGCAGCAGCAGGCGATCTGGGACTGATCGACGAGTTCTGCGACACGCTCTGGCTCGAGCAGGGCCTGGCGAAGAACTCGCTCGACGCCTACCGGCGCGACATGCGCATGTTCCTGGCATGGCTGGACGCCAAGCGGCCCGGCCGTGGCCTGCTCGGCGCCGGGCCGGAAGACCTGGCCGGCTATTTCGCCGAGCGCCATCCCGACACCAAACCGAGCACGGCCAACCGGCGCCTGTCGGTCTTGAAGCGGTTTTATGCGCTGGCGCTGCGCCAGGGGCGCGTCAATAGCGACCCCTGCCTGAAAATGGCCACCGCGCGCCAGCCGACGCGTTTCGTCCACACGCTCAGCGAGGCGCAGGTCGAGGCCTTGCTGGCGGCGCCGGACGTAGCGACGCCGCTCGGCCTGCGCGAACGCACGATGCTCGAACTGATGTATGCGAGCGGTCTGCGCGTGTCGGAACTGGTGGCGCTGAAAATTGTCGAACTCAGCTTGAACGACGGCGTGTTGCGCATCACCGGCAAGGGCGCCAAGACGCGCCTGGTGCCCTTTGGCGGCGAGGCGCGCGCCTGGCTCGAGCGCTATCTGCAAGATGCGCGCGGCATCATCCTGAACGGGCAGGTCGACGACGCCCTGTTCGTCACCGGCCGCGGCGGGGCGATGACGCGCCAGATGTTCTGGGTCGTCATCAAGAAGCATGCGCTCAAGGCAGGCATCCGCGCGCCGCTGTCGCCGCATACGCTGCGCCATGCATTTGCGACGCATTTGTTGAACCATGGTGCTGACTTGCGCGTGGTGCAATTGTTGCTGGGACACTCGGACATTTCCACCACACAGATCTATACCCATGTTGCGCGCGAACGGTTGAAGCACCTGCATGCACAGCACCACCCACGTGGTTAATTCAAATCCTGAAAGCTTAACTGGCGCATAATAGTTGCGCACTAATTCAACCAAGCATATGAGGTGATCATGGCCAAAACTAACTTCAGTTACGAGAAGCGGCAGCGGGAACTGGAAAAGAAACGCAAGGCGGAAGAAAAAGCCAAACGTAAAGCGGAAGCAAAGGCCAATCCGAATGGGGAGGCAAGTGCGGTGACGGAGGAAGGGGCGGACGAGGCCGAAGCCGATGCTGCAATGAATGTGGATGCGCAGGAAACGCAGACGCCGTAATGAACTTGTAGGGTGGGCACTTGTGCCCACGCGTCACGCGGCCGATGATTCTTCGTACTGCATGACACGTCGTTGACGGTCGCAATTCCATTTTTTTCCAATACAACGACGCGCCGCATGTTGGCTTCGAACGAAGCTAACACTGCGGCGCGTTCACGCGTGGGCTCGGGGAGCCCACCCTACGGTGCACTCCCGCCACGGACTGCCGTTATGCAGATTCCTTCACAACGACCGGCATTACGTCGACGATTTCCTCATGTCCCTTGGCAAACCACTTGCGCGCACGCTTGCCGATATTGTCGAGATAACTGTACGCCACCGGCACCACGACTAAGGTCAGCAGCGTCGACGTGATCACCCCGCCGATTACCGCACGGCCCATCGGCGCTTGCGTTTCTCCACCGTCGCCGGCGCCGATCGCCATCGGCAGCATGCCGAAGATCATCGCCAGCGTCGTCATCAGGATCGGGCGCAGGCGCACTTGCCCCGCTTCCAGGATCGCCGCAAATTGCGCCCGGCCTTCGCGCTGGCCGTGGTTGGCGAAGTCGACCAGCAGGATCGCGTTCTTGGTCACCAGCCCCATCAGCATGACCACGCCGATCACCGAGAAGATGTTCAGGGTGCTGCCCGTCGCCAGCAGCGCCAGCAGCACGCCGATGAGCGACATCGGCAGCGACATCATGATCGCGATCGGCTGCAGGAAGCTGCCGAACTGCGAGGCCAGCACCAGGTAGATGAAGATGATCGCAATCGCGATCGCCGACACGAAGTTGGCCATGGTCTCGGCCATCTGCTCGGCATCGCCGCCGACGTCGAAGCGCACGCCTTCCGGCAGTTCGATCGCGTCCATCGCCTTCTTGATGTCGGCGTTGACGTCGCCCGAGGGCCGGCCTTCGATGCCGGCGTAGATCGCCACCCGCCGTTCCAGCGCCTGGCGCTTCAGCACTTGCGGGCTGAACGAAGGCACGAACTCGACCACCTGGCGCAGCGACACCATGATCGGATTGCCGGCGGCGTCCATGCGCGAGGAGGCCAGCGACAGGTCGGCCAGGTCGGCCACCTTCTGGCGGCCGCTCCTCGGCAGCTGCACGTTGACCTCGTAGTTCTGGCCGTCCGGCGCCAGCCACTGGCTGATCTGGTCGCCGCCGACGAAAGGCCGCAGCGCCGCGCCCACCTGCGCCACCGACAGGCCCAGGTCGCTGGCCAGTTCGTTGTTGATCTTGATGACGGTGGCGGGATTCGCCCCTTCCTGGCTGTACTCGAGGTCGACCACGCCCTTGATGGCGCGCATCTTGTCCATCAACTTGTGCGCGGCGGCGTCGAGTTTGGCTTCGTCGCGCCCGAGGATCGCGATAAACACCGGCTTGTTCCCGACCGACATGGTGATGCCGGCGATCGACGACAGGCGCTCGCGGATCACGCCTTCCATCTCTTCCTGGGAGCGCCGTTTGGTCTTGCGCACGTCGGTCAGTTTTAAAATCACCTGGGCGCTGTTGTGGCCTTCGTAGACGCCGATGGCGCTGCTGACCGCTTCGATCTCGGGATAAGGGCGCAGCGCATCCTCGACCTGCTTCACTTTACCGTCGGTGTAGGCCAGGCTCGATCCCACCGGCGTCTTGAAGCGCATCTCGATGAAGCCATTGTCGGTTTTCGGCGCGAACTCGCCGCCGATCAGCGGGATCAGGAACAGGCTGCCGACGAAGATGCCGAGCGCCAGCGCCAGCGTCGACTTCCGCCAGCGCAGGGCCAGCGCCAGCACGCGGCCGTAGATGCCGTGCACGTGCTCGATGCCGACCTCGATGCGCGCCATGGCGCGTCCCAGCCAGGGCACGTATTTGAAGCGGTCCTTCACCGGGTCCGGCCACACCGACGACAGCATCGGATCGAGCGTGAAGGAGACGAACAGCGACACCAGCACGGCCACCGCCACGGTGACGCCGAACTGCAGGAAGAAGCGCCCGATGATGCCGTCCATGAAGGCGATCGGCACGAACACGGCGACAATCGCAAAGGTCGTCGCCATCACGGCCAGGCCGATCTCGTTGGTGCCTTCTTCGGCCGCGCGCAGGTGGCTCTTGCCCATGCCGAGGTGGCGCACGATGTTTTCGCGCACCACGATCGCATCGTCGATCAACAGGCCAATGCACAGCGACAGCGCCATCAGCGTCAGGAAGTTCAGGGTAAAGCCGAAGTAGCGCATCGCGATGAACGACGCCAGCACCGAGATCGGCAGCGTCAGGCCGGTGATCACCGTGCTGCGCCAGGAGTGCAGGAACAGGAACACGATCACCATGGTCAATATCGCGCCTTCGATGATGGTGCGCTTGACGTTGTCGAGCTGCTGCTGGACCGTGGTCGACTGGTCGTCCATCACGCGGAACTGGACGTCGGCCGGCATCGTCTTCCTCATCTGCTCGACCATCTTCATGATGCCGGTGCCGACCTGCACCGTGTTCGCATCCTGCACCTTGGTGATGTCGAGCGAGATGGCGCGCACGCCGTTGACGCGCGAGATCGACGTCTCTTCGCGCTCGCCATCGACGACGTCGGCCACCTGCGACAGGTAGACCGGGCCGCTGGCGCGGCGCGCGACGATGATGTTTTTAAACTCGCGCGCTTCGCGCATCTTGCCCTCGACCCGCACCAGGCGCTCGGCCGCGCCGTATTGCAGGTTGCCGGCCGGGAGATTGGCGTTCGTCGCCTGGATCGCGCGCAGCACTTCGTCGATGCCGATGTTCTGGCTGCGCAGCTGTTCGGGTTTCACGTGCACCAGGATCTGGCGCCGCGCCACGCCGCCAGTGCGCACTTCACCGACGCCGGCCACGCTTTGCAGGCGCTTCACGATCACCTGTTCCGCCAGCGTGGAGAGGGCGCGCATGTCGCGCTCGTTCGAGGTCACCGACAGGCGCACGATCGGCTGCTGGTTCTCGCCGTCGGCGCGGATGACGAACGGTTCCTTGACCTCTTTCGGGAAGCCGGGACGCACGCGCGCCACCTTGTCGCGCAAATCCTGCATCGCCTTGTCCATGTTGGTGGCGATGTGGAATTCGATCGAGACGCCGCTGCGGCCTTCCCATGAATTGCTGCGGATGTTCTTGATGCCGCTGACGGTATTGATGGTTTCTTCCATCGGCCGCGTGACGTCGTTCTCGACCTGCTCCGGCGAGGCGCCCGGATACTGGGTCTCGACCCAGGCATAGGGAATGTCGACGTTGGGCATGCTTTCCACGCCGAGCGAGCGGTACGAGAACAGGCCGAGCACCATCAGGCCGACCATGACCATGGTGGCGAAGACCGGATGGCGGATGCTGACTTTGGTGATCCACATGGCGTCAGTCCTTCTTCGCCAGGGTGACGGCCGACGGTGCCGCCTTTGCCGCCGCTGCCAACTTGACCGCGCTGCCCGGCTTGACGCCGTCGAGCGGCACCGCCAGCAGCACCGCACCTGCTTCCACGCCGCCGGTGACTTCGGCGAGCCCCTCGTCCTCGCTCTTCATGCCCAGCTGGACCGGCTGCGCCACCACCTTGCCGCCGTTGACCCGGTACACCACGTCGCGCGCGCCATCCTTGCGCAGTGCCGCCAGCGGCACGATCGGACGCGCGGCCGACTTGTCGGTCGTGATTTCGCCCTTGGCGAACATGCCGGCGCGCAGCAGGCCGTCGTCGTTGGCGACGCTGATATACACCAGCATCGCGCGCGAGCCGGCCTCGGTGGCCGGATTGATGCGCGCGACCTTGCCGGTGAATGCGCGGCCGTCGAAGCCGTCGACCTTGAAACGCACCTCCTGGCCGACCTGCACGCGCGGGATGTCGGACGCCGGCACCTGGGCGTCGAGCGTCAGGTGCTGCAGGTCGACGATCGCCATCACCGGGCTGTCCGGCGACAGCTTTTCGCCGGCCTGCACGAAGCGCTTGCTGACCACGCCGGACAGCGGCGCGCGGATCGTCGTGTCGTTCAGCGCGATGCGCGCCAGGTCGAGTTGCGCGCGCGCCGCGTCGACCGCCGCCTGCGCCAGCTCGACGCTGTTGCGGGTGGTGTCGAACGAACTTTGCGAGATGTAGTTCTGTTTGAGCAGGGCCTGGCTGTTGGCCTCGTTCTTGTTCGCCAGCGCCAGCCGTGCAGTCGCTTCCTTGAGCATGGCCGCCTGCTGCGCCACGCGGGCGCGCGCATCGGCGTCGTCCAGGCGCGCGATGACCTGGCCTGCGCTCACGTTCATGCCCTCGCGCACGGTCGTGTTCAGCACCACCCCTGACACCTTCGATTTGACGGTGGCTTGCGCCAGCGGCGCAAGCGAACCCGACAGCGGCAGGCGCAGTGCCAGTTCGCGCGACTCGACCGTGACGACGTCGTTCTGCGCCAGTTCGAAGACGGTGGGTTTGTCGGCCTTTTTCTCCGCGCTTGCCGCGGGTGGCGCTGACTTGCCCTCGGCATTGCTCTGATACGCGAACCAGCCGCCGGCCGCGAGCGCCGCCACGACCAGCGCGATGGCCGGCTTGCGCCAGCGGCGCCGGGTGGTGGTGGAAGGAGGGCTGGACGTGAGCGGCAAGGTTTCGATTTTCATGGCGGCCGTTGTTCGAATTGTTAAGAGCACGAGGAGAGCGGAATAGGGAGCGCGCGTGCTCCACCTTGTGTGAGGCGAAGCTCCGTGCGCATGGTGGGACTATAGAAATTGACAAGACCAGACACCATCGAAATGCGACAAGCAGGGGTTTTTGGACGCTGAAGTGCAGAAAAGACGGACGGAGCGCGGTGGCGCTGGCGCGCATGTATGCAGGCGCCATATCTTTGCGTGCGCACAAACGGAATGGGGGCGGCGGCATCAAGAATGGTTCGCTTGGAGGCAGCCGCCGCCGTCTCGTTACATTAAAGAAAAGGATTGCTTCGTGAGCAGCGAATTGCCCGAGCCGCCCCCGTCCGCCCCCTCTGGCGGGCCGGCGCGCGAAGCGCTGGACTGGCTGTACCGCTTCGTCGCGGCGATCGAACTGAGCCCGTCGGTGGCCGTGCACAGCCAGGACCGCCAGGGCGTGGTGCGCTTCTGGAACCGCGCCTGCGCCGAGCTCACCGGCATCTCCGCCGACGAAGCCGTTGGCCAGCCCTTCGCCAAGCTGGTTCGGCACCTGGGCAAGCAGGAGGAATTCGACGCCACCATTGCCTCTGTCTGGCGCACCGGCGCGGCGGTCAAGGCGCGCGAATGGCATGTCGAGCTGCGCGACGGGCGGCGCCTGTGGCTGCATTCGAGCCATTTCCCGATTCCCGAAGACGGGACCACACGCCAGGTGTTTTGCATGGAAGTCGACGTCACCGCGCGCAAGGAACTCGAAGATTCGCTGCGCCGCGCCAGCCAGGTATTCGACCATGCGCGCGACGCCATCCTGCTGGTTGACCGCGAGCACCGCGTGCTGGCCGCCAACCGCGCCTATGCCGAACTGACCGGCTATGCGGTCGAGGAAGTGGTGGGGGCTGAACTGCCGAGCCTGCAGCTGGGCGTGCAGGACCGTGCCTTCTACGACCGGCTGCGCGACCAGCTCGACGGCCACCAGCACTGGGAAGGAGAACTATGGGGCGTACGCCGCGACGGCAGCACGCTCCCGATCCGCGCGGCGCTGTCGCCGATCACCGACGCCGGCGGCGCCGTCACCAGCTACATGGTGATGCTGACCGACATCAGCGAACGCCGCCGCGCGGTCGAGCAGGCGCGCCACCAGGACGAGCACGACGCCCTGACCGGGCTGCCGAACCGGATCCTGTTCATGGACCGCCTCGGGCAAGCCCTGGCCGCGGTCGCGCGCCAGCGCCGCCAGTTTGCCCTGATGTTCATCGACCTCGACCATTTCAAGGCGATCAACGACAGCCACGGCCACGAAGTCGGCGACAGCGTGCTGCAGGAAGTGGCCGACCGCCTGCGCCGCTGCGTGCGCCGGGTCGATACCGTCAGCCGGCTCGGCGGCGACGAATTCGTGGTGCTGCTGGCCGACATCGGCGGCGTCGACCAGGCCGCGCACGTGGCGGCCACCATCGTGCAATCGGTGGCGCGGCCGCTGGCGGCGCCGCCTGGCTCCGTCACGCTGTCGGTGTCGATCGGCATCGCCATCTGCCCGAGCGACGGCGACGACCCGAAAACCTTGCTGCGCCATGCCGACGTGGCGATGTACCATGCCAAGGAGAGTGGCCGCAGCGCCTTTCACTTCTTCAGCCCCGAAATGAACTCGCGCGTGCTCGAGCGCGTGCAGACCGAAAACCGCCTGCGCCGGGCCCTGGAAAACGGCGAGTTCGAGCTCGAATACCAGCCCGAAATCGATATCGGCAGCGGCCGCACGGTCGGCTTCGAAGCGCTGATCCGCTGGCGCGATCCCGAGCGCGGACTATTGCATCCGGACGCGTTTATCCGCGCCGCCGAAGCGTCCGGGCTGATCGTGCCGATCGGCCAATGGGTGCTGCAGGAAGCCTGCCGCCAGGGACGGCGCTGGCACGATGCCGGCTTTCCGGTGGTGGTAGCGGTGAATCTGTCGAATGTCCAGTTCGTTCACGACGACTTGCTGCGGTACGTCGACGAAGCGTTGGGGGCGTCCGGCCTGGCGCCCGAATTCCTCGACCTGGAAATCACCGAGCAATCGATCATGAACGGCGAGGCCGCCACGCTGGCCACCGTCAACACCTTGCGCGCACGCGGCGTGCAGTTGACCGTCGACGACTTCGGCACCGGATTTTCCAGCCTGTCGAGCCTGCGCCGCTTTCCGCTGTCGAAACTCAAGATCGACCGCAGCTTCATCGACGACATCGTCAACGCACCCGAGGGCGCCGCCATGATCCCGGCCATCATCGCGCTGGCGCGCAGCCTCAAGTTGAAAGTGATCGCGGAAGGAGTGGAGACGGCCGCGCAGCTGGACTACCTGCAGCGCCATGGCTGCGACGAATACCAGGGGTTTTATGCATGCACGGGGGAGGGCGCAGCGTCACCAGGAGCGCCGCCAGCAGCGCCGCCTATACGCCCGCCTCCATGAGGCCGTGTCCCTCGTCATACAGGCGGATGCGCGCCAGCACCTGGCCATGGTCGGACGCGTGCGGCAGCGCCAGGTCGAGGTGGTCGTTCAGGTAGATCACGTCGACCACTTCGCCGATGGCGTTCGGCAGGGCGCCGTTGAATTCTTCCGACACCAGGATGTGGTCGATCGTCGAATAATGGCCCTCGTGCACGCTCGAAAAGCCGAGGTGGTGCGCGTGGTCGGCGCGCCTCTGCACCTGGCTGGCGTCGTACAGGCGGTCGCCCAGCGGCGTGCCGGCGCCGAGCACGATGCTGGTGGTCACCGAGTCGGCCACGTCGTTGAAGTCGCCCAGCAGCACGCGCGGACGGCGGTGAGCACGGCCCATTTCGGTCATCAGCACGCGCAGCGCGGCCGCTTCGGTGCCGCGCCGGATCAGCGAGCGCAGGCAGGCCAGCGCGTACAGGGCCGGGTCTTCGCCGGTGTCGCCGCTGCGGTAATCCGGACGGCGCGACTTCAAATGCACCACCACCACGTCGACCAGCACGTCGGGCGAGACGGTCACCACCGCGTGCAGCGGCGCCCGCGTAAAGCGCGCGGCGTCGCGGCTGCCGCTCGGCAGTTCGATACCGCGCGGGAATTCGACCATCTGCTGCGCCGGGCCGGACAACGGCAGGCGCGACACCAGCGCCACGCTCGGCGTCAGGCGCAGCGCGCCCGGGTCGGGATCGAAGCCGAGGTGAAAGGCTTCACGGTAACGCCTGGTACGCGCCAGCACTTCCTTCAGCGTCGCCTGCGAAAAGATTTCCTGGAAGCCGATGACGTCGGCATCGAGCAAGTCGATCTGGTGCGCGGTCCAGTCCAGTTTGGCTTCGTATTCGGCCTGCGTGGTCGGCAGCAGGTTGTCGTACAGCTTCACACCCGGCGGCGCCAGGTTGCATACGTTAAAGGTGGCAAAGCGTATTTCTTGCTGCATAATAGAAACCCTTTATTCCAGTGTTTAGCGTATCACGCATGGCCAAGAAAGAGCACGTGTCCGAGACACCCGCCACCGGGTTCCTGCGCAAGCATGCGGTGAGTTTCACCGAGCATCCCTACGCCTACGAAGACCATGGCGGCACCGCGGTGTCGTCCAGCGCCCTCGGCGTGCCCGAGCACGACGTCGTCAAGACGCTGGTGATGCAGGACGAGGCGGCGCGTCCGCTCATCGTGCTGATGCATGGCGACTGCAAGGTATCCACCAAGAACCTGGCGCGTGCGATCGGCTGCAAATCGGTCGAACCGTGCAAGCCCGAGGTGGCGCAGCGCCACTCGGGCTACCTGATCGGCGGCACCTCTCCCTTCGGAACGCGCAAGGCGATGCCGGTGTACGTCGAGGAGAGCATCCTGGCGCTGGAAAAAATCTATATCAACGGCGGCCGCCGCGGCTACCTGGTCGGCATCGCCCCTGGGGTGCTGGTCGACGTGCTCGGCGCCAAAGCGGTGCAGTGCGCGCTGGCTGACTGACTATCGTTGTATGGCGCGCTAGTGTATATTCACGAGCCCGCCAGAGGGTCATAACAGAGAGACAACATCATGAACACCCTGATTGCCACCATCGCCGCCTATCTGATCGGCTCGATTTCGTTTGCCGTCGTGATGAGCCGCGTGTTCGGCCTGTCCGACCCGCGCACCTACGGCTCGAAAAACCCGGGCGCGACCAATGTGCTGCGCAGCGGCAGCAAGAAAGCGGCAATCGCCACCCTGATCGGCGACGGCGCCAAGGGCTGGCTGGCCGTGTTCCTGGCGATCCAGCTCGGTCCGGATTACGGTCTCGACGACGCCGGCATCGCCCTGGTCGCGATTGCCGTCTTCCTCGGCCACCTGTTCCCGATTTTCTTCCGTTTTGTTGGCGGCAAGGGCGTCGCCACCGCGCTCGGCGTGCTGCTCGGCCTGAACGTCTGGCTCGGCCTGGCCACCCTGGTGACCTGGCTGGTGGTGGCCTACGCCTTCCGCTACTCGTCGCTGGCCGCGCTGATCGCCGCCGTGTTCGCCCCGTTCTACTACGGCCTGCTGTTCGGCGTGAACGAAATCCTGTTCGCGGTCGTCGCCATGAGTTCGCTCCTGCTGTGGCGCCACAGCAGCAACATCGGCAACCTTATCGCCGGCAAGGAATCGCGCATCGGCAGCAAGGCCGCCGGCGCCAGGAAGAAGTAAGGCTGTTGATTCCCTCACAACCATCCCCATATCGTGGCAAAGCCGGCGCACTCTGCGCCGGCGCCCAATCAGGAAGGCGGTACAACGTGAGCAAGCAAGTGAGGATTGATTTCGTGTCGGACGTGTCGTGCCCCTGGTGCGCGATCGGCCTCAAGTCACTCGAACAGGCACTCGAAAAAGTCGCCCCCGACGTCACCGCCGAGCTGCACTTCCAGCCCTTCGAACTCAATCCCGACATGGGTCCCGAAGGCCAGGACATCGTCGAACACATCACCGAAAAATACGGCGCCCCGCTCGAGCAGCAAATCCAGTCGCGCGAACAGATCCGCCAGCGCGGCGAAGCGGTCGGCTTTACGTTCGACATGGCGCGCCGCGGCCGCATCTACAATACCTTCGACGCCCACCGCCTGCTGCACTGGGCCGAAGAGCAGGGCCGCCAGCATGCATTGAAGCTGGCGCTGTTCGAAGCCTATTTCACCCACTGCGAAGACCCGAGCTCGCGCGAACTGCTCGTGCGCGTGGCCGGCCAGGTCGGTCTCGACACCACCGAGGCGCAGCGCATCCTCGACAGCGGCGAGTATGCCGACGAAGTGCGCGAGACCGAACTGTTCTTCCAGCGCGCCGGCATCCGCTCGGTGCCTGCGATCGTCATCAACCAGCGCCACCTGATCTCCGGCGGCCAGCCGCCGGAAGTGTT
The DNA here is from genome assembly GCF_059685715.1 of Telluria sp. ZB2R32. Lineage (NCBI taxonomy): Bacteria > Pseudomonadati > Pseudomonadota > Betaproteobacteria > Burkholderiales > Oxalobacteraceae > Telluria > Telluria sp. ZB2R32. Next base: position 507,583 of record NZ_JCASIG010000002.1, on the reverse strand, counting down.
CGAACGCGCGCTGCGCGAGATCGCGGCGCAGGCCGATGCGCCGTTGATTTGATTGGTGGGTGGGGTGTGTAGGGTGGGCGCCCCGTGCCCACGCGTGAAGTGCGCACCGTGTTGGCAGGGTTGGAAAACCGGGCCAACACCATGCAAGCGTTACGCGTGGGCACGGGGCGCCCACCCTACGTCCTGCTGCACACACCATATGTCCGGTGCGCGAATCACGCCCCTGGAATCAATTCCAGCACCACCGGCTGGTGATCCGACACCGCCGTCTCCGACTGCACCTCGACCGAGACCACGCGCCGCACCAGGTCTTCGGTCACGAAGAAATAATCGTAGCAGTCGGGCTTTTCCGGCCACGGGTAGCCGTGCAGGCCGGTCGTCGGCGCGTGGGCCTGGCCGGCGTGCTGGGCGGCCCAGGCGTCGACCAGCGTCGATGCGCCGTCGAGGCCGGGCGCGAGCAGGGCCTGGTAGTCGGCGGCGCCGGGCGCCATGTTGAAGTCGCCGCAGTAGACGGCGCCGGCCGGACGTTCGCCCAGCTGGTAGGGCGCGTCCATTTCCGGATGCGGCGCGAAGATGCGCGCGCGGGCGCAGGCGTGCGCGTGCAGTTCGCGCAGGCGCTGCACCTGGGCCAGGCGCTGCAGCGGCGAATGGTATTCGAGGTGGGTGGTGACCAGGCGCAGCTTCGAGCCCGGCGTGTCGAGCACGACTTCGATGGCGCCGCGCGGCATGCCGGGCAGGTTGTCCGGATCGGCCGGCCAGGGCAGGAGGTGGCGGTGCGCCTGGGTGACGCGGTACTTCGAGAGGATCAGGTTGCCGAACAGGCGGGGGACGTTGTTGCGGTAGATCTCACTGGGCGCGTACTCGATCGCGTGGAAGCCGCCAAAGGCGCCGGCCAGTTGCTTGAACTGGTTGGCGGTGGCGCTGCCTTCGAGTTCCGGGTGGTTGGCAGCGACTTCCTGGAGGCAGATGATGTCTGGATTGAGCTTGCGCAGCACATCGATGATCGCGTGAATACGGATGCGCCCGTCCTTCCCGCAACCCCAGTGAATGTTCCAACTTACAACGCGCATGTAGTGCCTCCCAAAACTGAACCGCCAGAGTTTGCCACCGTTTGGGACAGGGCGGTCACACGTTAGGATCGATGCGGGCGGTGCAAGTTCATCGAAGCATCATGCGGCTTCGAGCTCGTCCAGTGGCCAGCGTGGCCGCACATTGAAGGCATAATCGCGCGTCGCCAGGGCAGGATTTCTCTCCAGGCGCAGCGCGCCGGCAAAGGCGATCATCGCGCCGTTATCGGTGCAGAATTCGAGCTCCGGATAAAACACGCGGAACTTGCGCTTCTCGGCAGCGGCATTCAGCGAGGCGCGCAGCTGCGCATTGGCGCCGACGCCGCCGGCGATCACCAGCCGTTTCAAACCCGAGTGGCGCAGCGCGTTCACGCATTTCGCGGTCAGGACGTCGACGATCGCGTCGACGAAGCCGCGCGCGATGTTCGCCTTGTCCTGCTCGCAGATGTTGGCGATCACCTTCTCTTCGTGGTTCTTCACCACCGTCAGCACGGCCGTTTTCAGGCCCGAGAAGCTGAAGTTGAAATCCTTCGAGTGCAGCATCGGGCGCGGCAGCGTGTAGGCACTCGGGTCGCCGAATTCGGCCAGCCGCGAAATCGCCGGTCCGCCCGGATAACCGAGGCCGAGCAGCTTGGCCGATTTGTCAAAGGCTTCGCCGGCGGCGTCGTCCAGCGTTTCGCCGAGCAGCGTGTAACGGCCGACGCCGTCGACGCGCATCAGCTGCGTGTGCCCGCCCGAGACCAGCAGGGCGATGAAGGGAAAGGCCGGACGGTCCGTCGCCAGCAGCGGCGACAGCAGGTGGCCCTCGAGGTGGTGCACGCCCAGCACCGGCTTGTCGAGCGCGAGCGCCAGGCTGCAGGCGACCGAGGAGCCCACCAGCAGCGCGCCGGCCAGGCCCGGGCCCTGGGTGTAGGCGATGGCGTCGATGTCGTCCTTGGCGATGCCGGCGTCATGCAAGGTCTGTTCGAGCAGGGGCAGGGCGCGCCGGATATGGTCGCGCGAGGCCAGTTCCGGCACCACCCCGCCGTACTCCTCGTGCATGGCGACCTGCGAATGCAGGGCATGGGACAGCAGCCCGCGCTGGGTATCGTACAGAGCCAGGCCGGTTTCATCGCAGGAGGATTCGACGCCGAGAACAATCATGGGAAAAGCCGGAAGGGAAAAGCGGAAGGTGGCATTGTAAAGCAGACGGCCGGCAGATGCCGGCCGCCAGGTCGTTTGATCATTCGCGACCGTAGGGTGGGCATGCCCACCGTGTTTACGGACGCTGCATCAACTCCTTGTGCGCATTCCGCAGCATCGTCACCGTATCGTCCCAGCCGATGCAGCCGTCGGTCACCGAGCAGCCATACTTCAACTGGCTCAGGTCCGCAGGAATCGGCTGGTTCCCGGCCACGATGTTCGACTCGATCATCACGCCGACCAGCGAGCGGTTGCCGTGCTTGATCTGCTGGATCACGTCCGACATCACCAGCGGCTGCAGTTCCGGCTTCTTGTAGCTGTTCGCGTGCGAGCAGTCGACCACCAGGTTGGCCGGCAATCCCGCCTTTGTTAACGCCTGCTCGGCGATCGTGACCGACACCGAATCGTAGTTCGGACGGTCGCCGCCGCCGCGCAGCACCACGTGGCCGTAGCCGTTGCCGCGCGTGCGCACGATCGAGACCGCGCCCTTGTCGTTGATACCGAGGAAGGCATGCGGATTGGCCGACGACAGCACCGCATTGATCGCGATGCCCACGTCGCCGTCGGTACCGTTTTTAAAGCCGACCGGGGTCGAGAGGCCCGAAGACATCTCGCGGTGGGTCTGCGATTCGGTGGTGCGCGCGCCGATGGCGGTCCAGGCGATCAGATCGCCCAGGTACTGCGGCGAGATCGGATCGAGCGCCTCGGTGGCGGTCGGCAGGCCGAGTTCGCAGACGTCGATCAGGAACTGTCGCGCGCGTTCCATGCCGACATCGACCTGGAACGAGTCGTCCATGAACGGATCGTTGATGTAGCCCTTCCAGCCGGTGGTGGTGCGCGGCTTCTCGAAGTACACGCGCATCACCAGCAGCATGGTCTCGCTGACTTCGGCCTGTAAAGCCTTCAGGCGGCGCGCATAGTCCAGGCCCGCTTCCGGATCGTGGATCGAGCAGGGGCCGACGACGACGAACAGGCGCCCGTCCTTGCGGTCGAGGATGTCGCGCAGCGCGGCGCGGCCGTTCATGACGGTGGCAAACGCCCCCTCGGAAAGCGGCAGCTTGGCGTGCAGCTCGGTCGGGGTCGGCATGCGCCCGAACGAGGTAACGTTGGTATTTTCGATATCTGGTGTGATCTGCATGGTGCGGTCCGTTGGACAAAGTCGGATCGACGAGTGTAGCGCCAAAAATGCTTGTCTGCAGCAACGTGCAGCAAACAGCGCCGAAGCAGGGCGCACGCATGTGGGTGTAAGCTGACGGTATGACGACCGAAAATCATGTAAACCCATTCCCCGCCGCCCACTTCATCAAGGAGATCGGCCGCGGCGTCAAAGGCGCGCGCAGCATGACGCGTATCGATGCCGCGGCGCTCTACGGCGCCATGCTCGATGGTCGCGTCTCCGACCTGGAACTGGGCGCTATCCTGCTCGCCATGCGCATCAAGGGCGAGTCGGTGGATGAGCTGGCCGGCTTCATGGACGCCGCCGAAAACGCGTTCGCGCCGCTGCCGGCGCCGCCCGGCGAGTTCGCCCCGGTGCTCATCCCGAGCTACAACGGCGCGCGCAAGCTCGCCAACCTGACGCCGCTGCTGGCGCTGCTGCTGGCGCGCGAAGGCGTACCGACGCTGGTGCATGGCGTACGCACCGATCCGGGCCGCATCACCACCGCCGAGATCCTGGCCGAACTGGGCCTGGCCGAAGCCGCCACCAGCGCGGCCGTGCACGATGCCTTCGAAGCGCGCCGCCCCGCCTTCATGCCGATCGAGACGCTGGCGCCGAGTCTGGCCCACATGCTGTCGCTGCGCCGCATCCTGGGCGTGCGCAACTCGACGCATACCATCGTCAAGATCCTGCAACCTTTCGAAGGCGCGGCGCTGCGCCTGGTCTCGTACACCCATCCCGAATACCTGCAAACGCTGGGCGAATATTTTCAGACCGTCGCGCCGCACGCACGCGGCGACGCCTTCCTGATGCGCGGCACCGAAGGGGAGACCGTCGCCAATCCGCACCGTGCCCAGCAGATCGACTGGTTCCATGAGGGCGCGCGCGACGTGCTGGTCGAGCGCGATCCGCCGGCCGATACCTTGTCCGCCGTGCCGGAAGCGCGCGATGCCGCCGCTACCGCTGCCTGGATTCGCGCGGCGCTCGCCGGCGAGGCGCCGGTGCCCGTGTCGATCGCCAACCAGGTGGCGCGGGTGGCGGCGGCCGCGCGCGAGGTGCGCCGGCGCACTGCGCTGGCTGCTCCGTAAAACCACACTGGCGTCGATGGGCGTGCGGCCGCGAGGCCCAGCGTTTACAATGGCGGGTTTGGAATTTGGCGGCAGCAGCTCATGGCAAAACAATTCGATGTAGCGATTATCGGCGCAGGCGCGGCCGGAATGATGTGCGCGGCAATCGCCGGCGCCCGCGGCAAACGCGTGGTCCTGATCGACCACGCGGAAAAGCTGGCCGAGAAGATCCGCATCTCCGGCGGCGGACGCTGCAACTTCACCAACATCAACGCCGGGCCGGCCAACTTCCTGTCGCAGAATCCGCACTTCTGCAAGAGCGCGCTGTCGCGCTACACGGCGCAAGACTTTCTGGCGCTGGTGAAAAAGCACCGGATCGGCTACCACGAAAAGCACCGCGGCCAGCTCTTCTGCAACGACTCGAGCGAGCAGATCATCGCCATGCTGAAGGCCGAATGCAGCGCCGCCGAAGTCAACTGGCGCATGCCGTGCAAGGTGCATGGCATCGCGAAGGAAGCGGACGGCTACCGCATCGACACCGACCACGGCGACATCGAAGCCGACAGCGTGGTGATCGCCACCGGCGGCCTGTCGATTCCGAAGATCGGCGCCACCGACCTGGGCTATCGCATCGCCACCCAGTTCGGCTTGCCGCTGATTGAGGCGCGTCCGGGCCTGGTGCCGCTGACCTTCGACGGTCCGAGCTGGGAAGCGTTCGCACCGCTGGCCGGCATCGCGCTGGAAGTGGAAGTATCGACCGGTTCCGGCAAGGGTAAAAACGCCAGGCGCGGCCTGTTCCGCGAAGATCTGTTATTTACTCACCGCGGCCTGTCCGGTCCGGCGATACTGCAGATTTCCAGCTACTGGGAACCGGGTACGCCGATCGTGGTGAACCTGCTGCCCGACATGGACATTGCCGAAGAGCTGATCGGCGCCAAGACGACCGTGAAAAAACAGCTCGGCAACGTGCTGACCGGATGGCTGCCGGCGCGCCTGGTCGAGGGCTTGCTGCTGGCCAACGGCCTGGCGCCTGACGCCCGCCTGGCCGACATGCCCGACGCCAAGCTGCGTAAACTCGGCGACGCCATCAACCGCTGGGCCATCGTCCCGACCGGCTCCGAAGGCTACCGCAAGGCCGAAGTCACCCTCGGCGGGGTCGACACCCGCGCCCTGTCGCAGCAGACGATGATGGCGAAAGATGTTCCCGGCCTCTACTTCATCGGCGAAACCGTCGACGTCACCGGCTGGCTCGGCGGCTACAATTTCCAGTGGGCCTGGGCCTCGGCTTACGTGGCAGGGCAGAGCGTCTAAGTTTTTTTTACCAGCAAAGATCGCCGGCATGATCGGGTTTCGCAGGCTACCGCCTGCGGCCTGGCCTGGGTTTCGCGAACTCCGGCCTGCGGCCTCGCCCGTAGGGTGGGCTCTCCAAGCCCACGCGGATTATGCCCACCGCTAACGGCTCAGCCGCAGCTCCACAACCCGATGCATACCCCTGTATTAAATAGATCACACCTCCTTAATCTCTTCCACTGCTTGCCAAAAGCTGCTAGAATTTCGTTCTTCCCTAAATCCAACGGTTTGATTTTTACATGACCACTATCCGCCTTAAAGAAAACGAGCCGTTCGAAGTCGCTATGCGTCGCTTCAAGCGCACTATCGAAAAAACCGGTCTGCTGACGGAACTGCGCGCACGCGAGTTCTACGAAAAGCCAACTGCAGAGCGTAAGCGCAAGCTTGCCGCTGCCGTGAAGCGCCACTACAAGCGCATCCGCAGCCAGCAACTGCCTAAGAAACTGTACTAAGACTGTCTGCCGGCTAGTCCGGCGACGAAGCGCTGCGCTCGTCCCGGTAGCTGCGAGAAGTCCTCGAACCCGCCCTGGTTGTCACCCTGGCGGGTTTTGTTGTTTGTCCCCTATCGATTGGAGAATCCATGAGCCTGAAAGAACAAATCACCAACGACATGAAAGCGGCGATGCGCGCCAAGGAAGCCGGCAAGCTGAACACGATCCGCCTGATCCTGGCCGACATCAAGCGCAAGGAAGTCGACGAGCAGATCGAACTGAACGACCAGCAAACCGTCGCCATCGTCGAAAAGATGATCAAGCAGCGCAAGGATTCGATCACCCAGTTCGAAGCCGGCAACCGCGCCGACCTGGCCGAGATCGAAAAGGCCGAGCTCGAAGTGCTGGTGACCTACATGCCGGCCGGCTTATCAAGCGATGAAATCGCCGCCGAAGTCGCCGCCGCCGTGACCGCCTCCGGCGCCGCCGGCCCGCAGGACATGGGCAAAGTGATGGCCATCGTCAAGCCGAAGCTGGCGGGACGTGCCGACATGACGGTCGTCTCGACCCTGGTCAAGAAAGCACTGACTGGCGCCTGATTCGCACACAAGTAAGCACAAATGGGTCCGACCGGCCCTTGCTTGTTGTAAATCAATTTGCAGCGGGCGCTGCGGTATAGTCTGACCTTAGACAAACACGGTGTAGAGCTCTTACGTGATTCCGCAATCCTTCATTACCGATTTGCTCAACCGCGTCGACATCGTCGACGTCGTTGGGCGTTACGTCCAGCTGAAAAAGGGCGGCGCCAATTACATGGGGCTGTGTCCTTTTCACAGCGAAAAATCCCCCAGCTTCACCGTCAGCCCGACCAAACAGTTCTATCACTGCTTCGGTTGCGGTGCCCATGGCACCTCGATCGGCTTCCTGATCGAATACTCGGGCATGGGCTTCGTCGATGCCGTCAAGGACCTGGCGCAGAACGTGGGCATGGTCGTGCCCGAAGCCGACGACAAGATCCCGCCGCTGCAGCGCGCCGCCCAGCAGGCGCAATCGCAGTCGATGACCGAAGCGCTCAGCCAGGCCTGCGACTATTACCGCGCCCAGCTGAAAACCGCGTCGAACGCGATCAGCTACCTGAAAAACCGCGGCCTGACCGGCGAAATCGCCGCCCGCTTCGGCATGGGCTACGCCCCGTCCGGCTGGGACAACCTGCGCACGGTATTTGCCGATTACGACATGCTGGCGCTGGTCGAGTCCGGCCTCGTCATCGACAAGGTGGATGAGGACGGCAGCAACAAGAAGCGTTACGACCGTTTCCGCGAACGCATCATGTTCCCGATCCGTAATACCAAAGGGCAAGTGATCGGCTTCGGCGGCCGCGTGCTCGACGGCGGCGAACCGAAATACCTGAACTCGCCGGAAACGCCGCTGTTCCAGAAGGGCCTGGAACTGTACGGCCTGTTCGAAGCGCGCCAGGCGATCCGCGACGCCGGCTACGTGCTGGTGACCGAAGGCTACATGGACGTCGTCGCGCTGGCCCAGCTCGGCTTCCCGCAAGCGGTCGCTACCCTCGGTACCGCCTGCACCAGTACCCACGTGCAAAAATTGCTGCGTCAGACCGACAACGTCATCTTCAGTTTCGACGGAGATAAAGCCGGCCGCCGCGCCGCCCGCCGTGCGCTGGAAGCGTGTTTGCCACAAGTGTCCGACAACAAGACCATCCAGTTCCTGTTCTTGCCGGAAAAGCATGACCCGGACAGCTTCGTGCGCGAATTCGGCGCCGACGCGTTTGCCCAGGAAATCAACGATGCCATGCCGCTGTCGCAATTCCTGCTGAGAGAGGTAACGGGCGAGCACGACCTGTCGACGCCGGAAGGGCGCGCCGCCACCCAGTACGACGCCAAGCCGCTGCTGCAGGCGATGACGCCATCCTCGCTGCGCCTGCAGATCGTGCGCGGCCTGGCCAGCCTGACAGAATCCTCGCCGGCCGAGATCGAAAGCCTGTTCGAATTGTCCAAGCCGGTATCGGTGGCGAAAAAGGCGCCGCCGCGCCAGGGCCGCCCGGAGCCGGTCGGCCTCGAATTGCAGATCACGCGCATCCTGGTCGCGCATCCGGCGCTGTCGCTGAACCTGGACGAATCTGCGCTGCAGGCCTTCGACTATTTCGGACAGGAATCGAGCGATGCTTTGCGCTACCTGGTCAGCGTGGCCCAGGCGCTGGGGGAATACGGCAACTTCGCGTCACTGTCGGAACAGTTGAAAGAGGCGAGTAACCACTACGACCGGATCATCGCCGAGATCGCCTCCGAGCCGGAATCCGATCCCGATGCCGACCGCGTGTTCCTGGTTAGTGCAGTGAGACAAATCAAGCTCGACGCGTTGAAACAGGAGTTGAACCAGTTGTTTTCCAAGGGTCTGACCCCAGATCAGGTGAGCGCTCGCTATCGCGAAATCACAGCACAGCAGCAGGTTCTGGAGGCTGAGCAGGCTGCCGACCGCAGCCCCCGCTGAGGGTGCGTTGCGAAGTCGGCAAGTAGGCTTCGTGCAACTTGGAAAAAGAGGGGTGCGTGCTATAATAAAACGCTAACTATTGCAACCTTTGAAACGACTTTCGTGTCAAAAGGGGCGTGGAGTTTCAGTTAGCGCAGCAGTGTTGTACGCTGGATGCAGCGTGATGTAAGGTAACAAAACTTTATCTTTAACCATCGTAAAGTTAGTCGTTGTGACATCGAAAGCGCCTGTGCCAACCAAGAAACCCGAACCCAAAGTGGCTGCCAAACCCACCAGAGCGTCTGCCCAGGCAGACAACGCACAAGACAAGGCCGATGTCCGCACCGCGGGCGCCGCCCCCGTCGTCAGCCAGACCACCGATGCGGCCGCCCTGGCCGCCATCGACACGTCCGGCTACGTGCTGCCATCCGTCAAAGTCCCGGGGCGCCGCGGTCGCAAACCGAAAGAATTCACGCCCGAGAACGACGAAGTCGCCGCGCTCAACGCGGTCGAACGCGCCGAACTGAAGGCCGTCGACAAGGCCAAGGCCAAGGACCGCAAGGCCAAGGAAAAAGCCCTGTTGAAAGACGCGTTCGCCTCGGATACCGAAGCGAGCGAAGAAGAAATCGAGATCCGGCGCCAGAAGCTCAAGGCGCTGATCAAGAACGGCAAGGAGCGCGGTTTCCTCACCTATGCGGAAATCAACGACCACCTGCCCGACAACATCGTCGACCCGGAAGCGATCGAAGGCATCATCGGTACCTTCAACGACATGGGCATTGCCGTGTACGAACACGCGCCCGATGCCGAGTCGCTGCTGCTGTCCGATAACGTTGCCACCGTCACCAGCGACGACGAAGCCGAAGCCGCCGCCGAAGCGGCGCTGTCGACCGTCGACTCCGACTTCGGCCGCACCACCGACCCGGTGCGCATGTACATGCGCGAAATGGGTTCGGTCGAGCTGCTGACGCGCGAAGGCGAAATCGAAATCGCCAAGCGCATCGAAGACGGCCTGCGCGACATGATCCAGGCCATCTCGGCCTGCCCGGTCACCATCGCCGAAATCATCTCCGCCGCCCAGCGCATCGACGCCGACGAAATCAAGATCGACGAAATCGTCGACGGCCTGGTCGAAGAAGAAGGCGCCGAAGAAACCTCGCCATCGGCCGTCGTGCCCGCCACGGACGGCGATGACGAGGATGATGAAGACGCCGAAGACGAGGAAGAGGGCGAGGAAGAGGAAGCCGCCGCCACGCCGGGCGCCGCCGGCTATTCCGCCGAGCAGCTCGAAGCGCTGAAAGCCGCGGCACTGGGCAAGTTCAGCACCATCGAGCAACAGTTTGACAAGATGCGCAAGGCCTACGAAAAGGATGGCTACAATTCCAAAGCCTACGTCAAGGCGCAGGAAGCCATCTCCGACGAACTGCTGGGCATCCGTTTCACCGCGAAAGTCGTCGAAAAGCTGTGCGACACCCTGCGCGGCCAGGTCGACGAAGTGCGCCACATCGAAAAGCAAATTCTCGATGTCGCCGTGAACCGTTGCGGCATGCCGCGCGCCCACTTCATCAAAGTCTTCCCAGGCAACGAGACGAACCTGGAATGGGTCGACGGCGAAGTCAACGCCGGCCACGCCTACAGCGCCATCCTCGGCCGCAACATCCCGACGATCAAGGAATTGCAGCAACGCCTGATCGACCTGCAATCGCGCGTCGTGCTGCCGCTGCCAGACCTGCGCAACATCAACCGCCAGATGGCAGCGGGCGAAATGAAGGCCCGCAAGGCCAAGCGCGAAATGACCGAGGCCAACTTGCGCCTGGTGATCTCGATCGCAAAGAAATACACCAACCGCGGCCTGCAATTCCTCGACCTGATCCAAGAAGGCAATATTGGCTTGATGAAGGCGGTCGATAAATTCGAATACCGCCGCGGCTATAAATTCTCGACCTATGCGACGTGGTGGATCCGCCAGGCCATCACCCGCTCGATCGCCGACCAGGCGCGTACCATCCGGATTCCGGTGCACATGATCGAAACCATCAACAAGATGAACCGCATCTCGCGCCAGATCCTGCAAGAGACGGGCGCGGAGCCGGACCCGGCAACGCTGGCCATCAAGATGGAAATGCCGGAAGACAAAATCCGGAAGATCATGAAGATCGCCAAAGAGCCGATCTCGATGGAAACGCCGATCGGCGACGACGACGATTCGCACCTGGGCGACTTCATCGAGGACAACAACACGCTGGCCCCGTCCGACGCAGCCCTGCACGCCTCGATGCGCGGCGTGGTCAAAGACGTGCTCGACTCGCTGACCCCACGCGAAGCGAAGGTGCTGCGCATGCGCTTCGGCATCGAAATGTCGACCGACCACACGCTGGAAGAGGTCGGCAAGCAATTCGACGTCACCCGCGAACGCATCCGCCAGATCGAAGCCAAGGCCCTGCGCAAGTTGCGCCACCCGTCGCGCTCGGACAAGCTGAAGAGCTTCCTGGAGGGCAGCAGCTGATTGTTGTAGCTGAGCCTTGACGTACCTGCACTAAACGCAATATCCTCTCGCCACTCTGCTGCACGGACTCGCGCCGTGCAGCAGAGTGGCGAGAAATTTTGTCATTGTTCCGATTTCTGGGCCTCTAGCTCATGCCTGGTTAGAGCAGCGGACTCATAATCCGTTGGTGCCGTGTTCGACTCACGGGAGGCCTACCACAATATGTTAATTGCGAATCAAGGGGTTACGGCGTTCCGTGACCCCTTTTTTGTTCGCCTTGCGAACGGCATTGTGACGTAGTTGTAACGTACAGCAGGGTATCGATCACGCAGCGTTTCCAGCCACGGGTATTGGCCCAGTTGATCGGCTCTCCCTTGTAGGCGAAGACGTGCTCCGGATGTTTTCCACGCTGGCGCTGCAGGACATCCATGGCGAGGTCGTTGAGCGACACATGCAGGTCACCGCCGTTCTTGGCGTCGTCGCCATGAACCCGCGCTGTACGGCGACCAAGGTCGACCTGCGACCAACATCAGCCGATCACGTCGCCCTGGCGCAGACCTGTCACCAGCGCGAACGGCACCAAATCGCGCTGGTGCTCCTGATACTCCGCCAGCAATGCCTTTGCCTGCGCCGGAGTCATCCACCGCATCCGGCGCTTCGCCTCCCGGTACAGCTTGATCTTTGGCGCTTTCTCGATCCACCTCTACTCGTCGCAGGCCTTGCGACAGCTCGACGGGCCGATATATCGAGCGCCCGACGCACGCCACTTCCGCCGGCTCCTAGCTGCCCTTTTCCGGTAGCTCGCTTACTAGCATGGGCAAGGCGGCGGCGGTGGTGGCAGTGGTGGTGGAAGGGTCCCGGGAACGTATCCCAAAGACTCGACTGGCACAATCGTCGTTGCTCGATGAAATGGCACGCGCAGGTCGATCAGCGACAGTAGCATCCTCGAGGTCACGTTGTTGCACTGGTTCTGTACTCCCCGGTCGCAGACGCTAACCTGCACGAAGCGGATGCACGTGGGCGCCTGCGGGTTATTCATGCAGATCTGCCTGTTGGCAGCCGCGTTGATTGGCCATGAGCTATCAGGTATCACGGACAAATCAAACCGTAGGTATTCCAACCGGATGTATTCGTCCGTAACAGGTTCCGCAAGCACGAGGCCACCTGGGGAGCTTCGGAAAATCGCGTGTTGCCTTACCCGGGCAGTTGCGTCAGTGTCGCGCGGATAGACATGTGCTGCTGCGGCAGCACCCCTGCGTGTAACTTCATGCAGGGTGTTAAAGACAAACAGGAGGCGTGCCAACTCAATGATGCCGAAAACCAACATAAAAAAGATCGTGGCGAGCAGCGCGAACTCCACCGCTGCGGTGCCAGCCTGTGTCTTGAGGGGGCGCCAGCCGTTGCGCCGAGAGAGATTAATTGCCGACATAGCGCATCTTGTGGCTAGCGGTGATCCTTAGACCGTACCATCCAGTATCAACAAACCCCGAAGGGTCAAACATGGTGATCGAAAAATTCACCTGGACAGTGTCCGGGACATTAGGGCCCGGTGCGACGTCGGCGCAAAGGGCAGGAGCGAAGGCCGAGGCGTTACAGAGCACTACGAGGCCTACAGGTGCTATCCCAGGGGAAGAGTCAGCGAGTTCCCGCGTGACGATTTGTCTTGCCACTGTATCCGCCGCCCTCGCCAGCGTTGGGGTCGTTATTTCGGCTCGTGACAAGGTAGCAAGGTAGCGTGCGGCGTCCTGCGCCGCTTTCTGTGCCATCGTGTAATGCCACAATATGCTTACAGTGAAGAAACCTACTGTAAGAAATGGTACGAGAATCGGCAGGAGGAGCGCGAGCTCTACCGCTGCGCTGCCAGCCTGGCGTTTCATCGACCTGTGGACAGTATCGAAACGAAATTTGTTCATGGGAAGAGTTCTACGTGACCTGGCAACGATTGAATGGGCAATAATCCTGCAAACTCGGCGATGAGGCTCTCGTCCGTCGCCTGAACAGTCATGAAAAATTTTCCGATCGCAACCACGGTTGCCGACGCGTTCGAACCGGACGGCGCTGTCGGGGAGCACGAGAGCAGCGGGATGTTCAATACTCGCCGATCCCGAAGCGCCATCGGTCTGTTTGCAAGACGCGGAGGTTCGGAATAGGCGGTGGCTGTGGCGGACGGAACATAGGGCACTGCCGGCGCTGTTGGGTAAGTTGGTGAAGTAGGACCTGCTGGGTAAAGGCTCGGCCAGTCCGTGGTGGAAAACGTTTCATAACCGCTGGCGGGTTCGGGCGAATCGGCAGGCGACGGTGCTTTGACTGCTTTCGCATATGCCCACAAAGGGCCGTACTGCTCGGGTGACGCCGGTGCCGCTGGCAGATTAATGACGGGCTCACTCTTGCCACGCTCTGTCGTTGTTGCCACGGCCGCCGCCCCCTTGTTAGGGCTCATCCACTTGACGACACCTGTCTGGTCATATGCGTACGACTTGATATTTTGGTCCGGCGCCGCGCTGATCGGAGTACAGGACCCGTTCGCATAATTGTCGAAACGCGTGTTGATCGCAGCCCTCAACGATGCAAGCGGGGACGCGTCGGGGAGCGCGGAGACGCGAATCGTGTTGCCAGTTAGTCGTCTCACCCACATGGAACCGCTGCACACAAATGGTTGCAGCGCTGAGATGTCAAAGCTTTGGCTGTTTGTTCCTGGTTCAGCGACCGGGTTGATTGCGAAACGGATCGGCGTTGTGCTATTTGGATTGAGCTTCATCAGGTCATAGCTGATTCCGCGCCGAAACCCGTATTGCACCAGCTCGGAGAGCGTCGGCTCGGCAGGGCTGGGTGCTGGGCGTGCTTTCGCGGCGTCCGGCGACATCGCGCAAATCCCGATTGGCATCGCCTTCACCGACGTCCTTCCGGCGATCGCACTGTCGCTGATCTGGGCCGTCACCGTATTACCGGTCAGGATCTTGAGGAAAAAGGTATGAACTTTGCCAATGGCTGGACCAAGATCCGCAGTATCCACCCGCGCGAAAAAAAGATCCGCTACCTGGGTGCTTGATCCTCCTGCGCTAGCCGACCGGATCCAGGTCCCCGAGCGCGAGGGAGTAGTGCCGAAACTGAGAGCGTCCTCGCTCCAGGTGAAGGAAGTGCCGTTACCATAATTCTGGTAGCGAAGATTGGCTGCCGCGGCACTCGCTGCGTCCCTCGCCGCAACAAGCCCTTCGGGGGTTCCGTTGAGTTCTCGGGCCGCCGCCAGTGCGGCCGCCTTGGCTATTCCGTACATGTCGACTTTACGGTTATAAACCTGTCCAATATCCAAAGCAAGGGCCCAAAAACCGATTATCACAATGAGCAATGGGGCAAACATCACTGCAAAGGCACCCTCCTGTCTCGAGAGGGTAGTCTTCACCGGGCGCCGGTCCCTGGCTGCTTTATTTGTGAAAGCGTTGTGCTGTGCACGAGATGCTTGCTGCCGGAATGCCATACCTTGCCTCATATCCTTGGACCATTGAAGTGCTTGGTAGCTCTGGCTCGAACGAAATAATTCTAGCGAGTGGAGAGCTGACAAAGTTGAGATTGGCCAGAAGTAAGGTTGCATATCTCGTGCGCGTAGATGCTTCAAACAGAAGCTGAATGGCAGAAATGGCGGTTAGCCAGGGGAGTGGATCGGGCGAGTCTCGGTTTCATTGGGTTTCGTCGCCACAGTCGTTTCCTGCCTGGCACGCTGCACGTCTTCTGCCCTGAAAAGCAATGCACCGCACGCAAATGCCCAGAAGACCCACGCGGCGAAGGGAAGAAACATGAAATCGATAAAGCGATGACCAATCACAAGGACGGATACAAATCCGCTTATCGTAGTGAGGCAAGATATGGCGATATGGTTACGGGTAAAAGGAAGCCTAGCCCACGGAGCGAAAGTGAACAAAGCTACAATTACTCCGAATAGAATAAAGCTCCCGTTTAGGACAAAAGCCCCGAACGTCGCGCCTACAACATAGAGCAGGACACATGGTAATTTCTCCCAGCGTGATTCCGCAACTGGGCCCTTGCTTTGTTCGACCACGCTACTGCCAACGATGAATGGACACATGGCGGACCGGAAAACAAGCGTAGCCGCTGGAATCGCTACGAGTACGTGCCATAAAAATCCCGCACTCAGCAAGAATAGCCACGCGTCGAAAAGCACCCAGCCTAAAAGCGAGTAGAGAAGCGCTATGAATGACCAGTATGGGCGAGGCTTCGCAAGCCGAACGCTATTCGAGTCCATGGCATCTTCCTTTATTGGCGGCGAATAAAGCTGTTGTCCAGCAGGCAAAGGCTCGCTCGGCCAAGTGTGGACCACGAAGGATTCCGCTGCAATCAAAGTATCCTGAACCATTGATGGGAATCATCAGGATGCTCCCCCAACATCGGCGGCAGCCGCTCAACGCGGGTGGAGGTCTTCGAAAAATGAGCAAGATTAAAGGAAGGTAACGCGGTCCGGATGTTGCGGCCGCGCCAAGCGGCACTCCTTCCTTCAATACGTCGCCGCAGCGAGCTCAGTCTTCATCCACCCGCGCCGCTCCCAGCGCATGCGGCCGAATCAAATCCAGCCGCACCGCATACCCCACGCCACCCCGCGACGCGTCCGCGATGATCTGCCCGGCATCATTGATCCCGCGCGAGAAGTTGATGCTCCAGCCCGACTTGCGGTCGATGAGCGCGTTCAGGCTTTCCAGCCGCTTGCCGCGGTAGACGAACGCGCCCAGGTGGTTGCTGTTGCCGACGACGTGACCGTGGTTGTTGATGGCCTGGGCCGTGCTGAAGCGGTAATCGCCGGCGGGGCGGGTGTCGATCAGAGTCGGGCGGCCGTGAGTCCATACGGTGGCGAGGGCTTCGCGGAAGGTTTCGGTCGAGGTGTAGCCGGCGACCTGGCCGCGGTCGTTGATGTCGAGGCCGTAGCTGGGCGTGAAGCCGAAGTCGCCCAGCTGGCGTATGGCGCCCTGCCTCCACACAAAGGCGTAGAACGGGATTTCCGGACTGAACAGCGACCCGGACTCGCCGGTGACCTGGTTGCGGTTGTTGAGTGCTTCCGGCTGCGTAGTCGGGTTGTCGTAGGGCAGGGTGCCGATGTCCTGGTACTTGCCGTTCGGCGCGCGCAGGTAAGCGCGCGGGTTGCTGCCGGCCGGATCGGTGGTCGGTGGACTGGCCGCCGCCAGGATATAGCCGGCATTGTTGATGTCCACGTAGCGGGCGGGGGCGCCGCCGGGGCCGCTCAGCGGGCGGAAGCTGCCGCGGTAATACACGTAGCCGCGCGCCTGGCCGGTGGTGGTGGTCCAGTTGCCGAGGACTTCGCCCTTGTCGTTGATGGCCACCGCGATGTTGGACGTGGCGCCTGGCAGACTCAGGCCGACCGGGCCTTTGCCGTAGTTGACAAAGCTGCGGTAGACCAGGGTGCCGGTCTGCACGGTGCCGACGACGGCGCCGGCGGCGTTGATGCCGGTTGGCCGGCTGCCGGCGGGGCCGACGACGGCGACGCGGTATTCGGCATAGCCGGGGGACGCGTTGGCCATACCTGCCGCGAGCGACAGCAAGAACAGCGACGCCATTGAAATGCGATTGCGTGTGACCATGACCATCTCCAGAAGGTGAAAGCGGCTGGGCAAGGCGATGGCGCCAGCCGCAACGTGACACCCGTCACCAGGGCGATTCCCGATACGGCAACATCTTGCGTGCGTCAGTCGGCGTCCTTGTTCTCCAGTTGGGGCGCCGCCAGTACGCTCGGCCGGATCAGGTCGAGCCGCACAGCGTAGGGCACGCCATTGCGCAAGGCCGTTGCCGCGATCTGGCCGGCATCGTTGATCGCCTCGGGCTCGACGATGTCCCAGCCGAGTTTCGGGTCGATCAGCACATTCAGGCTTTGCATGCGCTTGCCGCGGTACACGAAGCCGGACAGGTGGTCGCTGCTGCCGACGACATGGCCGTGATTGTTGATGCCGGCGCCCGCGCTCGAGCGTTCGGCGACGGCGCCGCCGCGCCCGTCGATGTCGATCAGGCGGCCATGGCTGTAGATATACGCGACGCGGCTGCGAAAGCCGGTCGGCACCGACATGTAGCCGGTGATCTGCCCTCGGTCGTTGATGGCGTTGCCGCCGTTCGGCGCCCAGCCGAAGTCGCCCAGGTCACGCATCACCCCATTGGTCCAGGTATAGGCGCGCAGCGGCTGGTCCGGCTGCGAAAAGGGACCGGTCTCGCCAGTCACCTGATTGCGGTTGTTCAGCGCCAGGGCGGTGTTCAGGGTTGGTACATCGGGCCAGTCGGGGAAGGTCAGGTTGCCGACGTCCCGGAACTTGCCACCTGGGTCGCGCAGGTAGCCGCGCCAGCCGCCCGGAAACCGCGGCGACTCCGCGGTCGCGGTGACGTAGCCGGCATTGTTGATGTCGGTATAGCGCGCGAACGTGCCGCGCAGTGCACCGATATCACGCCGCTTGTCCTGGTAGTAGATGAAGCCGCGCCGCTGGCCGCTGGCGGTCGTCCAGTGGCCGAGCACTTCGCCCTTGTCGTTGATGGCGACGGCATCGCTCGCGCTGCCGCCCAGGGTGCCGAGGTCGACCAGGCCCTTGCCGCGGTTCAGGAAACCGTGGGTCGAGGTCGGGCTGGCCGGCCAGGTGCCGACCACGACGCCGGCACTGTTGATGTCGGTAGCGGTGCTGTTGGCCGGCCCCACCACCGTGACGCGGTACTCGGGGTAGGGCGGGGCGGCATGCGCCAGGCCAAGGGTGAACGGTAGCAGGAACAGCGCTAGGCGATGAGGGGTTCGCATGGCATTCTCCATAAGTTGACGGCCGGTGGGAGCGGCAATGGCAAGGCCGCCGTCAGATTGCGCCCGCCATCGGGGCTTCCGTGGATCGGTGCGCCAACCGGTTCGCTCATTGTTTGCGCGCGTCCGCTGCGCCGTGGCACGGATCGAGCCGCACCGCGAAACCGAAGGCAACGCCTGCCTGGTTCGCCGTGCCGACGATCTGTCCCTTGTCGTTGATGCCCTGCATGCTGGTGATGGTGTAGCCGCCGGCGGGGTCGATCAGGGCATTGGTGCTTTCTATCTTGTTACCGCGGTAGACGAAGGGGCCGGAGCCGCCGACGACCTGGCCATGCTTGTTGATCGCTGCCGGCAGCGTGAACGGGTTAGTAAACGGCAGGGCGCCGATGTCGCGGAAGCCGCCGTCGGGCGCGCGCAGGTAGCCGCGCCGCGGCCCGAAGTTGAACTGGTAGGTGCCGACGACGTAGCCGGCGTTGTTGATGGCGGCCGCGGTGGTCGTCGGCGGCAGGAAGAGGTTGACGTCCCTGGGCACCCCGCGCCCGTAGATGAAGCCACGGGTGCCGCCGCTGACGTCGGACGTGCCGACCACCTGGAAGCGGTCGTTGATACCGTTGGCGATGCTGAAAATGCGGAATTCGCCCAGTCCACCGATCTCGACCGTGCTATTGCCCCGGGTAAGGAAACCATGGGCGCCGGCGCCGGTGAACTGGAAGTCGCCGACGGTTGCGCCGGCATTGTTGATGGCCAGGCCACCGCTGATCAGGGGCGCCACCCGGGTGAACCTGTACTCGATCCGGGGTTGTGCCGCGCCGGCCAGTCCACATGCCGCGGCCAGTAGTATCCACGCCAAACTGTTTCGCTTCCACATGATCATCTCCCCATGAACAAAGACCTGCGACGAGGGACAGAGCCGCCGATCTGCGCCCGTCGCTCGTCTCGCGCGGCGCTGAAGCCGGCAACATTAAAGCGAAATCGTTTCGCATCGACATGAGAATCTCTTTAAGAAACAAGGGCTTGCATCAGGCAGCGCCTGCTCGTCAGTCAAGGTACGCCGTTGGCGCTGGCTGGATTTGGCACCGCACAATGCGAGATGGGTAGCGCTTGCAGGCGAATGCCGATTCGGGGGCGCCTGTTGCGCCTGCGGGACAGGCAGCGCGGGATGTTTTTCTCGGGCTATGTCTGAAAACGGCCACAAGCAAGAATGTCGGGATTTCTTCTAGGCCACATTACTGGCAAAATAGCATTCTGATCAGCAAAGCCCAGGGCGTTGGAGCTTCTCCCATGGAAATCAATTCGCTGACCGGCGAGTTCGCGCTCGCGCCACTTGAAGGCGCGTACCTGAAACACAAGCAGGCCCAGACCCAGGAGTTGCTCGGCTTCACGCTGGTGTTTTGCACTGTTTTTTATCTCGGCTTTTTCGCCACCGACCTCGCCTTCCTCGGCTGGGGCTTTGAAACGATGGTGTCGCTGGCCGCCCGTACGCTGGTGGCGGTCATTGCCGGCACCTGCGCCTGGCTGGCTTACCGGCGCGCCTTGTCGGTATGCGCCACGCGCATTGCCGCCTCGCTGTCCGAAGGTGTGGCG
The DNA here is from genome assembly GCF_059685715.1 of Telluria sp. ZB2R32. Classification (NCBI taxonomy): domain Bacteria; kingdom Pseudomonadati; phylum Pseudomonadota; class Betaproteobacteria; order Burkholderiales; family Oxalobacteraceae; genus Telluria; species Telluria sp. ZB2R32. The sequence goes on along the minus strand of NZ_JCASIG010000002.1, from coordinate 487,981 downwards.
CTCGCCAGCTTCATGCTTATCTCATTGCTGCGCCCAAGCGAATTCCACTGGCATGCGATGTCGCTGGCAATCATGCTGGTCGTGATCTATCTGTATATCCCGAACCGCCTGCGCTATGCGACGGCGCTGGCGGTGGCGGCGACGCTGGCCTTTGTCGCGCTCGCCGACAAGTACAGCCGCATGTCGTTTGCCGATGAATTAACGATGGTCATGCTGCTGGTCCTGGTGAATACCTTCGGCTTCCTGGCCGCGCGCCGTTTCAACCACGTGTCGCGCCAGGAATACCGCTCCTGGTCGGTGCTGAAACATGCGGCCGAGCGCGACCATCTGACCGGCTGCTTCAACCGCCGCTACCTGCACGACCAGTTGATGGGCGGGCAGTGGGCCGGCCGTGCGCTCGACGCCAACAGTCTCACCGTCGTCCTGTGCGACATCGACCGTTTCAAGCACATCAACGATACCCACGGCCATGGCGACGGCGACATGGTGCTACGCGGCTTCGCGCGCATCCTGCACGCCGCCACCCGCGAAGGCATCGACAGCGTGGTGCGCTATGGCGGCGAGGAATTCCTGGTGGTGTTGCCGGGGACCGATCTGGGCGGCGGCATCCGCCTGGCCGAACGCCTGCGCGTCACCTTTGCCGCGACCGAAGTCGTGTCGCACGATGGCGCAACCCGACTGCGCGCCACCGCCAGCTTCGGCGTCGCCACCGTCGCCCTCGCGCAGCTAACTTCCGATGCGCCGCTGCGCCGGCTGATCACGGCTGCCGACGAGTTGATGTACCGGGCCAAGCGCAACGGGCGTGACCGGATCGAGTCGTTGCAGTTGGTTTGATACCGGCGATAAGTCTCAGTTATCGGCCAGCAATCCCAGCGCGCCATGGCGGTCGAGCGTATACCGTTGTAAATCGCTCGCCAGGAACATGTTCCCCGTGTAGGCCGCGCGCGCTTCGGCCTCGACGTCGGCCATCGACGGGCCATTGCCTGCTTGCTGGTAGCGCGGGCTGAAATGCGTCAGGATCAGGTTCGGAATCCCGGCCGATTCGGCAAAGGACGCCGTCGCCCGTGCCGAGCTGTGCTGCGGTCCCGGTCCGACCTTTTGCAATACCTCTTCGGTATACGTCGCTTCGTGCACCAGCAAGTGCGCGTCCTCGGCCTGGGCGGCGAGCAGGGCGGGCGTGTCGTTGTCGCCGGCGACGATGATCTTGCGCTGGCGCCGGCCCGGCAAGATGTAGTCGGCACTGCGGGCGACGCGGCAGTCCGGTAAATCGATGTCTTCGCCGCGCTGGAGCTGGCCCCAGCCGGGGCCGGAAACGATGCCGTCGCGTTCGAGCTTGGCCGTATCGAGGCGGCGCTCGACGCTTTTTTCGATAAAGGTGAATGCGAACGAGGGCACGCGGTGCGACAGTGCGGTCGCTTCGATGTGGAAGTCGGGCAGCGCGGCACTCGTCCAGCCCGGTTCGACGGCGGCGAATTCGAGAGAGTACGGCAGGCGCAGCTCGGTGCTCTCCATCACCCCGCGCACAAAGCGTTCGACCGCGGGTGGTCCGGCGATCAACAGCGGCTCGCTGCGGTTGAGCAAGCCGGCGCTGGCCAGCAGACCCGGCAGGCCGTAGCAGTGGTCGCCGTGGATATGGGTGATGAAAATCGCCCGCAGGCTCATCGGCGAGTAATGGGTGCGCAGGATGCGGTGCTGCGTGCCTTCGCCGCAGTCGACCAGATACCAGTGCTTCGATCCCGTCGCCCGCAGCGCCAGGCCCGCGACGTTGCGCGCGCGGCTCGGCGTGCCGGAAGAGGTGCCCAGGAATTGCAGTTCCATCGTGTCGGTCCTTGTTTTCGCGATTATGCGCGAACCGGGCGAACGCGGCGGACAATTGCCGAGCATGGCGGCAGGCCAGCCGCATGGGCGCGGCAGCGCCCGCCAGGTCAGGCCGGCCGCACCCCTTCGATCACGAAGCCGCTGGCGGGCAGGGCCGGCATACGCTCCAGGCTCACGGTCAGGTCCTGTGGCGGGACCTCGTAGTGGATAGCGCCGGCGAGCAGGCGCAGCGCCGATTTGGTCAGTTCGATGGTAGCCGCCTCTCCCGGGCAGCGGTGGCCCGAGGCCGCATCGCCACCGCCTTGCGGGATCAGGTCGAAGCCACTGTCCTTGCGCGCTTCGAAGCGTTGCGGGCTGAACAGATCGGCGTCGGGCCAGGTGCCGCGGTGGTGGTTGGTGCCGTACATGTCGAGCAAGACCCAGTCGCCCTTGTCGAACTGCAGGCCGTTCCAGGCGAAGGAATGGTTGGCGCGGCCGCCGATGGCGGGGAAAAAGGGGTAATAGCGCCGCACTTCCGCGACGAACATCTCCAGTGCGGCATCGTCCCCGCCGGCCAGGCGCGTGCGCCATTCAGGGTAATCGTGCATGGCCAGTGCGCCGAAGACGATGTAGCGCGCCACCGCCACCACCGGGCGCAGCACGTTCAATAGTTCCACCGCCGCGTCCGCATTCGACAGCACTTCGCCGTCGGCGTCGCGGTGGAAGGCGATCGTCGCCAGCGGGCTTTCCGGGTCGGTCGGACGGCCGGTGCGTACCGCCACGATGTGGTCGTGCGCCCATTGTTCGGTATGGCGGCGCAGCGAGGCGCCGAGCCAGTTGCGCGGGCCGACGGCGCCGGCGCCATCGATCATGGCCGAGAATTCCGCGGTGCGCAGCACTTCCTCTTCAACATTGGCCAGCGGCACACCGGCCCAGGCGCAGGCGGCGCGGCACAGCACGGCCTGCGCTTCCTGGATCAGCACTTGCCGGCGCAGGCGCGGCCAGCGCTCGAAGCGCAGGCGCCATTCGCGTTCGGCCAGGTCGACCAGGCGCGCGCGCGACGCCGGCGTTTGCAGCGACATCAGCATCGCCTTTCTCACCCGGTGCATTTCGCCGTCCTGCACGTGGGCGCTGCCGTGACCCTGCAGCAGGGCCATGGCGGTCGGGGGATTGGCGCCCTGGCGCGTAAAGCGGCCCGGCTGGTAGAACATGCGCGCGGCCGCCTCGCCGCGCACGCAGACCACGCGGCGCAGCATCAGGCGGGTGCCGAAAATGTCGGAGCCGAGTTCGTCGCAGCGGTTGCCGATGAAACGGTAGCCCTCGCTGAGGAGCGCGATCGAGTTGTCGAAGCCGGGCGCCTGGGGGATGGTGCGGTGCACGGGCAGGGCGGTGGAATGGGGGGCATTCATGGGCATTCTCCTTTTGCCCCCGAGTGTGCCAGAGCAGCCGTGTTCCGAATGTGCGCTGGCGCTCGCAACGCGGCCCTGTTGTGTTTTATGCACAAGCCAGCGGCGTGCCAGTGCCCGCGCCTGGGCGTCTTGCGGCGCATCACGCGCGCGCCGCGTCAGTACGGGAACCGCAGGCGTCCGGTCGCGTTCCAAGTCAGTATTGCGTGCCGCTGGATTGCCGGCCTGACCAGGAGTGCTTCAGGAGTGTTCATGATGAGCCGTTACCGCAAGCGCCTGCCCCAGCTCGAGGGCCGCCTGTTCCTGGCCGATGCCGGCCTGGAAACGGTGCTCTCCTTCCAGCAAAGTTTCACGCTGCCCGCGTTCGCATCCTTCGTGCTGCTGGACGACGAGCGCGGGCGCGCGGCCCTGAAGGCGTATTTCGACCAGTTTGCGCGCCTGGCGCAGGCGCAGCGGACCGGGCTGGTGCTGGAAACCCCGACCTGGCGCGCCAATCCCGACTGGGGACAGGCGCTGGGTTACAACGCCCTGGCGTTGGCCGATGCCAACCGCGACGCGGTGGCGCTGTTGGCCGAGGTGCGCGCCACCTACGACAGCCCGCTCACGCCGGTCGTCATCAGCGGCAACCTGGGACCGCGCGGCGACGGCTACCGCGCTGATCTCCGCATGAGCGCGGCCGCCGCCCACGACTACCACCTGGCACAGATCGCCACCTTTTCCGGCACCGAAGCCGACATGGTGTCCGCATTCACGATCACCTATCCTGATGAGGCGATCGGCATTGTCGACGCGGCGGCGGCTTGTGAGATGCCGGTCGCCATTTCCTTTACGCTGGAAATCGACGGCCGCCTGCCGTCCGGCGACTCGCTGTCGGACGCCGTTCTGCGCACCGATGCCGAAACCGGTAACTACGCCGCCTATTACATGGTCAATTGCGTGCATCCGACCCATCTCGCGCCGGCGCTGGCCGAGGGCGGCGCCTGGCGCGAGCGCCTGCACGGCTTGCGCGCCAACGCCTCGCGCCTCAGCCACGCCGAACTCGACGAATCGACCGAGCTCGACGACGGAGATCCGGAAGAACTGGGCGAAGAATACCTGGCGCTGCACAACCTGTTGCCGCGCATGAACGTGGTCGGCGGTTGCTGCGGTACGGACGAGCGCCACGTGGCGTCGATTGCGCGGCATCTGACGGGGCGGGCGGCGCGTGCCGGGCCGCCGTAGGTTGCGGTGGGAAGGATGCCGTGTAACGCGTGGACGGCAGAGCCGTCCACGCGTTCAGCCCGCGTCTCGTTGGCTCAATGCGTCGTTGCCGCCGGCGGCGTCAAGGCCGCATCCACCTCCGCCAGCGCGCGCGGCAAATAAATGCTGATCGTCGTCCCTTCGCCCAGCCGGCTGTCGATACGGATGTGCCCGCCGCTCTGGCGCACGAAGCCGTGCGCCATCGACAGGCCCAGTCCCGTTCCCTTGCCCTCGGGTTTGGTCGTGAAGAAGGGTTCGAAGGCGCGCTCGATGACCTCGGGCGGCATGCCTTCGCCGCTGTCGGCCACGGCAATCAGCACGTAGTCGCCCGGCGCCAGTTCCGGGTCGTCGCCGGCCAGCTCGCTGTCGAGCGTGCGGTTGGCCAGCGTGATTGTCACCTTGCCGCTGCCGGCCATGGCATCGCGCGCATTGATGACGAGATTGAGCAGGACGTTTTCCAGCTGGTTCGGGTCGACCAGCGTGTGCCACAGGTCGCCGGCGCGCGCCAGCTCGATCGCGACCGCATCGCCGGCGGCGCGGTGCAGCAGGCTGTCCATGCGTTCGAGCAAGAGGCCGACGTCGACCAGGCTCGGGTGCAGCGGCTGGCGCCGGGCAAAGGCGAGCAGCTGGGCCGACAGCTTGGCGCCGCGCTCGACCGCGTCCTGGATGCTGCGCAGGCGTTTTTCGATGTTGCCGCCATTGGTGCCCGCCTTCTGCAGCAGTTGCACGTTGGCGCTGATGATGTGCAGGATGTTGTTGAAGTCGTGGGTCACGCCGCCGGTGAGCTTGCCGACCGCTTCCAGCTTTTGCGAGCGCGCCAGCGCCATGCGCGCCTCGTCCAGGCGTTGCTTGCGCAATTGCTCGCGCGCCTCGGCTTCGCGCCGCGGCCGGATGTCGCGCAGGAAGGCGCTGGCGCCGTAGCCGACTTCGGCGGGCAGGGCGGCGACCACGATTTCGACCGGCACCAGGTGCCCTTCGCGGTGGCGCGCCATGACTTCGGCCGGCTCGCCCATTATTAGCGGCTGGCCGTCGCGGGCAAATTGTGCAAACCCGCGTTCGCCGGCCACGCGCTGGTCCGGCGGCACCAGCAGCTCGCCGATCTCGCGCCCCAGCGCCTCGGCGCGCGTCCAGCCGAATTGCTGCACGGCGCGCGGGTTCCAGTCGGTGATGCGGCCATCGTTGTCGATGGCGATAAAGGCGTCGTAGGTGTTTTGCAGGATCAGGTCCATGCGCTCGTAGGACTGGCGCAATTCGAGCGTCATCGCGCGCGCCAGCTGCACGGCGCGGCGCCGTTCGCTGGCGAGCAGCCACACCACCAGGGCCAGCAGGAAACCCAGGCCGATGCCGGTGGTGGCGATCACTTGCGGGCGGCGCGTATCACGCCCCGCCTCGAACGCGGCGGACGAGGCGATGTCGATCAGCCAGGGACGCCCGGAAATGGTGGCCGGCAGCGTGCGCCGGTGCAGCGGTTGGCGCCAGGCCACGGCATCCTGCGAGCGGAACAGCAGCGCGTCCGGATCGGCGCGGGCGCCGTCGTAGACCGCCACCTGCAGGTCGTCCGCGTGGGTGCCGCCCAGGCCGCGCATCAGGTCCGCCATCCGGAACGGCGCATACACCCAGCCGACGATCGCCGCACGGCGCTGGTCGACGCTGGCGATCGGTGCACCCTTGCGGTACACCGGCACATACATCAGGAAGCCGGGCTGGGCGTTATGCCCTTCCTGCACCAGCACCACCTTGCCCGACAGGGCGGCGGCGCCGCTGTCGCGTGCGGCCTCCATCGCGGCGCGGCGCACCGGTTCGCTGTACATGTCGAAGCCGAAGGCGCGCAGGTTGCGTCCGGAGAAGGGCTCGATATGGGTGATCGAGGTGGCGAAGCCGCCGTTTGGGCGCGGATGCACGGCGTAGCTGCCAAACCCCTGCGCGCGCAGGGCCGCCTCGTGCGCCGCCAGCTGCGCCGGAGGAATGATGCTGGCGATGGCGAGCGCCTCGATGCCGGGGAAATGTTCTTGCAGGTTCTGGGTCTGGAAATATTCCGCGAAGTCGCGGCGGTCGATGTCGACGCTGCCGCGCATGAAGCCGCGCGTGCCGCGCAATACTTGCTCGTAGACAGCCATGCGCCGCACCGTCGTGTTGACGAGGTCGCGTGCGCGGTAATCGAACTGTCCGGCGAGATCGGTGGCGGCATCGCGGCGCGCGCCGCTCCAGGCGCCCCAGGTGATCAGGAGCGACACCAGGAACACCAGGCCGGCGAGGATCAGGGGTCCCCATCCCTGGCGCAGGCGGGCGCCCGGGATGGAGATGGTCTCGTCGGGATCGGAACGCTGCATGTAGTCGGGTCGGTAGTCGGGTCGAAAGTCGGCCGCGGACGGCAGGAGTGAGGGGGGCTCGGTGCAAGCCTTGGCACCGGCCAGCATACGCGGCCAGTCCCGCCACAGGCGCACGTGTGGGGGCGGCCAGCCCGGCCGGCCGGTGGTTTTGTTTGCATAATACAATATTCGCAGTGCTACAATCGGCCGCCGCATTTGTCCGGCGCATAGAACCAGATTCCCATGATCGCCCCCGATTCCCTCCTGCGCCGCCACCGGCTGCCGTGCGCCGTGCTCGGTGTACTGCTGCTGGCGCTGCTGTGGGGCGCGCTGGCGCCGCTGCGTACGCCCAGCCAGGAACGCGGTTTTACCTTTCCGGCGCCGGTCGGGGCCGGCGCGGCGGGCCTGGCTGCCGCGCGCGCACCGGCGCTGCCGCGCGAGATCCGCCTGACCCTGGGCGTGCAGGATGTGTTGTTGCTGCGCAATCTCGATCGCCATCCTCACGTGTTCGGCCCGCTGCAACTGCTGCCCGGCCAGGAATTCCGCCTGCCCTTCGAGCAGGCCGGGACGTATGACTATGCCTGTCCGGACGTGGCCGGCGGCACCCTGACCGTGCGCGTGGTGCGCCTGCCCGATCCCGGCTGGGAGCGTTTTAAATGGCGCCTTGGTGCGTTAATGCAGACACTGCGGACATTACCGATCATGGCGCCGCAGAAGTAGTTTTCGTCCTGTCAATTCCCCTGATTTATTGTCCTGCGAACGCGCCCCAGGAGCCCGGCGGCAAGCGCGGCGCGCTGTCGGCAATCGTGCTGCGGTCCGCCCGGCGATTCTGTCATGATGGGGCATGGCCACGATTTCCCTTCCATTGTTTCCACTCAGCACGGTGCTGTTCCCGGACGGGGTGTTGCCGCTGCAGGTGTTCGAGGCGCGCTATCTCGACATGGTCAGCCGTTGCCTGACCGAAGACACGCCTTTCGGCGTGGTCCTGTTGACCCAGGGCCATGAAGTGCGCGCGCGCGGCGGGCAGCCCGAGCGCTTCGTAGAGAGCGGCACGCTCGCCACCGTCTGCGATACCACGGCCACCACGCCGGGGCTGTTGCAGGTGGTCTGCCGCGGCGGCGCGCGCTTCGAAGTCAAATCGTCGCAACAACGACTGAACGGTTTGTGGGTCGCCGAGGTCGAACTGGTGGAAGACGACCACGCCGTACGCATTCCCGCCGAACTGCAAGGCGCGTCCGACGCGCTCGACCGGGTGCTGGCCTCGCTGCACGACGTGCCGCAGGAGCGCTGGCCTGTACAGCCCCCGTTCCGGCTGGAAGATTGTGGCTGGGTCGCCAACCGCTGGTGTGAACTGTTGCCTTTGCCGAACAACCAGAAGCACAACATGCTCATGCTCGACAATCCGGTGATCCGTCTCGAACTGCTGCACGACGTGCTGGACGAACATGGCTTGATCACCTCGTAACCACTGCCATGAAATTTTCGGACGAACTCTTGCTTGCATTCGTCAACGGCGAACTGGCCGAGCCGGCCCGTGCGGCGGTCGAACGCGCGCTGCGCGCCGACCCGGCGATCGCCACGCGCGTGGCCCAGTTGCGGGCCCGGCGTTCGCGCGTCTACGGCGTGGTGGCGGGCGGGCGCGAGGGCGGCAGCCACACGCATGCGCATGGCTGCCCCGGGGGCGCCAAGATCGTCCAGCTCGACATGGTCCGCGCCGCGCGCAATGGCCCGCTGCCCACGCCGACGCCGCCGCCGGCCTGGACCCTGCGCCACTGGTGCGCGCTGGCCGCGGCGCTGGTGGCGGGTAGCCTCGCCGGCGCTTTTGGCTGGCGTGCCTGGCAGGGCGAAGCGGAACTGGCGTCCCTCAGCGGCGCCGACGGCGCGCTGGTGGCGCAGGGCCGCCTGGCAGCGGCCCTGAGCGCGCAGCTGGCCAGCCCCGGTCCGTCGGGGCGGGTGCGCATCGGCATCAGCTTTCTGGCCAAGGATGGCAAGTATTGCCGCAGCTTCGTGATGGACACGACCGCCGGCCTGGCTTGCCGCGACGGCGGCGCCTGGAAGGTGCCGGTGCTGGCGCAGGGCGCGGCGGGCGCAGCCTGGATGGACGGCACCGGCTTGCCGCCGGCCGTGCTCGACGCCATCGACGGCCGCATCGCCGGCACCCCGCTCCGCCCCGACGCCGAACGCGCCGCCCAGGCCCGCGGCTGGCGACGCGAAGGGTAGGGTGGACTTCGTCCACGCGTAAAGCCCGCGTCTCGCCCGCGTCACTCCGGTTGCACATATAAATCACTCCGATTCCGGAGAATTGCACCTGCCTGCATCAAACGCTGACATCGAGTTGCGACCCCGCTACCTCCTGCGGCACATACGCCTGCCGCACTTCCTGCTCGTGCGACTACGCCGCCGCCGCGGCTTTTCCCGCCACCTCGCTTGCCTGCTTCCTGGCATACGCAGCGCGCTCCTCCTCGCTCACCTTGCGGTCATTATTGGTGTCGGCTTCGGCAATATAGTCAGTAGTGGCACTGTCGCTGCTGCCTGCCGCGCCGGCGCCTGCCGCCGGCGTTGCCGTACCGCTGGCGCCGGCATCCGTCGTCGTCTCCGTGTCCGCCGCAGCCGCAGCCTCACTTGTTTCGCCAGCGCCGCCATCGGCCGCCGCCACTTCTTCCTGGGCCCGCTGCACACGTCCCGCATCGAATTGCGCATCGAGCTGCCCGCCCACCCGCGCCGCCGCTACCGCCTGCGCACTGGGTACGGTAGCCGTGCCCGCATCGATCGCCATTGCCGTGGCTGCGGCCGCCGGCTCCTCCGTCTTGCGCGTTTCCACCCGCGCCGGCGTCGCCTGCACCAGGCTGCCGGCGCCGATTGCTGAAACCATCGTCATTCCTTCGCTATCCGTCTTGTCTCGCTCTTATCCTATTAACGGCGCCCCAAACCGCAGCAGCAGGGCAGGGAATGTAAAGCCGGGTAAAGCACGGCAAGCCGGAGCGACCCATGCGCACACACGATTCCATATACACTGCCGTGGATTTCAGGTAACCTTGAGGGCGATATAGTGTCTCTACGTCTGCGCTGCCGGTTTTGCCGGCGCAACGCGCCCACCGAGCCGGCCACAGGCCCAGGCCATGTTCCAGCCGGCGGCCCGCCCGCCCCTCCAGGAGTTGTCACTGCCGGCCACGCCTGCTGGGTTCGCGTGGTCATCGCCCGTAGAGCAAGTTGAATTCAAAAAGGGGCTCGATCAGTGATCGGTTTCCCTTATCCCGGAAAGAACAATGTCTGATACACAGATGAACACCGAAGCCGCGGCCGTCGAACCGAGCGTGACCTTTGCCGATTTCGGCCTGGCGCCTGCCATCCTGCGCGCGCTGACCGACCAGGGCTACGTCCATCCGACCCCGATCCAGGCCCAGGCGATTCCCGTCGTACTGCAGGGCCGCGACGTCATGGGCGCCGCCCAGACCGGTACCGGTAAAACCGCCGGCTTCTCGCTGCCGATCATCCAGCTGCTGCTGGCGCACGCCAACAGCAGCATGTCGCCGGCGCGTCACCCGGTGCGCGCACTGATCCTGACCCCGACGCGCGAACTGGCGGTGCAGGTGGCCGACAACGTGCGCGCCTACGCCCAGCACACGCCGCTGCGTTCGACCGTCGTCTTCGGCGGCATGGACATGAAGGGGCAGACCGTGGTCCTGAAAGGCGGCGTCGAGATCGTCATCGCCACCCCGGGCCGCCTGCTCGACCACATCGAACAGAAGAACGTCAGCCTGAGCCAGGTGCAGATGCTGGTGATGGACGAAGCCGACCGCATGCTCGACATGGGCTTCCTGCCCGACCTGCAGCGCATCATCAACCTGCTGCCGAAGAAGCGCCAGAACCTGATGTTCTCGGCCACCTTCTCGCCGGAAATCAAGAAGCTGGCCAACAGCTTCCTGCAACAGCCGGTGCTGATCGAAGTGGCGCGCAGCAATGCCACCGCCGAAAAGGTCACGCAAATCGTCTACAAGGTCGACGAAGAGCAAAAGCGCGACGTCGTCGAATTCCTGATCCGCCAGCGCGAGCTGAAGCAGGTCATCATCTTCTCGAACACGAAAATCGGCGCCTCGCGCCTGTCGCGCCACCTCGAGCAGACCGGCATCAAGGCCTCGGCCATCCACGGCGATAAAACCCAGCAGGAACGCATGGCCGCGCTCGATGCGTTCAAGCAGGGAGACATCGAAGTGCTGGTGGCGACCGACGTCGCCGCGCGCGGCCTCGACATCTCCGACCTGCCGTGCGTGATCAACTACGATTTGCCGTATAACGCCGAGGATTACGTGCACCGCATCGGCCGTACCGGCCGCGCCGGCGCGTCGGGAGACGCGCTGTCGGTGTACTCGGACAAGGACGAGCGCTTGCTGGCCGATATCGAAAAGCTGATCAAGCAAACCATCACGCGCGGCGAGTTGACCGGTTTTGCGGTGCGTGCGCGCGGACATGCGGAACGCGGCGAGCGCGGCGAGCGGCCACAGCGCGGCGAACGTCCGGAGCGGGGCGAACGCAGCGAACGCGGCCCGCGCCGCGCCGAATCCGAACGCGGCGAGCGCCCGCAGCGCAGCTATGGCGCCGGCCCGCTGCCGCGCCGCGAGAAGGTCGACCCGTGGTTCCTGAAGCCGTACGAGCCGGCCAACGCCCCGCGCCAGGACACGAACCAGAACCTGGCGAATGCGCCGGCCAAGCCGAAGCAGAAGATTGCCGCCTTGCTGGGTGGCTTGCCGAAGCAGCCGCAGTAAGCACGGCTGCTTTCAAAACCCGCGCGCCGAGAGGCCGTAGGGTGGGCACTCGTGCCCAAGCGGTGCGGCGTGGGCGGGTCGAAAATGCGTTTCGATGGGGAAGCGGTGAACCGCGTGGGCACAAGTGCCCACCCTACAGTGCGCTTCTATTCCGTGCTGGCGGGCTCAGCCGTTGGCTGCCGGCAAAATCGCGCGCACCCGCGCCAATAAATCTTCCTGGCGGTAGGGTTTACTGAGGATGTCGAGCCGCTGCCCGCGTGCCGTCGGCAATTCGTCCATGTAGCCGGTGGTCACCAGGATCGGCGTGCCGGGGCGGCGCGCGCGTACCTGGTCCGCCAGTTGCAGGCCGTTCATCCCGCCCGGCATCATCACATCGGTAAACACGAGGTCGATCGCGCTGCCTTCTTCGAGCAGAGTCAGGGCCTGTTCGCCGCTCGGCGCCGACACCACCGCGTAGCCGGCGCCTTCGAGCATCGTTTCGGCCAGTTCGCGCACGTCTTCGTTGTCTTCGACCACCAGGATGCGCGCGCGGGCGTTTTCTTCCGGGTGCGCGCCATCCGCCTCGGCCTCGGGGGAAAGGGCGCCGTCCACCGGGAACACCATGCGCACCGTGGTGCCCTGGCCAGGCGTGCTGTCGATCTCGAGCCGGCCGCGCGACTGCTGCACGAAGCCATGCACCATCGCCAGGCCGAGACCGGTGCCCGGTCCCTTGGTCGTGAAGAAGGGTTCGGTGGCGCGCTGCGCCACTTCCGGCGGCATGCCTTCGCCTTCGTCGGTAATGCAGACCGCCACCTGGCCGGCGCTGTCGGCGCCGTCCGCCACCAGCAGCGTGCTGACGCGTACCCGGCCGCCATTCGGCATGGCGTCGCGGGCATTGATCAGGACGTTGAGCAGGGCCATCTCGAAATGCGTCGGGTCGAGCTTGCAGGAGGGCAGGCCGGGTTTCAGGTCGAGTTGCAGGACTACCCGGTCGCCCAGGGTGCGCACCAGCAATTCGGAAAACTCGACCAGCAGCGCATTCAGGTTGACGCGCCGTGGTTCCAGGCGCTGCTTGCGCGCAAAGGTCAGCAACTGCTGGGTTAATTTGCCGGCCTTCATGGCGGCGCGCTGGGCGCGGCGGATCGGTTCGGCGCCGGCGCCCGATTTGTCCATCGCCAGCAGGGCCAGTTCCAGGTTGCCGTTGATGACTTGCAGCAGGTTATTGAAATCGTGGGCCATGCCGGCCGTCAGCTGGCCGATCGCTTCCATCTTTTGCGCCTGCAGCGAGGATTGTTCGCTCATGCGGCGCTGGGTGATGTCCATCTGCGAGGCGAAGAAATACAGCAGTTCGCCTTCCTGGTCGAAGATCGGGCCGATATACAGCCCATTCCAGAACGGGGTGCCGTCGGCCTTGTAATTCAGGATGTCGAGCGCGACGGCGCGCCGCTCGGACAGCGCGGTGCGCAACTCGGCGACCGTCTCGGGATTGGTCTGCGGTCCTTGCAGCATGCGGCAATTGCGGCCGATCAGGTCTTTTTCCTCGTACAGCGTCAGGTCGAGGAAGGCGCGGTTGACGAACACGATCGGGTCGTCCGGCTGGCGCGGATCGGTCACGACCATCGGCATGCGCGTCATTTCGACGGCGGCAAAGAAGATGTTGCCGCGGTCCTCCAGGCCGGGTTGCTCGATGTAGCCGGCCTGCCAGTGCTTCATGCCGGGATTGCCGAGCGGATTGTAAGCGCTGCCTTCGAGCTCGCCGTCGGCCGGCACGCCGACGCTCTGGCCGTCGCCTTGCAGGTCGACCGGCTTGTCTACGTTTTCTTCGGGGGTCGAGCCGGTTGCCATCGAATTCTCCACATGTATTCGCCAATCCACCGTCGGCGCGCGTCGTCACTGAATGCTAGCGCGCGCGCACCTTGCGCGACTGTGCGCCGGCTCACGCAGAGCCGGGGTACAGCGTATTTTCGCGATGCTATTTTGGCAAATCGGCGCATATGTTGCTGAGCTGTCAGCTATAATCCTGCCTTTCCCCCCTTTCACGCAGATGTCCGCGCGCCTGGTTGTCGTGACACCTGGCCGTGCCGGGGCAGGGTCCAGCCTGTGGAGTACTAAAATTTATCCCCCTATCGTTGTCGACCTTGACGGCACCCTGATCCATACGGACATGCTGCACGAGTCTGCCTTGTCGATGCTGCGGGATCAGCCCTTGAGCGTACTGCGCATTCCCGGCTGGTTAATGAGCGGCAAGGCCTCGCTCAAGCGCGAACTGGCCGGGCGCTCGGACTTCAATCCGGCGGCGCTTCCCTATAACGGCGACCTGCTTGCCTGGCTCGAAGAACAGCGCGCCGGCGGCCGCCGGCTCATCCTGTGCACGGCGTCGGACCGCGCCATCGCCGACGCCATCGCCGCGCACCTGCGCCTGTTCGACGAAGTCATGGCCAGCGACGGCGCCGTCAACCTGGCCGGTCCCAACAAGGCGCTCGCGCTCGAGCAACGCTTCGGGGCGGGCGGTTTCGATTACGTAGGCAATTCGCATGCCGACCTGGCGGTGTGGGCCAGCGCGCGCCGTGCGATCGTCGTCAATGCATCCGACAGCCTGTTGCACAAGGCCGGCCAGCAGTGCGAGGTCGAGCAGGTATTTCCGCGTGCAAAGCTGGGCCTGCGCGCCCTCGCCAGCGTGCTGCGCGTGCACCAGTGGATGAAGAACCTGCTGTTGTTCATCCCGCTGGTGGCCGGCCACCAGTTCGGCAGCGTCGATCCCTGGCTGGCGCTGGTGCTTGCCTTCGTCTCGTTCAGCCTGTGCGCCTCGACTGTGTACATCGCCAACGACCTGCTCGACCTGGAAAGCGACCGGCTGCACCCGCGCAAGCGTACGCGCCCGTTTGCCTCGGGCCTGGTGCCGGCCTGGATGGGCGTGCTGCTGGCACCGGTATTGCTGGCGGTCAGTCTCGTGCTCGGAGCTTATGTAGGGGGCAATTTCCTGCCCTGGCTGCTGTTTTATTTCTTCGTGACCTGTGCCTATTCCTGGTCGCTGAAACGCCTGGTCCTGGTCGACTGCCTGACGCTGGCGATGTTGTACACGCTACGCATCGTGGCCGGCGCCGCGGCGGCCGACATTACCCTGTCGTTCTGGCTGCTGGCATTCTCGGTCTTCCTGTTCCTGTCGCTCGCTTTCGTCAAACGCTATGCGGAACTCCAGGTGCAGATCCTGGCCGGCAAGACCAAGGCACACGGGCGCGGCTACCTGACCTCCGACGCGCCGCTGATCCAGATGCTCGGCATTACCTCCGGCTATGCGGCGGTGGTCGTGCTGTCGCTGTATCTGAATAGCGACGCCGTGCTGATGCTGTACCGGATGCCCGAAGTCGTCTGGGGCGCGGTGCCCGTCATCCTGTTCTGGGTCAGCTGGATCTGGATGCAGGCGCATCGCGGCCACATGCATGACGACCCGCTCGTGTTCGCCGTCAAGGACCGCGCCAGCCTGGCCGCCGGACTCGCGTTCGGCGCCATCCTCGCCATCGGCGCCACGGAATGGCCATGGTGAAAGTAACGTCGTGGGGGCGGCTGGACAGTCCGGAACACGACCTGCGTTTCCTGGCCGATCCGGGCACGGTCGCGCGCCAGTTGCAGGCGGGCGGGCCGGGGCTGGCGCGCGGGCTCGGCCGCAGCTACGGCGACGTCGCCCTGAACCCGGGGGGCGTCCTGTGGCAGGCGACCGGACTCGACAAATTCGTCCGTTTCGACGCCGCCAGCGGCAGGCTCTATTGCGAAGCGGGCGTCATGCTGCGCGACATCCAGCGCATGGCCATTCCGCGCGGCTGGATACTGCCGGTCACGCCCGGCACCCAGATGGTGACGGTGGGCGGGGCCATCGCGAACGACGTGCACGGCAAGAATCACCATGTCGTCGGTTCCTTCGGCGACCACGTCACGCGCCTGACCCTGGTGCGCACCGACGGCAGCACCATCGAATGCGGTCCCGCCCAGGCGCCGGAATGGTTCGCGGCCACCGTCGGCGGCGCCGGCCTGACCGGCGTGATCACCCATGCCGAGCTGCAGCTGCGCCCGGTGGCCGGGCCGTGGCTGGACACCGAAACGATTCCCTACGAGCGCCTGGAAGAATTCTTTACGCTGGCCGACGCTTCGGAGGCCGACTGGGAATACACGGTTTCCTGGATCGATTGCCTGTCGCGCCGCGGACGCGGGCTGTTCATGCGCGCCAACTCGACGGCGGCCGTCGGCGAACCGGCGGCGCCGCGCAAGCGCCCGCGCACGATGCCGTTCGTGCCGCCGGTCTCGCTGGTCAACGGCTTGTCGCTGCGCCTGTTTAATACCGCCTATTTCGAGAGCAACCGCCAGGGTGCAGGCCGCAGGCTGGCGCACTACGAGGGCTTTTTCTACCCGCTGGACAACCTGCTCGAATGGAACCGCATGTACGGTCCACGCGGCTTCTATCAATACCAGTGCGTGGTGCCCCCGGGTGTCGCCGCCGACGCCGTGGCCGCGATGCTGCGCGAAATCCGCAGGGATGGCGACGGTTCCTTCCTGGCCGTGCTGAAAACCTTCGGCAAGCGCGCCGCGCCCGGCATGCTCAGTTTCGCCCAGCCCGGCGCCACCCTGGCGCTTGACTTCCCGAACCATGGGCCGCGCACCGCGCGCCTGTTCGAACGCCTCGACGCCGTCGTGCGCGATGCGCGCGGACGCATCTACCTGGCCAAGGACGCGCGCATGCCGCGCGACCTGTTCGAAGCCAGTTATCCGCGCCTGCGCGAATTTCTCGCCTACCGCGATCCGGGTATCAGCTCGCAACTCTCGCGGCGCCTGATGGGTTATTGACACCCGGCGCCGCCAGCGCCGCCACGGTCGGCGGCGATTTCATGGAAGAACGGTTCTTCACGGCGCGCCGGACCGGGAAATGTACCGCAATCCCCGGCCGCGACAGCGTGATCGAGGCCGCGCCAGGCCGGCGTCAGTCGAGGCGGGTGATACTGAGCGAAACGATCTTCATCGTCCCACCCTTGTTCGACAGGTGTCTGATTTCGATCCTGGCCATGTCGTACTCCTTCGGCACGGTGAACTTGCCGCTGAGCTTGCGCAGTTCACCACCGGTGCCGGGCAAGGCGCCTGCCTGCAGGCGCCTGGCTTCCTTCGGCAAGGCCAGCGCCACGTCCCATTCGCCCGCGATTTCATCCGCCGCCTTGCTGCTGGCATACTCGACTTCATAGGCGTATGTCCCTGCCGGCAAGGACTGGTAAGGACCGAAACTGAGGAAGCCATCCTGGTCCGGCGCGCTCTTCTGGACTTCGCATGCGGGCGTGGGCTTGCCGATCAGCGTCGGCAGCTCGCAGCCTTTCCAGCGCAGGCTGACGCCGGGGAGCGCCGTCCTTTCCAGGCGCAACTGGTCCTGGCCGAATATCAGGATGGTCCTGTCGCCGCAGGTGGCGCTCTTCGATGGCGGGCCGTTCATCTCGATCAGCCTGGCGGCAGGAAGCTTGAACATGCCCTCGGCGGCGTTGTTGATGATGGCGAAGTCGTAGGTCTTCCTGAAAAACCGCTCCGAAGTGATCCAGTTGTGCCGGTTCAGGTCGTCGACATATTGCGCCAGCCTGAGCGGATGGCGGCTGAAGGCCTGGATATGCTTGGCATCCCAGTACTGCGCGATGCCGTGGCGCAGGCCGCTGGCGCCGAGTGCATTGTCGATGCAGGCGATCTGCTCCGGATAATAGGTTGCGGGCCGCGCCTGGCCGCCGTCGAGCCGAATGCTGTCGGCCAGCAGCGTGCTCGCCAGCAGCGCCGACGCGAACAGGCTGATCCAGTCGTAGCGTTCGCGGATGAAGTGGCGCAGCACCAGGATGGCAATGACCAGGGGCCAGATCAGGACCGGAATCAGGTAGCGTGGCGCGACCGGCAGGTTCTGCACGAGCAGCACGGCGCTGAGTGTTCCCGCCATCGACACCAGCGAAAAGACGATCAGCAGGATCAGCGGGCGCGGCAAGCCCAGCATGGCGCGTTTGCGCAGGCTTGCGGCCAGACAGGCGATGCCGAACGCGAGATAGGCGCAGAACACCGCGCCCAGCAGCGGGAACTGGAGGAACAGGCGCCCCAGCAGCTCGAGCAGGTCATGCAGGTTCTTGTCGAACATGGCCACGCCGAGCTTGGTCGGATAGCGCGTCGGGTGGGCCACGACCAGCTTGTAGGAGAGGGAGCCGAGTACGCTGGCGGCCAGGATCGGCCATGCAGGGCGCAGGCGTCCCAGGAAGGCGCCTGCCGCGGACCCGGGCAGCAGGGCGCGGGTGACCGCATAGGGGGCGATCACCTGCACCAGGAAGATGTTGTCGGACAGCGCGCTCAGGAAGGCAAGCAGGCACAGGGCGGCCAGCAAGCGCCGGTCGGCGCTGCGTTCGTAGCGCAGCCAGAGGGCGACGAAGGCCAGCGCCGACACGAAGGCGCCGAAGTGGTAGGCGCTGGTAAACAACTCCACGAAGGGTTCCGCGGCATTCATGCCGAACCAGAGCAGGGCCAGCGCGATCAGGGCCGTGGTCGCAATGCGATGGCGCTCGACAATGGCCGAGACGACGAAGAACAGCGCAAGCGCGGTCAGCGCCGTCTGCAGCAGCGCAAAGACGAGGATCTGCTGATAGGCGCCGCCGCCGCCCAGGTAAGCGGCCAGGTAGAGGGCGAAATCCGGGAAGAAGTAGGGCGCCGGCGTCAGGTACCAGTCGGCCAGGCGGCCGCCGCCCGCGAACAGGTCGTGGAACAGGACCGGCAGGTACAGCGAATCGGCATGGAACAGGTAGGCCTGGAGCGGATGCCCGGCCTGGTAGGCGATTGCCACGGAGGACAGGCCCATGATCAAGAAGACCATGGGCAGCAGGATTTTCTTGAACATGGAACGCGGACGATCTAGATGTTGAGCTTGTTGAACACGAAAGCCGGCAGGTGGCGGATGACGAGCATGATGATGCGCCATTTCGCGGGCGCGTAGACGACCGCCTTACCGGCCGCGATGGCATCGACGATATCCTGCGCGACCGACTCCACCGATGCCAATTTAGCGCCCTGGCCCTTCAGGTGCGCCGTCATCGGCGTATCGGTCGGACCCGGCTTGATCAGGACAACCTTGACGCCACTGGCGGCGAAACGGTGCTGCAAGCCCTGGGCATAACGGTCGACCAGGCCCTTGGCGGCGCCGTACACATAATTCGACTTGCGGCCGCGGTCGCCCGCCACCGAGCCAATGATGGCCAGTGTGCCCTCGCCGCGCGCCGCGAAATGGCGCGCGAACGCTTCGGCATACAGGACCGGGGAGATGGCATTGATCTCGAGCGCCGACTGGCAGGCCGCCAGGTCGCGCTCGCAGTCGCCCTGCTCGGGCAGCATGCCGTGCGCGATGAGCACGATGTCCGGCACGCCGTCCCGCACGATCGCGGCCACCGCGGCGTCGATGCCGGCGGCGTCGAGGAATTCCGCAGTCAGTGCGCGCACTTCCGATCCCGGGCTGCGCACGCGCAGGTCGGCGGCGGTGCGCTCGGTCCGGGCCAGGTCGCGGCCGACCAGGGTCAGGTCGACGGCTTTGTCCGTAACCCACAAGCGGGCGCAATGGGCGGCGATCGCCGAAGTCGCGCCGACGATAACGATACGCTGTTTGTTATTCAATTCTGTTTCCAGTAATAGAAAGGGGAGGCAAGACCGCCTGCGCCGGCTTGCGCATCAACGATTGGCGGCACCAAAAACGTATTTTTTGTCGAGATAATATTTGGTCACATAACCAATCGCCAGTCCGATCACGGCGCCGACATAGCGCATGCCCGGCGTGCCGAACAGGTGATCGAAGGTCAATTCGACGCCCCAGAAAATGGCCGTCGTCAATACACCCATTAATGTGTACAGCGCAAATGTCCTGGTATCGTGCGCGGCATCGCGGGCGCGGAATAAAAAGATATAACGCTTGTCCAGGATATATTTCACGACAAGGCCGATGGCGGTGCCGAACAGCATCGACAGCGTGACCGCGCCGGGACCGGAATACAAGCGGATGGCAATATCCTGCGCGCCGATATTCACAGCGGTCGCGACGAGCGCCAGGAAAGCATAAGTCAGTGGGAGTTTCACGAAATTTTGCGCGTAATGACCGGCCGTTTACTGCGGATCGGGCATTGTAACTCATCTGGCGCGCCGCCCGATCGCGTACCGTGGAGCCCCCGGCAGGCGCGCCCACCGGGCTGCCATGGCGAGGATAAAAGCAGTGACGCTGGCACACCCTTGCACTAAAATGAGCCGCCTTTCGCGAATGCCGCGGACAGGTTATCGAGAACTATTAAACATTGAATTCTGCAGGAGCCGGACAATGAAGAATGGCGTGAATGTCAGCGCAAAGAGCCGTATGCCCGACCTCGTTTCCCGCATCAAGGCCATATCGGAAACGGACGGCGCGCTGCAGGACGATGCTGAAAATCTGAAACTGGTCCTGGCATTGCTGACCAATGCGGATCGCGGCGACATGGAGGCGGTGCGGATGGACCGCGGCGCGGCGCAAGCCATTATCCGGGTGCTCGCGCGCGCAGGCGACATGGAATCCCTGTCCGGCTTCCTGGCCAACATCGACATTTCCCTGGATGATCGCGGCCTGCTGGACACGGCCATCGCCAGCCTGGGCGGCGACGCCGCCGACACCCACAGCTGGCTGGTCGATTACGACATCGTCGGCCAGCGCATCGAGATGATCGAGAGCGTGGTGCTGCCGTATCTCGATGCCCAGTGCCGCGAGAAGACGCTGTTTCGCGCGTTCAAGGAATATGAGGCCCAGGCGCTGGCTCTGAACACGGTGCTGGTCGACGCCCAGGCGATCCACGACGTCATCGGCGCCGCGCGCGCAGGCGCCGTGTCCCGCAACGCTGGCTTTTCGCCCGCCAACGGCGCGCGCGGCACGACGCGGCTGGTGCTGCCCAACCAGCTATTCAACATCCTGCTGCGCCTGGCATGGACGGCGCAGGACTACCTGTTCGACCTGCACGAGCGCTTCGGCCCGGACGAACTGATCGGCGTCGTCAAGACGCTCGACAAGGTCGTGCCGGTGTACCTGATCCCGACCCACCTCGGCTATCCGATGGGCGGCGGCGAGAGCTTCCTGTACCAGACTTGCCGCATCCTCAGCGAGTTCGGCGTCAAGTGCGTCTGGGTGAGCTTCCTGGATCCGCGCTCCGGTTGGTATGCGAAGTCGTCGCTGACCTGCACCCCGTACTACCTGGACGTGCGCCACGGCGGCGGCTGCAGCAAGGAAGCGATCCAGGAAGCGGTCGACCGCTTCCGCCCCGACCTGATCCACGCACAGGGCGGCACCGGCGACGTCGCGATGGAGATCGCGGAACAGAACCGGCTGACCACGATGATCGGCTACCACTTCTGGAACGGCCTGGTCGAGCTCGGCGCAAGCGGCAACCAGCATATCCTCGACAACATCACGCAGCACACGCTGCGCAAGGGCGCGCCGCCGCAGTCGCGCCTGATCCACAAATACGTCGCTTCCGAGTTCATGCAGGAGGTCTACCAGCGCCTGGGCGGCAAGGAGCAGATCCAGGTCATCCATCCGATCTCGGACGCGGCCCAGTTCCTGGCGCGGCGCGAGGGGCCGGGCGAGTACGTGCTGCAAGTGAATGTCTGCCGCCTGAAAGGGGGCGATATCTTCCGCGACTGCGTCAAGACGCTGGGCGAGACGATTCCCTTCCTGGGCGTGCGCAGCGAACCGGGCGACGACGAGTATTACGACGCGCTGCAGGCCGACGTCGACACGCGTCCGCTGTCGCGCGTCGTCTCTTACGGCAACGTGCGCGAGTTCTATCGTGGCGCGCGCATCGTGATCGTGCCGACCCTGGTCGACGAAACCTTCTGCCGGGTCGCGTTCGAGGCGGCGATGAACGGCATTCCCGTGCTGTGCACCGCGAACGGCTACCTGCCGTCGATGCTGGGCGAGACCGGGGTGTTCCTGCCCGAGACGCCGGCGCAGTGGATCGATGCCATCCGCGACCTCTACCATGACGAGGAACGCCTGCTCCAGATCGGTGCGGCCCAGCGCGCGCGCCTGACGGCCATGTTCGGCAGCGACTTCAGCGGTTTCACGTCCTCGGCCATGCGCCTGATCGACGGCGCCGCCACCCGCAATATCGGCATCTTCACCGTCTGGGGCGACCTCGGTCTCGGCAACCTCAGCCACGTCCACGCGAAACTGCTGCGCAGCGCCGGCTACCGCGTGCACATCTTCTCGTTCCAGCCTTACGCATCGATCGGCAAAGGTCTGGTGCGGCAACAGGATCCCGAAGACTGGAGCGTGCCGCGCAACGCCGACTCGGTGTACTACTCGTTCAATCACCGGGAAGAGGTGACGGTCTACGAACTGTCGCAATTCATCCTGACCAACAACATCCATACGTTGCTAGTGCCCGAGGTGTGCTGGCAGCCGAACTGGGAGCGTTTGTTCGCGATCAGGATCAGCAAGCTCAAGATCTGCACGATCCCGATGATCGAGATCGTGATCCGCGACGAGGTGGCGCACCACAACCGGCTGGCGGCGACCCTGTTCTGCACGCGCCTGTCGGAACACGCGCTGACGGCGAACGGCGTCCACAACGGCGCCTTCCTCGGCTTCGGCATCGGACGCCCACTGCCGCCGGCACGCATGCAGGCCAAGCGCGAGCGCCTGGCCACGCGCGCCAGGATCCGCTTCCTGCACATTGCCGGCCACAATCCGCGTACCCGCAAGAACACGCCGCAAGTGATGGAAGCGTTCGCCCAGGCGCTGGCCGCGCGCAGCGACATCGAGCTGACCGTGACGTCGATGGACCCGCTGGCGAGCTACTACCCGTACCCGCTGCCGGCCGGAATCACCGTCATCGACCGCAGCCTGGGTCGCGACGAAATCGCCGACCTGTACGAGGCGCACGACGTCAGCATCCAGGTCTCTTCGCACGAAGGGCTGGGGCTGGGCTTCTACGAATCGATCGCGCGCGGCACGCCGGTGCTGTCGCTCGACGCCGCGCCGCACAACGAGATCGTGCTCGAAGGCGAGACCGGCTGGCTGATCCCGGCCACCGCGATGGCCATGCCGGACAACGACCGCTCGATCGTCTCGGCCTGGCGTTTCGACACCGCCGCCCTGGCCGAACGCATCGTCGCGCTCGACCGCGAGCAGGTCGACCAGGTGACGGCGACATCGGTGCAGGTATTCCAGACCCGCTTCGACGAGGTTGCCCTGCTGACCCGCTTCCTGCAGGTGCTGCCGCCGGCCGACGCCGTCGCCACGCCGCCAGTGCAGGCGGCGCCGGCCGCGGCGCAATTGCGCGAAGAGGGAATCCTGATTGCCGCGACGGCCGCGCCGCTGCCGTACACACCGGCCGAGCCTGCCGCGCCTGCCGCGCCTGCCGCGCCTGCCGAGGCGGCCGGGGCGGCCGGGGCGGCGTCCCGGCGCGGCGCGAAGGTCTTCGTCAAGCAGGTGCTGTACAAAGTGCTGCGCCGCGTCTACCGCAGCGCCAAGCCCCTGACCGGTCGCCTGGCGACGCGCTTGCGTACCCTGATGGTCGAGGCCACTACCGACCTGCGCCATGAAACGCAGCGGCTCGCCGCGGTCCAGGCGAACCAGGGCGTCGCCCTGTCCACCCTGGCACGCACCCTGCAGGAGGAGATGCGCAACCACACCGTGGCGGCCCAGGCCACCCTGGCGCAGGCGCTCGAGGCCCAGGCCGAGCGGACCCAGGCCACCCTGTCCAAGGCGGCCTTGGCCCAGGCTGCGCTGGCCCAGGCCCAGGCCGAGTGCGCGCACGAGCTGCAAGCCTTGTCGCGCAGCCTGCAGGACGGCATGCGCGCGCTGAAGTCGGCCCAGGCGCGACACGTGCGCAGCCTGAACGAGGTCGAGCACGCCGTCCGGGCCGGGCATGACGCGAGCGGTGCCGCGCTGGCCCGGCTGGCGTCCGACGTCGCCCTGGTCGAATACAAGGTCGGCTTCGTCAAGGACCGGCTGGCCACGTTTGCCGGCGACGGCGCCGTGCTGACCTACCTGCGCGACGAGAGCCCCCTGTTCGTCAACACGGGCGACCTCGGCTGCCCGTCGCCGATCGTCAACGGCGGTGTCTGGGAACCCGAGAACCTGGCGGTCCTGCTCAGTTTCGTGAAGGCCGACACGGTGTTCCTGGACGTCGGCGCGAATGTCGGCTACTTCACGGTCGCGATCGGCAACCGGCTGGGCAAGCGTGGCCGCGTCCATGCCTTCGAGCCGCATCCGGCCCTCACCAACCTGATCGAGCGCAGCATCCAGCTCAACAGCCTGGAGGCGGTGGTCACGCTGTCGCCCTGCGCCGTGTCCGATCGCGCAGGCAGTCTCGAACTGTTCTATCCGGAGGGGCACCTCGGCCGCGGCACCGCGAGCCGCACGCTCGACGAGCCGGGCCGGACGGTCTCGGTGCCCGCGCACCGCATCGATGACCTGCTGCCCGCCGGGCTGGCGGTGGATTTGGTGAAGGTCGACGTCGAGGGCCATGAGTTGCAAGTGCTGCGTGGCATGGAGGACGTCCTGCGCCGCTCCCCCGATATCAAGATCCTGTTCGAAAAGCTGGCCGATACGGGCGACAGCAACGCCATCGCCCAGCTGCTCGGGCAGCATGGACTGTCGCTGTACGGGGTCGGTCCGAACGCGGTGCTGGTGCCGCTGGCGGACGATGCCTACCGCGGCTGGGTGGGCGACGTGCTGGCGGCGCCCGCTGCGGCGGTGACGCAACTGGCGCGCGCCAGCTTCTCGGTCTATCCGGGGCAGTTGAAAGGAAGCGGCGAAAGCCGCGCTGGGCGCACCCGTTACCAGGCGGAAGGCGACGCCATCGTCTTCTTTGGCCCCGACTGGTTCCTGCAGGGCGGGCAGTGGGAGGTCGAATTGCATGGAGAGATGTCGGGCCCGGTGCGCATCACGCTCGTGGAAGAGCAGCGCCGGGTACTGGCGGAACTGGACATGGCACCGGGCCGGGCCGTCGCCGGCTTCGCGCTGGCGCATGACGTGGTGCGTTTCGAACTGCGCGCCGCGGTGCCGGCAGGCGGCACGATCGACCTCGAACGCATCGAGTTCCGGCGCCGCTAGGGAGGAAAAGGCGGCAAACGCGGAAAAATAAAAACGGGCTCCGCGGAGCCCGTTTTTTTATCATGGCGCGCCGCGCGCCGGCCCGCTTCAGGCGGCGATCTCGCCGAAATAGTAGGGCAATACCTCTTCGGGCGGGCCGTCCATGCGGATCTTGCCGTGTTCCAGCCACAGCACGCGGTTGCAGGTCTTCATGATGAGGTCGCGCGAGTGGCTGGCGATGACCAGGATATTGGTCGATTGCACCAGCTCCGTCAGGCGTTCCTCGGCCTTGTGCGTAAAACCCTGGTCGCCGACCGACAGCCATTCGTCCATCAGCAGGATTTCGGGACGCACCATGGTCGAGACCGAGAACGCCAGGCGCAGGTGCATGCCGCTCGAATAGGTGCGCAGCGGCATGTCGATGAAGTCGCCCAGTTCGGAAAACTCGATGATTTCGTCGATCCGCCGGTTCATCTCGGTCTTCGAGATGCCCAACAGGGCGCCGCGCAGATAGATATTCTCGCGGCCGCTGGCTTCGGGATCGATCCCGAGCGAAATGTCGATCAGCGAACCGATTTCGCCCTCGATGCGGGCGCTGCCTTCGGAAGGCGCGTAGACGCCGCTCAGCAGCCGCAGCAGGGTGCTCTTGCCGGCGCCGTTGTGGCCAACCAGGCCCAGGCGGGTGCCGTCGCCCAGGGTGAACGTCAGGCCGGCGAGCGGGCGCACCACGACGCGGCCGTGCGGGTCGGCGGCGATCTGGCCGCCGGTGGCGACCTGGATCAGGCGTTTCTTGAGCGAACGGCCGCTCGCGTTGTAGATCGGGATGTCGACCGATACGTTATGAAATTCGATGGATGCCATGATGTACGTTGGGGTTACAGCCAGTAGGCAATGCGGTTCCGGTAGCGGCCGAAGAAGACGACCGTGAAGGTCCAGCCGAGTACGGCAAGCGCGAGCGACACGCCCCAGTTGGTGAGCGAAGCGTACTCGCCCAGCAGGGGCGCGCGGACGATCTCGATCATGTGATAGAAGGGGTTGGAGTCGAGCAGGTAGACCCCGGCGCGCGCCGGCAGCAGCTTGGGCATCCACATGATCGGCGTCAGGTAGAACACCACCTGCAGGACGCTGGTGACGATCTGCGGCAGGTCGCGGTAGCGGGCGCACAGGATACCCAGCGCCAGCGCGATCCAGGTCAGGTTGACGATGGTCAGCATCAAGCCGGGAATGCTCAGCAGGGCGACCCAGGTCAGCGGCTTGCCGACCGCGATCAGCACCAGCGGAAAAATCACGATGTTGTGCCCCAGGATCAGCAGGTTGCGCCAGACCATGCGCAGCATGTGCACGAACAGGGGAATCGGCAACTGCTTGACGATCGCCTCGGCCGAAATGAAGCCGAGGCTGCCTTCGGAGATGACGGCCGACATGAAGCTCCACAGGATGGTGCCGGCGGCCAGGAAGGGGAAGAAATCGTGCATCGGCGAATTGAAGATCTGGCCGAACACGATGCCGATGGTGCCGATCATCACGCCCATGCCCAGCGTGATCCAGAAGGGGCCGAGTGCCGAGCGGCGGTAGCGTTGACGTACGTCCTGCCAGCCAAGGACGCCGACGAGGTGATGACGTTTCAGTGCGGCCGCGATATCGGACAGGGCGACGAGGGAGTTGCTGTTGCGCATTACTAATAAGGAAGCACAGGGAAGAGAGTGGCATTTTAAACTGCTGAGAACCCGAGGGGGCGTTTTTCTGGCCAGGCGGCGGCGCCCGCCTGGCCAGCGAACAGCTCTGCCATGTGCCTTGCCAGCGCGGCGCCTTCGGCATCCGCCGGCCCCAGCGCGTGCGCAACGACGCCGCGCGCACGCCAGGCCGCTGGCAGCGCCGGCGCCGTGGCGGCGTCGGGCGCCAGCAGCACATCCCCGCAACAGGCGTCGGCAACCGCGTCTTCGATCAGCAGGTCGCCGCGCTCGAGCAGGTCGAGCGTCAGCCGGCGCGCATAGCGGTAGCGCGTACCGTCGTGCCGGACCGGCTCGACGCGCCATCCCGCCGGCGCCTGCGCCACCAGGGTCCGCACCAGCGCGCGCCGCGACGCGTCGCGCGTGGCATCCGTTCCGGCGCCGGTGAGGTCGACCAGCAACTGGCGCGCTCCGCCGGCGGGCCGGTTGGCGGCAATCGCCGCCGCGGCCTGCATCAAATCCGGCTGGGAAACCGTGCCATCGAGGGCAGCCACCGCGCCGATCAGGCGGCGCTCGGCGGCGCGCGCGCCATCCCGCGCGAAGTTTTCGATCGCATCGCGGTAGAGCAGGCCGACGCGCTGCGGGCTGTGGCCGGCGCGCATGTAGGCATGCGCCCGCGCGCCGATCGCGGCGCGCAGGGCCGGGTCGCCGCGCAGGCCGTCGATCGCGCCGCGCAAGGCAGCGTCGCCGAACCTGTCGTCGAGGCGCAGGCAGGCCGCTTGCGGTACTTCCGCCGCCGAGCCGTGGGCATTGACGATCGTCGCCAGGCCGTACGCCAGGCAATCGAGCACCCCGGCCGAGGTCTCGCCGCGCGAACCGGTGCGCAGCTGGACCGCGGCGTCGGCGGCGGCGAGGTAGTCGCGGTAGGCGGCGTTGCTGGCGTAGCCGGTGATGCGGATGCGCGGGTGGGCCGCGATGCGCTTGCGCAGTGCGCTGCCGAAGGCGTCGTTGCCGGCTTCGCCGACGAACACCAGGTGGCAGCGCGGGTCGCTTCCCGCCGCGCTGCCGATCCAGGCGTCGACGATCCGGTCGTTGCACTTGGTCGCGGCCAGCATGCCGAATGAGCACATCAGGAAGTCGTCGCCGGCCAGGCCGAGCGCCTGGCGCGCCGCCGCCTTGTCGAGCGCATCGGGCAATTGGCGCAGCAGGGGCAGCACGCGCCAGTCCTGCGCCATCGCGGCGCCATACCAGTGCCCGGCAAGGTCGAGCGCATGGGTGGAGTGCACGATCACGCCGGCGGCGCGGTCGAGCACCGCCTTGTTGCACGGATAGGTAAAGCAGGAGGCGGCGCGTCCCTGTTCGCGTTCTTCCACCAGGGCGCGGTAGCCATGCGCCAGGTAGAGCATGCGGCAATAATGGTTCGGCAGCGGATGGCGCGCTTCGGCAAAATTGTAGATTCCGCTGAGATAGAAGTCGTGCAGCACGACCACGCCCGGGTGGCGCTCGAGCAGGCCGAACATGTGAATGTGGAATTCCGAATTGCCGAACTGGTAGACGATGCGGTCGAACTCGTGGGCATGGGCGTCGAACCACGCGACCGAATGGCGCGGCAGCTGGTCGCGCGCCCAGGGATCGTCGACCCGTTCCTGCGCCAGCACCAGTTCGACATCGTAGTACTTCGCCAGTTCCGGCAGCAGGTCGGCGCTGTAGGCGGCGATGCCCGAGCGCTCGGGCGGCAGCGGCGAAACGAAGGCCAGGCGCGGCTTGCGGGCCGGCAGGTCCGCCGCGACCGCCACCTTGGCCGTGCGCGCGGCGACACGGCGCCGGTGCGTTTCTTCGAAGGCCGCGAACGCGCGCTGCGCGCTGGCGTCCCACGAGAACCTGGTCGCCTGGACCAGGCCGTGCGCGCGCAAGTCCGCCGCGCGCGCCGGGTCGCCCAGCACCGCGGCCATGCTCGCGCTGATTGCGGCGGCGCTGGCCGGGTCGAACAGCGCGTCCGCGCGTCCGATGACCTCGGGAATGCTGCTGCTGTTCGAGCCGATCACGGGTGCGCCGCAGGACATCGCCTCGAGCGCCGGCAGGCCGAAGCCCTCGTGCAGCGAGGGGAACACGAACAGGGAAGTACAGTTATAGAGCGATACCAGGTCGTCGTCGGGCACGAATCCGGTCAGGACCAGGTCGCCGGCAGCAAGCTTGCATTTGGCGGCGAGGCGCTGCAGGCGCATCCGGTCCGCCGCCTGGACGCTGCACACGACCGCCAGCTGGTAACGGCGGCGCAGCGCCGCCGGCAGCAGCGCATACGCTTCGATCAGGCCTTCGATGTTCTTGCGGTAGTCGATGCCGCCGGTGTACATGATGAACTCGCGCCCGATGCCGTGGCGCGCCAGCAATTCCTTGCGCGCCTGCGGCGACAGGACGCGCGGGCGGAAGATCTCGTCCACCGCCGACGAGATGTTGACCACCGCGTCCGGCGCGCAGCCCAGGGCGTCGATCGCCTCGCTGCGGGCATTCGCCGAAATGGCGAGCAGCAGTTCGGCCTTCTTCAGGCTCTCGAGCTTGCGGTAGTACCAGCGGGCGATGTTCGGGTCGCTCAGGTAGCGTTCCTTGCGCAGCAGGGGAATCAGGTCGTACAGCGTGACGGCCGTGTCGAAGCCGCCTTCGCCGTGCAGCACCGAGGCGACCGAATCGTCGCTCAGTCCCTCGAACAGGCTGGCCACGTGCACGATGTCCGGGCGCAGGCCGGCCAGGTAGTGCTCGCGGATGCGTTCGCCGGCCAGCACGCGCCAGGCATTGCCCGGATCGGCTTCGGCGGCCGGCGCCGGTGTCGAGAAGACCGTGATCGCCGACTGCGGCAGCAGGCTGTCGAAGGCTTTCCTGAGCGTGGCCACGCTGTCGGGGAAGGCGCCGTTGAGGGCGATGCGCAAGTCATGCCCGCCGCTGTTGCGCGCCATGGCCAGCGCCAGGGCGATCGAATAACGGCCAATACCGCGGTGCATGCTCGAAGCCTGGCATGCCTGTAGATCGAGAATGATGCGCATCGGGAGAGTAATTACGGTTTGCCGGGGTGGTCGAGCGCGCGGCGCAGGTCGTGCAGCACTTCGCGCGCGCTATCGGTCAGGTCGGCTTCGTCGGTAAGCACGACGGGCAGCGTCTGCCAGGTGGCGCGGCGCGAACGCGCAAGGGCCGCGCGCACGCGCCCGGCAATACCGGGGAAACGGTAGATCTGGCGGCGCAGGAAACCGTCCAGGCCAGGGCGCGCCAGGACGAACCCCACCATGCGCAGGGCGCCGGCCTTGAGCACGCGGCGCGCCATGCCCGCGAAGGCGCGGCGGTAGGGCACGCGCGCCTGCGCGGGGGAGGGATCGGATGACATCGGCGGCGCGCGCTCAGCCTGCGGCCGGCTGGTCCGCGCAATGCGGGCACGACACGCCGTACACGTACTGCGGCGCGAGCTGCTCGCGCGGGGTGACCACGGCGCGGCAGGCGAAGCACTGGGTGGTCACGGTCGGCTCGAGCTTCGGGTTGAGCGCGGTGCGGTAGTCGAAGACGAAGCAGTCGCCCGTGTAGTGGGCGCCGCCGACGTCCTCGAAATATTTCAGGATGCCGCCCTCTAACTGGTACACGTTGTCGTAGCCGATGTTCTGCATGTGGATCGCCGCCTTTTCGCAGCGGATGCCGCCGGTGCAGAAGGTGACCACGGTCTTGCCGGCGAAATCGTCCTTGTGGGCGGCGATCACGTCCGGGAACTCGGTGAACTTGGCGATGCGGTAATCGACCGTGTTGTCGAAGGTGCCGACGTCGACTTCGAAATCGTTGCGGGTGTCGACCATCACCACCGGCTTGCCGTTGTCGTCATGGCCCTGGTCGAGCCAGCGCTTGAGGGTGGTCGCTTCGACCGCGGGCGCGCGGCCCAGCTCCGGCTTGATCAGCGGCATGCGCATGGTGATGATCTCCTTCTTGATCTTCACCAGCATGCGCTTGTGCGACTGTTCTTCCGAATGGCTGTACTTGACTTCGATGTCGGCGAAGCGCGCGTCGCTGCGCAGCCAGGCCAGGTAGCTGTCGATGTCGGCCGGCAGGCCGGAGAGGAACATGTTGATGCCTTCCGGCGTCAGCAGGATGGTGCCTTTCAAATTCAGTTCGGCGCAGATCGCCTGGAACTTCGGACGCGCTTCTTCGGTGTCGTCGAAGCTGACGAATTTATAGGCGGCGATGTTGACGTACTGGCCGGCGACTGGGGCGGCCGTCGTGTGATGGGTGGTGGTTTGCATGATTGCCAAGTAGCTCAATTCTGGTCAACCGCTATTATAAGCCGTCGGGCCCGCGCGGAAATCGTGCAGGCCGGTCTGACGGCGTACCGGTGTCCGAACAGGCCGCCAACTGTTGTGCAATCGCCGCTGATGCGCACAGCAGGCGGTCGGCGCCGCGCAGCACGTTGTCCGGCTCGGCGCCGCGCACCAGCAGGGCAACGTGCACGCCGCGCGCGCGCCAGGCGGGAAGCAGGCCGCTGTCGAAGGCGGTCTTCACCGCGGGGGACGCCGCAGCGGGTGCGTAATACACGTCGCCGGGGTGGGCGTCGAGCACCGGCTCGTCCTGCACCGGCCAGTCCAGGCCCAGCACGCGGCCGGCGGCGTTGCGCGCCTGGCGGTAGCGCGGCGCCGCGCCGGAGGTGTCGAGCCACACCGGTTCGACGCGCCAGCCGGCGCGCGTGTGCGCGAGCAGTTCGCGCAGCTGGCTGGCCGCCAGCGCATCGGGCGTGGCGCCGGCAGAAGCCCAGTCGCTGACGTCGACCAGCAGCTGGCGTTGCATGGCGGGTGCGGTTTCAGCCATATTCTCGGCCAGATGCGCGGCCAATGCCTGCAACTGCTCCTCGTCCGCCGGCGCGGCCTGCGCCAGCGCCGCGTGCCAGGCCGCGTGCCGGGCCTGCGTCTGCGCGCGTGCGGCAGCGAGCGTGGCGCGATACTGGCGCGCGCACTGCGCCGGGCGGAAATGGGCGTCGAGCAGCGCCAGCGCGCCCTGGCCGAGCGCCGTGCGCCGCGCCGGATCGCGGCGCAGGGCTACCAAGGCCGCGCCCAGCTCGGCAACCTCGAAGGCGTCGGGTAACTGCCATACCGCGTCAGGCGGGAATTCGGCCATCGAACCGTTGGCGTTGACGATCGTCGCCAATCCATAGTTCATGCAGTCGAGTACCGCGCCCGAACTTTCGCCGTGCGCATTCGTGCGCAACTGCACGCCGACGTCGGCCGCCTGCAGGTACTGGCGGTACACCGGGTCGTCGGTCCAGCCGGCGATGCGGATGTTGGCGCCCGGCCCGGCGCCGCGGATCAGCGCCTCGACCTCGACGCCGTACGGGCTGTCGTGGTTGGCGCCCACCAGCACCAGCGCGCAGCCGCGCTCGCCGTGCAGGGGAGAGGCGATCCAGGCGCGCAGCAGTTCGTGGGTCAGTTTATTGGGCGCGACGAAGCCGAAGCTGCAGACCAGGAAGGTGTCCGCATCGATGCCCAGCGCCGCGCGCGCGGCGGCGCGGTCGTGCACCGGCGGCGGCGTGCGCGGATGCGGGATGACGTCGATGCCGTGCGCGGCGCCGGCGCCGAACCAGTCGCCCGCCAGCCGGCGCGCATGGCGCGAGTGGACGATGGTGCGGGTGGCGTTTTCCAGCACCGGCAAGCTGCACGGCCAGTCCTTGTGCGCCTGACCACCGCCCTGTGCCGATTGTGTTGCGCGCACGGCGCCATAGCCGTGCGCCTGCAGCAGGGCCTCGGCCCAGGCGCGCGGGCTGGCGCCGCTCATCTGCGCATGCACCAGCGCGCCGCCCAGGAAAAAATCGTGCAGCACCACCACGCCCGGATGGCGCGCCAGTAGCGCGAACATGTGGCTGTGAAAGGGGCTGTTGCCGAACTGGTAAAGCACCTGGTCGTAATCGGCGCCGTGCGCGAGGAACCAGGCGGCCTGGCGCAGCGGCAGGTGCGCCAGGCCCGGGGGCAGGATCGCTTCGTCCTGGGCGACGACCAGTTCGATCTCGAAATGCGTAGACAGTTCGGCCAGCAGTTCGACGGCATAGGTGGCGACGCCGGTGCGCTGCGGCGGCAGCGGCGAGACAAAGGCGAGGCGCGGACGGGGACCCGGCTCGCGCGGCGCGCCCGCCTGCAAGGTGCGCAGGCTGCGCAGGATCGCGTTCGCGCGCGGCGACAGCGTGGCGATGGCGTCGGCCTGTGCGGCGCTTGGGGCCGACGTGGCCGCGCTCCCGGACGCCATCATCATGCGGTAAGCGCGTGCATACAGGCCAGGGGAACGCTTCAGGATGCGCAGCGCCAGCTGGCGCACTTGCGGCCGGCGCAGCACCAGGCGCGCCGCCAGCAGCAGCGGCGCGGCCAGGCGGCGCAGGGCACGCGGCCGGCCGGCCGCAGCGGCAGGCGGCGCCGCATCGGCTG
Organism: Telluria sp. ZB2R32; assembly: GCF_059685715.1. Lineage (NCBI taxonomy): Bacteria > Pseudomonadati > Pseudomonadota > Betaproteobacteria > Burkholderiales > Oxalobacteraceae > Telluria > Telluria sp. ZB2R32. The sequence goes on along the minus strand of NZ_JCASIG010000002.1, from coordinate 455,294 downwards.
CGGCGGGCGGCAGCACGGCGATGACGCAGCCGTCCTCCGCAGGCTCCGCCGTGAGCAGGTCGAACAGCGTCGCCGGGACCGCCGTCATCGGGATCGGAACGCGCGGTGGCGCGGCAGGCAGGGGTGGCAACACTGGTCGATACGCATGGTCGGTATTATAAGAGGGCACGCGCCCGGCCGGCGGCACAAGGTCCTGCGCACAGGCTGTTGTCGCGCTGCAACTACGACCGCGGACGGCGCCGGCGCCTGTCGAGAGGGCGCCTGAAGGGTTAAAATACGGTATGACTTCCCCGACTTTCACCCACCTGCGCGTCCACTCCGAATACTCCATCGTCGACGGCCTGGTGCGCATCGACGACCTGGTCGGCGCCGCCGCCAGGGACAAGCAACCGGCCCTGGCCGTCACCGATCTCGCCAACATGTTCTGCATGGTGCGCTTCTATAAAGCGGCGCGCGGCAAGGGGATCAAGCCGATCGTCGGGGTCGATGCCTGGATCACGAACGACGATAACCGCGACAAGCCGTCGCGCCTGCTGATCCTGGCAAAGAACCATACCGGCTACCTGCAATTGTGCGACCTGCTGTCGCGCGCCTGGCTCACCAACCAGCACAAGGGGCGCGCCGAGATCCGCACCGAATGGCTCGAAGCGCTGGCGACCTCGACATCCACGCTGACGCCCGACGTCGACCAGGCCAATGCCCTGATCGTGCTCTCCGGCGCCTGCTTCGGCGACGTCGGCCAGGCCATCGACAACGGCGACCTCGAACGCGCCGAACGCAATGCCGAACGCTGGGCACGCATCTTCCCCGGCCACTTCTATATCGAGATCCAGCGCGCCGGCGCCGCCAACCAGGAGGCGGCCGTGCGCCATTCGGTGGCGCTGGCCGGCCGCCTCGGGCTGCCGGTGGTGGCGACGCACCCGGTGCAGTTCATCAGCAAGGACGAATTCATCGCCCACGAGGCACGCACCTGTATCGCCGAGGGCGAGATGCTGGCCAACGCCAAGCGCGTGCGCCGCTTCAACGAAGAGATGTGTTTTAAAACGCAGGCCGAGATGGCCGCGCTGTTCCACGACCTGCCGGGGGCGCTGGCCAATTCGGTCGAAATCGCCAAACGCTGCAACGTCGTGCTCACGCTCGGCAAGCCGCAGTTACCCGACTTCCCGACGCCGCCCGGCATGACGATCGACGAATTCCTCGTCGCCGAAACAAAAAAGGGGCTGGAAGAGCGCCTCGAACAGCTGTTCCCCGATCCCGTCAAGCGCGAGGCCGAGCGCCCGCGCTACGAGGCGCGCCTGGAGTTCGAGAACAACACCATCATCAAGATGAAGTTCCCGGGCTACTTCCTGATCGTTGCCGAGTTCATCCAGTGGGGCAAGAACAACGGCGTGCCGATCGGTCCCGGCCGCGGCTCGGGCGCGGGTTCGCTGGTGGCATATGCGCTGAAGATCACCGACCTCGATCCGCTGAAGTACAACCTGCTGTTCGAGCGCTTCCTGAATCCGGAACGTGTCTCGATGCCCGACTTCGACATCGACTTCTGCCAGGAAAAGCGCGAACTGGTGATCCAGCACGTGAAGGATCTATATGGCCGCGATGCCGTGTCGCAGATCGCCACCTTCGGTACCATGGCGGCCAAGGGTGCGATCCGCGACGTCGGCCGCGTGCTCGACTACGGCTACAACTTCTGCGACGGCGTCTCGAAGCTGATTCCATTCAAGCCGGGCAAGCCGGTCTCGATCGCCGAGGCGATCGAGGAAGAACCGCTGCTCAAGGAACGCCTCGAAAACGAGGAAGAAGTCAAACAGGTGCTGGAACTGGCGCAGCAGGTCGAGGGCATCACCCGTAACATCGGCATGCACGCCGGCGGCGTGCTGATCGCGCCCGGCAAGCTGACCGACTTCTGCCCGCTGTACACGCAGGGCGGCGACGCCGGCGTGGTCTCGCAGTACGACAAGGACGACGTCGAAGCCGTCGGCCTGGTGAAGTTCGACTTCCTGGGTCTGACGACGCTGACCATCCTCGACCGCGCCGTGAACTATATCCGCGCACTCGATCCGCTTGATGCCGACTTCAACCTGGAAACGCTGCCGCTGACCGACCGGCCGTCCTACAAGCTGCTGTCGGATGCGAAGACGGTCGCGATCTTCCAGCTGGAGTCGCGCGGCATGCAGGGCATGTTGAAGGATGCGCGTCCCGACCGCTTCGAGGACATCATTGCACTGGTGGCCTTGTACCGTCCGGGCCCGATGGACCTGATCCCCGACTTCTGCAAGCGCAAGCACGGCGAAAAGTTCGATTATCCCGATCCGCGCACCGAGTCGATCCTGTCCGAGACCTACGGCATCATGGTCTACCAGGAGCAGGTCATGCAGATGGCGCAGATCGTCGGCGGCTATTCGCTGGGCGGCGCCGACATGCTGCGCCGCGCGATGGGTAAAAAGAAGGCCGAAGAGATGGCCGAGCACCGCGAGATCTTCCGCGCCGGCGCCGCCAAGGATGGCCTGTCGACCGAAAAGGCCGACGAGATCTTCGACTTGATGGAAAAGTTCGCCGGCTACGGTTTCAACAAATCGCACGCCGCCGCGTATGCGCTGCTGTCGTATCACACGGCCTACCTGAAGGTGCACCACACGGCCGCGTTCATGGCGGCCAACATGTCGCTGGCGATGGAGGACACCGACAAGATCAAGATCCTGGTCGAGGACGCGAAGGACGTTTGCAAGCTCACGCTGCTGCCACCGGACGTCAACGAGTCGCAGTTCCGCTTCACGCCGGAAGGGCAGCCGAAGTCCGTCACCGGCAAGCAGGTATCGAACATCCGCTACGGCCTGGGCGGCGTGAAGGGCGCCGGCCAGGGCGCGATCGAGGCGATCGTGGCCGCGCGTACGGAAGGGGGCAAGTTCAAGGACCTGTTCGACTTCTGCAAGCGCGTCGACCGCAAGCAGATCAACCGCCGCACGATCGAGTCGCTGATCCGCGCCGGCGCGATGGATTGCTTCGGCGTCGATCGCGGGATCCTGCTGGCTTCCGTCACCTTTGCAATGGAAGTGGCGGGCCAGGAAGCGGCCGCCGCCAACCAGGTCAGTCTGTTTGGCGGCGACGACAGCGATCTTGTCGCGCCACCGGAATACGTCAAGGCGACGCCCTGGACCGACCGCCAGAAGCTGTCCGAGGAGAAGACCGCGCTCGGCTACTACCTGTCGGGCCACATGTTCGACATCTACGCCGGCGAAGTGCGCCGCTTCGCGCGCACCCGCCTGCAAGACCTGGAACCGTCGCGCGAGCCGCGCATGTTGTGCGGCGTGATCACGGGGGTGCGCACCCAGATGACCCAGCGCGGCAAGATCCTGATCGTGGCGCTCGACGACAAGACCGGCGTGGTCGAGGTCACGGTCTACAACGAAGTGTTCGAGGCGAACAAGAACGCCTTCAAGGAAGACGAATTTTTACTCGTGGTCGGCAAAGTATCGGAAGACCGCTTTAATGGCGGCCTGCGCATCAGCGCCGAAAAGGTGTACGACCTGGCCAGTTCGCGCATCCAGTATGGCCACAAGCTGGAGATGGACCTGGCCTGCACGGTCAGCCCGGCCAGGATCGCCGAAGTGCTGGCGCCCTATAGACACCCGGACGGACTGCCGGTCAGCATGCGCATCAAGCCGGCGAACGTCGACTGTATCCTGCAGCTGGGCGACGAATGGCGCGTGGCGCCGTCGGACGCGCTGAAGCACGCGCTCGAGTTGACGCTGGGGGCGAAGGACGTGGCGGTGGAGTATTGATCGCTTGAGGACGTGAAAAAACCACCTGCGGGTGGTTTTTTTACGCGGCTGATGTGCACCGTAGGGTGGGCATGCCCACGCGTTACGTGCCGGTCCGCAGTCGCTGGCTGTGATGACTCGCTTCGACGTGTATAAAATACCGCTAACGTGACGCCGCAGGAGAGTTGAATGGTTGGCTGGCGCTGCCTCCGCGCTCGTGGGCTAACACTGCGTTGCATTCCGCGTGGGCATGCCCGGTGAACCCGTCATCGAGGCCATTGGCCTCGATGACCCATACGGTGCGCTGCGTTTACCTTTGCATCGAGCCTGAGCGCAGGATGAACGTACCCCGCGCTTGGGGGACATGCGCCAGCAAGGCATGCGCTACGTCGACAGCCCTGATCGGCCGATAGTCCGCAGGGATGAACGGCCGCAGTACGCCAGCCAATGCGCCCCCGATCCGCTCGCCGGCACGCGCCGGCTGCCCGAGCGCTGCGCGGTCGCCGGTCAGCAGCGACGGCCGCGCAATCACGAGGCCTTCAAAACCGAGTGCGCCCAGCGCGTCTTCGAGTTCGCCCTTGACGCGGTTGTAGAACACCCGCGAACCGCTGTCGGCGCCCATCGCGCTGACCAGGCCCAGCCGCCTGGCGCCGGCGTTGCGGACCGCACGCGCCACCGCCAGGTTGGCATCGAGATCGACCGCGCGAAACGCGGCCTGGCTGCCGGCCACCTTGATCGTGGTCCCGAGCGCCAGATACACTTCGTCGATCCCCGCCAGGGCGGGTAGGGCGGCGAAATTGACGACCTGCGTTGCCAGCTTCGGGTGATCGACGCCGGGCAAGCGTCGCGCCAGCACCTGCACCGACCCGACCGTGGGATCGGGCAGCAGCGCGTGCAGGAGTTCCTGCCCGACCAGGCCGGTGGCCCCGGCCAGCAAGATTCGGCGCGGCGCCGGCGCGTTAGCCATGGTTCAGGCGGACGGCTGCCGGTCCGCCGCCGCGGACAGCGCCTGGACGCCGTGGTCGCCATGGTCGCGTAAGCCAATGGCCGCCTGCGTCGTCTTGCTGGCCATGCGCTGGAGGACGATGTGCTGGTTGCTCGATGCCTGGTCGCGCTTCGCTTCGCGGTGCCACAGGTGGAACACCTCGGTTGCATAGGCGCCGTCCTTGCGCATCACGCCGGCGTGGTACAGGCGCGCGACCGCGTCCGAATCCTCGTAGCCCCAGCCGCGGAAGCTCTCGTCGAAACCGTTGACGCGTTCCAGGTCGCTGCGCCAGAAGGCCATGTTGCAGCCCTTGATGCGGCGGAAACTGAAGCGGTGGCGGCGGCGCCCGATGTCCGGCAGTTTGATCAGCAACTGGGCCGCCTTGCCCAGGCCCTGCAGGCGGTAGCGCAGCGTCTCGCCCACGCTGAGCGACTGCAGGTCGATGCCTTCCGCCAGCACGCGCTTGCTGAAGGCCTCGCTGAGCAGGATGCGGCTGCCGGTGACCATGTAGCCCGGTTCGGCCAGTTGGCGGTGGCGGGCGATGAAGTCGCGCTGCGGCACGCAGTCGCCGTCGAGGGTGACGATGTAGTCGCCGCTGGCGGCCAGGATGCCGTTGTTGCGCGATTCGGCCAGGCGAAAACCGTCGTCGGGCTGCCAGACGTGGCGCATCGGCACCGGCGCGCGTGCGCACAATTGCTCCACCAGCGTGCGCGTCGCCTCTCCCGAGCCATCGTCGGCAACGATGATTTCGAAATTGCGGTCGCTCTGGCGGAAGCATCCTTCAATGCAGGCGCGCAGGGCTTCCGGCCAGTTATAGGTGGCGACGATGAGGGAAATGCGGATGTTATTGTTCATGTGGGCCGCGGCGCGCAATGCCGGCGTAGCGCTGTCTCGAAGCGCCTATTGTGCAATGCCGCGCCGCTGGACGCAATGTCCATACAGGGCGCCGGCCAGCAGCAGGAACCAGTAGGCTTCGGTCGGGTCCCACAACAGGCTGTTGAACAGCGAGGTAGTGCCGTAGATCGCTACCAGCAGCGCCAGTGCGTCGGCGTTCTCGTCGCGCCGGTACAGCGCCGCCTTGCCGAGCGCGGCGAGCAGCGCGAAATACAGTCCGGCGCCGATCAGGCCGAGCTGCACCGCAAGCAGCAGCGGCTCGCTGTGCGGCTGGTGGCGTATTTTCAGCTCGTTCGGCGAGCCGGCCCAGATGCGCTGTGCTTCCGGCGCGAAGACCTCGGAGAAGGACCCGGTACCATGACCGAGCAGGGGCCGGTCGAGCACGGCCTGGGTGCCGATTTTCATGAAGCTCATGCGCAGGCCGTTGGGCGAGGTCGCGTCCTTGCTGGCCACTTCCATGGCGAGCAGGTCCATGCGCATCTTGAAGTTGGGCGACACCAGGTAGACGCCTGCAAACATGACCGACATGGCGGCGGCCACCAGCATGCAGCGCAGCAGCGTGATGCGCCCGCGCAGCAGGTACAGCGCGAACAGGCCGAGGAACAGGCCGACATAACCGGTGCGGCCATTGCCCATCAGGATGGGCGCGGCGAAATACACACCCAGCGCCAGCAGGGCGATACGTTTGCGCCAATCGCGCGCGTAGGTCGCGAGCAGGAAGACGGCGCAGGCGGCAAACGAGAGCAGGATGCCGATCGTGATGTGGTTGCGGTAGGCGTAGGGATCCTGCAGGTCGCCCACGCGCCACCAGCCCAGGCTCGACGTCGGCATCATGCCGAGCCAGACCAGGTAGAGCGCGGTCGCCAGCCACGTGCAGCCGGCCAGCGACCAGCGCAGCACGCGCGCCGGCAGGTCGGCGGCGCGCCAGCACAGGCATGCCGCGACCGGCAGCACCAGCAGTTTCGCGTACTTGCGCATGCCGGTGCGGACCTCGTCCGGCGGCGCGATCGACCAGGTACTGCCGACGATCACCAGCGCCAGCAGGGCGAGCGCGCACAGGGCCGCCGGCGTGCGCAGCGGCTGCAGCAGCGTGCGGTCGAAGATCGCCGCCAGCACGAAGGCGATCAGCGTCAGGCCGACGAACAGGTTCATCAGCGCGGTGGAGAACGGGATGCTGAAGGCGGCCAGCAGGAGCAGCAGGCGCGCCGCGCGCTCGATGCGGCCGCAGGCGGGAGCGGAGGCGGCAGGGTAGGACGGGTACTGCATCTTGTTTCCTTGGTCGGGGCGTCGCGCCGGCGTGACGCCTCGGGGCCGCCGGCAAAATCCTGTGCATTGTACCTGAGACAATTGGTGCTTTTTCCATACTGTGCCGCGCCGCGCCCGCCGGTGTTCGGCGGCGCGTAGCGGCGCGAATATGCGAAAATGGCGGGCTGGCCGCCTTGCCATGGCGGGCCGGATTTCCCGCGGCGCCGCACGGCGCCCTCCACCGCGAGCGAAAAGAGCAAATTGGATAACAGTGTCATCGTCAAGCGCCTGTGGGCGTTCATCAAACCCTATAGCGGGCGCGCCTACATGGCGCTGCTGGCCATGGCGCTCACCGCCGCCACCCAGCCGCTGCTCGGCAAAGCCTTGCAGCTGTTGCTGGACAAGGGTTTCAAGGAGAACGTGCCGTTTCCCCTGTGGTGGATTCCGGCCGTGCTGGTCTCGATCTTCATCCTGCGCGGCATCGGCACCTTCGCCACCGCCTACCTGAACAACTGGGTCATCAGCCGCGTACTGAACGACCTGCGCGCCAGGCTGTTCGACCGCCTGCTGCGCCTGCCTGCGGCGCGCTTTCAGGAAGAATCGACCGGCAAGATCATCAACACCGTGATCGGCGACGTGCGCCAGGTCGTGGACATGATCAACTCGGTGTTCATCGCCTGCGTGCGCGACACGCTGGTCGTGATCGGCCTGCTCGGCACCTTGCTGTACCTGAACTGGCGCCTGACCCTGGTGGCCGTCATCGTCATGCCGCTCACCGCCGGCATCGTGCGCACCACCACCAAGCGCCTGCGCCACATGCACCGCGAGAACCAGCGCGTGACCGCCGAAATGACGCAGGTGGTCGAAGAAGCGGCGCGCGGGCACCAGGTGATCCGCGTGTTTTCCGGCGAGCGCTACGAGCGCCGCCGTTTCGATACCCGCAGCGAGGCGCTGCGCGGCTTTTCGCAGCGCAGTACCGTCGCCTTTGCCGCCACCACGCCGATCACGCAAATCGCCACCGCCATGACCTTGTCGCTGGTGATCGTGCTGGCCATTCGCGCCAATATGACCGTCGGCGAATTCACGCAGTTCGTGACCATGATGCTGATGCTGCTCACGCCCTTGAAATCGCTGGCCGAAGTGAACGGCCCGATGCAGCGCGGGATCGCCGCCGCCGAAACCGTGTTCGAGATGATCGACTCGCCGGTCGAGGAAGATACCGGCACGCGCGAACTGGACAGGGCGGCCGGCCACCTGCGCTTCGAGAACGTGCGCTTCCACTATCCGAACGCGCAAAACGCGGCGCTGCAGGACGTGACGCTCGATATCCAGCCCGGCCAGACGGTGGCCCTGGTCGGCGTCTCGGGCGGCGGCAAGTCGACCTTTGTCAACCTCGCGACCCGCTTCTACGACCCGCAAGGCGGGCGCATCCTGCTCGACGGCGTGCCCTACCGCGACTTGCGGCTGGCCAGCCTGCGCGCGCAACTGGCGATGGTGAGCCAGAACGTGGTGTTGTTCGACGACACGCTGGCGGCCAACATCGCCTATGGCGTCGAGCGCATCGACTACGAGCGCCTGGCCGCGGCGATCAAGGCCGCGCACCTGACCGACGTCGTCGCGCGCCTGCCGGACGGCGTCGAATCGATGATCGGCGAGAACGGCATGCGCCTCTCGGGCGGCCAGCGCCAGCGCGTGGCGATCGCACGCGCGATCTACAAGGATGCGCCGATCCTGATCCTCGACGAGGCGACATCGGCGCTCGACAACGAATCCGAACGCGCCGTGCAGGCCGCGCTCGATACCCTGATGGCCGGCCGCACCACCATCGTCATCGCGCACAGGCTGTCGACCATCGAGCGTGCCGACCGCATCGTGGTGATGGAAGGCGGGCGCATCGTCGAGCAGGGCACGCACGACGCGCTGCTGGCGCAGGGCGGCATGTACGCCAATCTGTACCGCCTGCAGTTCGCCGCCGCGGTGGCCGAAGAATGAGCGGGCGCACCCTCGTCATCTCGCCCAACTGGATCGGCGACGCCGTGATGGCGCAGCCGCTGCTGCAGCGCCTCAAGCAGCAGCATCCGGAGCGCCCGATCGACGTGCTGGCGCCGCCGTCGGTGGCGCCGGTGTGGCGCGCCGCGCCCGAAGTGGATACCGTGCTCGAAACCCCGTTCCGGCACAAGGCGCTGCAGCTGCGCGAGCGCTGGAAGTATGCGCAGGTGCTGCGCGCGCGCGGCTACGTCGACGCCTACGTGCTGCCGAATACCCTGAAATATGCGCTGATCCCGTGGCTGGCCGGCATTCGGCGCCGGGTCGGCTACAAGGGAGAGATGCGCTACGGCCTGGTCAATGTGATGCACCGCGACGACGTGCCGCCGCGCCCGATGGTGCCGTTCTATGCGGCGCTGGCGCTGGCGCCGGATGCGCCGCTGGCGCCGGCGCCGCGCCCGCGCCTGCAGGTGCCGCAAGAACGGATCAAAGCGGCCTGCGCGCGCCTCGGCATCGAGGCCGGCCGGCCGCTGGTCGTGTTCGCGCCCGGCGCCGAATTCGGCCCGGCCAAGCGCTGGCCGCCGCGCCATTTCGGCGCGCTGGCGCAAGCGATTCTCAAACAGCATGGCGACGCCCAGATCGCGCTGCTCGGTTCGCCCAAGGACCGCGAGACCTGCGACGAGGTGCTGGCCACTGCCGGCGCCGCGGCGGCGTCGATGCGCAACCTCGCCGGCGAGACGAAACTCGACGAAGCGTTCGCGCTGATCGCGCGCGCGGCTGCCGTGGTGGCCAACGATTCCGGGCTGCTGCACGTCGCATCGAGCCTGAACCGGCCAGTGATCGCGCTGTATGGCCCGACCGATCCGGACCACGCGCCGCCGTTTTCCGACATCGCGCGCGCGCTGTCGCTGCGCATCGACTGCTCGCCCTGCCGCCAGCGCGAATGCCCGCTCGGGCATCACGATTGCATGGAGAAGATGGAGGCGCCGCTGGTGTGGAAGGCGTTGGCGCCGATGCTGGCGCGGTAGGCGTTCGGGCAGTTTTAAGCACGGACACGCGTGGGCATGCCCACCCTACGCGATCGGCTAGCGCCCGTTTGAAGCCCTTGGCCGGCGTTTAACCGTCGGGTATGTCCGGACACGAAAAACGCGTGGACTCGGGAGTCCACGCTACGAACAGCGGCGAATCGTAGGGTGGAGTCCTGACTCCACGCGTTCTTGCATCAACCTACCCGCAACGTATAACGCCGGACACGCAGCCCGGCGCTGACTGAACAATCAGCTCGCGTAATGCGCCGCTTCCCCGGCCAGTTCGCCATCGTCGGCCGCGTGCTCTTCGAGCGCCTTGATGTAGCGCGCCAGCGCATCCTCGAGCGAGGGCAGCAGCATGCCGCGTTCGCTGCCCAGGGCCGAGTAGTGCGGACGTACCGCCACATAACCCAGTTCCGTCGCCGGCCGCTCTTCCAGCGTGCGCGGCTCGACACCGGCCACCTCGCAGGCCTTGCGCGCCAGGTCGGCCCAGGTCACGGGCTGGCTATTGGTGAGATGCCAGACGCCGCGTTCGCGGTCGATCATCAGGTCGAGGCTGGCGTTGACCAGGTCGGGCACGTAGGTCGGCGTCACCACCAGGTCGTTCGAGGCCGTGAACGGCTGGCCGGCCTTCATCGCGGCCAGGGCCTGCGTCACGAAGTTGTGCCGGTCCCAGGGACCGAAGAACGAACTGGTACGGATGATCAGTGCCTGCGGGTCGGCTTCCAGCACGCGCAGTTCAGCTTCGGCCTTGCTGCGGCCGTACACGCCCAGCGGCGCCACCGGGTCGGACTCGAGGTAAGGGGTGTCCTTGGCGCCGTCGAACACCAGGTCGGACGAGAAGGTCATGAAGCGCAGCGCATGGCGGATGCAGGCCAGGGCCAGGATGTTCGGTCCGAGCGTATTGCCGTTCATGCAGTTCTCGACGTCGGTTTCGGCATCGTCGACGCGCACGTAGCCGCCGGCGTTGATGATCGCCCAGGGTTTGAAGTGCTGGATCGCCGCTTCGACCGAGGCCGGGTCGGTGATGTCCATGTCCTCGCGCGTCAGCACGTGGCAGGCCAGGTTGCGCTTCTTGCAGATGCGCGCGAAGGCCGAACCCAGGGTGCCGGTGGCGCCGGTGATCAGGATCGGCTGCACGTGGGCCGACTTGAACTGGCTGCGCACCGCGAAGTCCGCCACGGCGGTGCGGGTGGCAACCGGTTTGCACATGAAGCGGTCCGGACGGCGCCACCAGCCTTCACCCTGCAGCACCGGATTGGTCAGCGGGCGTCCCGAGGACAGTTCGCGCATCAGGTTGGCGACGGCGGTCGGACGCGGTTCGGGGCCGCGCACGTCGAACGGGCCCGGTTCGTAGTAGCCGCGGCATTCAGTGACCAGGCAGTTCCAGTCGTAGGAACCGAGCAGGGCCCAGACGGTGACGGCGCGCACGTCGGTACCTTTCTCACGCACCTTCTTTGCGGCGTTCCAGATCTCGACCAGCCAGCGCATCTGGTCTTCGCGGTTGGCGTCGATGTGGGCTTCGGTGACCGCGATCGGCAAGCCGTAGCGTTCCCAGCATTCCTGCAGGAGCGGCCCGATGCCCGGGGTCGGCGTGGCCAGCGCGCGCGGGGTTTCGATGTCGGCGAATAGCTGGCCGTCGTAGCTGCCCCAGCGGCTTTCCGGATAGCGCTCGCGGCGGTGGTCGATCCAGCGCTCGCTGGTCGCGTAGTAGTTGACGCCGACGATGTCGGGCGGGCAGGGGTTGTCGCGGAACCATTGCAGTTCTTCCGGCGTGGCGCCGGAGTCGATCAAGTAGCCATACATCTTGTGATTCTCGTCGATCATCCCGCACAGCATGTCCCAGCCCAGCCAGCGCCGCTCGTTGAAGAAGTCGACCAGTTCCTGCATCTCCGGCGTGCCGTAGGTTTTCGACAGGTCGTCGGTCGCCACCAGCTTGGCGTCCGGATTGACTGCGCGGATGGCGCGCATCGCCAGCACCGTGCCGCGGCATTCGCCGATCAGGGCACGGATAAAGATCTCGTGGGACTCGCCATGCGGGTACCAGACGCCATACAAGCCTGAAAAGCGCGCTGTGGTCAGTGGTTCGTTGACCGGGGTGTAATACTCGGCCCACGGGTAGCGGCGGGCTACCGCGCCGGCGTATTCGGCGAGCTTTTCGGGAAAGTCGGCATCGACCAGGCTGGTGTGACGCGGACCGCTGCCATGGTGCAGCAGGCCGACGATCGGGGTCACGCCCAGGCTCTGCAGCACCGGCAGGCGCTCGTCGGACCAGGACCAGTCGGCATCCTCGATGCGATCGGGAGCCACGCATTCCCACAGGACGGGATAGCGGATGGCCTTGATGCCGAGGGAGGCGAAGCGTTCGATGTCTTGCAGACGGCCGACGTGGCCATTGCGTTCCATCTGGCTGAAGTAATTGTCGCGTACACGGTTGACCGTGCATTCGAGTCCGCCCCAAAGCGCCAGCTCGGGTGCGGTATCTGGCTGGATTTGCTTGTTGATGTTCATGAGATCTACCTGCTTTGATGAAGACAGGCTCCAGCCTAGCGGCCCAGCGCAGGCTGTTATGTGAATCGGCTAACATATAAGTGACATTTCGGACTAGTCCTACTTTTTAGCTTAACATCCATTTCCTCTGCTAAATATCGCCTATCTGCATCGAAATCGTGCGCTTCTGTTCGGCGGGCACGTGCAGAATTGTCACATTATTGTTTATTCAGCAATTCCGTCAAAACGAAGGCGCGGGAGTAGCTCATGTATATGGTGTATTGGACGATTATTGAGGAAACGGATTGCCGTCCCCATGCGCAAGGATTCGGCACCGACGAAATGGTCAAGGCCATGGGCTTCATGGAAGATTTGCGGCGGCGCCAGCGCGCGGGCGAGGGCGTGCGCTTCATCACGATGTGTTCCGAGCACCCGGAGTCGGTGGGACACCCCGGGGTGGACGTGACAGGGCCGGATTACGACTGGAAAAAGCGGCGGCGCTGAGGCACGGCCGCCGTAACAATCAGGACTGCTTCAGCTGGCCGATGACGCTGGCCACCTTGGTGGTGATCACGTCGATCGCCGGGCCATTCGCGCCGTGCGGCAGGATGACGTCGGCCTGGCGCCTGGTCGGCTCGATGAATTGCTTGTGCATCGGGCGCACGGTTTCCAGGTACTGGCTGACGATGCTCTCCACCGTGCGGCCACGTTCGGTGATATCGCGCTGCATGCGGCGGATGAAGCGCACGTCGGCGGCGGTGTCGACAAAGATCTTCAGCGACATCATCTTGCGCAGATCCGCGTCATACAGGGCGAACAAGCCCTCGATCACGATCACCGGCGCCGGTTTCACTGGAATGGTGCGGTCCGAGCGGTTGTCGATCGTGAAGTCGTACTCCGGCATCTCGATCGCTTCGCCATTGCGCAAAGCGCGCACATGCTGGACCAGCAGCGGCCAGTCAAAGGCCTGCGGATGGTCGTAATTCTGCTTGCGCCGCACTTCCGGGGTCAGGTCGGACTGGTCGCGGTAGTAATCGTCCTGCATTACCACCGACACCATCTCGGTGCCGAACGACGCCAGCACCTGCTGGGTCACCGTCGACTTGCCACTGCCGCTGCCGCCGGCGACACCAATGACGAAGGGAAAAGATGAGGGAAGAGAAGAAGGGAGGGAAGAAATCTCATTCATCCCCGCATGATACCGGAGCGGCGACAGGACTGCAGGCTGTTCGCCGAAAAGTGGGTAGTGGGCGATGGCGCGTCTTCATTGCACGCTGCTGCCGATGGCCGCATTCTCGGGGCGTTCCCACCGTACCGGATCCCCTGGCTTCCAACCATAAACATCGCCGCCTACCCCTATATCGATGAGAAACAGGTAAGGAGGTTCTCGCGTCCAGCAGCCTTCGGTACATTTCAGCCGGAAGGTCATTCCGTACATTTATGGAACGCGCACACTTGCTGTTTCCATGTATCCGGGCCTGAACATGCGTGCGTATAACCGCTTCTTTCCTTTGGTGTCAGGTCGAACCAGGTACTGTCGTCCTTGACCCAGGGCTCCCAACCGCCCGCTTTGAATTGGTTCTGCAGGTTTTCCAGGATGAGGACGGCCTCGTCGAAAGGCAGCGGATCCAACATCGGTGAAGTAGCAAGCGAGACTGCCTGGTTTTGCGAGAAGGTAAGCGCAGCGAACTTGGTCGGTGGCAGCGTGAAGCCGTGTTTCGGATCGGTAAAACGGATAATCACGGCCGGTTCTGTAACCCAGGTCGCGCCGAACTTATTATCTGTGTCGTCGGCGGGTCGGTTTGAGCGTTCCATCACTGGATAGCTAGAATCCTTGGCAACTTGCTCGAAGGTCTGGCCAAGGCGGAACGCCAGAACGGTCGGCTCGGGAGGGCGTGAATGCCACCAAACAATGGCGACAATGGCCATAGACCCGACGGCGAGATGAGAACGGGATGGCCTCACTTCATACCCCTGCGACTGGCAGCCGGATGAGACGGGTCCCACAGCATGGGAGCTCCTTTTTCTGATCCGAATACATCGCGGCCGACACCAACATCGATAAGGAATTTGTAGGGCGGCTCACGTGTCCAGCAGCCTTCGGTACATTTGAGCCGAAAGACCATGCCGTACAGATCGGGAATACGCAAGCTTGCCTCCTCTGCGTATCCGGGCTCGAACATCCGTGCATACAGGCGCTTCCTGCCTTCTGGCGTCAGGTCGAACCACGTACTGTCGTCGTCTGCCCATGGCTGCCAGCCTCCTGCCTTGAATTGATCTTGCAGGTTTTCCAGAACGGCAACGGCTTGGTCGAAGGATAGCTCCTCAAGCATGGGCGATGTAGCGAGCGTGGCGGCTACGTTTCGCTGGATACTGAGCGCAGCAAACTTTGTCGGCGGCAGCGTGAATCCATGTTGGACGTCATTGAGGCGGATGATAACGGCCGGCTCCGTAACCCAAATCCCACCCCAGCCGGTTTCGGGGTCCGGCGGACTCGAGCGCTCCAGGACCGGGAAGGTCGAGTCTTTAACTACCCCCTCAAAAGCTTGCCCCGGGCGAAATGAGAGGATGGTTGGCTTAGGGGGGCGCGATTGCCAACCGATAGCCAGGACGATAAAGCCAGCCAAAACGGCCAAGATGCGATACCGACCTTTCATACCACGCCTCCGCCGGCGGCAATTGCACGGATCGACTTTTCGACACGAGGCCGCTCTGCACTGTTCAGAAGTTGGTCAAATTGTTTCGCAGCCTGATTCACGAATTGCATGCGCTCGGCAGCCAACCAAAGCTTGGCATCTTTGGCCCGCGAGAACCATGAGGTGAAGCCCGTGCTCGCTCGACATTCGGCCGACAGGGTCAATTTGATTTCCATATAGTCTCCAGTTGGAAATCCAGTTGCCCACGCATACTGATTCATGGCAAGGAGCTTTTGCAGCACCTCGTCGTCGTATATAATTTTCTGGAGAATGTTCACTTGCTCATGCTGAGCCAAGATTTCAACACTACGCGCGAGATTTCCGTGTTCGATCTGTTCAAACGCGTCACGAATCTCGATGAATGGTATTCCGAAGCGCAGCTTGTTTCTGCTAACCGCCCAATGCACTGAATGTTTCTCGCTATATCTTCTTTTTAAGTAGGTCTCAAAATCTTTCCACCCCCGCTCCATAAAAAACCTGTGCAGCGGATAAATATCCAAAAACAGATGCGCATTTCCGAAGCCCAGCTTCTGAAACATGTATGCCGCGCCAGCCTCGGTCGCCGCCTGCATCCCGACCGCCGCCTCCGCCCCCGGCATGGCCGCGGCAATCGAATGCGCAAGGTCTTCGCGCGCGCGCCGATTCTTGTCGAGCGTTTCGGCCGAATGCAGCAACCCGCACCCAACCTGCTTCGACGCGAACGCCGCCAGTCCCGCCCACTGGAAGCGGTTATCGGCCAGCCATAACTTCGCATACGCCGCATTGATGCGCCGGTTGCGCTCGCGGTCGTTGCCTTCCAGGCTGCCGTCGATGGTGAGGATGTGTTCGGCTTCGACCTGGAAGGTGCCCCACAGGTGTTCCGGCGTCAGGATCGGGACGCCGATCGCCTTTTCCACGGTGGCCGCCGGGCCGACGCAGTGGTGCAACTTGCACTCGGCGAGCGGCTTGATGTTGCGGTTGATGGGAATGCCGTGGTACTTGTGCCTGGGGAACCAGGGGTTCGGTGCACCGGGGACGTAACGGGCCTGCATCGGGCGCCCCTCAGCCGGCGTCGTCCACCTGCCAGGTCACGGCGCCGGTCCGCTGCGCGGGCGCGAGCGGTTCGGTGCGGCCCATGTCGTCGAGCAGATCCGCAACCGTCCCCTGCGCCAGGTCGAGCCGGTACGAGCCGGTGTCCAGCGGCTGCAGCGTGTCCGGATCGAGCAGGATGAGCGGCAGCAGGTCGGCGTCGTCGGCATCGAGCCCGGCCGCGTTGGCGCGCGCCGCCGCCTCCGTGGCGGCGGCCGCTTTGCCGGCGTACCAGTCGCCGTCGATCGATTGGCACATGAAGGTTTGCGCTGCGACCAGGCGCGGCGGCGGGCTGCATTTGCAGACGCACAGGTCGTCGTGCAGGGCCACCAGGCGGCCGTCGGCCGTTTCGTCCAGGCGCGTGCCGTCGGGCACGATGACGCCTTCCGACAGGCAGACGGGACACCAGCAGCTGTCGCCCGCGACCGCCACCGGCACCTCGTTGATGGTTCGGAAGCGGCTGCCGGACGTGACCTTGCCGCCGGCCGACGTCGCGGCACCGAGTGTGATGAAATATCTGTCGACCATGGCGTCCTCGTCATCTCGTCGTGTTGGCGAAGACTCCAATCTAGCGATGGGAGAGGCTGCTCGTTTGCGCAAGCGCAGGCATGTCATGTCGAGAGAAGGCAGCTACAGGAAAGGCCTGCAAAGACCACGGTTGCGCACAAGCGTCGCCGGCACCGAACGCCTATTACGTTCGCAGCGAAAATGCCTCGGCGATCGAAACCAGTTCGCCGGTGCCGGCCGCGTCGTAGCCGGGCAGGGCGGCCACCAGCCGGTGGTAGGACGGATTGCGCATCACCTCGAACAACTGGCGCATGGCCGGCTCGTCGACGGCGTCGCGGCGCAGTGCAAAATAATAATGTTCGCGCACCAGCGGCAGGAAGTCGAGCTTGAACTGGGCGGCAGCGGCCTGCATGCCGAAGCCGGCGTCGGCCATGCCGCTGGCGATGTAGGCCGCCACCGCCGAATGGGTGAACTCGGCGCTGTTGAAACCGTTGAGCGATTCGGGCGGCGGGCCGTCGGCCGCCAGCATCATCTCGAGCAGCATGCGCGTGCCCGAGCCGGCCTGGCGGTTCACGAAACGCACTTCGGGCCGCGCCAGGTCGGCCAGGCCGCGGATGCGCAGTGGATTATCGCGCGCCACGATCAGCCCCTGCTGGCGCCCGGCCACGCGCACCAGGCAGTGCAGGTTCGGATCGAGCCAGCGCAAATACCAGGCCGTCGTTTGCGCCTCGAAGCGCCCCAGCGGAATGTGGAAGCCGGCCAGGTCGCATTCGCGCCGCGCCAGCGCCGCCACGGCGTCGGTGCTGGTGCGGTAGCGCAGGTCGAGCGGCAAGGCGTCGCGGTCGATGCAGCCGGTCAGCGCGGCTACCGCGAAACCATGGCTGGCATCCATGCGCAGGGTGCGGATGGTATTGGCCGTGATGCGCCCCAGTTCCGCTTCCAGTTCCGAGGCCAGGCTGTGCAGGGTGGGCGACAGGCGCGCGGCGATGCGGCGGTCGGCCCAGACCAGCTTTTGCGCCAGCGGCGTCAGCAGCGTGCCGCGCCCGCGTCCGGTCTGCAGCAACTGCGTGCCGAACAGGCTTTCCGCCGCGCGCAACAGGCCCCAGGCATAGCGGTAGGACAGGCCGACGCTTCGCGCCGCCTGGGCGATGGAACCGGTGTCCTGGATCGACAGCAGCAGGCCGAGCAGGTTGGCCATGTCGAGCGGCACTTCTCCCTTGACACTGATTTCCCAGTGCGGGCGGATGTGAACGGTGAGCATATGCTGAAAATAGCCTATTTCAGTGCCAAAAACATCATGATACCCTCGGAAAGCAATAATAAATGCCTGATAGATATGCTTAAAAAAGCATATTCAGGAACATAAAAAACTGGAGGGGACAATGGGGTTGTTTGATTTTCTGAGCAAGGAACGCACGATCGCGGGACCGGGTTTCAATCGCTGGCTGGTACCGCCGGCGGCGCTGGCGATCCACCTGTGCATCGGCATGGCGTATGGCTTTTCGGTGTTCTGGCTGCCGCTGTCGAAAGCGATCGGCATCAACGATCCGGTGGCCTGCGCCGCCGACATGGGCTTCATGGCCGAGATCTTTTCCACCACCTGCGACTGGAAGATCTCGATGCTCGGCTGGATGTTCACGCTGTTCTTCGTCTTCCTGGGCCTGGCCGCGTGGCTGTTCGGCGGCTGGCTCGAGCATGCCGGTCCGCGCAAGGCCGGCCTCGTCTCGGCGGTATGCTGGTGTGGCGGGCTGGTGATCTCCGCCTTCGGCATCTACACGCACCAGATCTGGCTGATGTGGCTCGGTTCCGGCGTCATCGGCGGCATTGGCCTCGGCCTCGGCTACATTTCGCCGGTGTCGACGCTGATCAAATGGTTCCCGGACCGGCGCGGCATGGCGACCGGCATGGCCATCATGGGCTTCGGTGGCGGCGCCATGATCGGCGCGCCGCTGGCCGACAAGCTGATGAAGCACTTCGCCACCGCCACCTCGGTCGGCGTCTGGGAAACCTTCCTGGCCCTGGCCGCGATCTATTTCGTCTTCATGGTGGCCGGCGCGCTGACCTACCGCGTGCCCGCCACCGGTTGGAAGCCGGCCGGCTGGACCCCGCCGGCGCAAAGCGCCAACACGATGATCACCTCGCGCCACGTGCACGCCAGCCGGGTCTGGGGCATTCCGCAGTTCTGGCTGATCTGGGGCGTGCTGTTCCTGAACGTCTCGGCCGGCATCGGCATCCTCGGCATGGCCTCGCCGCTACTGCAGGAAGTGTTCGGCGGGCGCCTGATCGGCGTCGACCTCGGTTTCAACGAACTCGACGCCGCGCAGAAGGGGCAGATCGCGGCGATTGCCGCCGGCTTCACCGGCCTGCTGTCGCTGTTCAATATCGGCGGGCGCTTCGCCTGGGCTTCGTGCTCGGACTACATCGGCCGCAAGGCGACCTACTTCATTTTCCTGGTCCTCGGGTTCATACTGTATGCATCGATTCCGTCGATGGCGCATGCCGGCCAGCTGGCCCTGTTCGTCGGCTTCATCTGCATCATCCTGTCGATGTACGGCGGCGGCTTTGCCACTGTGCCTGCTTACCTGGCCGACCTGTTCGGCACCCAGATGGTGGGCGCGATCCACGGCCGCCTGCTGACCGCCTGGGCCGCCGCCGGTGTGCTTGGTCCGATCCTGATCAACTACATCCGCGAGTACCAGATCGCCCACGGCGTGCCGAAGGCACAGGCGTACGACGTGACGATGTACGTGCTGGCCGGCCTGATCGTGGTGGGCATCGTGCTCAACACGATGATCCGTCCATTGGCCGACAAGCATTTCATGACCGATGCCGAGCTGGCGGCGGAGAAGAAGCTGGCCCACGAACGCGACGTCAGCGCCATGGGCGGCGCCCGAGGCGGCGCCAGCGGCGCCGGCGTGGCATCGAGCCCGGCGGTGGCGCTGTTTGCCTGGCTGGCGGTCGGCATTCCGCTGATGTTCGGGGTGTGGGTGACGCTGCAGAAGGCGGCGGTGCTCTTCAAGTAATCGCTGTGCGGGCGGCGTGCAGGCGGGCATGCCCGCCCTACGGTGTACCACCGCCACGGATTAACGCCACGGTTCGCGGTCGACCACCGCCGCGGACCGGCACCACGGGCCGGGCGTAGCGTAGGGCGGCATGCCCGCGTACACCGCTCGAAACACCAACATCGCCACGACAAACCAACGCAACACGCATCACAACCTGGGACGCACCATGAACCACCCCATCATCCCGATTGCCCGCATTGGCAACATTGACGGCGCCAGCCGCCAGCGCAAGCGCGAAGCCCCGAAGGGCCGCCGCGTCGACCCGCAAGCACTGGCCGACGTCCAGGCGCTGCTCGGCACCGAGTCGCGCCAGCGCGACCTGCTGATCGAACACCTGCACAAGCTGCAAGACCACTTCGGCTGCCTGTCCAGCGCCCACATGGCCGCGCTGGCCCAGGAAATGCGCCTCGCGCAAACCGAGGTCTACGAGGTCGCCACGTTCTACCACCACTTCGACGTGGTGAAAGAGGGCCAATCGGCCCCGGCTGTACTGACCGTGCGCGTCTGCGCCGGCCTGTCGTGCGAGATGGCGGGTGCCCGCGAACTGCTGGCCAGGCTGCCGGCGCTGCTCGGGCGCGAGGTGCGCTTGCTGGAAGCGCCCTGCATCGGCCGCTGCGAGCAGGCGCCGGCGGCGGTGGTGGGACAGCATGCAATTCCGAATGCCAGCGTCGAGACGATCGTGGCGAAAGCCGCCGCCGGCCAGACCACGGATGCGGTGACGGACCACATCGGTTTCATGGATTACCGCAAGGACGGCGGCTATCAACTGCTGCGCGCCTGCGTCGCCGGCGAGCACGACGTTGAGGACGTCATCAAGACACTGGAAGCCTCCGGCCTGCGCGGCCTGGGCGGCGCAGGCTTCCCGCTGGGCCGCAAGTGGCGCATCGTGCGCGCCGAAGCCGGCCCGCGCCTGATGGCGATTAACATCGACGAAGGCGAACCCGGCACCTTCAAGGACCGCGTGTACCTGGAACGCGACCCGCACCGCTTCCTGGAAGGCGCCCTGATCGCCGCCTGGGCGGTCGGCATCGAGGCCATCTACATTTATCTGCGCGACGAATACCACGGCTGCCGCGCCATGCTCGAAGCCGAACTGGACAAGTTGCGCGCCGACCCGCCGCTGCAGGGCATGCCGCCAATCTACCTGCGCCGCGGCGCCGGCGCCTACATCTGCGGCGAAGAGTCGGCCATGATCGAATCGATCGAGGGCAAGCGCGGCATGCCGAGATTGCGTCCACCCTACGTGGCGCAGGTCGGCCTGTTCGGGCGGCCGACGCTGGAACACAATTTCGAATCGCTGCACTGGGTGCGTGAGATCCTGGAACGCGGCGGCGACTGGTTCGCCAGCTTTGGCCGCAACGGCCGCCGCGGCCTGCGCTCGTTCTCGGTCTCGGGCCGCGTGCGCGAACCGGGCGTCAAGCTGGCGCCGGCCGGCATCACGATTACGCAACTGATCGACGAATACTGCGGCGGCATGCAGGAAGGCCACAGTTTTTATGCCTACCTGCCGGGCGGCGCCTCGGGCGGCATCCTGCCGGCCGCCATGGGCGACATTCCGCTCGACTTCGATACCTTGCAACCCTACGGCTGCTTCATCGGCTCGGCCGCCGTGGTCGTGCTGTCGCAGCACGACACCGCCACCGCCGCCGCGCGCAACACGCTGGCTTTTTTCAAGGACGAGTCCTGCGGCCAGTGCACGCCCTGCCGCAACGGTACCGCCAAGGCGCTCGACATCATCAACAAGCCGGTCTGGGACGTTCCCTTGCTGGGCGAACTGTCGCAGGTCATGCGCGACGCGTCGATCTGCGGCCTCGGCCAGGCGGCGCCGAATCCGTTCGACTGCGTCATCAAGTACTTCCCGCACGAGCTGGAAAGGTAATCCATCATGAACGCAAATACGCCCACCGTCACATTCGAACTCAACGGCCACGCCGTGGCGGCGCTGCCGCACGAGACCATCATCGAAGTCGCCGCCCGCGAAGGCATCGAAATTCCGCGCCTGTGCTACAAGGAAGGCTACGAAGCCGTCGGTAACTGCCGCTCCTGCATGGTCGAAATCGCCGGCGAACGCACGCTGGCGCCATCCTGCTGCCGCACCCCGAGCGCCGGCATGAAGGTGACGACCGACAGTGCCCGCGCCGTCACGGCGCAAAAGATGGTGCTCGAACTGCTGCTGGCCGACATGCCCGAAGCCGAGTACACGAGGAAGAACGAAGTCGACCTCTGGGCCGAAAAGCTCGGTGTCGGCAAGCCGCGCTTCCCTTCCACGCGTGCCCAGCCCCAGGTCGATGCATCGCACGCGGCCATCACCGTCAACCTCGACGCCTGCATCCAGTGCACGCGCTGCGTGCGCGCCTGCCGCGACGAGCAGGTGAACGACGTCATCGGCCTGGCCTTCCGCGGCGAGAATGCAAAGATCGTGTTCGACCAGGACGACCCGATGGGCAATTCCACCTGCGTGGCCTGCGGCGAATGCGTGCAAGCCTGCCCGACCGGCGCCCTGATGCCGGCGCGCGAAGTGGCGCTGAACATCCCCGATAAACAGGTCGATTCGGTCTGTCCGTATTGCGGCGTCGGCTGCCAGCTGACCTACAACATCAAGGACAACAAGATCCTGTACGTCGAAGGGCGCGACGGCCCGGCCAACCTGGGCCGCCTGTGCGTCAAGGGGCGCTATGGCTTCGACTACGCCCACCACCCGCATCGCCTCACCAAGCCGCTGATCCGCCGCGCAGGCATGCCGAAGACGGGCGACTTCGTGATGGACCCGGACCGCGTATTGGATGTCTTCCGCGAAGCGAGCTGGGAAGAGGCGCTGGCGCTGGCCGGCGGCAAGCTGGCGCAGATCCGCGACGCCCACGGCGGCGACGCGCTGGCCGGCTTCGGTTCGGCCAAGGGCAGCAACGAAGAGGCGTATCTGTTCCAGAAGCTGGTGCGTACCGGCTTCGGCACGAACAACGTCGACCATTGCACGCGCCTGTGCCACGCTTCCTCGGTGTCGGCCCTGCTGGAAGGGATCGGTTCCGGCGCGGTGTCGAACCCGGTGATGGACGTCACGCGCGCCGAAGTCATCGTCGTCATCGGCGCCAACCCGACCGTGAACCACCCGGTGGCGGCCACCTGGATCAAGAACGCGGTGCGTACCGGCGCCAAACTGATCCTGCTCGATCCGCGCCGCTCCGAGCTGGCGCGCCACGCGCACCGCTACCTGCAATTCAAGCCCGACACCGACGTCGCGCTGCTCAATGCGATGATGCATGTGATCGTCAGCGAACGCCTGGTCGACCAGGACTTCATCGCCAGCCGCACGGTCGGTTATGAAGACCTGGAAAAGAACGTGGCCGAGTACAGCCCGGAAGCGATGGCGCCCATCTGCGGCATCGATGCCGACACCATCCGCTACGTGGCGCGTCTGTATGCGAGCTCGAAAGCCTCGATGATCCTGTGGGGCATGGGCATTTCGCAGCACGTGCACGGCACCGACAATGCGCGCTGCCTGATCGCGCTGGCGCTGATGACGGGCCAGATCGGCCGTCCCGGCACGGGCCTGCATCCGCTGCGCGGCCAGAACAACGTGCAGGGCGCGTCCGACGCCGGCCTGATCCCGATGATGCTGCCGGACTACCAGCGCGTCGACAACCAGGCCGCGCGCGAACGCTTCGAAGCCGCCTGGGGCAGCAAGCTCGATCCGAAGCCCGGCCTGACCGTGGTCGAGATCATGGACGCGATCGACCACGGGCAAATCCGCGGCATGTACATCATGGGCGAAAATCCGGCCATGTCCGACCCCGACGCCAACCACGCGCGCGCCGCGCTGGCGGCCTTGGAGCACCTGGTGGTGCAGGACATCTTCCTGACCGAGACCGCGTATCTCGCCGACGTGATCCTGCCGGCCTCCGCCTTCCCGGAAAAGACCGGCACGTTTACCAATACCGACCGCCTGGTGCAGCTGGGCCGGCAAGCGATCGATCCGCCGGGCGAGGCGAAGCAGGACCTGTGGATCATCGGGCAGATCGCGAACCGTCTCGGCCTGCCGTGGAACTACGGCCACGTGTCGGAAGTGTTCGACGAGATGCGCCACACGATGGCCAGCATCGGCGGCATCACCTGGGAGCGCCTGGAAAGGAATGGCGCCGTGGTCTACCCGTGCATGAACGAAGGCGACGTCGGCCAGCCGGTGGTGTTTACCGAACTGTTCCCGCGCGAAGGGGGCAGGGCGCGTTTCGTCCCGGCCGACATCATTCCGGCCGACGAGCGCCCGGACAGCGAGTACCCGATGGTGCTGATCACCGGCCGCCAGCTGGAGCACTGGCATACCGGCAGCATGACCCGGCGCGCCACCGTGCTCGATGCGATCGAACCCGATCCGGTGGCCCTCGTCCACCCGCTCGACCTGGAACGCCTGGGCATTGCGCCCGGTGCGCCGATCACGATCGCGTCGCGCCGCGGCGAAGTGGTGTTGTGGGCGCGCGCCGACGACAGTTCGCCGGTCGGGGCGATCTTCGTGCCGTTCTGCTACTACGAAGCGGCGATCAACAGGCTGACCAACGCCGCGCTCGACCCGTTCGGCAAGATCCCGGAATTCAAATATTGCGCGATCAAGGTCACGCCCGGCGGGGAGGTCGCGCAGCAAACCAGCTATGGTGGAGGCCAAATTCTCTCGGGCATGGCACAATCCGTGTCATGAACCGCCCAGACCTGCCGCCCACACGCCCCCAACTCTCCGATGCCCGCGCCCACCTCACCCACGAGGTGAGCGCGCTCGACGAACGCGGACGCGCCTCCACCATGTCGATCCCGGCCGAACGCCCGCTGACGGTGTACGTCGACAAGCGCGAACTGGTCACCCTGATGACCCTCGGCGGCGCGCCCGAAGCGCTGACGCTGGGCTACCTGCGCAACCAGCGCCTGGTGCGTTCGATCGACGACGTGGTGTCGGTGCAGGTCGACTGGTCGGTCGACGCGGTGGCGGTGGTCACCCGCAACGGCATCGCCGACGTCGAAGAGCGCACGGCGAAAAAGGTCGTCACCACCGGCTGCGGGCAAGGGTCGGTGTTCGGCGGCTTGATGGATGAGGTGGAGACGATTTCCCTGAGCGAGACGGCGACGCTGGCCCAGTCGGTCGTCTACCGCATCGTCGACACCATCCGCACCCAGCAGTCGATCTATAAGCAGGCCGGCTCGGTGCATGGCTGCGCGCTGTTCTCGAACACGGGCGAGTTGCTGTACTTCGTCGAAGACGTCGGCCGCCACAACGCGGTCGATGCGATCGCCGGCCTGATGTGGCTGGAGGGGATCGAGGGTGCCGACAAGGTGTTCTATACGACCGGCCGCCTCACCTCCGAAATGGTCATCAAGGGCGCGCAGATGGGCATTCCCTTCCTCCTGTCGCGCTCGGGCACCACGCAGATGGGGCACATGGTGGCGCAAAAGGTCGGCATGAGCCTGCTGGCGCGCTGCAGTGGCAGGCACTTCCTGCTGCTGGCCGGGCAGGAGCGGCTCGTGTTCGAGCCGGAACTGGCCGACGTTCCGCACTATCCGCGCAGCGCCTGAGCGGCCGCGGGTTCTATTACCTCATGTCTTTGTTCGACGCCACGGCGCACGCCTTCGCGCTGCTGTTTTCCGGCGACGCCGCGCTCTGGCGCATCATCTGGGTCTCGATTAAAACCAGCGTCATCGGCCTCCTGCTGGCGACGCCGCCGGCGGTGCTGCTGGGGTATGCGATCGCCATGCACCGTTTTCCGGGGCGCCGCATCGCGGTCTGGCTGGCGCAGTGCGCCCTGTCGCTGCCGACGGTGCTGATCGGCCTGCTGCTGTATCTGCTGCTGTCGCGGCGCGGCCCATTGGGGCCATTGGAATGGCTGTTCTCGCAGTCGGGCATCATCGCCGGCCAGTTCGTGGTCGGCCTGCCGGTGCTGCTGGCGTTTACGCTGGCGGCGGTGCAGGCGCTCGATGCGCGCTATGCCGAGACGGCGCGCGCGCTCGGCGCCTCGCGCTGGCGCGTCATGACCACCGTGCTGCACGAAGCCCGCTACGGCGTCATGGCGGCCGTGATCAGCGGCTTCGGCCGCGTGATCTCGGAAGTCGGCTGCGCGCTGATGGTGGGCGGGAACATCGAAGGAGAAACCCGCACCATCACCACCGCGATTGCGCTGGAAACGAGCAAGGGCGAATTCGCGCAAGGGATCGCGCTGGGCATCGTGCTGGTCGCGCTGGCGCTGTTGATGAACGGCGCGCTGATGCTGCTGCAGGGTGAAGCGCATACGGCTGGAGGCCGTGCATGAATACGCTTTTCAAGGTACATGGACTGCGCAAGCGCCATGGCGAACGCCTGCTGTTCGACATCGACACGCTGACGCTGGACGCGGCCAGCGCCTATGTCCTCACCGGCGCCAACGGCGTCGGCAAGAGCACGCTGCTGCGCATCCTGGCGGGCCTGGACACCGCCGAGATCGGCCAAGCGGTCTTCGAAGGCAAGCCGGTCGCTCTTGACCCGTATCCACCCTCCCTGCGTCGCGCCATCGTCTACGTGCACCAGCATCCGGTCATGTTTTCGACCAGCGTCGCGCAGAACATCGGCTATGGCCTGGCGGCGCGCGGCGAACCGCGGGCGCGGGTGGCGGCGCTGGTCGCCGAGGCGATGGACTGGGCCGGTGTCGGCTACCTGCGCGACACCGATCCGGCGCGCCTGTCCGGCGGCGAAAAGCAGCGCGTGGCGCTGGCGCGCGCGCGTGTGCTGCAACCGCGCCTGCTGCTGCTGGACGAACCGACCGCGAACCTCGACGGCGCCGCGCGCGAGCAGGTGATCGCCCTCATTCCGACGCTGGTGCAGGAGGGCAGCACGGTGGTCATGGCCTGCCACGACCGCGACCTGATCGGGCTGCCCGGGGTGCGCCGCCTGAAGCTGCGCGACGGCCACCTCGAATACCGGCCCGGCAAGACCGAACCCGACGCCATGCCTTGAGCGGCCAGGAAATAAAAAGGACAGGCAATAAAAAAAGCGGCCGCAGCCGCTTTTTTTCGTTTCGTCGTGCTTACTTCGACACGGCTTTACGCTTGCGCGCCACCGCCCCGGCAGCGGCCAGGGCGATGCCGAACAGGGCGATCGAACCAGGCTCCGGCACGTCGCGCGGTGCTTCGGCCAGCTTGAACTGGCCGTTCGAACCGATGAAGAAATACTCGCCCGGACGGTTACGATAGGTCCTGCCATTGCAGCCCGCACCGGTGAAGCCGGAAAACTGGCAAGCGACTTCACTGACCAGGCGCGAGGTCGGCGAGCCGAGCGTGTTGGCGTTGGTAAACGCGAACGACAGGATCGAATCGGTCGACAGGTCCTTGCCGGCGCTGTTGAAGAAGTAGCCGGGGTCGAGCATGCCCGCAGCCGCCTCGGCGAAGACGCTGACCTGGCCATTGTTGGTCGGAATGCCATTCTGGTCGACCATGCCGCCGCCGCCCAGCACGTTGAACTCGGCGATCATGTTGCCCAGGTTGGCGCCATAAATCCCGGTCGTGGTCGCGTACTGGCCATTGGTCGGGTTTTGGTACATGCGCATGGTGCCGCCGGTGAAGGTGAAGGCGCCGCCGAAAGTGCCGCTGCCGGTCGCTTCGAAGGTCGCCGTGATATTCCCGCCGCGGTAAGTGATGGGGAAATACCGGCCATTGCTATCGGCCTGCGGCACGTTGAAGACGGCATGCTCGCGGAACTCGAAGGAGGTGCTGCCAGTCCGGTTCAACTGGATGAAAGCGTTACCGTTGATATCCAGGTATTCGTTGATGACCTGGCCGCCGCCAAAGCCGGTACCGGTGGGGTTGAACACCCAGTTGTTGAGCACCGGACTCGCGATTGCGGCACCGGTTGTGCCCAGCGCCATTGCTGCAGCGCACATAAGTTTCTTAACGAAATTCATTGTTAATCTTTCGACAGGTTGTCGTGAAGGTGAGAAAACTTTTAGTAAAGCAATCGCCATGCCTAAAATAAATATTATTTAAAATCAATACCTTAGAGTAAGCGATTTCGTTTGTCGTAAATACGTGTAAGAAATTCCGACAACGCGCCGTTTCCGTTTGGCATGGACTTATTATAAAGGTCGAATTTACATAAAATAAGTTTATCGGGCAGAAAGAAGACGGCCTGTTGCAGATTCCGAACAAGCAGCAATGAATCGATAACCGTAGGCAATTAAAGAGGCTTATTTGAATGCTGCGAGGCACGATTCATGACGATTTTTTTAATCCTCGTGGCATCGTTTGGTATTCGATATAGCGCAGCATGATCAGGTGGCGGACAGCCCGGTCGGTATCGGCAGGGGGTTGGGCAACAGCAGTCTGGGCGCCAGGTTGTTTGCTATCCGGTTGCCGGCTGGCCGGGCACATCCACAGGGGAAGCAGCGGGAAGCGGAATGTTCACCAGCACCTCGGTCCCGTGCCCGCGCGCGCCTTTGACGACCAGGCTGCCGCCATGCCCGCCGACGCGCTCGTGCAGGTCGAGCAGGCCGAAGCTGCCCGGTTTGCGCGGCGCCGCCGGGTCGAAGCCGATGCCATTGTCGACGATACTCATCGCCAGCATGCCGTGCACGAGGTGCAGGCGCACGTTCACCCGGCTTGCCAGCGAGTGGCGCAGCACATTGTTCAGGCATTCCTGCAGCGCCCGGTACAGCGTCAGCAATGCTTCCTCGTCCACGACCAGCTCGTCGATGCCGGGTTCGCCGGCCAGCTCGCAGGCAATCCCGCTGGCGCGCGTAAATTTGCGCAATTCCATGTCAAACGTGGCCATCAGGCCGAGTTCCAGGCAGGATGGCCGCAGGTCGTCCAGCAACTGCCTGACCGAGCGCAAGATGGCGTCGACGTTGTCGAGCGCGGCGCCGATGCGCTCGCGCAGGCGGTAGTGCCGGCGCGTCGTTTGCTGGTACAGCATGACGATGTCGATGCGCAGCGCCAGCAGGTTCTGCCCCAGCGTATCGTGCAGCTCGCGCGAGAGCCGCTTGCGCTCGTTCTCGCGCGCCGTCTGCTGGTGCGCCAGCAGGTCGTGCAGCTTTTGTTCCGACGCGCGCAGCGCGGCCTCGGTCTGTTCGAAGTCAGAGATCTTTTCCACTAGCGCCTGGTTGACCAGCAGCTGGTCCTGCGTCAGGCGCAACATGGCCGCTTTGCAGGAAGCGTTGGTGGCGCTTTCGTCGAGCGCATGGCTGCCGTGCGAAGTGCGCTGGTCTGTGCGGCGCCGACCATGTATCTCCTTCCTGGGGCTGAACGGTTGTGTACCCATATCGAAAACAAGTGATTTCGCCGCGAGGAATACCCGTGTGCTCAACTACCTGCTTGGGAAGCTAGGTAGTTTCGTCTGGCGAGTCAAGATCGGCGCGCAGCACCAGGCAACACATGCGTGTCAAAAGTGGGACGAGGCCAGGTCGCGAGGACGTCGAACTGGAGAAGGCATTCTTTCAGGTGCTGCAGTGTGTGGTAATGGCGCTGCGGTTCGCGCCAGGCCGCCAGCAGGGCGTCGAGCAGGCCGGCGGGCGCCGCGGTGCCGATATCCTGCCACAGCAGCTGCCAGCGCTCCCCGAACGGTTCCATGCGTCACTTCACATCAGGATCACGTCATACTGTTCCTGGTGATACCCTTTTTCGACCTGCAGCGAGATCTTCTTGCCGATGAAGTCGCCCAGCATCGCCAGGTGCTGCGATTCTTCCTCGAGGAACAGATCGACCACTTCCTGCGAGGCGAGGATGCGGAATTCGCGCGGGTTGAACTGCTTGGCTTCGCGCAGCAATTCGCGCAGGATTTCGTAGCAGATCGTGCGCGAGGTTTTGACTTGTCCCTTGCCGGCGCAGGCCGGGCAGGGCTCGCACAGGATGTGGGCAAGCGATTCGCGGGTGCGCTTCCTCGTCATTTCGACCAGGCCCAGCGCAGAGAAATTGCTGACCGATACCTTGGTGCGGTCGCGCGCCAATGTCTTCTTGAGTTCGGCGAGCACCTGGTTGCGGTGCTCGTTGTTTTCCATGTCGATGAAGTCGAGGATGATGATCCCGCCCAGGTTGCGCAGGCGCAACTGGCGCGCGATCGCATGCGCCGCTTCCAGGTTGGTCTTGAAAATGGTGTCGGCGAAATTGCGTCCGCCCACGTAGCCGCCGGTGTTCACGTCGATCGTCGTCATCGCCTCGGTCTGGTCGACGATCAGGTAGCCGCCGCTTTTCAGGTCGACGCGGCGTCCCAGCGCGCGCAGGATTTCCTCTTCGACGCCATACAGGTCGAACAGCGGGCGCTCGCCGGTGTAGTGCTGCAATCGCGCCAGCACGCTCGGCGTGTAGATCTTGGCGAACTCGACCAGCATGGCGTAGTTCTCGCGCGAGTCGACCTGGATGGTCGCCGTCTCGTCGTGCACGAAGTCGCGCAGCACGCGCTGGGCCAGGTTCAGGTCCTGGTACAAGAGGCTGGTGGCGGGACGGGTGCGCGCGCCATTCTGGATCGCGGCCCAGGTCTTGCGCAGGTAATCGATGTCGGCGGCCAGGTCGGCGTCGGAGGCGTCCTCGGCCTGGGTGCGCACGATGTAGCCGCCTTTTTCGTCGCTCGGGAGCAAGCCGCCCATGCGCGTGCGCAGCAGTTCGCGGTCGGCTTCCTTTTCGATCTTTTGCGAGATGCCGATGTGGTTATCCTGCGGCAGGTAGACCAGCATGCGCCCGGCAATCGAAATCTGCGTCGACAGGCGCGCGCCCTTGGTGCCGATCGGATCCTTGATCACCTGTACCGTCAGCACCTGGCCGTCGAACAGCAGCTTTTCGATCGGCGTCGGCGGCGTGTTCGAATTGTCGTGCGGCCGCGCTTCCCAGATGTCGGCCACGTGCAGGAAGGCGGCGCGCTCGAGGCCGATGTCGATGAAAGCCGACTGCATCCCCGGCAGCACCCGCACCACCTTGCCCGAATACACGTTGCCGGCCAGGCCACGCGTGAGCGTGCGTTCGATGTGCAACTCCTGCACCGCGCCCTGCAAGACCAGCGCCACGCGCGTTTCCTGCGGAGTGATATTGATGAGGATGTCTTCGTTCATGGCACGCCGGGCACGGGATATTGTTCAGAGTGCCATGATACACGCCCGGCAAGGGCGGCGGAGGGGAACTGGCTGGTTGAGAGGGGACGAAGGCGGGACGTTAATGGCGGCTTAAGCTTTTGCCCTTCGCCGTTGTAGGGTGGGCACTTGTGCCCACGCGGTACGGCGGTTGCTCAGCGATTGCGCCATCAAACCAAGGTGCGATTGATCCACCGCTGCACCGCGTGGGCTCGAGAGCCCACCCTACGGTACGCGGCGGCCAACGATCAGATTAACACGCCTGCCTTGCGCAATAACCCTGCCGTCTCGAACAAAGGAAGCCCCATGATCCCCGAGTGACTCCCCTCGATATGTTCGACAAACAGCGCCGCCAGCCCCTGGATGCCGTATCCGCCCGCCTTGTCGTAGGGTTCGGTGGTGGCGCAATAGGCGCGGATGGCCTGCGGCGTCAGTTTGGCGAAGCGCACGTTCGACACTTGCGTGATGTGCTCGGCCATGTCGACGAAATGCACCGCCACCGTGGTCAGCACCTGGTGCGTGCGCCCCGACAGGCGTTCGAGCATGGCGGCGGCTTCGACCGGATCGGCGGGCTTGCCGAGGATCTCGTCGTCGACGGTGACGGTGGTGTCGGCCGTGAGCACCGGACGCAGCGGCTGGCGGCGCTGCTGCAATACCTTCCAGGCAAACGCGCCCTTTTCCAGCGCGACGCGCACCACGTAGTCGTGCGCCGGTTCGCCCGGCAGCACGTCTTCGCTGACGTCGACGCCGCGCGCCGGGTCGCTGCGCAGCATCAGCAGGTCGAAGTCCACGCCGACCTGGCGCAGCAGTTCGCGCCGCCGCGGCGATTTCGAGGCGAGGTAGATCTTCTTGTCGAGGACTTTCATGGCAAACCTGGTCAGACGCGGTGGTACGGATGGTTCTGGGTGATCGACCAGGCGCGGTACAGCTGTTCGGCCAGCATCACGCGCACGACGCCGTGCGGCAGCGTCATGCTGGAAATACGGATCAGGCCTTCGGCGCGCGCCTTGAGTTCCGGATCGAGGCCGTCGGCCCCGCCGATCAGGAAGGCGGTATCGCGGCCATCCTGCAGCCAGCCCAGCAATTGCTGGGACAGGCCGACACTGGTCAGGTCCTTGCCGCGCTCGTCGAGGGCGATGATGCGCACGCCTTTCGGCAATGCGGCTTCGATGCGCTCGCGTTCGAGCGCCATCGCGGTGGCGGCCGTCTTGCTGCCGGAACGTTCGACCGGCTTGATTTCCTTGAGCACGATGCGCAGCTCGGGCGGCATGCGCTTCGTGTATTCGGAAAAGCCGGTGTCGATCCAGGCCGGCATTTTATGACCGACCGCGGCGATGATGAGTTGCATTGAAACTTAGGTAAAAATTACTCGGCGGCCTTTTTGGTGACGCGCTTGATGACTTTTTTCACGGGTGCAGCATCGGCCGCAACGGCTGGGGCTGCGACTTTGCGCTTTGGCGGCTTGGCCTTGGTCGCTTCGACGGCGGCGATTTCGGTCCGGCTCGGCGCGACGGTGATGGTCTTGCCGACCGCCTTCGACACCGCTTTGGCGGCTGGCTTCTTGGCCGGCGCCTTGGTGGCGGTGGTCTTGGCCGCAGCGCTCGTCTTCGACACTGTCGAAGCTCGCTTTGCTGCCGGCTTGCGCTCGTTGACTGGTTTCACTTCCGGCGCGTCCTGGTTGGCGGCCAGGTGCTTCGATTTCACTTTCGGCTCGGCCGCTTCCGCCGCTTCGGCGGTCGACTTGCGCTTGGCCGCGCCCAGCTTGACCGGCTTCTCGCCCCAGATTTCCTCGAGGCGGTAATACTGGCGGATGGCCGGCTGCATGATGTGGACGATCATGTCGCCCAGGTCGACCAGCACCCATTCGCCGGTGTCTTCGCCTTCCATGCCGACGATGTCGCCGCCGGCTTCCTTGACCTTGTCGCGCACCGAGGCGGCCAGCGCCTTGGTCTGGCGGTTCGAGGTACCCGAGACGACCGCAATCCGGTCGAACAGGCTGGTCAGCCCAGTCGTATCGAACAGCATGATCTCCTGGCCCTTGACGTCTTCGAGAGCGTCCACGACGACCGTTTGCAGTTTTTTGATATCCATTAGTTCTTGTATAAATGATGTTGTTGAATATAGTCTAGCACTACCGGCGGGACGAGCGAGTTCAGGTCCGTAGCCGAATCGTCCCTCAGTTCCTCTTCCTTGCGCAGCAGGGCGCGCACCTGGGTGGCCGAGATATCGACCGCCAATGTGTGGGCCAGGCACACCAGGCCGGCAGGCGTGGTGCGCACTTGTTCTGGTGACGCCATGCGCGGCGCCAGTTCGTGCGCCACCGCTTGCGGCAGCGCATCCTGTTCCAGCGTGTATCCCGGCCGCGCCGCGACCGCGATGTTGGCCAGCGCGAACAGCTGCTGCCAGTCGCGCCAGCTGTCCAGGTTTTGCAACTGGTCGGCTCCCATCAGGAACACGATCGATGCTCGCGGCCCGAGTTCGGCGCGCAGGCCGCGCAGCGTTTCGACGGTATACGTCGAGGTGCCGCGTTCGATTTCGCGCTGGTCGATGACGACCGGCAAACCACTATTGCGGAAGGCCAGTTCCAGCATCGCCACGCGCTCGGCGTCGCTCGCC
Organism: Telluria sp. ZB2R32; assembly: GCF_059685715.1. Lineage (NCBI taxonomy): Bacteria > Pseudomonadati > Pseudomonadota > Betaproteobacteria > Burkholderiales > Oxalobacteraceae > Telluria > Telluria sp. ZB2R32. The sequence goes on along the minus strand of NZ_JCASIG010000002.1, from coordinate 421,899 downwards.
TGCAGGGACGATTTTTGCCACGGTTTCGCCGGCAGCACGTGCAACGCAGTCGGCTGCAGGAGTTCGCAGAACAGCCGCGCCAGCGCGACGTGGCCGTGGTGGACGGGATCGAAACTGCCGCCGAGCAGGGTGATGCAGGTGGTCACGAAGAGAGCCAGTCCCGGTGCGGCAGGAAATCGGTGTACAGCGCCGCTTCTGCGCTGCCCGGTTCCGGATGCCAGTCGTAACGCCATTTTACGATCGGCGGCAGCGACATCAGGATCGCCTCGGTGCGTCCACCCGACTGCAGGCCGAAGTGGGTGCCGCGGTCCCAGACCAGGTTGAACTCGACATAGCGGCCACGGCGGTAGGCCTGGAAATCGCGCTCGCGTTCGCCGTACGGCGTGTCCTTGCGCGCTTTCAAGATCGGCAGGTAGGCGTCGAGGAAGCCGTCGCCGACCATGCGTACCATGGCAAAGGCTTCATCGAAGGGCAACTCGTTGAAGTCGTCGAAAAAGATGCCGCCGACGCCGCGCGCTTCCTTGCGGTGCTTGATATAAAAATACTCGTCGCACCACTTCTTGAAACGCGGATGCAGGCCGGCGCCGAAGGGCGCGAGGGCATCGTGGCAGACCTGGTGAAAGTGGCGCGCGTCGTCGGCGTTGCCGTAGTACGGCGTCAGGTCCATGCCGCCGCCGAACCACCAGACCGGCTCCTGCCCGTCCGCCGTCGCTTCGAAAAAGCGCACGTTCATGTGCACCGTCGGCGCGTACGGATTGCGCGGGTGCAGTACCAGCGACACGCCCATCGCTTCCCAGGCGCGCCCGGCCAGTTCCGGCCGGGCAGCGGCTGCCGATGGCGGCAGGCTGGCGCCGGTCACGTGCGAGAAATTCACGCCGCCGCGTTCCAGCACATTGCCTTCCTCGATCAGGCGCGACATGCCGCCGCCGCCCTCGGGCCGTTCCCAGCTGTCGCGCAAGAAAGGCTTGCCGTCGACGTCTTCCAGTCCCGCGACAATGCTTGCCTGCAGGTCGAGCAGCCAGGCTTTGATGGCGGAAGGGGAGGGTGTGGACATGGAGGGCGGGTCGTGGAAGAAAAATAAGAGGGGGATTGTACACTGCGGCGTGGGGTGGCGGCAGATCGCACGCCGTAAACGCGTGGAGTCAGGACTCCACCCTACGAGGTTGTGAAAAAATCGCCATGGCTGCGTTGCCTCGTCTCGCCGTACACTCGTACTGTCTTCGACTCGGCGCCGGGCGGCCGTATCCCTTGCCCTGACGATTTTTTCACAACCTCTACGATTCATTGCTTTTCGTAGGGTGGAGGGGGCGCCGAGCCTCCTGACTCCACGGCAGTCCAACTTTCCCGCAATCGAAACGCTTACTTGATCCCGCGCCACCCGATATCGCGCCGGAACTGGGCGCCCTCGAAACGGATCTTCTCCACGCCGTCGTACGCCTGCTTCTGCGCCATCTTGACGCTGTCGCCGAGGCCAACGACGCACAGGACACGTCCGCCATTCGATTGCAGCTTGCCGTCGACGATCGTGGTGCCGGCATGGAAGGTCACGCATTCCGGCGTCTCCGCGGCGATGCCCTCGATGAGGTCGCCCTTGCGCGGGCTGTCCGGATAACCGGCGGCGGCCATCACCACGCCGACCGCGGTGCGCCGGTCCCATTCGAGGTCGACCGCGTCGAGGGTGCCGTTGCAGGCGTGTTCCAGCACCGTGACGTAGTCGCTTTTCAGGCGTGCCATGATCGGCTGGGTTTCCGGATCGCCCATGCGGCAATTGAATTCCAGTGTGCGCGGATTGCCCTCGCTGTCGATCATCAGGCCGGCGTACAGGAAGCCAGTGAAGACGATGCCGTCCTTGGCCATGCCCTGGATAGTCGGGTTGATGATCTCGCGCATCACGCGCGCATGCATCGCCGGGGTCACGATCGGCGCCGGGGAATAGGCGCCCATGCCGCCCGTGTTCGGGCCCTGGTCGTGGTCCTTCAGGCGTTTATGGTCTTGCGATGTCGCCATCGGCAGGATGTGCTTGCCGTCGCACATGACGATGAAGCTCGCTTCTTCGCCGGCCAGGAATTCCTCGATCACGATGCGCGCGCCGGCGTCGCCGAAGGCGTTATCGGACAGCATGTGATCGACTGCGGCATGCGCCTCTTCCAGCGACATCGCGACGACGACACCCTTGCCGGCCGCCAGGCCATCGGCCTTGATGACGATCGGCGCACCGTTCGCATCCACATAGGCATGGGCTTGGGCGGCGTCGGAAAAACTCTGGTACTTCGCGGTCGGAATGCCGTGGCGCTGCATGAAGGCCTTGGCGAAGTCCTTGGAACTTTCCAGCTGCGCCGCTTCGCGCGTGGGTCCGAAGATTTTCAGGCCGCGCGCACGGAACAGGTTGACGATGCCGGCCGCCAGTGGCGCTTCCGGGCCGACCAGGGTCAGCGCGACGTGTTCGGCCACGACGAAATCGGCGAGTTGCGCCGGGTCCGTGATGTCGACGTTTACCAGGCGCGGATCGCGCGCGGTGCCGCCATTGCCGGGCGCGACATACACCATCTGGACGCGTTCGGATTGGGCCAGTTTCCAGGCCAGGGCGTGTTCGCGGCCGCCAGAGCCGACTACCAGGATCTTCATAGTGGGCTTATTCGTCGCTGATAACGGCGTTGGTATAGATGTCCTGCACGTCGTCGAGGTTTTCCAGCGCGTCGAGCAGCTTTTGCATCTTGATCGCGTCGTCGCCGGTGAATTCGGTCTCGGTGGCAGGCTTCATGATGACTTCGGCCACTTCGGCCTTGAAGCCGGCCTTTTCCAGGGCATCCTTGACGTTCGAAAAGGCGAACGGATCGCACAGCACTTCGAAGCCGCCTTCCTCGTCCTGCACCACGTCTTCGGCGCCGGCTTCCAGCGCCGCTTCCATCAGCTTGTCCTCGTCGACGCCGGGCGCGAACAGGAACTGGCCGGTGTGCTTGAACATGAAGGCGACCGAACCCTCGGTGCCCATGTTGCCGCCGAATTTGCTGAAGGCATGGCGCACTTCGGCCACGGTGCGTACGCGGTTGTCGGTCATGCAGTCGACGATGATCGCCGCGCCGCCGATGCCGTAGCCTTCGTAGCGGATTTCTTCGTAGTTCACGCCTTCGAGGCTGCCCGAGCCGCGCTGGATCGCACGGGTGACGTTATCCTTCGGCATGTTGGCGTCGGCTGCCTTGTCGACCGCCAGGCGCAGGCGCGGGTTGGCGTCGATGTCGCCGCCGCCCATGCGCGCGGCGACCGTGATTTCCTTGATCAGGCGGGTCCAGATCTTGCCGCGCTTGGCGTCAGTCGCGGCTTTCTTGTGTTTGATGTTGGCCCATTTGCTGTGTCCAGCCATGTCGAGAATTCCTTAGACGGTATGCAAGAATGGCCGTCATTCTAGCATGCGCACCGTCTGCAAAAAACGACATCGGCTTATGGAAACAACAACAAGGTTCCCCATGCCAGGAGCCCCAGGCCGCCCGCGCAAGCCACCACGGCGCCGCCCGGCACCAGCTTTTCCAGCATCACCAGCCCCGCCAGGCCCAGCAGCGCACCCAGGTTGGTGACCCCGGCCGCGAACAGCAGCAGCATCAGCAGCCACCAGCAGCCCACGCAGTACAGGCCGTGCGTGCAGCCCATGCACAGGGCGCCCGCCAGGCCCGGCCGCCAGCTGGTGATCACGAACGACAGCGGCGCCCGGCAATGGCGCAGGCAGGCGTGCTTGGCCGGCGTCCACTGGTAGATCCCGGCCGCCACCAGCAGCAATCCACACCCCGCGCCATTGACGATGGCCATGCCGGTGTCGAGCACGCCGGCGTCGTGCAGCGCCCATTGCGCCAGCGTGGCGCCTGCGCCGAAGCCGATCCAGGCCGCCAGGTAGCCGAGGATGAAGGCCAGCGTCCCGACGTTCGCTAAGCGTACCGCGCGCGCCAGCCGGTTGATGTGGGCGAACAGCAGGATCACCGGCGTCGCCGCCGGCAACGTGATGGCCGAGAGCACCGCGCCCCACATTGCCAGTACGAGCCCCAGTTCGGCCACGCGGTAGGGCGGCGTCGTCAGCACCGTGCCGGGCGGCGGCGGATCGAGCGTGGCGATGCGCAAGGCGCGAAACACCAGGCAGGCCCAGCAAATTGCCACCAGCAGCGCCAAGCAGGCAATCACGAACGGCCGTTCGCGGCCGGGCTGGGTATCGACGCGGATCAAAGACGTCATCGCGCCACCCCGGCGGGCGGTAGGTGCGGGCAGGGCGGCGAATGCGCCGGTGGCCGTTTCAAGTTCCAGGCCATGTTCCAGTTCGGCATTGTGCATCCTCATTGTTCGGTGGTGGCCGAGGTTGGACTGTGCAGGCGGCCTTGCGTTCCGCGGTGCTGCCGAGCTCGATTTTGTGCTTGGCCGTACAATCGTTGGATGACCCCGCCCGAACTCGCCGCGACTGCAACCTCCATGCCACGCCCGGCCTTCCTTGCCGGCCTTGCGATTGCCATCGGTGGCGCCGTTTTGTTTTCCACGAAAGCCATCGTCGCCAAACTGCTGTACCGATACCACATCGATGCGATCACCTTGATCGCGTTCAGGATGCTGTTCTCGCTTCCGGTGTTTGCCGCCGTCGCCTTTTGGAAGATGCGTACCGAGGCCCCGCTCAGCCCGGCGGACCGCTGGCGCATCGCCGGGCTCGGCCTGATCGGCTATTACCTGTCGAGCACGCTCGATTTCCTGGGCCTGCAATACATTTCCGTCGGGCTCGAGCGGCTGATCCTGTTCCTGACGCCGACCTTCGTGCTGGCGATCACCGCCATCTTCTTCAAGCGCCGCATCGGCCCCTTCGAATGGGGCGCGCTCGCGCTGTCGTACTGCGGCATCGTGCTGGTCTTCATGCACGACCTGGCCGGCGGGGAAGCGAGCAACACGGTATTGGGTGCGCTGTTCGTGACCGGCTCGGCCATTACCTACGCCGTGTACCTGCTCGGCACCGGCGAGATGGTGCGCCGCGTCGGCTCGCTGCGCCTGGTGGCGTATGCGATGTGCGTGTCCGGCCTGGCTTGCGTGATCCAGTTCCTCGTCCTGCGCCCGGTGACGCTGCTGGCGCAGCCGCTGCCGGTGTACGGGCTCTCGCTCGTCAACGCCGTTTTCTGTACTATCTTCCCGGTATTCATGACCATGGCGGCGGTGGGGCGCATCGGTGCGGCCACCGCTTCCCAGGCCGGCATGATCGGCCCGGTGTCGACGCTGTTCCTGGGCTACCTGGTGCTGGGCGAGCCGCTCACCGCCGTGCAGCTGGGCGGCACCGGCCTGGTGCTGGCCGGTATTACCTTGCTGTCCCTGAAAAAATAAGAGGCGAGAAGATGAAACCACGCATCGCGCTGATCGCGCACGACAAGAAGAAGGACGACATGATCGTGCTCGCGGGCGCCTACCGCGACTTCCTGGCCGGCTGCGCGCTGGTCGCCACCGGCACCACCGGATCGCGCCTGATCGCCGAACTCGGCCTGGCGGTCGAGTGCAAGCACTCCGGCCCGTTCGGCGGCGATCTGCAGATCGGCGCCGAACTCGTCACGGGCAACATCGACGCCGTGATTTTCCTGCGCGACCCAATGACGCCGCAGCCGCACGAACCCGATATCAACGCGCTGGTGCGCGCCTGCGACGTCCACAACGTCGCCTGCGCCACCAATCCATCGACGGCTCATTTGTTGCTGAGCCAGCTCATGACAATCAATAAAGAGGAGATCGCAGCATGATGGCCAAGGCAATCCGCATGACCCGCACCGGCGGGCCGGAAGTACTCGAGTACGTCGACGTCGAGGTAGGCGAGCCCGGACCGGGCGAGGCGCGCGTGCGCCAGCATGCGATCGGCCTGAATTTCATCGACGTGTATTTCCGCACCGGCCTGTATCCGATGCCGCTGCCCTCGGGCCTGGGCCAGGAAGGCGCCGGCGTGGTCGAAGCAGTGGGCGAGGGCGTGACCCACGTCCAGCCGGGCGACCGCGTCGCCTACGCCGGGCGCCCGAACGGCGCCTACAGCGCATTGCGCACAATGTCGGCGGATATCCTGGTGCGCCTGCCGGACGCAATCGATTTCGAGACCGCCGCGGCCATGATGCTGCAGGGCCTGACGGTGCAATACCTGTTCAACGGCACTTGCCAGCTCAAACCCGGCCAGACCATCCTGTTCCATGCGGCCGCCGGCGGCGTCGGCCTGATTGCCTGCCAGTGGGCGCGCGCGATGGGCGTGAACCTGATCGGCACCGTCGGGTCCAAGGAAAAGGCGGCGCTGGCGACAGCGGCCGGCGCCGCCCATGTGATCAACTACAACGAGGAAGACATCGTGGCGCGCGTGCTCGAGATCACGGATGGCGCGAAGGTGCCGGTCGTCTACGACTCGGTCGGCAAGGACACCTTCATTCGCTCGCTCGACTGCCTGCAGCCACGCGGGCTGATGGTCAGCTTCGGCAATGCGTCGGGACCGGTGCCGCCGTTCTCGATGAACGAACTGGCGTCGCGCAATTCGCTGTACCTCACCCGGCCCTCGCTGGGCGCCTATGTCGCCACCCGCGACGCGCTGGAAGAACGCGCGGCCGATTTGTTCTCGATGGTCGAGAGCGGCAAAGTGAAGATCGACATCCACCAGCGCTTCCCGTTGGCCGAGGCGGCGCAAGCCCACATCGCGCTCGAAGCGCGCCGCACCACCGGCTCGACCATCCTGCTGCCATGAGGGAGTTCAGCGACGATAACGAGCCGCAAGAGCCGGACACGGTCGGCGCACCGAAGTTCGGGCGTCTGTTGATCGTGTTGCTGCTGGCGGTGCTGCTGATCATCGTGATCACCTTCGCTTCGGAGGCGTATTTCACGTAAGTTGAAATAAAAAAGCCGGAACGCGAACGTTCCGGCTTTTATTTTTTTAACCAGCGCCCAAGCGGCAACTTAGCCATCCTTGCGCTGCAACTCCACCCGTCGCACCTGGCCGCTCGGCCCCGGGAACCCTGCAAACGCGCTTTGCACCAGCGCCGGCATCACTTGCGGCGTCGACAGTTCGCGGCTCAGGTTGTGCACGGTGACGTCAAACAGGCGCTTGTCGCCCTTGTCCTTGATCGACACCTGCAGCTCGCGCCGGTACTGGTGTTCGATCGAAACCTGGTAAGCCGGAACGGGGCTCCAGAACGGGTCGTAGAACGGATGGTGCCAACGGGCGAAGCGTCCACGCGGGCCGAAGCGCGGGCCATAAAACGCGCTATAGCGCGGGCCGAAGTACGAAAAATCGTCGAACATCACCGGCTGCACGACACGCACCGGCACGTCGGTGGTGGTAAAACGCATCGCCACCTTGAGGGCGGCCGGGCTCAGGTTCGATTCGCGGAAGCCCAGCTGCGCCAGCTGGCCGCGCACCAGGTTCTGGTAGCTCTGGTATTCGAGCGTGTTGTCGAAGTTCGGCGGCGCCTCGAAGACATAGCTCTTGTCGTCGACCTGAGCCGGCCACTGGTGGAAGGTCGTTACGTCCGAGCGGATGGTGGTGGCGCACCCGCCCAGCAATAGCGCGGTGAGCGCCATGCCTGCTGCAATCAAGCGTTTCATTCGTTTTCTCTCCAATTTTTTCACGGTCTTTGCCTAGCGTCAGATTGCGCCGCTTCGTCAATTTTCGCAGATTAATTTACACATGGTTACCAACCCTACTTGACGACACATTTCGCACAGGCACGCCGCGGCTGAATTGCGCGGAGCACGCTAAATCTTGTTGGTAAAATAAGTGCTTCTTCGACTGTATATTCCGGACCTTCCCCATGCGCACCGATACGCCCCAGACGATTTACAGGAAAGATTACACCCCGCCCAGCTATCTCGTGGATACCGTCGAACTCGGCTTCGACCTCGATCCGGCGCGCACCATCGTCGCCAACCGGATGACGATGCGGCGCAACCCGGACAGCGCCCAGCGCGAAATCGAGCTCTACGGCGAGAACCTGGAACTGGTGGCGCTGCGCATGAACGGCAAAGCGCTGAGCGAGAAGGATTACCGCATCGAGGGCCACCTGCTGACGATTCCCGATACCCCGGAAGAAGTCACGCTCGAGATCGAAACGATCTGCGTGCCCGAACAAAACACCACGCTCAACGGCCTGTACACGTCGAACGGCAGTTTTTATACCCAGTGCGAAGCCGAGGGCTTCCGTGCGATCACCTGGTTCCCGGACCGTCCGGACGTGATGGCCGTGTTTACCGTCATGCTGCGTGCCGACAAGGAAAAATACCCGGTGCTGCTGTCGAACGGTAACCTGGTCGAAGAAGGCGAGCTCGGCGACGGCCGCCACTACGCCAAGTGGGAAGACCCGTTCAAGAAGCCGAGCTACCTGTTCGCGCTGGTCGCCGCACGCCTGGTCTGCCAGGAAGAAACGTTCCGCCTCAAGGATGGCCGCAATGCGCTGCTGCAAGTCTGGGTCGAAGACGGCAACCTGGACAAAACCGATTACGCCATGCAGGCCCTGAAAAACAGCATCCGCTGGGACGAGGAGCGCTGGGATCTCGAACTCGACCTCGACCGCTTCATGATCGTCGCCGTGGGCGACTTCAACATGGGCGCGATGGAAAACAAGGGTCTCAACATTTTCAACACGAAATTTGTGCTGGCCAATCCGCGCGTGGCGACCGACGTCGACTTCCAGGGCATCGAGGCGGTGGTCGGCCACGAATACTTCCACAACTGGACCGGCAACCGCGTCACCTGCCGCGACTGGTTCCAGCTGTCGCTGAAAGAGGGCCTGACCGTGTTCCGCGACCAGGAATTCTCGGCCGACATGATCGGCACCGACACCGGCCGCGCGGTCGGCCGCATCGACCAGGTGCGTACCTTGCGCCAGGCCCAGTTCCCGGAAGACGCCGGCCCGATGGCGCACCCGGTGCGTCCCGACTCCTTTGTCGAAATCAATAATTTTTACACGGTGACCGTGTACGAAAAAGGCGCCGAAGTCGTGCGCATGTACCAGACCTTGCTCGGCCGCGACGGTTTCAAGAAGGGCATGGACCTGTATTTCGAGCGCCACGACGGCCAGGCCGTCACCTGCGACGATTTCCTGCGCGCCATGGCCGACGCCAACGGCCGCGATCTGACCCGCTTCGAACGCTGGTACAGCCAGTCCGGCACCCCGGTCGTGCGCGCCGAAACCCGTTACGACGAAATCGAAAAGACTTACACGCTGACCTTCTTCCAATCCTGCCCGCCGACGCCAGGCCAGGCCAGCAAGTTCCCGTTCCACATCCCGATCGCGGTCGGCCTGCTGGGTGCGGACGGCAGCGACATGGTCTTGACGATCGACGACGCAGAGCAGGGCACCACCGCCGTGCTGGAGCTGACCGAATTCGAGCAAAGCTTCGTCTTCGAAAACGTGCCCGAGCAGCCGACCCCATCGATCCTGCGCAATTTCTCCGCGCCGGTCATCCTCGACTTCAATTATGGCGACGCCGACCTGCTGCACCTGTTCAGCCACGATAGCGATGCCGTGAACCGCTGGGAAGCCGGCCAGCGCCTGGCCATGGGGCGCCTGCTGAAATTGACCGGCGAAGCCGGCGTCGGCGCACCGCTGCTGCTGGACGATACTTTCCTGGTGGCGCTGGGCAAGATGCTGACCGACGATACCCTCGACCCCGCATTCCGCGAGCAGGCATTGCTGCTGCCTTCGGAAGGCATGGTTGCCGAGCAGATCGAAGTCGTCAATCCGATGTCGATCCACCTGGCGCGCCAGTTCATGCGCGCCAACATCGGCGCCTACCTGCGCACCGAATTGCTGGCGCAATACCAGGCCAACCAGACGCCGGGCGAATACAGCCCGGATGCCCTGTCCGCCGGCAAGCGCGCCCTGAAAAACCTGTGCCTGGCCTACCTGGCCGCGGCACGCGATGATGAGGGCCTGGCGCTGGCCCAGCAGCAGTTCGACGAGGCCGGCAACATGACCGACCGCATCGCCGCACTCGCCGCCCTGGTCGACGCCCGCGCCCCGGGCGCGGACGCGGCGCTGCAGCGTTTCTACGACGAATTCGAGGATGAACCGCTGGTCATCGACAAATGGTTCGCGATGCAGGCAGCCAACCCGCTTGCCGACGTGCCGACCGTGCGCGGCCTGATGCGCCACCAGGCGTTCAACCTGCGCAACCCGAACCGCGCGCGCAGCGTCATCTCGAGCTTCTGCACCGCCAACCCGGTGCAATTCCACGCCCCGGACGGCAGCGGCTACGCCTTCTGGGCCGAGCAGGTGATTACCCTCGACGCGCTTAACCCGCAAGTGGCCAGCCGCCTGGCGCGCTCGATGGACCGCTGGCGCCGTTACACGCCGGAACTGCAGGAGCAGATGAAAAAGGCGTTGCAGCAAGTGGCCGGTCAGCAGCGCCTGTCGAACAACGTGCGTGAAGTCGTCGGCAAAGCGCTCGCCAATTAAAACTATTCAATCCAAGCAAAAGGAAGTCATGAAACGCGTCAGTCTCACGCAACACCTGGTGGAGCAGCAACGCCTCCACAATTCCATCCCGGCCGAGCTGCGCCTCCTGATCGAGGTCGTGGCGCGCGCCTGCAAGCGCATCAGCTATGAAGTCAGCAAGGGCGCCCTGGGCGACATCCTCGGCAGCGCCGACACCGAAAACATCCAGGGCGAAGTACAGAAGAAGCTGGACGTGATCTCCAACGAAATCCTGCTGGAGGCGAACGAGTGGGGCGGCCACCTGGCGGCGATGGCGTCGGAAGAGATGGAAAGCATCCACCCGATCCCGAACCGCTATCCGAAGGGCGAATACATGCTGCTCTTCGATCCGCTCGACGGCTCGTCGAACATCGACGTCAACGTCTCGATCGGCACCATCTTCTCGGTCCTGAAGGCGCCCGAAGGCATGGGCGAACCGACCGAACAGGCCTTCCTGCAGCCGGGCACGGCGCAGGTGGCCGCCGGCTACGCCGTGTACGGTCCGCAGACCATGCTGGTGCTGACCACCGGCGACGGCGTGCACTGCTTCACGCTCGACCGCGAAATGGGTTCCTGGGTGCTCACCCAGAGCAACATCCAGATCCCGGCCACGACCAAGGAATTCGCGATCAACATGTCGAACAAGCGCCACTGGCACGCGCCGGTGCAGCGTTACGTCGACGAAATGCTGGCCGGTAAGACCGGGCCGCGCGCAAAAGATTTCAACATGCGCTGGATCGCCTCGATGGTGGCCGACGTGCACCGCATCCTCAACCGCGGCGGCGTCTTCATGTACCCGGCCGACATGCGCGACCCGGCCCAGCCGGGCAAGCTGCGCCTGATGTACGAAGCCAACCCGATGGCGATGATCGTCGAGCAGGCCGGCGGCGCCGCCACCGACGGCACGCAGCGGATCATGGAGATCGCGCCGCACAAGCTGCACCAGCGCGTGCCCGTGTTCCTCGGTTCGAAGGAAGAAGTCGAGCTCGTGACGCGCTACCACGCCGAATAAATCGATTTTTTGGCCAGTCCGGCAAGAAATTGCCGAGTCGGACTAGCAAGTTTGGCCGGTTGTTTGCTAGAATACGGCTCTTCGTCGGGTTAGCCCCGGTTAAGAGCCGCTGTAGCTCAGTTGGTAGAGCAGCGCATTCGTAATGCGAAGGTCGCCAGTTCGATTCCGGCCAGCGGCACCAAGAATTTGCAGTAAGATCAAAGGGTTACATGCTTCGGCATGTAACCCTTTTTTTATTTCCTTTAGCCGCAAGCGAAGGGACGTAGGGTGGACGGTTCCACTCTGCTGTCTGATTGGTTCGCGGCTTGAATGCCGCCCACGCGTTCGACCAGAGCAAGCATGGACGCGAGGATGCATGGGGCGGTTGAACGCGTGGCGGCCCTGCTCTGCGAGCAGAAGCCTGCATCCGGTTGCCAAGCTAGCTGCATTCTGTTCTTGTTTGTTTCTACTCAACCGTTTTAATTTCCTCCGCTCATCGAAACGGTGCCGAACTGGCGTGCTTCCGCGCCTATTTTCACCCGATCGGCACCGATCCTGCCGGTTCTGTTAGTCAACGCACGGTCCATCGCGCCCATTCGTTATATTTTTTGTATCGCACGAGGTAGCCCGACCGCTGCAATCGTGCGGTACGCCGGAATTGGCGTACGCTTGCAAAACGGGATGCGAAAGTGACGTGGCTGGTTGAGGGAACTTTTGAGCTTGTTCGAGGTCGTCGATTTAACTCATTGACCGAGAGCATGGTATCGACTGATCCATTGATGTAGCGCAGTTCATTTTCGCGCCTCCGTTTTGTTTCGAACGGAATCGAGGAAGAATGTGGTGAGGGTCGGGCACCGGTCTACTCCGCGTTGGTCTACATTTTATAAGGACAAAAGTCATGGATAATCAGAAGTCGAGCGAGGGAAAAGGCGTTGATGCTAGCAAGCAAGGCAGCAGCATTGGCAAGGATCAGTCGAACAACCTGAACAAGAGCAGCACCGGTTCGTCGGCCAGCGCCGGTTCGTCGGGCAGCCTGTCGGGCGGCGCGTCGTCGAGCGCCAGCCCGGCAACCGGTTCGAGCAGCGGCTCCACCGGCAGCATGGGTTCGAGCGGCGCCGGCAGCAGCGGCGGCCTGAGCGGTTCGTCGAGCGGCGCCAGCGGTTCGTCGGCATCGGGTTCGTCCGCATCGGGATCGTCGACCGGCTCGACCGGCTCGTCGCTGTCGGGCACGGCCGGCACGGGTTCGGTCAGCGGCGGTTCGTCGTCGGCAGGTTCGTCGGGCGCCATGGGTGGCGCATCGTCGGGCACCGGCGCACTGGGCAGCTCGTCTGTCACGGGTTCGACCGGTTCGACCGGCGGTTCGTCGTCGTCGGGCGCCCAGGGCGGTTCGAGCGGCGCCAGCGCCGGTTCGGGCAGCGATTCGTCGTCGACCTCGACCGCAGCCGGCGTGCTGGCAGCGGTCAAGCCTGACGAACTGCACAAGACGATCGACAAGGCCGCCGAGGCAGCCCAGCCAATCGTCGAGCGCGTCGTGAGCACGGCCCACGCCGGCGTCGACAAGCTGAGCGGCCTGCTCAGCGGTGCATCGACCCAGTTCACCGACCGTTCCGCGCAAGTGACCGACACCTATCAGCAACTGGCTGACTCGGGCCGCGAATACGTGCGCAACAAGCCGGGCACCGCCGTGGCAATCGCCCTCGGCGCCGGCTACATCCTGGCAAAACTGCTTGGTGGCAGCAACCGCCGCCGCGACGACTACTGATCGGTAGCGTTTCACTGGACGCACCCGGCCGGCGCAACGCCCGGCCGGGCGTCCGTTTTTCATTCATAACAAAAAAAGGACACCATGCAAGCTCATTCAACGAGTGCGACGACGCACGTCCCTATCAATGGCGACGCCGTCGAAACAGCGCGTTCCGGCGTTTCCTGGGGCGCCATCCTGGCCGGCGCCGCCGCGGCCACCGCACTGTCGCTGGTGCTGTACCTGCTCGGTTCCGGCCTCGGCCTGTCCGCCGCGTCTCCCTGGTCCGACAACAGCGGCGTGGCCTTCGGCGTCGGCGCGATTCTCTGGCTGACGCTGACCCAGCTGGCCGCCTCCGCCATCGGCGGCTACATGGCCGGGCGCCTGCGCGTCAAGTGGACCAGCGTGCATACCGACGAAGTCTATTTCCGAGATACCGCGCACGGTCTGCTGACCTGGGCGGTGTCGACCATGCTGGCCGCGGCGCTGTTCTCGAGCGTGATCGGCAAGATGACCGGCACCGCGGTCGATGCCGGCGCCGGCGTGGCCAAAGCCACCATGGCCAGCGGCGCGGCCGCCACGGCAGCCGCCGCCAGGGACAACGGCGACAGCGCCGGCGGCAACCCGCTCGACTATTTCTCGGACATGATGCTGCGCACCGACAAGCCTGACACGACCGGCGGCAGCGCCGACCTGCGCCAGGAAACCATGCGCATCCTCGCCAACGCCATCAAGAACGGCAGCCTGGCCACCGACGACCGCGCCTACCTGGCCAGCCGCATTGCCGCCCGCACCGGCCTCGACCAGGCCAGCGCCGAAAAGCGCGTGGACGACGTCTATGCCCGCGGCGCCGCTGCCGCCGCCAAAGCCAAGGCCACCGCCAAGGAAGCCGCCGACACCGCCCGCAAGGCCGCTGCCGGCACCGCACTCTGGCTGACGGTCGCCCTGCTGGTCGGCGCCTTTGTCGCCAGCTGGTGCGCCACCCTGGGCGGCAAACTGCGCGACGGCGTCGCTGCCGTATCCCGTCGTTAATTTAAGGAGAACCGTATGCGTTCGATTCTGTTGTGGCTGATAGGGATTCCGATTCCGGTCATCATCCTGCTCGCGATTATTTTCTGAGCGGTTTAAAGTAAGAACAAAAACGCCGGCAGGGATGCCGGCGTTTTTGTTTGTGGATACGTCGTATCGGCGGGCATGCCCGCCCTACGGCGCACCATGGCCGCAGATTATATTGTTGGCCGACGTGTAACGTAGGGCGGGCATGCCCGCCTTCGCCATCAATGACGCGGCACACCTACTTCATCGCCGACGGCTCACTCACCCGCACCGGCTCGTTGGGATGCTTGCGCAACCGGCGCACCCCGCGATTCATCAATCCCTTCAGGTCGTCGACATAGGTAAACACCGCCGGCACCACCAGCAGGCTCAGCAAGGTCGAGGTGATCAACCCGCCGATCACCGCAATCGCCATCGGCGACCTGAAGCTTGGGTCGCCCGACAGGCCCAGCGCCAGCGGCAGCATGCCGGCGCCCATCGCGATCGTGGTCATGATGATCGGCCGGCTGCGCTTGTGGCAGGCGTCGACCAGGGCATCGAAGCGGTTCATGCCGGCCTCGCGCGCGAGGATGGCGTAGTCGACCAGCAGGATCGAGTTCTTGGTGACGATCCCCATCAGCATGATCAGGCCGATCATGGTCGGCATCGACAGCGCACTGCCCGTGAGCAGCAGGGCGATGAAGGCGCCGCCGATCGACAGCGGCAGCGCGGCCAGGATGGTGATCGGCTGCATGAAGTCGTGGAACAGCAGCACCAGCACGCCGTAGATGCACAACACGCCGATCGCCATCGCCACGCCGAAGCTGGCGAACAACGCCTGCATTTCCTGGGCGTCGCCCAGTTCCGCGATCTGCACCGAAGCCGGCAACTGCTGGAAGGCGGGCAGGGCGCGCGCTTCGGCATTGACGTCGCCCAGCGAGCGCCCGCCCAGCTCGACGTCGAGCGTGACATTGCGGCTGCGGTTGAGGCGATTGATCTCGGCCGGGCCGCTTTCCATGGTGATGTCGGCGACGGTTGCCAGCAGCACCGGGCCGTTCTTGCCGGGCACCGTCAGGCGTCCGATGGCGTCGAGGTCGGCGCGCACAGCGTCGGGCAATTTGACGCGGATCGGCACCTGGCGCTCGGACAGGTTCATCTTCGCCAGCGATTGCTCGTAGTCGCCGGCGGTGGCCACGCGCACCGTCTCGCCGATCGCCGCCGCCGTCACGCCGAGATCGGCCGCGCGCGCAAAGTCGGGGCGCACGATGATTTCGGGGCGCACCAGCGAAGCGCTGGAGCTGACGTTGCCGATGCCTTGCAAACCACGCAGTTCGCGCTCGGCGCGCTGGGCGGCGGCGGACAGGGCGGCCGGATCTTCGCTGCGCAAGACCAGCTGCAGCTTGCCGCCGGTGTCGGCCTGGCCGACGCTGAAACGCGCGCCCGGAATGCCGGACAATTCCGTCCGTATGCGGCGCTCGAGCTCCGACAGTCCCTCGTCGCGGTCGCTGCGATGCGAGGTAGTCACGGTGAGTACCGCGCGCCGCGCTTCGGCCGAGGCGCCGGGGGCAAAGGCGTCGCCGCTGGAGCCGCCGCCGATCGAGCTGAACACGCTTTTCACGCCGGGCACGCGCATGGCGGCGGCGCGCGCCTGTTCGGCCACGCCATGGGTTTGCGCCAGCGTCGAGCCGGGCGGCAGTTCGACGTTGACGATGGTCTGGCCGCGGTCGGCCGCCGGCACGAAACCGGTCGGCAGCAGCGGCACCAGCGCGATCGAGCCGGCGAAGAACAGCATCGAGACGATCGCCGTGATGCGGCGGTGGCGCAGGCACCACTGCATGCTCGCCATGTAGCGCCGCATGAGCGCGCCGTCCTGTTCGACGTGCGGCTTCGACGGCTTCTTCATGATGTAGGCCGCCATCATCGGCGTCAGCAGGCGCGCGACCACCAGCGAGGCGAGGATCGCCAGCACCGCCGTCCAGCCGAACTGTTTGAAGAAGCGCCCCGGAATGCCGCCCATGAAGGCGGTCGGCAGGAACACCGCCACCAGCGAGAAGGTGGTGGCGATCACCGCCATGCCGATTTCGTCGGCCGCCTCCAGCGCCGCCTGCATCGGGCTTTTCCCCATGTGCAGGTGGCGTGCGATATTTTCGATTTCGACGATGGCGTCGTCCACCAGTACCCCGACCACCAGCGCCAGCGACAGCAACGTCACCATGTTCAGCGTATAGCCGAACAGGTACTGGCCGAGGAAGGCGGGAATCACGGACAGAGGCAAAGCGGCGGCCGCGACGAAGGTGGCGCGCCAGTCGCGCAGGAACCACCACACCACCAGCACCGCCAGCACCGCGCCTTCGTACAGCATCTCCATCGAGGCGTCGAAGTTTTCCTGCACCGGCTCGGCGTTGTCGACGACTTCGGTCAGTACCAGGTTCGGATGCGATTTCTGCAGTTCGGCGACTGCGGCACGCGCGCCGGCGGCGACTTCGGTCTCGCTGGCGCCGCGCGTGCGGAAGATCTCGAAGCCGACCACCTTGCGTCCATCCTGCTCGGCCAATGCGCGCGGTTCGGAGACGGTGTCGGACACGCGCGCGATTTCGTCGAGGCGCACGCGGCGCCCGTCCGGCAGCGGGATGTCCATGCGCGCCAGTTCCTGCGCGCTGCCTACCGTCGCCAGCGTACGCACCGACTGCTCGGCGCCGCTGACGTCGCCGCGTCCGCCAGGCGCTTCTCTCTGCACGTTGCGCAGCTGGCGCGACACGTCCAGCGCCGACACCCGCAGCGCGGCCATGCGCGCATCGTCGAGTTCGACCCGCACTTCGCGATCGACCCCGCCCACGCGTTTTACCGCGCCCAGGCCGGGCACGGTCAGCAGGCGCTTGGCGGCGGCATTGTCGACGAACCAGGACAGTTCCTGGTCATCTAAACCGTTGGTGCCTGGCTTGGACGCGGCCGTAAAAGTCAGGATCGAGCGCCCGGCGGTGGCCGCCTTGGTCACGCTCGGCTCGCGCATCTCGGCCGGCATGTCCGCGCGCACCTGCGAGACGGCGCCGCGCACGTCGTTCTCGGCGTCCGACAGGTTCTTTTCGAGGATGAATTCGACGGTGACCGTGGCCACGCCGTCGAGCACCTTGGTGTAGATATTCTTGACGCCCTGCAGGGTGGCGACCGAATCCTCGATCTTGCGCGCCACCTCGGTCTCCAACTGGGCGGGCGCCGCGCCATCGAGGGTGGCGGTGACGGTCACGATCGGCAGTTCGATATCGGGGAAGAACTGGACTTTATTGGCTTTGAAGGCGAGCAGGCCGGCCAGCGTCAGCAGGGCGAACAGCAGGATCGCCGGGATCGGGTTGCGGATCGAAAGAGCGGAAAAGTTCATCGTCTGCCCTTAGCGCGCCGCGACCTTGGCGGGAGCGGCCGGCGCCGCTGCCGGCACGTTCCGCACCAGGTCGCCATCGTTCAGGAAGCCGGCGCCGTTCACGACGATCTGCGCATCCGGCGCCAGGCCGCTGACGACCTCAATACGGTCGCCCAGGCGGCGCCCGGTGGCGATCTTCAGCTGGCTGACGCGGCTGTCCTTGTTCAGGCGGAACACGTAGCTGAAACCGTCGCGCACGGCGATCGCCTGCTGCGGCACCGTGAGCGCGTTCGAGGCGCCGAGTTCGAATTCGCCGCCGGCGAACATGCCGGCCTTCAGGGGCGCGTTGGCCGAGAGGCTGGGGGGCAGGTCGACGTACACCAGCGTGGTGCGGGTCTGCGCATCGACCGTCGGCGCGATCATGCGCACCTTGCCCACGACTTCGCCGCCGCTGGCGCCCTTCACACGCACGCGCGTGCCCGGCTTGATGCGGCCGACCTCAAGAGCCGGCAGTTCGGCGCGCCATTCGAGGCGGCCCTGGCGGATCAGGCGGAACAGTTCGGTGCCGACGCCGACCACGGCGCCCACGGTGGCGCTGCGCGCCGAGATCACGCCGCTGTCGGGCGCCACCACCTGCGTGTATTTCAGGCGCAGCTGCTGCTGGGTGAGCGTTGCCCTGGCGGCGGCGACGCGCGCGGCCGCGGTGCGCTCGGCGGTGAGATATTGGGTGACCTGCTGCTCGCTCATGGCGCCCGAACTTTTCAGCGACTGGCCGCGGCGCGCGTTGGCGGCGGCTTCGGCGGCATTCGCCTGCGCTTCCTGCAGCGCCGCGCGCGCCTGCTCGACGTCGGCATTCACGGTATCGGCCGAGAACACGGCGAGGGTTTCGCCTTTTTTGACGACGTCGCCGACGTTGACGCGCACTTCGAGCAGGCGCAGCCCGCCCGACTCGCTGCCGATCACCGCTTCCTGCCAGGCGGCGACGTTGCCGTTGGCGCCGAGTTGCAAGGGCAGGCTGGCCGTGGTCGGCGCCGCCGTGCTGACGGTCAGGGCCGGGGTGGCGGGAGCGGCCGTTTTCCTGGCGTCGTCCTTACCGCACGCGGCGAGCAGGAGGCAGAAGAGGGCGGCCGAGCCGATGAGTGAAGTGCGCGATGTCGTTGAGGGCATGTGCTTGGATTTCCGTTCCATGGTCGGGCAAGGCGGATGCCTTGAACGCAATGGAGCAGTTTATCAAAAGGCACGAAAAATGGATGCGAATTGGAGCATCGCCCCGATCTACGCGCCGCGCAGCAGGAGTACGGCCAGCACCAGCATCAGCGTGCCGGTCAGCGCCTCGATCACACGCCAGACCGCGGGACGGCCCAGCACCGTGGCAAAGCGCCGCGCGCCCAGCCCGAGTGCGCTGAACCACAGCACCGAGGCCGCCATGGCGCCAGCGGCAAAGGAGCCGCGCTGGTCGCCGGCCAGGCTGCTGCCGACCGCGCCCAGCAGCACCACGGTGTCGAGATATACGTGCGGGTTCAGCAGCGACAGCGCAAGCACCGTGACCAGCGCCCGTTGCAGGCTCTGGCGACTGTCTTGCCCCGACAGCGCCAGCGCCGCGCCGCCGCGCAGGCTGCTCGACCAGCAACGCCACCCATACCAGATGAGAAAAGCGGCGCCGCCGTAGCGCGCCAGCGCCAGCAGCGGCGGCGAGGATTCGATGACGCTGCCCAGGCCGGCCATGCCGAGCGCGATCAACGCCACGTCGACCGCGATGCAGGTGAGGACGGTCGCGAATACGTGCTCGCCGCGTACGCCGGTACGGATCACATGGGTGTTCTGGGCGCCGATCGCCATGATCAGGCTGGCGCCGAGGCCCAGGCCTTGCAAGAAAATTTGTTGGGAAAACATGACAACCTCAAGACAGAAGAGCCGCGATTTTCCCAAGGGCAGACCACTACTTCAATTATATTTATGATTATTAAAGGTACCCAAGAAATACTTAATAATGAAAATCGATCCGCGCCGCAGCAGTGCATTCACCGCCGCCGTCGATACCGGCAGCCTGGAAGGGGCAGCCGACCAGTTGGGGATCACGTCGTCGGCAGTCTCGCAACGCATCTCGGCGCTGGAACAGGAATTCGGTACGCCGCTGCTGGTGCGCAGCCGTCCGTGCCGCCCGACCATTCCCGGCATGCGCCTGCTGCAATACCTGCGCCGCAGCCTGCTGCTCGAATCCGAATTCCTGGCCGAGATGGGGATGGATGCCGGGCCGGCGCGCGTCGCCCTGGCCGTCAACAACGACACGCTCGCCACCTGGCTGCTGCCGGCGCTGGCGCCGATCCTGGCCGCCGAGGGACTGTTGGCAGAATTCGTGCTCGACAACCAGGGCCATACTTTCGCCTTGCTGGAAGAGGGGCGCGTGCTGGCCTGCATCTCCGGCAAGGCCCAGCCGATGCACGGCTGCACCGCGACGCCGCTCGGCCTGATGCGCTACCGGATGGTGGCTTCGGCCGACTTCGCCCGCCGCTGCTTCCCCGACGGCCTCGAGCGCGAGGCGGCCAGGGTCGCGCCGGTGGTCGTGTTCGACCGCAAGGATTCGCTGCAGTCCGCCTTCCTGCTCGAACACCTCGGCCTGCCTGAAGGCAGCTACCCCTGCCATTATGTGCCGGCCAGCGATCCGTATGTGCATGCGATCCGGCTCGGACTCGGCTACGGCATGCTGCCGCTCGAACAATGCCAGCACTTGCTGGACGCGGGAGAATTGGTCGACCTGGCGCTGCAGTTTCCGGTGGACGTGGCGCTGTACTGGCATGCATGGCGCATCCAGCCGCAGCGCGTCGAGCGCATGGGCGCGGCGCTGGTAGAGGCGGCGCGGACGGTGCTGTTGCCGCTGCCGGATGAAGAACAGGGCTAGAATTGGTTGATCGAGGGAGGTCGCCATGAACATGCCGCTACTGATCGCCACCGCCTGCGCCGCCTTGCCCGGCTGTGCCACCGGCCAGGCCGTGCCGGAACCACGCATAGCCGCCGCGCCGACTGCACCCTGTGCCGCGCCGACCGATAGCCTGCGCGCGTCGAGCGCCCTGCCGGCCCGCGCCAGCACCCGTCCCGAACCGCAACTCGGCAGCGTCGCCGCCGCTGGGCGCGTGCCCTCACATGCATCGACGCCATCGGCGCGCGCAATGGCGGCAGTGAGGGCGCGTGCCGGCGACAACACCCACGTGAAAAAAAATACACAAGCTCCTTGCGCGAGCGCCGCAACATCGGGCGCACCGGCAGACGGCAAAGCAACGTCGGACGACCCGTAAATGCCTTCTATGCGTGCAGGATTGAGCGTATTCGCACTGCGATGGTGCGTTGCGTCATAATCTGATCCATACGACATGGATCGTCAGAAAATGCCTACACAGACAGGAGGGAAAGTCCCAGCTGCGCAGTAGTTTTACTGTATTGCGCTGCACAATAAACGGAGGTATATTGGACCTGTCTCCTCCAGTTTTTCTCCGAAATTCTGGATTACCGCCCGCTACCGCAAGGTACGCGGGCGTTTTTTTTGATGATGCGGTGACGATTACACGCCCTCGCCCTGGAACGACCCCGCGCGCCAGGTCAGCACCAGCGTATCGCGGTGCCCGTGCTCGCCCAGCGGCTGGATCGGCGTCGATTCGTGGATCACGGCCGCATCGTCGAGCAGCAGCAGGGTCCAGGGTTCGGTCATGGTGAAGCGCTGGCCGCGCGGCCCGTGGGCGTCGAATACGCGCGTCTCGCCACCCTTGATGCCGCTGCGCCCGATCAGGATCACCGCCACGAAATCGACGCCGTCGCGGTGCGCGCCTTCCGGCGTCGGGCGGCCGATGCCGTCGGCGGTGTCGATGCGGAACTGGTGCGCTTCCACATACCAGGGCCGCGCCGCTTTGACCTGCGAGCAGACCGCGCCGAGCGCGCGCACCAGCTGTTGCCAGCCGGGCTGGGCGATGGTGGCCGGCTCGATCGGTTCGAACAGGCGGTGCATGCCGCCGTGCAGGGCGTTGTATTCGACCGGCTGCCAGTGCGCGCGGTGCGGCGTTTGCGCCAGCGTGGTGCCGTCGTCGACGAAACAGGAGTGGCGCCGGCGCCGGTAGCGGCCGCCGTCCTTCAGGTAGTGATCGAGTTCGAGGTGGTCCCAGCTCGGCGCCAGCGCGTCGAAGTCGGAAAGCAGGCAGCCGGCCAGGCGCGCGACGTCGTGGGGGTGAAGAAGGGCGTAGCCATCGCCGACCAGGGCTTCGGCCAGGCGCGATGGGTCGCTGTAGGGCAGTTCGGATGGTGTCATGCCCGGTAGCGTAGCAGCTTTTACAAGGGCCGGTGAAAAACCGGCCCCTCTGGTTTACCAGGTTTTGGTGAGCGTCAGGCGCAGCGAACGCGGTTCGATCGGGTGGAAGTGGATATCGTCGCGCGGTTCGGCTTCTCCAGGCAGTTGCGACGCATAGAAGTAGTCGATCGCCGAGGCGCGGCGGTCGGTCAGGTTGAACGCTTCCAGTTCCAGCTGCAGGTCCTTGTCGATCTTGTAGCCGACGCGCCCGTTGAGCGTGGTGCTGGCATGCGAGCGCACGCTGTTGTCTTCGATGAGCGGACGCGGCCCGAAGTAGCGCAGGCGCAGCGCGCCCGACCACGGTCCGACCTTGTCGACGGTGAGCGCCAGCTGGCCCACGCCCTCGACCGCGCCTGGAATCCGATCGCCATTGCGCGAACGCGCCCGTGCGTAGGCCGCATCGAAGTCCACCGCCAGCCATTTCAGCGGGCGCCAGTAGTTCGAGAACTCGACGCCGTAGCGGCGGCTGGCATCGCCCGCTTCGGTCATGCCGGCGTCCCCAATATAGGTCAGCTCTGAATCGAAGTCGAGGCGGTACAGCGACACCGCCGTCTGCATCTTCGGGATCGCCTCGGTGCGCATGCCCAGTTCCATGCCGCGCGAGCGCACCAGGCCGGGCGCGCGTTCGAGCGGATCACGCGTGGCCGGGTCGATCGCGGCAACGGTACCGCGCGCATCGTTGCTGTGGAAGCCGTGGCCATAGTTCAGGTAGAACTCGGTCGAAGCGAACGGCGCCAGGATCAGGCTGAACGACGGGCTCACCTGCGTGTCGTTCGCGCGGCCACTGTTGGCCGCCAGGTCGCTCGTCACGTCGAAGCGGTAGCGGTCGGCGCGCAGGCCGGCCTTGGTGCGCACGACTTCGTTCCAGCGCGTCGCACTTTCGATGAACAGGCCGCCGCTGGTTTCGACCACGTGGTCTTCGCGCGTGGTGCTCAGGCGTTCACGGGCGCGGGTGTTGTACAGCCCGTTGAAGATGTTGTCGTTCTGGAGGCGCGCGCCGACGGTCAGGTCCGACGCCATCGTGTCGCCGCGGTGTACGTGCCAGGTGTGTGTTGCATCTGCGCCGCTGGTGACGCGCCGGTCCGGCTGGGCGAACTGGTCGCCGTTGACCGGATCGTTCATGAAGTACGTAAAATTCGAAAACAGGTCGAGCTGGTTGCGGATCAGGTAGGCGCTCACTTTCGAGGCCGAATCGGCGCCGGTCTGGCGCCAGATGCCGGACAGGCTGTAGCGGCGCGCGCTGCCGCCGTCGCTGTCGTCGATGGCGTCGAAGCGGCCCAGGCTGCCATCTTCCACCGCGCGCAGCGGGATCTGGTCGGTCGCGTTCCAGGTACCGCGGTAGGCCATGGCGGTGACGCTCCAGCCGTTGTTGGCGTAGCCGCGGCTGTAGCGCAGGATGCCGTTGCGCTTGCGGTAGTCGTCGGGCCGGGTCCAGGGACCCTCGTTGTCCATCAGTTCGAGCGCGTAGAGCAGGGTGCCGCCCGCGAGCTCGGGCGAACCGGCGACCATCGCGCGCCTGAAACCGTCCTGGCCGAGCGTGGCGCTGGCGATGTCTTTGACCAGCCGGTTGGCGTAGCTGATCTCGGCGCTGCCGGCGGACGCGAAATCGCTGTCGCGCGCCGAGTACGGTCCCTTGCGGTAGTCGAGGCGGCCGACCAGTTCCGGGATCAGGAAGTTGACGTCGGTCCAGCCCTGGCCGTGCGCATGGCTGCGCTGGTTGACCGGCATGCCGTCGACCCAGGTAGCAAGGTCGGTGCCGTGGTCGAGGTTGAAGCCGCGCAGGTAGAACTGGTTGGCTTTCCCTTCGCCGCTGTGCTGGCTGGCGATCAGGCCCGGCATCGCTTCGAGCATCTCGCCGGGACGGTAGGTGGTGCGCGCGGCCAGCTCCTTCTGGCCGACGGTGCCGGCATTGGCGGAATCGGCGATACCGAGCTGGCTCATACGGGAACCTTCGACCAGCACGCGCTGCAGGACGAGGTCGTCGGCGAGGGCGAAAGAGGAGGCGAATAGCGCTGCCAGTGCAAGGGGTATTGGGCGAATGGAAAGCATGGATGTCTTAACGCGTTGGTTGTTCGAGATTGTTGCGGTCGAAGGTCAGGGTGCGCACAACATTACCTTCGTTGAGGTTGACGGTATTGACCTGGTCGGGAATGAAATCGATCAGGATCTTGTCGTGAATGGCGCTTGCCCTCCACAGGGGCGTCTGTTCGATCTCCTGGAATATGGTCACCTTCTCGGCATCGGCGGTCATGCCGACCCAGCGCAGGGGCAGCGGGGCCTTGTCCTGGCCGAGGATGCGGAAACGGCCTTCGACATACTTGCGTATCGCATCCTGGTCTTCGGGGTCGGAGAGGTCGAACTGGCGGCCGTACAGGTTGGCCAGCAAGGCTTCGACGTCGTGCGCCATGTAGGTGTGGACGATCTCGGTGTTGCCGGTGCGGGCGTTGAAGGCGATGTCGGTCATGCCGGCGTGGAAGCGGTGCGCGGAGGCGAGGGTGCTGACCAGGAGAAGGGTGAGTGCGAAGAGGCGGGTGAGGTGTGTCATGTTCATGTCAATCCAAGCTGTTCCAAACGTAGGGTGGGCTCTTGAGCCCACGCGGTGCGGCCTTTGCGTATCGCTCGACTTCGATCTTGCCGCGGCTGTGCGAACGGTGAGGCCGCGTGGGCACGAGTGCCCACCCTACGGTGCGCATACGCTAACGATTTACTTCGCTGCGGCGGCGGCCTTTTCTTCCTTGGTCTTCAACGTGGCATTGAAGTCCTTCATCATATCGTTCGACGGTGGCTGGTTCTTGAACAGTTCCAGGCGCGACGGCATCAGCTTGCGCGGCCAGGCATTGTTGTTCTGGTCGATGTCGGCCGTCTCCCAGAACGGGTCCTGCACCAGGCTCGTCATCGGTTCGTCGGTGACGATCAGCTTGGTGATCTTCTTCGGCGAGTAACGCCACACTTCGGCCGGGATGCGCTCGATGTACTTCTTGCCGCTGGCCAGCTGGATCTCCAGCACCAGCGGCGTCACCAGCCCGCCGACATTCGTGAAATCGACCAGGTACAGGTGCTTGCCCGAGGAGAGCAGCGCCTTTTCCCAGTCCTCGAGCTTGTCTTGCGTTTCCTGGTATTTGTTACGGTCGGCATTCGTGACCGTGAAGTCGTCATGCTCGTTGTAGAAATCCTTCAGCTCGGGATGCGCATCGACGCGGCGCGGCATGCCCTTGTTGCGCTGGTCGGTGAGCGACATCGGCTCGGCGTCGCGCAGCTTGCGGCGCCAGGCTTTTTCGATGTCCGGATTCTGCGAACTGACCGTGTACTCGCTGATGCCGTCGACGCTGACGTCGACCGCGTCGGTGGTATAGAACCAGCCGCGCCAGAACCAGTCGAGGTCCGTGCCGGACGCGTCTTCCATGGTGCGGAACAGGTCGGCGGGCGTGGGGCGCTTGAACTTCCAGCGGCGCCCGTACTCCTTGAAGGCGAAGTCGAACAGCTCGCGGCCCAGTACCGTCTCGCGCAGCACGTTCAGGGCGGTGGCCGGCTTGCCGTAGGCGTTCGGGCCGCGCTGCAGCACCGACTCCGAATTGGTCATGATCGGCGTCTGGTTCTTGCTCTTCATGTAGTCGACGATGTCGCGCGGCTCGCCCCGGCGCGCCGGGTAGTTTTCTTCCCAGGCTTCCTCGGCCAGGAACTGGAGGAAGCTATTTAGCCCCTCGTCCATCCATGTCCACTGGCGCTCGTCCGAGTTGACGATCATCGGATAATAGTTGTGGCCGACTTCATGGATGATCACGCTGATCAGGCCATACTTGGTCGCCTTCGAGTACGTCAGTTCGCCGGTCTTTTTATCCTTGGTCGGGCGCGGGCCGTTGAACGAGATCATCGGGTATTCCATGCCGCCGATCGGGCCGTTCACCGAGATCGCCGTCGGGTAGGGATAGTCGAACGAGTATTTGCTGTACTGCTCGATCGTGTGGACGATGGCTTGCGTCGAGTACTTCTCCCACAGCGGGTTGCCTTCCTTCGGGTAGTAGGACATCGCCATCACAGTGGTGTCGCCACTCTTCATGCCCTGCGCATCCCAGATGAACTTGCGGCTCGAGGCAAAGGCGAAATCGCGCACGTTCTTCGCTTTATAGCGCCAGGTTTTCATGGTGGTGGCGCGGCGCTTTTCCGCCGCTTCCGCCTCGGCCTGGGTAACGATGATCACCGGCGTTTTCGACGTCTTCGCGCGCGCCAGGCGTTCGCGCTGGGCGCCCGTCAGCACTTCATTGGCGTTCTGCAGTTCGCCCGTGGAAGCGACGATATGGTCGCTCGGCACCGTGATCGCCACGTCGTAGTCGCCGAATTCGAGCGTGAATTCGCCGTCGCCCAGGTATTGCTTGTTCTGCCAGCCGGCCACGTCGTAGTAGGCCGCCATGCGCGGGAACCACTGGGCGATTTCGAACAGGTCGTTTTTATCCTCCTTGTCGAAACGCTCGAAGCCCATGCGCCGGCCCAGCACGCTCGCTTCGGGAATATTAAAACGCCACTCGAGCGCGAACGAGAAGCGCTGGCCCGGTTTCAGGGGCTGCGGCAGGTCGACGCGCATCATCGTCTTGTTGATCACGTGGCGGAGCGGCTGGCCGTTCGCGCCTTTCACGCTGGCGACCTGGAAGCCGCCTTCGAACTTCCGGCTCTCGAAGGCAAAGCGGATCGCGTCGAACTTCACGCCTTCCGGTCCGCCCTTTTGCCAGGCGTCGCGCGAGGGGATGGTCGAGATGTTGCGGTTGTCCGAGTCGCCGCGGAACATGTTCTGGTCCAGCTGCACCCACAGGTAGTGCAGGGTGTCGGGCGAGTTGTTGTGGTAGGTGATGGTGCCGGCGCCCGTGATCGCGCGCTTCGCTTCGTCCAGCGTCGCGCGCAATTGGTAGTCAGCGCGCTGCTGCCAGTAGGCGTGGCCGGGCGCGCCGGACGCGCTGCGCGTGGCCGAGGGCGTTGGCAGCAGTTCGTCGAGCTGGCGGAATTTGTCGTCGAACGGGTCGGCGGCGTGGGTGGCGCTGGACAGGGTGAAGGCGGCGAGGGTCAGTGCAAGCGAATGCGCGATGTGCTTCATGTTCATAAAAATTCGATCGTTCCAAATGAAACAAACCGGTGACACGCTTGCGCGTGGTCACCGGCCAAAAACGAAGGGACGCAGGGTGGACACTTGTGTCCACGCAGTCGCACAGGTCGAGTAGCCGTGGCGGGATCGAAGTCGAGCACCAGGCAACTGCCGTACCGCGTGGGATCGAGAGCCTTGCGTGGCCCGGCCCACCCTACATAAACGTCACTGCACCTTCGGCACCGTCTCCTTCTTCGGCTCCTCGGCGGTCGCCGCCTTTTCTTCCTTGGTCTTCAACTTGGTATTGAAGTCCTTCATCATGTCCGACTGCGGACGCTCGCTCTTGAACAGCTCCAGGCGCGACGGGGTCAGCTTGCGCGGCCAGGCGTTATTGCTCTGGTCGATGTCGGCGGTTTCCCAGAACGGATCCTGCACCAGGCTGGTCATCGGCTCGTCGGTGACGATCAGCTTCGTGATCTTCTTCGGCGAATAGCGCCACACTTCGGCCGGAATGCGCTCGACGTACTTCTTGCCGCTGGCGAGCTGGATCTCCAGCACCAGCGGCGTCACCAGGCCGCCGATGTTGGTGAAGTCGACCAGGTACAGGTGCTTGCCCGAACTGAGCAAGGCCTTTTCCCAGTCCTCAAGCTTTTCCTGACCTTCGTTGAACTTGTTGCGGTCGGCATTCGTGACGGTGAAGTCGTCGTGCTCGTTATAGAAATCCTTCAGTTCCGGATGCGCGTCGACGCGGCGCGGCATGCCCTTGTTGCGCTGGTCGGTGAGCGAGGTCGGCTCGGCATCGCGCATCTTGCGGCGCCATGCCTTTTCCGTTTCCGGATTCTGCGAGCTGATCGTGTACTCGCTGATGCCGTCGATGCTGACGTCCACCGCGTCGGTCGTGTAGAACCAGCCGCGCCAGAACCAGTCGAGGTCCGTACCCGATGCGTCTTCCATGGTGCGGAAGAAGTCGGCCGGGGTCGGGCGCTTGAACTTCCAGCGCTGCGCGTATTCGCGGAAGGCGAAGTCGAACAGTTCGCGGCCCAGCACCGTCTCGCGCAGCACGGTCAGCGCGGCGGCCGGCTTGGCGTAGGCGTTGTTGCCGAACTGGAGGAGCG
The DNA here is from genome assembly GCF_059685715.1 of Telluria sp. ZB2R32. Lineage (NCBI taxonomy): Bacteria > Pseudomonadati > Pseudomonadota > Betaproteobacteria > Burkholderiales > Oxalobacteraceae > Telluria > Telluria sp. ZB2R32. Next base: position 393,813 of record NZ_JCASIG010000002.1, on the reverse strand, counting down.
ACTCCGAGTTGGTCATGATCGGCACCTGGTTGCGGCTCTTCATGTAGTCGGTGATCAGACGCGGCTCGCCGCGCATTTCCGGCCATTGCTCTTCCCAGGCTTCCTGGGCCAGGGTCTGCACGAAGGAGTTCAAGCCTTCGTCCATCCAGGTCCACTGGCGCTCGTCCGAGTTGACGATCATCGGGAAGTAGTTGTGGCCCACTTCATGGATGATCACGCCGATCAGGCCATATTTGGTGCGCTTGCCGTAGGTGAGTTCGCCGGTCTTCTTGTCCTTGGTCGGACGCGGGCCGTTGAACGAGATCATCGGGTATTCCATGCCGCCCACCGGGCCGTTCACGGAAATCGCAGTCGGGTACGGATAGTCGAACGAATATTTGTTGTACTGCTCGATGGTGTGCACCACCGCCTGGGTCGAATACTTCTCCCACAGCGGGTTGCCTTCCTTCGGATAGTAGGACATCGCCATCACGTCGGTATCGCCGCTCTTGATGCCCTGCGCGTCCCAGATGAACTTGCGGCTCGACGCGAACGCGAAGTCGCGCACGTTCTTCGCCTTGAAGTGCCAGGTTTTACTGGTGGTTGCGCGCTTTTTCTCGGCCGCTTCGGCCTCGGCCTGGGTGACGATGATCACCGGCTTTTTCGCGTTCTTCGCCTGGGCCAGGCGCTCGCGCTGGGCCGGGGTCAATACCGAACCCGGGTTCTGCAGCACGCCGGTCGAGGCCACGATGTGGTCGCTTGGCACCGTGATTTCGACGTCGTAGTCGCCGAATTCGAGCGTGAATTCGCCGGCGCCGAGGAACTGCTTGTGCTGCCAGCCGTAGACGTCGTAATAGGCGGCCATGCGCGGGAACCACTGGGCGATCTCGAACAGGTCGTTCTTGTCTTCGTCGAACTTCTCGTAGCCCGAGCGCCCGCCCAGTACCTTCTGTTCGTTGATCTTGTAGTTCCACTCGACCTCGAAGGTGAAGCGCTGGCCCGGCTTCAATGGCTGCGGCAGGTCGATGCGCATCATCGTGCGGTTGATGGTGTGGGCGAGTTGACGGCTGCCCGACTTCACGTTGGTAATGTTGAAGCCGCCATCAAAGGTCAAGCCTTCGAAAGTCGTGCGCAGGGCGTCGAACTTCATGCCTTCCTCCGGGCTGCGCGGCTTGGCCCATGCCTCGCGCGAGACCGACGTCGCCGACATGCGCGCGTCCGAGTTCGGCTTGTAGATGTTCTGGTCGAGCTGGACCCACAGATAGTTGAGCGTATCCGGGGAATTGTTATGGTAGGTGATCGTCTCGGCGCCGCGGATCGCGCGGTTCGCCTCGTCGAGGGTGGCGCGGATGGTGTAATCCGCGCGCTGCTGCCAGTAGGCCTGGCCCGGCGCGCCCGAGGCGGTGCGGACGGTCGACGCGGTCGGCAGCAGCTCGTCGAGCTGGCGGAACTTGTCGTCGAAAGGATCGGCCGCGAAGGCGGAGACGCTGAGGCATAAGGCCGCCAGTGCGATTGGCAAACGGATCATGTTTCCCCTGTTTTTATAGATAATTTGGAGAAACGATTCTAATGGTATCTTTCGAGCAAGCCTGAGGCCGATTTGTAAAAAAGCTGATACATGATGCATACGCAACACGCATCAGCCCTTGCCGGCGCTTTATCGGAGCGTCATGGCGCCCGCTGGAAGCGCACGTCGAAGGAGCCGGACACGAGACGCCCGCCATCGCCCTCCATGTGCAGGTCGAGTTCGCGCGAGAGCACGAACAGCCGCGTCGGCGAGGCCGCATACAAGGGCTCCCAGCTGTCGTCGCGCAGCGCCACCATGAGCCGGCCTTCCTTGCGCGCGATGCGGAAGTCGCCCAGTCCCTTGATTTCGTAGCGGCCGGCCAGCTTTTCCTGCGCGGCGGCATCCAGGGACACGGCCTTGCGCACTTGCGGGTGCTGGCTCGGCCACTTGTATTCGGCGGCGAGGGCGCGCAGCAGGCTGTTGGCCAGCTCCGCGCCGTTGGCGCCGTTCGTCATGATCACGGCGCCGTCGCCACGGTCGGCATATGCAAACAAGGTGTTCTGGTAGCCCATGTTGCTGCCGCCATGGGCAAAGCTGCGCGCTGTCCCGTTGCCTTCCACGTTCAGGCCCAGGCCATAACCGTTTTTCACCGGCGTGAGCATCGTGCGCGCCATTTGCGGCGAGAGCACGCCCTTGCCGCCGCCGGCGCTGCGCTGCAGGTCGAGCGCAAAGCGGGCCAGGTCGCGCGGCGTGGTCCACAGGCCGGCCGCCGCCAGTTCCGGATAGGTATAGGGACCGCCGGCGATCGGCTTGCCCTGCTCGTCGTGCGGCAGGGCCGCGCGTGGCAGCAGGCTGGCGGGCAGCGACTGGGCGAAGCGGCTGTCGCGCATGCCGAGCGGGCGCAGCACCGTCTCGTCGAGCAGCACGTCGAAGGCTTGCCCCGTGTGGTCGATCAGCGCCTGCTGGACGACGCTGTAGCCGCCCCCGGAGTAACGCCAGGCGCTGCCCGGCGCCGTCTCGACGCGCACCGGCTGCGTGTTGGCCGGCGCCGCGCCGTCGAGCACCTGCACCAGCGTCGGTACCGGTGCGTTCGCGGCATAGCCGGGAAAGCCCGCCACGCCGATGCCGGCCGTGTGCGCCAACAAGCGGCGCGGCGTCACCAGCGCGGCGCCGTCCGCCGGCGGCAGCTTCCAGCCCGTCAGCAAGGTGTCGATGCCGGCGTCGAGATCGAGCCGGCCATCCTGCGCCAGGCGCAATGCCGCCATGGCCGTCACCGGCTTGCTGATGGAGGCGGCCTGGAACAGCGTGTCGGGCGTGATGGCGGGACCGCCCGGGTAAGCCAGGCCGTAGCCGCGCGTCCATGCGATCTTGCCGCCGCGGATCAGCGCGATGCTGACGCCAGGGACGTGCAGGCGCGCCATCTCGTCCGCCAGCGTGCGCGACGGCGCCGCCGCGCCGGCCAGCACCACCGGCGCGCGCAAGCCACGCTCGACGCGGGCGATCTCGGCGTCGACGCCGGCCCAGGCCAGCGCCGGCATGCACAGCAGGAGCAACAGGGCGCGCGTTCCGGCTGGACGGCGTCGACGGGAAGAGGCGTTCGGGACGATGGTATGCATGGCGGCTCCAGCTGTTCAAAATCGTATGATTTCATCAAATCATCGACAGGAGGGAGGCGGTGCGACGGAATGCACGCTGGTGCGACAGACGGTTATGGATCACAAGCAATAGAAAATTGTCATTTTTGACAGTGTGCGAGGATTTGCATCCATTTTTCAATTTCCACTTTGTCAGCAGCATTCGCCGAAAGGATGCATTCATGAGTCACGACCAAGCGCCGCGCCGCGATTTCCTGCGCTATGTAGGCACCCTGGCCGCCCTGTCGAGCCCCGCCATGGCGGCCGGGGCGGCCGAGAAAGATAAAATTACCTTCCCGCCCATCGAAACCAGGACCGAAAAGCCGGAAAAGACCGAACCGCCGGGCGACCCGTGGAACGAGCGGGTCGGCATCGCGATTGTCGGCGTCGGGCGTATTTCGGTGAACGAAATGCTGCCGGCTTTCGCCCAGAGCAAGCACGCGAAACCGGTGGCGCTGGTCAGCGGCGACCGCGCCAAGGCGTTAAAAGTCGCGCGCCAGTACAACATCCCCGAGAGCGCGGTGCTCGACTACAAGGATTACGACAAGCTGGCGCAGATGCCGGAAGTGCAGGGCGTCTACATCGCGCTGCCGAACAGCATGCACGCCGAGTACACGATCCGCGCCGCCAAGGCTGGCAAGCACGTGCTGTGCGAAAAGCCGATGGCGAACACGGTGGCCGAATGCCAGAGCATGATCGACGCCTGCAAGAGCGCCAAACGCAAGCTGATGATTGCCTACCGCCGCCAGTACTCGCCGCTCGAGCGTGGATTGGTAAAAATGATCAAGGACAAAAAGCTGGGCGAGCTGCGCGAGTTCACCTCCGTCAATTCGCAGAACATGGGCGACCCGCAGCACTGGCGTCTGAAACGGGCGCTGGCCGGCGGCGGCCCGCTGCCGGACGTCGGCCTGTACTGCATCAGCCAGGCGCGCTTCCTGAGCGGCGAAGAACCGGTCGAAGTCATCGGCCACACCTGGTCGACGCCGGGCGACGCGCGTTTTAAAGAAGTCGAGGAAAGCTGCCAGTTCACGCTGCGCTTCCCGAGCGGCTTCACCGCCACCTGCTCGACCGGTTACAGCTCGCACAAATCGCAGATGTACCGCCTGAACGGCGCCAGCGCCTGGGCCGAGATGAGTCCGGCCTATGCCTACGAAGGCAACCGCCTGCGCGTTTCGCGCGTCGAACAGGGCAGGGAGCAGACCTCGGAACTGCAGATCGAGGAAGGCAACCAGTTCGCCAGGGAGCTCGATCACTTCGCCCAATGCGTACGCAAGGACAAGGAGCCGCACACGCCGGGCGAGGAAGGCTTGCAGGACCAGCGCATCATCGAGGCGATCTACGAATCGGCGCGCACTAAACGGCCGGTCAAGCTGGCGCCGCCGGGCAAGACGCGCGGACCGGAACCGGAGGAACAGGCCTGAAGCGGACACGCCCGTCCGCATGGCGCGCGTCCCTTGCCGCACCGTGCCATGCGGCGCCGTCGCATTTTTACATGAATTAATGTCAATTTAAGCCACATTGCCGGCATTCATGTACGATGGGCCGATGGTCAAAAAAGCCCTGATTGTCGATGATTTTCCCTTCGACGTAGAGTTGACGCGCCGCGTATTGCAGAGCTGCGCCGCCGACCATGAAGTCGTCGTCGTCTCCGACGGCGAAGAAGCGCTGCGCGAACTGAACAAGGCGTCCGATTTCGACGTCGTCCTGCTCGACCTGAAACTGCCGAAGGTCGACGGCTTCGAAGTACTCAAAGAAATCTCGTCCAAACCCTTCCTGTCCGACGTCCCCGTCATCGTCCTGTCGAGCTCGCGCAACGAGTACGACCGCGTGCGCACACGCATGCTGGGCGCGGGCGAGTTTGTGGAAAAGGCGATCGATTATGCGGTGTTCAAGGCGGACTTGACGCGGGCGCTGGCGCAGTCGGGGTTTGGGTGTGCGTGAGCGCGGAACCTCGTCGGCATAAAGCGCATGCGAGTCAGGGTTCGTAGGGTGGAGTCCCGACTCGGCCACGGCATCGCGTCCAGCTTTTCCATCCTGATCGCGTCGCCCTCGTGGATAAAACGTTCGCGCAAAGGGCCGCGGTGCCTGCCCGGTTCGGCCCACAGGCAGCCGTTGTCGATGGTCGCGTCTTCCAGCGCGAACCAGAAGGTGGTGACGCTGACCGGGGCGGTGTCGAAGAAGGTCGCGTCCTGGTGCCAGCGCACTTCGCCGCCGATGCCTGGCTGTTTGAAAATGTAGATCGGTTGTTGGAATGCACCAATAGTCAGCCCATCGTTTGAGACGCCTTGGCTTTAACCCTGATGCTTTTTCTTCCGTCGGGGAGTGGAGTCAATCACTGACGTTGGTCGTGGCTTGTCTTTCGCCTCCCCTTGACTCGTTTGTAAATCTTCCTTACCTTCAACGTCTTTCAAGGCTTTGGACAACATTTCGGGATCTATGTCCTCGATTTTCTTGAAAGCTTCGGAAAGCATTTCCGCATTAGTGTTTATACTTTCCTGAATGTTTTTCATTGTCTGTAGCCATGCTGCAGCTGTCATGCCGAGCACGATGTGCGAGTCCGAGGATTCCGCCGTCTCGACCGGTGATCGCTTCTGTTCCGCAGCCACTGCCGCTCTCCGCACTGGCACGAACGCCACCTCCAGCCCAAAGAAATGACCGATCCGGTTTAGCGTCCCCACGGTCGGATTACCCTGTCCAAGTTCGATCGCCTTGATAACCCGGGCGCTGACCTCGCGGTGACGCGCGAATTCTTCCTGCGTCATGCCGGCGATCGCGCGCATTTCGCGTACGCCTTCGGTAAGCGACAGCTCGGCCGCAGCGGCGGTTTCCAGCAACCGGTTGCGCCGTTCCCGCGCCTGCGTCTTGTCCATCGGTTTTCTTTTGCTCATGACTATCTCAGTGCCAGAAGTTGGGCCCGTTGCGCCTCGATGCTGGGCATGACGAAATCGACGATGTCGCCGTCGACTTCCATCTCGCGCATGCACTCGGGCAGCGCCGCCATCTGCTCGCCGAACCGTACCAGCGACTCGACCAGTTGCTGGTGTTCCGGCGTGGGCAAGGCCAGGTGCGCCAGGATGTCTTCCCAGCGCTGCAGTTCCTTGTTCGTCTCGAGGTGATACCAGCGGGCAGCGCGGGTGATGCCCTCGGGGTCCAGGTACATCGGGGCGAAATCGAACAGCGGCGTGATGCGGGTCACCCCATCGACGGTATGCACGGCGGTATTGCGGGCATGGTTGTCCGGGTTGCGCATCGCCAGGTTGAGCACGTCACGCCGGATGAACTCGATGGTCTCTTCCAGCGGCGCATCCACAACCTTACGGATCGCGGCAAGCAAATCGAACTGGTTCGCCTGGATACCGAAGCCGCCCAGACCGGCGATCGAAGCTGCGCTCTCCTGGTGGAAGCGCAGCACGCGCCCGTCCTGCGCGCGGCGGTCGAAGCGCGGTATGAACAGCATGTCGCCATGCAGGGCAGGAAGGTCGAAGCTGCGGATGCCGAAGCGCTGCGCGACTTCCATGTAGCGTGCTTCATTGCGCAGTACCTTGCGGTCGGCCTCGGAAGGGCCGCGTGGACGCTTGACGATGAAATGGCGCCGGGCTTGTGCGTCGGGAAGCGCGGCGTCCGGATACCACCTGCCATCGTGTGCTTCGGTCAGCAGGTATTTCGGGGCGACGCCCTGGATGCCGGTACCTCCGGCCGCCAGCATTCCATGCACCATCATTGCTTCATGGAATTCGGGCGCGCGCGCGAGCAGCTCATGGAAAGCGAAGCCGCTGGCAGCAAGGTCATGGCGTTCGACATGCTGCTCGAAGTACTCCACCGCTTCCGTGACGCGAAGCCGGCCGATGGGGTTGAAGGCCCCTGCGAGCAGCAGTGGGAGATCGGACGCCTGCGCGTTTGGAAGCTGCAAACGGTCGAGGAGAAACTTGCGCCCGTTACCCTGGGGGACCAGGTCGTACAGGAAGGCCGGCCATGCTTGCAGCCGGTGGCGGTCGGCGTCTACTGGAAGTGCGAGCGACACCGGCGGCGGCGCCTCGCCGAATGCATAGTCCAGGTCGTACTCGAATACGCAGTCGCTCGCGCGAAAACCATTGCGCACGACATCGGAAAAGCTGGCCTGCGCCGCTTCGAGCCAGTGCCCGTTGTGAAAAACCTCGATATGACAATCCATGGCCGCACTTTAGCACTGAAAGTGCATTAAAAGATACTGGAAGGACAAAATCAGTCGAATCCGCATACCGGAAAGGTCCCGTCACGCTGAATCCAGTTCCGCGGCGAATACACCGTCCCCCCATCCGTCGCATGCAAGGTAAACGCATGGCGCGACACCGGCGAGCGGTTCGGCGCGCTGTAATGCGGCAGCAGGCCATGGAAGCAGATCAGCGTCCCGGCCGCCGCTTCGAGCGGCACCGCGGTACTGTCGTCCGGCCACGGCATCGCGTCCAGCTTTTCCATCCTGATCGCGTCGCCCTCGCGGATAAAACGTTCGCGCAAAGGGCCGCGGTGGCCGCCCGGTTCGGCCCACAGGCAGCCGTTGTCGATGGTCGCGTCTTCCAGCGCGAACCAGAAGGTGGTGACGCTGATCGGGGCGGTGTCGAAGAAGGTCGCGTCCTGGTGCCAGCGCACTTCGCCGCCGATGCCGGGTTGCTTGAAGATGTACATCGACTGCCAGACCTGCGCCTGGGCCAGGCCGAGGTCGCGCGCCACCTGCGCCAGTTTCGGGTCGCGCGTAAAGGCGGAGAACACCGGGTCGAGGTCGTGCATCGCGTGGCCGATCTTGTTGATCGACAGGGCTTTCGGCTGGCGCAGCTGGCCGTCGGCGCCAAAGGCTTCTTCCTCGAAGAAGCAGCGCACCGTATTATCCGAGCCGAGGAACCAGGCGTCGCTGGCGCGCTCCTGGTCGCGCGTCGTGAAAATCGCCCGCGATTCGTTGGGGTCGAAGGCGTCGACGATGGCTTCGGCGCGCGCGCGCAGCGCGGCGATCTGCGCCGCTTCCTTGAAGCCGGGCAGGACGATGAAGCCGTCGCGGTCGTAGCCGGCGCGCTGTTCAGGAGTCAGCATGGGCGGTCCGCGTGGTGGCCGGTGTGGACGGCAGTGTCGCGCCGACCAGCCGGAACAGGAATACCGTGGTGCCGCCCTGCGAGCTGACTTCGATGGTGCCGTTGTGGGCGCGCGCGATCTGGTCGACGATGTACAGGCCCAGTCCCAGGCCATCGCTGCCGGAACGCGAAGCGGCGCGCCAGTAGGGCTTGAACAGGCTGTCGATTACCGATTGCGGCAGTTCACGGCCGCCGTTGGCGACCGACAGCACGAATTCGCCGGCGATCGTCGCGGCCACCACCTGCACCGGCGCGTCGGCGCTGCCGTGTACCAGCGCGTTCTTCAGCAGGTTCGACAGCAGCTGGGCGATGCGTTCGGGGTCGCAGCGCAGGCGCAGGGCGGGGGTGATGCGCGCCTCGATCGCGCGCTGCGGATACAGCCCGCGCATTTCGTCGACCACCTGTTCGAGCGTGCTGTCGACGTTCGATTCGCGCATGCGCATCGGGATGCCGCTGCCCATGCGGCCGCGCGTGAAATCGACCACGTCGTCCACCAGCGCCGCCATGCGCGTGGCGCTGCGGCGGATGCGTTCGACGATCGGGCGCGATTCGGGGTCGGGGTGCTTCAGCGCCAGCAGTTCGGTGCCGAGCAGGATCGAGCCGAGCGGGGTGCGCAGGTCGTGGCCGAGGACGGCGATGAACTGCTCGCGCAGTTCGGCCGTTTCGCGTTCGCTGGAGAGGTCGGCGCGCGCGGCGACAAGCTCGACGTCGGCATCGAGCTGCTTCGAGACCAGCTCGGCGAACAGGTGCAGCGTCGCCACCGTCGTGCTGTCGGTCAGGCGCGCCGGTTCCGGGTCGAGCCCGCACAGGGTGCCGAAATAACTGCCGTCGGTGCGGAAGATGGGAATCGAAAAATAGCTCTGGAAGCCGTACAGGCGCGGCGTGTGGTGCGCGCAATACTGCTCGCTGTCGCGCACGCAGTCGATGATGACCGCGCGGGCCGTGTCGCGCACTTCCTCGCACAGCGTGGTGGTGACGTCGAGCTGGCCGCCCGGCGCCAGGCCGAAACCGAGCTTGTCGAGCACGGCGCAGGCGATCCACGCGTCGTCGGTGACGTGCGCGATGCAGACGAAGCGCAGCGCGGTCATGGCGGCGACGGTTTCAAGAATCTTCGGCACCGCGCTGATCGCCTGGATCTCGTCCACGCGCTTCGAAAGGTCCTCTTTCATTCCAGTCCCACCTGTTTTGTATGAATAATTGGTAACCCTGCGATGTTACCACTTGTCGTCGTCAAATTCATTAATTCAAGGGCACCAGGCGCCATTCGCGTACACCCGCTCCGAGCCGAGATAAACGGCGTCCGTCACCACGAAGACGTCAATGTGATAACGCGCATCCTTGCGTTTGAACCCCGGCTTCGGATACACGCCATGCTTGGCGCCGAGCGAGAGGTGGATGCCGCACATGCGCTCGTAGGTGCCGATGTCGTCGACGCGGCGCTCGCGCGTAAAAGCGCGGTTCATGCCGAAGCCCAGCTCGCGCACCCAGACTTCGCCTTCGTCGGCGCGGATGATGTCGAGCACGCGCTGGAATTCCGGCGTGGCGTTCTCGGTGGCGGCCACGCGGCCACGCTCGACGACGATCGTCACCGGTACTTGTGGCCGGTTCGACAGGTACGACGTGTCGCCGAACACGTGGATCTGCGCGCGCCCGTTCACCGCTTCCAGGTCGAGCGCTTCGGTGAACACTTCGCCGATCGGGAACTGGCCGCCGACGTTGTGCATCTCGCTGTAGTCGCCGATGTTCAGCTTGGCCGGCTCGAAGCGCGAAGCGAACACCAGCTCCTCGCCGCCGCCGCACACGCGTCCATGCGGCGCCGCATCGATGCGGCCCTTCAGCGCGCGGCCGACGCCGCGGAAGTAGGCCGGATCGTATTCCAGCGCCGCGATGTAGTGCTCGCCCTGGATGCCGGGCATGCGCGACAGGTGCACGTGCTCGATCACCTTCAGGCCCAATTTAAAAAGTTCGACACGGATCCTGAACGCCTCCAGCCTGAAATTGGTCGATTGCACCAGCACCACCAGGTCTTGCGGCGCCAACTGGCGAAAGCGCGCCAGCACCTCGGCGGCGTCGACGCTGTCGAAGTCGAGAAAGTCAGCGTCGGGCAGGTTGCGCCGGTAGGCTTCGACCAGTGCGCGCGAAAGGCCGGTGCGCGTGTCGTAGACGACCAGCGCCCGATGCGCGGGGCCGTGCTCGATGGCGACGGCGAGGATGTTTTCGAGGTGCGCGGCGGCGGCATCGATGGCGTGTGCCGGCAGGTCGGGCGTGGGGGCGAGGGTGGTCATGGGAAGCGTGCGCGAGTGGAGCGCACATTATACGGTCCTTGCCGCGGCACCCGGAAGGCGCGGATGGCGCACCCGGCAGTGCCGTGCGGCGCTACCGCCCGAACGGCGCGCCGCGAAGGTGGCAGGGCAGTTATGATTTAGACAGCAATCGCCACCCGCATCACGTGGGTGGCATGCATATCTCAACTCAGATCGCAACCGACGGCGGAGCACGATGGCAATTCAATGGGACACGCCGACCAGCACCTGGCTGGAAGACGAGACGAGCGGACAATTCGCGCTGCAGGCCACGCAAGGCCTGGGCACGATCGACTGGCTGGCGCATGCGCGCGGCCGGCTGCCCGACGTCGCCCACCTGCTCGGCGCGTCGCTGCCCGCCGGTTGCGCCTGCGCGCCGATCTACCCCGAAGGTTTTGCGTACTGCCCGACCTGCGGCGCGGCATTGGAGCGGCTGCAGGGACGCCACCATCACCAGCCCGACTGGTGGGGCGCTCCCAGCGACCAGGCGCTGCCGCGTCACGTGCCGCACGGCTTGCCGGTCACTTCGCTGGCGCTGGGCGACCGCCTGGAAGGACGGCCGGCGGCGCCGCACCCGAACCGCGCCGAACTGGCGATGCCGGCGCCGCCGAACGCCCACTGCGAATTCATCGCCGGCAGCTACGGCTTTCCCGAACAGCGCCTGCTGGCGCTGGCGCCGGCGCGCGGCGTGCTGCAATACTGGGACCCGATGGCCCAGTTGTGGCACGTGATGGGCGCCGAGGAAGCCGGCAGCGAACTGCGCTTCACGGCCGGCGGCTACAGCTGGCTGCCGGCGGTGAACCCGGCGCGCGGCGAAGTCGGCATCGTGCCGCTCGATACGGGCCTTTCGCGCCTGTGGATCAATCCGGTCAACGAAAGCTACCGCCTCGAACTGCTGTTCGCCGGGCGCCTGGCGTCGAGCCCCGGCGTGATGCGGCGCCAGGTCGGCTGCCTGTACGTCGAAGACGGCGTGCTGCACCTGCTCGACGCCCAGCTCGACTTCGTCAACGGCACCACCTTCGATTGTTCCGGCGCCCCGACGACCGGCTGGAAGCGTCCGATCGGCTACGACAACCGCCTGTTCTGGCTGCACGCCGAAGGGCAGCTGGTGTGGCGCCCGGGCGAAGCGCCGCGCTGGACGCCGTGGCCGCGCGGCTGGACCCCGAAACTCGATTTCGGCGGCCCGACCCAGAGCCGCGACGGCCGCCTGTGGCACATCGGGCACGACGGCCAGGCCTATTCCTTCCTCGAACTCGGCGCCGACAATCCGCAGGTCGAGCCGATCGACGGCGCGCGCCTGGGCTTTGCCAACTTCCTGTTCCGGCGCGGCCATCCAGTGCTCGATCAACCCTGGTCGGCCGAGCACATCGAAGACGCGGTCGCCGACGATTCGCTGGTGCTGCCGCTGCTGCGCAGTTTTAACAATAACCGCGCCCAGCCGAGCGGCCTGGTGCTGCGCTTCCACGCCTACACCGGCCGCGCCGAGGAAGCGCTGGCCGGGCGCACGATCGCCAAGACCACGATCGAATGGATCGGCAAGCGCAACGTGATCCTCGACGAAGTCGCACGCCTGGCGCGCCCGCTCGACTGCACGCCCTTCGTGTACGACGGCGCGCTGTGGCTGCACCATCCGGACTGGAACACGGTGCGCGGCTGGCGCCTGGAAGTCGTGTCGTGATGGCGGCTTTTATACGCGTGCTTGCCAGCTTGGTGCTGCTGTGCGGCGCTGCCGAGGCGTGGGCGACGCCGCATGTTTTCCTGGTCCAGAATTCGGGCTGGATGGAACCGTTCTACAGCGATCCGCAATCGCCCTTCAAGCCGCTGGTGACGGAACTGGCGCTGGCCGTGGCGCAGCCAGGCGACGCGCTGGTGCTGGCGGCGTTCAACCAGTCGCAGCCGAACGCGCCGTCGCCGCGCGCGCTGGTGTCGACCACGGTCGACAAGGAGACGCGCGGCGCCGTCACCGGTGCGCTCGCCAGGCTCGACACCGCCCGCAAAGCCGGCGGCGCATTGGCCGACACCGACCTCGGCGAGGCGGTAGGCGCCGCCATGACCCAGGCGCTGGGCGGCAAGGATGGCATCGTCTGGCTGGTCACCAACAACCGCAACAGCCCGAACAACGACCAGGCCACAAGCTTGCGCAACCGCGAGTTTTACGGGTTGATCCACAGCGGCGACAAGATCCGCACCGCGCTGGCTTTCCCGCTGCGCATGCCGGTCAAGGGCGCGCACTACACGGCCAACGGCTTGATGGTGTACGCATTCGCGATCGGAGCGGGCGGGGCGCGCGCCCTCGACGGCTTGCTGGCCTCGGGCGCGGTGCGCCGGATCATCACCGAACCGCCGGCGCGCCTGAAACCGCTCGACCGCGATACCGTACGCCTGGTGCCGCGCAAGGTCGAGAATGCACCCGGTGTCACTTTCGCCATGGGCGCAAACGGCGTGCTGCGCGCCGACGTCGCGCCCGACGCGACCGCGCCGAACGCGAAGATCGGCTGGCAGCTCGAGAACACGATGTACCCGTACACCATCGTCAGCGCCCGCCTGAGCGCGCGCTCGACGCTGGGCGGAGAGCAGCGCGCCGTTACGCTGGCCAGCAGCCGCATCGATGCGCTGGCGCCGGGCAAGGCGCAGCCGCTCGGCTCGACCCTGCAACTGCCGGTGGCGCAACTGCCCGGCAAGTGGTCGATGGCGGCGTTGAAATCGGCCGGCTCGGCCTATGTGCTGCCGGGGACGATCGCACTGCACCTGGCCGACCAGAAGCTGGCCTTGTCGACAGGCTTTCGTGAGCGCATGGCCGAACTGTTCCCCGGCGACCCGCTGCCCGAGATTTTCACGCCGCCCGCGCAGGTGCAGGCATCGACCGCGCTGCTGCCGATCGAAGTGCGCGTCCATTACGGCAGCGGACCGCTGCTGGCCGCGGGCGGTGGTTTGCTGGCGCTGCTGGCGGCCGGCGCGGCGGCCGCTTACGGCTGGATGCGGCCGCGCCGCGCGCTGGTCACCGTCGAGGACGAGCAGCGCACCATGCGCGCGCGTACCGGCACCATTCAACCGATTTACGACAAGGCGGGCAATGAAGTGGCACGCCTGAAGACCACCCTGTTCGGCCACCAGCTGATTGACCTGCGCGAAGGTGCGCAAGTCCGTCTCGGCCGCTGACCCCCAAGGAAAAGACCATGCAAGCCCAAAACACCACCGCCCAGGCCGACCCCGGCTTCAAGCTCCCCGCCGACAAGGCCGTGCCCGACGATCCGCTGCCGAAAACCACGCCGGAAACGCCGACCGGCACGCTCGACGTGATGCCCGGCGCCCCGGCGCCGGCGACCGACACCTCCACGCGCGACGTCGCCATCGGCACCGGCGTGTTCCTGGTGCTGCTGGTGGTGTACTTCTTCGTGCGCAACGCCTATGTGCACCACCTGGTGGTGCGCCGCGTGGCGCCGTCCACTGCCGGCAGCGCCGGCTGGCTGCTGTTCGTCGGCCTCGCCTTCCTGTCGGCCGCGGTAGTACTGGCGATCATCAACGCCAGCAAATATCTCACCTTCGGGGTGACGGTGCCGCTGGTCGCGGTCGGCCTGGGCGGCCTGGTCGCGGCGCTGTTCATCGGCCGCCGTTAAAGGAAACGACATGGCAGATATCCCGACACACGAGCAGATCAACCGCAAGTCCGAACTGAAGGTCGACCTGCGCCCGACGCTGTTCATCGGCGCCGGCGGCACCGGCATGGAAGTCATGATGCGCATCCGCCGGCGCATCCTGTCGGCCGTCTGGAACCGGCACCACCCGACCCGGGTCGAATCGATCGCCGACTTCCCGGTGGCGCGCTTCCTGCACTTCGACCTCGATTCGAATTCCGTCATCGACGAGGGCAAATCGCAGCGCACCGATCCCTGGTACGAACTGGTGAAACTCACCGACGAGGAACGGCTGGTGGAACCGCTCGACCTGCCGCAGTACCACGAGTCCGACGACAGCCTGGCGCGCTTTCCGTTGATCGAGAAATGGATGCCGCTGCGCCCGAAAAAACTGCGTTCGCTCGGCATCGACCCGTCGAAAGGGGCGGGCCAGATCCGCGCCGTGGCGCGCCTGTACCTGTTCGACAAATACCCCAAGCTGCGCGGGCGCATCAAGGGGGCGCTGAATTACCTGGGCAGTAACGCCGGCATCGAGCGCAAGGAGAATTACCAGCGCCTCGGGCTGCAGGTCGATACCTCGAAATTCCGCATCGTCGTCATCGCCTCGAACGCGGGCGGCACCGGCGCCGGCAGCGCGATCGACCTGGGCTGGATGGCGAAAGCGATCGCGCGCCAGGAAGTGGCGGACAGCCAGGTCGACCTGGTGATGTTCATGCCGTCGGGGTTTGCGAAAGCGAACAAGGAACGTACCGAAGCGAATGCCTACGCCACCATGATGGAGCTGGAAACGACCATGCGCGACATGAACGCGCAGGTCAAATGGATGGACCCGGACAGCATCACCGGGCGCGGCGCGCCGTTCGACGACGTCTACTTCGTCGACACCGCGAATCTCGCCAACAAGGCCACCCACGACGTCAAGGACGTGTACCAGATGGTGGCCGATACCCTGTTCGAAGACTTTGCCTCGGCCGACTTCGCCAACCGCAAGCGCTCGGTGGCGGTCAACCAGCAGCAGCACAAGCTGGGACCCTACAACCCGCGCGTGCCGGAAGCGCGTTTCGGCGACATGCGCCTGTCGTACTCGAAGGTGTATTCGGCATTCGGCCAGTCGGTGCTCGACACCCAGCAAAGCCTGCGCGAAGATATCCGCGCCTATGAACTGGCGGCGCTGATGGTCAAGGAATTCTTCGGCCTGGTCGGGCGCGACGGCGCCCTGGCGCGGCGCGCGGGCGACGGGGAACGCGATGGCTTCATGCGCGAACACATGGACATGCGCGAGCTGCCCTTCGACGAATTCCCCGATTTCAAAAAGGGGACGGTGGACGTGGCGCCGTTCCAGGAATACGCGCTGACCGGCCTGCTGTTGCGCGACAAGGAAGGGCGCTCGCTGCTGGAACGCGTGGAGAGCAAGGTGCAGCTCGAGATGGACCGCATCATGGCCGCCTTCGACGTGCCGCAATGGCGAGAACGCGTGGCCGAGCTGCTGCCGAACCTGGAGCGCGATGCGATTCGCGAAGCCGGCGCCAGCGCCGAGACCAGCGAAGACCGCATCAAGCGCCATACGGTCGAACTGACCAATGGCTTGAAGGCGCGTGTGCGCGAGCGCCTGTATGCCCTGCTGGATGACCGCAAGCAGGGCGGATTGGAATTCGTGCTGTCGCTGCTGGAACAGGTCAAATCGCGCCTGCTGCAGCGCGATCTCGCCAATGCCGAGCGCAATGGCCGTCGCTACCGCGACATCCGCGACGCGCTGCGCACGCGGCAAGTCGAGGAATCGCTGAACAACCTGTCGCAGGCGGCGGGCCGCCTGTTCGGCAAGGATGCGCAGGCACGTGAGGTCATGGCGCATTTGAAGCGCGACATCGCCGATTACCTGCGCTTCCACATGCTGGCGGTGGCCGCCGGCCAGTCGATCGACGTCATGCGCGGCATGTCGGCCTGGCTGGGCGAACCGCAGTCGACCGACGAATACGGCAATGCCCAATGGAGCGGCATCGCCGGCGAATTCCAGGAAGGCCGGCGCCATGTGCAGGACATCCTGCGCGCCGTCGACGGCCGCATCAGCCAGCTGCGCGCCGACGCGCGCCAGGAACACGCCACCTACATCAAGCTGGCCGGCGACATGCAGCCGGCGCCGGTGCGCCTGACCGGCGACGTCAGCGCGTGGAGCGAAGAGGTGCTACTGGAATTCGGTGGCTCCGGAAAACTGTTTCCGCAGCTGGGCGACGAGCGTACACGCGCGGATTTATTATTAAAGCTGTTCCGCCGCGCGCAGACGCAACTCTCGAACAGCGAGCTGCAGGGCGAACCGGTCGACCCGCTGCTCGAACGCCTGAACGCGATGACGCCGCAGGAACGCCAGCGCATCTTCGCCGAATGGATTCGTAGTGCCATGCCCTGGGTGAACGCGCGCTTCTCCGCCGAGTTCACTCCGAATTCGGACCAATTTAAATGTTTTATTGGAGTGGGCGACGTCGGTGCCTGGCGCCGGATGGAGGGCGAGATCCGCGCCGCGATCCCGACCGGGTATTTTCATGGCGACCTGGTGTCGGTGGTGAACACCGGCATTCCGGGGCGCGCGACCTGCTACATCGAACTGTCGGGCTTCCCGATGACGGTCCTGCGCGGGCTGCCGACCTGGCGCGCCTCGTACCAGATCGAGAACCCGAAAATTCCTACCCACCTGCATTTCGACTCGACGCGCTTTCGCCATCCGATTTCGCCGTCGATGGACGAACTCAATCGCCTGGCCGACGACTACGAGTGGTTCCTGCAGGCGATCGCGCTCGGCGTGATCCGCAGGAAGGCGGACCAGGGCGACCGCGAAGCGGCCTTCCAGCCGCGCGGGCAATACCTGTTCGAAGTCGAGCCCGGTTCCGGCGAATGGCTGCAGATCGGGAACGAGTACGCGATCCGCTCGAACGGCTTGCCGCCGTATTACCGCGAGCAGGTGATCGCGGCCGTGCGCAATCGCCAGGCCGCGCTCGGCCCGCACCAGTTGCTGCTGCTGGCGGCGCTGATGCGCCATTACCAGCAGCGCGTGTACGAGCCGCGCCTGGAAACCGACGAAACCGGCGCCCAGTTGCCGTCGCCGTCGCTGCCGAACATCACGGCGCGGCGCCTGTACGAAGCCTGGCTGCGCCGTGCGCAGGCCGTCGACAGCACGCTGTCGCAAGCCGCGGTCGACGCCGCGCTGGCGGCGATCGCCGCCTGGAGCGATACCGTCCCCGATTCGGCGCAGGACGCCTACAGCTGGGAAGTCGAACGTCCGGTCGACAAGCGCATCGTCAAACCCGAGATCCTGGCCAGCGAGGCGCGCGCCGCGGCGGCGCTGGAAGTGCGCGCCCTCGGCACAGCGGCGAGCGTGGCGGCCGCGATTCCCGATCCGCTGCCGGCGGCGCAGGCCGCTTCACAGCTTACCTATAAACTGTTCGTGGCGGGCGCCCAGCGCGGGCCGTTCGGGGTTGGCGAGATCGCGCAGCAACTGGCGCGCGGCGAGATCGAGCTGTCCACGCGCGCCTGGAGCATGGCGCAGGACCCGCGCTTCGGCAAGTGGGGAACCGTGGCCGACATTCCTGGCCTGGGACCACAGGCGCCATCGATTCCCGATCCGGACGACGGCGTCCCGGATCCGCAATAACAGGGGAGGGCTGTGCAAGAGCAACCGATGGTCCGCTGCATCCAGGCCGCGTGCGGGCACGCACTGCCGCGGCGCGTTAACTTTTGTCCGTATTGCGGGACCGCGCAGGAAGAGGCAAGGCCGGTGCCACCGGCGGCAGTGCCCGCGCCAGTGGCTGCACCTGTGGAGGTGGCTGCACCTGCGCCCGTTGCGGCGGCCGCACCTGCGGCGCCGGCCAGCGCGGCGCAGGAGCCGCCGGCGCGCGAGGCGATCGTCGTCACGGCCGCCATGAACGCTGCCGCCTCGGCCGCAGCCGTCACCGCCGCCGCCGCCGCGGCCCGCGCCGACGCGCAGGCCGCGCCACCCGCCAGGGCGCCGGCGCAGCCAGCCGCACCGGCGGCGGATATGCGTCCACCTGCCGGCGCCGCCGCCGGTGCCAATACACGGGTGCCGCCGCCGCGCAGCAGCCCCGCCGTGCCGCCGCGGCGCACGCCGGTGCGCCTGCGCTGGTGGCTGCTGGCGCTGGCCGTGCTGTGGGTGGTCTGGCTGATTGCGAATCCGTCGAAGCGGCGCATCGAAGCGCAGATGGACAAGGCGATCGCGCTGGCCGTCGAATGCAAGCCGCGCGAAGCCCAGAGCGAACTGATCGCCCTGCGCAGCACCAAAGCCACGCCCGAGCAGCTGCAGCGTGTGCAAAAGGCGCTCAACGACGCCAGCGGCGCCTGCACCCGCAAGCGCCAGCGCGACAAGGCCTGGCGCGAAGCGAAGACCTCGGTCGAGTCGGCGCTGTCGGCCGCCTCGTACGAACGCGCCCGCACGCGCCTGCGCACCTTTACCAAACGCTGGGGCGAAGACGACGCCACCCGCGCCCTGAAAGACAGGATCGAGGCACGCTCCCCCGAACATCCGCGCGCCGATGAGGTCGAAGGAAGGTGAGGCACCCGAGCGGCCACGCTGGGTGTATGCTTTCGGAAACACGAACACAGGAGCGAAACATGAAGACGATGACCATGTCCGGTGCGCTGCTGGTCCTGGCCCTGGCCGCCGGCTGCACGCGCGACGAGGAAGCGGTGGGGCCGGCGCAAAAGGCCGGCAAGGCGATCGACGAGGCCGGCGAAAAGGTGGCCGACGGCTTGCGCGCCCCGATCGAAAAGGCGGATGAAGCAGCGCAAAAACTGGCTGCCCGCGCCGAGGAAGAACGCCGCCAACTGGCCGAACGCACCGAGGCCGCGCGCGAAAAGATCAAGGACGCCACCCAGGAAGCCGGCCGTGGCCTGGAAAAGGCGACCAGCAAGGTGGGCGAGAAGGTCGAGCGGGCCGGCGAAAAGATGCAGGAAGCCGCACGGTAGGGTGGACGGGTTTCCGTCCATGCGTTGTCCACCGGACTCGTCAACGCGCCGGCGATTGCTTTACCGTTGAACGCGTGGACGGGGAACCCGTCCACCCTACGGCGCACATCGCAAAAATGTAGGGTGGACGGGTCTCCCGTCCACGCGTTCACCGTTTTCATGCCCTGTGACACTCATCGTCGCGCTGCGTTTGATCGGCCTCATCTTCCGGCACCGCTCGCCTAACGTGCGCACATTCACCGCATTACGATCGCGCGATGTCCCGTTTCCGTCGCGCCCGCACCGGCTCCACCTACTTCTTCACCCTCGTCGCATGGCGCCGGCGCCCAATCTTGTGCGAACCCGACGTACTGGCTGCAACGCGCGCCGCGATCCAGATGGTGCGCGCACGCCGCCCCTTCACAATCGACGCTTGGGTCCAACTCCCTGACCACTTACATTGCATCTGGACCCTGCCCGAGGACGACACCGATTTTTCACAACGCTGGCGCGAGATAAAACACCACGTCTCCTACGTCTGCCGTGATCGATCCAGTTCGGCCCCGATAACGTCGTGCATGCAGCGTCGCGGCGAGTCGGCCATCTGGCAACGCCGGTTTTGGGAGCACCAGATCAGGGATGAGTGCGATTTTGAGCGGCACGTCGATTACATTCACATTAATCCGGTCAAGCACGGGCATGCACCGCATGCATCGTTGTGGCCGTATTCGAGTTTTTCCCGATATGTCCGGGAAGGAATGTATCCGGCAGATTGGGGTGGGCCGGTGGAAACCGGATTGTGTTGGGAGTAGAGAGCGATTGACCGTTCAACGCGTGGACGGGGGACCCGTCCACCCTACGAACTGGCTTTACGCGCTCGCGCGCAGATCCGGATACCCGCCCGTCACGATCGACATATCGACGAACCCCGCGCGCCAGGCCTGCTCCAGGTTCTGCTCGACTTCCTCGAGCGAGGTGCGCCCGAAATTGGTGAAGCCGCGCACGCCGTAGGCGCGGTTGCGGCCGTGGCCCTTGGCCATGTACAGCGCCATGTCGACCAGGTTGACGGCGCGCTCCCACGGCAGCGGCTGGCCGCCCGGGGCCAGCGGATACGGCGCGAAGCCGATCGACACGTTGACCGACAGCGTCGTGCCCTGGCAGGCGATGCTGGTCGCGCCGATGCCGGTCAGCAGGCGGCGCGCGACTTCGTCCAGACCGCTCTTCGGGATCGCCGGCAGGAAGGCGAGGAATTCCTCGCCGCCCCAGCGCACGATCATGTCGGTCTCGCGCAGGATCTCGCGCAGGCTCTCCGCAATCCTGATCAGCACCGCGTCGCCGGCGCTGTGGCCCCAGGTGTCGTTGATGTGCTTGAAGTGATCGACGTCGAGCAGGAACAGCGCGCTGACCATCTCCTCGCCCGCGGTGCCGGCGCCGCGCTGGTCGCTCATGCGCTCGCTAATGCGGTCGGCGACGCGGTCGCCGCGCATGAACTCCTGGAAGTGGCGGCGGTTGTACAGGTTCGTCAGCGGGTCGCGCGCGCTCTGCTGCTTCAGTTCCTGGTTTTTCAGGAACAGCTGAGCGTTCGCGTGGCGCACCTTGCGGTACAGGAGGGCGACCACGAGCGAGGCCAGCGCGAACACAGCGGCCAGCAGCCACCACACGCGCTGCTGCAGGCGGCGGTTGTCGATCTCGACCGACTTGATCTCGTTCTCGCGCTCGAGCAGGACGATCTGGCGCTCCTTCTTGTCGGCGTCGTATTTTTCCTGCAGCTCGAGCATCGCCTTCTGGCGGCGCCGCTCGAACAGTTCGTTCGACAGGGTACGCTCGCGGTGGTACGCCTGCACCGCGCCGGCGTAGTCGCCCGCCCGTTCGAGCGCCTCGCCGTACTCGGCCAGCACGATCTGCAGTTCGGGCTTGTCGCCGCGTTTTTCATACGAGGCCAGGCCCGCTTCGAAACTGCGCTTGCCTTCGGTCAGGTTCCCGGTCGACAGGAATGCCTGTCCCAGGTTCACCTGTGCCGTCGCCAGCGCCACCTCGTCGTTGATTTTCCCGGCAGCCGCGATCGCCTGTACCGAATACGACTTCGCATTGCGATAGTCGCCCATCTTGAGATAGCAGTCCGCCAGGTTGACCAGCGAGCGCACCACCAGCGACTGGGCGCCGATCTGGCGCTGCAGGTCGAGCGCCATCGTCTGCGCCTTCAGCGCGCGCGGCAACTGGCCGGTATCGACCGCGAGGCCGTATTCGGTGGCCTTGAGCGTCGCCATGCGGCCGGGAGAATTGGTCTTGCCGGCCGCCTCGGTCGCTTCGGCCAGGGCTTCGAAGCCCTTGTCGTGCTCGCGCATCTGGCCATACAGGCGCGCCAGCGAGTTGAGCACCATGACGAGGTGGACCGGTCCGCCGTGCTGGCGGGTATAGGCCAGCACCGCCTGGGTCTTTTCCAGCGACAGGGGAAAGTTGCCGTCTTCGGCGTACGACTCGGCCGAGGACACCCCGACGCGCACGCGCAGTTCGACGTCGTCGGTCGTCAAGGCCAGGCGCTCCGCTTCCCAGACCAGCGCATGCGACACGGCCAGCTCTTTTTGCCGGTACTTGATATAGCCCTTGGACAGCAGGCCCTTGGCCAGTGCGCCATTGTCGTTGGCCTGGCGGCCGAACGCGATCAGCTCGTCGCAGGTGGCCAGCGCCTTGTCGAGCCGGCCGACGCCCATATAGGCGACGCACAGCTGGGCCAGCATTTCGCCCTTGTCCGCGACCGTGGCCACGCGCGCTTCGTGTTCGACGCCGAGCAGCAGCGGCAGCGCGCGTTCGGGAATGAAGCGGTTGATTTCGCGGATCCCGGCCAGGCGTTCGGCCAGCGGTGCGGCGGTTTGTCCCCAGGCGCAGGAGGACGCCAGCAATAACGAGGCCAGCAGCGTCGCGGTGCGACGGCGTGGCTGTCTGAACGTGCGTGCTGCCGGCATAGATGGTCTCTCGAGGATGGTCGGTTTAGCGTCATGACGCGCGCCCATCTGCCATTATATTCTTGTTGCAAGACAGAAATATCACTTTTTTTGACGACATATCGCAAATATGCGACGTTGAAAGAGCAATGTTGGCGTTCAATTATTTCGCAGGAGTACCAGGTAAACACGCCCCTCGGCCGTGTTAAGCTCAGCGTACATCGACAGGGAGGAGTCATGAGCGGACTGGTAAAAACCGGAATCAGTGGCCTCGACGACATTCTCCTTGGCGGCATTCCGCGCAATAACAACCTGATCGTCGAGGGCCCGCCGGGCTCGGGCAAAACCACGCTGGGCCTGGGTTTCATTTACCACGGCGCGCGCGACTACGACGAACCCGGCGCCATCGTGTCGTTCGAGCTCGACCCGGCCAAGCTGCTGCGCGACGCCGCCGGCTTCGATTGGGACCTGCAGGGCATGATCGACCGCGGCAAGATCAAGATCATCCAGACCAGTCCGGCCGTGCTGCTGAGCGAATTCCGCAATCCCGACGGCGCCTTTGCGGCCGCGCTGGTCGACATGCAGGCCAGGCGCCTGCTGATCGACGGCCTGACGCCGCTGCGCCTGTATGCGGAACTGAACGACATGCCCTTCCGCGAAGACGTGCACCTGCTGATCGACGGCCTGACGCGCCTGGGCGTCACCTCGATGGTCACCGCCGAAAAGGACGAATCCCTCACCGGCGTGCTGGCGCACGAGCGTTTCGTGTTCGACACCATCATTTCGCTCGGGCGCGAGGAAAACCGCCGCCGCGTGCAGCGCCGCCTGACGGTGATGAAGTCGCGTGGCCAGGATTTCATCGGCGGCAGCCATACGATGCGCATCGAGCCGGCGGTCGGCGTGCAGGTCTACCGCCGCGCGCAATCGCGCCCGCTCGCCTGGGAAGCGCAGCCGACGTCGGACGAGCGCCTGTCGACGGGTTCGCCCGCGCTCGACCGCATGATGGATGGCGGCATCTATAAAGGGTCGGTGACGCTGGTGAGCGGCATTTCGGGCACCGGCAAGACGGTGCTGAGCGTGCAGTTCCTGACGCACGCGGTGCAGGCCGGCCACAAGGCGCTGCTGGTGAGCCTGGACGAGCACCCGGCCCAGCTGATACGCAACGCCAGGTCGCTCGGTTTCGACCTGCAGGCGCTGGTGGACGCCGGCGACCTGCATATCCATTACGAGTCGCCGCTGGAACTGGAACTCGATGTCCACTTCGACCGCATCGCCAGGCTGGTCGAAGAACAGGGCATCGACTGCGTGGTGTTCGATTCGATCGCCGTCTACGAGATCACGAGCCGCAGCGAAGTGGCCGATTACCTGTACGCGCTGGCGACCTTTTTCAAGGACCGCCTGGCCACGACCCTGTTCAACTACGAAAGCCCGGAACTGCTGGGCGTGTCGCAGATCAGCGAAGACCTGAAGGGTTCGCACCTGGTCGACAACATCGTCCTGCTGAACTACGTCGAGGTATCGACCGTGCTGCGGCGCGCGATCGCCGTGCCCAAGGTGCGTGGCAGCCGCAACCTGCAGGTCACGCGCGAGTACACCATCGGTACCGGCGGCCTGCTGCTGCTCGAGGAGGAAGACAGTGCGCAGGCCGGCGCCGTGCCGCAACTGCCGTTTTCGTCCTACTACGGTTTGCTGTCGCGCTCGCCGTCGCGCCGCAGTCCGCTGATCGAGGAAGCCGTCGCCAAAGGCGCTCCCTTGCCGCCATCGCCCGACCTGCCGGCCGAAAAACCCCGGTGATCACGGTCAACCTGCGCGCCAATGCACCAGTCGACTGGGGAGACTGGGACACGCCGCTGACCCAGTTCGCGCAGGCGACCGGCCTGGTCACGTCCGCCTTCGACGCCGAGGGCGTGCGCCGCATCGGACCGAAGACCGGTTCGCGTTTGGCCAGCCTGCTCGAACGTTCCAGCCTGTGGGCCGTCGACGGCCCCGGTACGGCGCTCGAGCGCACGCTGGTGCAGCTGTCGCGTGGCGACGGCAAGCCGGCCGCGGCACTGTTTT
The DNA here is from genome assembly GCF_059685715.1 of Telluria sp. ZB2R32. Classification (NCBI taxonomy): domain Bacteria; kingdom Pseudomonadati; phylum Pseudomonadota; class Betaproteobacteria; order Burkholderiales; family Oxalobacteraceae; genus Telluria; species Telluria sp. ZB2R32. The sequence continues at coordinate 369,706 of NZ_JCASIG010000002.1, read as the reverse complement.
GCGGGATGCGCGTGTGTTCGCTGCCGCTGCTGCTGCGCGGCGAGGTGTATGGCGTGCTGGTATTCGGCTGGCGCTTCGCCGACTTCAGCTCGCAGCTCGAATGCGAGCGCATCGCCCGGCAGATTGGCCTGCCCGGCCACATGCTGTGGAACGAGGTGCGGCTGGACGCGCCCGTGTCCGAACAGCGCATGGGCACCTACGTGGCGCTGCTGGGCACCCTGTCCGGCACGCTCGACCGCCAGCGCGAAACCATCGACGACCTGACGCGCGTGAACCGCACGCGCGACCTGTTCCTGGCGACGGTGTCGCACGAAATGCGCACGCCGCTGTCGGCCCTGTCGATGCGCATCGACCTGATGCTGCGCACGATCCCGGACCTGCCGCCCAAGGTGATCAAAGGTCTCGAATCGATGCGCGTGCACGTGCACCAGGAAACGGGCATGGTCGACGACCTGATCGACGCCGCGCGCACGCTCACCGGCCAGATGTCGATCGTGCGCTCTCCCGTCAAGCTGGGGCAAATCCTGCGCGACGCCATCTCGACCGTGGAAACCTTTGCCCACACCAAGGGGATCCGGATGCTGGTCACGCCCGCCGATTACGGCGACCACATCCGCCTCGACGCCGACGGCCGCCGCCTGCAGCAGGTAGTCTGGAACCTGCTCTTCAACGCCACCAAGTTCACGCCCGAAGGCGGCGTGATCCGCATCACGATCGGGCGCAGCGAAGGAACCGTGGCGATCGACATCGCCGACTCGGGGCAGGGCATCGCCCCGGACGACCTGCCGCACGTCTTCGGCGCCTTCACGCTGCAGCAGCACGACAACGCCACCGGCCTCGGCCTGGGCCTGTTCATCGCGCGCCGCATCGTCGAACTGCACGGCGGCACGCTGAGCGTCAGTAGCGCAGGGAGGGGGAAGGGGGCGACGTTTGCGATACGGTTGCCGGTGACGGGTGGATGATGTCTGCCAAACTGCCAGTCCGGTTAAAGCAGTCCATTTCAAGAACGAAGCACAGACCCGTAGGGTGGGCGGCTACACCCGGGCGCGTGGTTAGTCGCTGCCTGAATGCCGCCCACGCGTTCAACTATCTTCTGAAACTTCGCGACGTCTCACCGGCTGGTTGAACGCGTGGGCGGCAGAAACGCCACTGGTCATCAACCTTACGAGGTGTAGCCGCCCACCCTACGGGTCTGAAGCACCTCACACCGCCAGCTGCTGCAGCAAATACAAGCGCTGATACAAGCCACCCTCGATCCCCATCAGCTCCTCGTGCGCACCCGACTCGGTGATACGCCCGTGATTGAGCACAACGATCCGGTCCGCATCGCGAATCGTCGACAGCCGGTGCGCGATCGCGATGATCGTCACGTGGCCGCGCAATTCGTCTAGTGCTTCCTGCACGATCTGTTCGGTGGCGCTGTCGATGCGCGAGGTGGCTTCGTCGAGCAGCAGGATGCGCGGTTCGCCGGCCAGGGCGCGGGCGATGGCGATCAGCTGCTTCTGGCCCGAGGACAGGCGCGAGCCGCCTTCGCCGAGCGAGGTGTCGTAGCCCTGTTCCAGCGCTTCGATGAAGTCGTGCGCGTGGGCGGCGCGTGCCGCGGCTTCGATGCGCTCGAAGGGAAGATCGCGCCCCATGTCGATGTTTTCGCGCGCCGATGCGGCCAGGATGAACGGGTCTTGCGGCACCAGGCCGACTTCATTGCGAAAATGGTCGTTGTCGATGCCGGCGATCGGTTCGCCGCAGATCTCGATGCGCCCGGTCTCGGCCGGGTAGTAGCGCAGCAGCAGCGACAGCAGGGTCGATTTGCCGCTGCCGGTGTGGCCGACGATGCCGAAAAAGGCTCCTTGCGGGATGTCGAGCGTGATGTCGTGCAGGACGTTCTGGCCCGGCACGTAGGCAAACGTCAGACCCTGCACGCGCACCGCCGGCGCGTCGGGGCGGGCTTCGAGGCGCGCGCCGGCGGCGCGGCCGGCCGTGTGTTCGGCGGCGCCGGGTTCGTCGAGCAGGGTGGCGACGCGCGCGGTGGCGACCACCGCCTGCTGCAGGCCGCTGAACTGCATCGTGATCTGGATGAGCGGCTCGACCACGCGCGCGATGTAGCTGATGAAGGCGTACAGCACCCCGACCTCGACCGCGCCGATCTCGCGCTGGCCGAAGCTGAAGATGACGACCGCCAGCAGGATCACGTTGAGCAGGTCGAGCGCGGGCCGCAGCAGGAAAGCGTTGGCCTTCAGTTCCGACAGGCGCGCGTCGTAGTGCTTGTCGTTGGTAGCGGCAAAACGCTGGCCGAAGCGGCCGGCGGCGTTGCTGGCCTGGAGCACCGTCATGCCGCCGATCGATTCGGCCATCTGGCCATTGATGTCGCTGCGCAGTGCACGCGCGCGCGTCACCGCCGGCGCGGAGAGGCGCTGGTACAGCCAGACGATGACCAGCACCGCCGGCAGCAGCGCCAGCACGATCAGCATCAGGCGCCAGTCGAGCCAGGCCATGGCGATCATGGTGCCGACCAGGACGATGCTCGAATCGAGCAGTACGAACAGCACCTGGATGTACAGGGTTTTGACGGCCTCGGTATCGTTGGTCACGCGGCTGACCAGCTGGCCGGTGATGGCGCGGTCGAAGAAGGCCATCGGCAGGCGCATCACGTGGCCGTACACCCATTCGCGCAGGCGCTGCACCGAGCGCATCGCCATGCCGGACAGGCGGATCAGCTGCAGGTAGCGCAGCCAGGAGGCGGCCCAGCCGGTAAGCAGCACGCCGCCCAGCAGCAGCGACATGCGCGTCCAGTCGGCGTGGCGCGGCAGCAGGTGGTCGTCGATCAGGGCTTTACCCAAAATCGGGCCGATCACTTCGAGGAAGGCGGACAGCATCAGCCACAAGGTGGCCAGCATCAGCTGGCGGCGGTCGGGCCAGGCGGCGCGCTTGAGCAGGCTCGACGCCTGGGTGAGCTGGGCGCGGCCGGCTTTTTCTGTTTTAGCTTGCGTCAAGGCTGGCCTCCAGTTGTTGGTAGCGCCACTGGCTGGCATACCAGCCGTCCAGCGCGAGCAGTGTCTCGTGGTCGCCCGATTCGACGATGCGGCCCTCTTTCAGCACCACGATCAGGTCGGCGTTGACGACCGCCGACAGGCGATGGCTGGCGATGATCGCCGACAGCTCCGGCCTGGCGGCGCGCAGCTCGGCCAGGTGCTCGAGGATGCGCGTCTCGGTGCCGGTGTCGACCGCCGACAGGGCGTCGTCCAGCAGCAGCAATGAACTGTGCGCCAGCAGCGAGCGCGCGATCGCCACGCGCTGGCGCTGGCCGCCCGAGAGCGTGATGCCTTTTTCGCCGACCGGCGTGTCGTAGCCTTGCGGGAAGCGCAGGATGTCGTCGTGGATGGCGGCCATGCCGGCTGCCGCCTCGATCTCGGCGCGGCTGGCGCCGGGGCGGGCCAGGGCGATGTTCTCGGCGATGCTGGCCGAGAACAGGAAGGATTCCTGCGGCACCCAGCTGGTGGCCGCGCGCAAGGCCGCCAGCTGGTAGCTCGCCAGCGGGTGGCCGCCCCAGGTGACGGTCCCCGCTTGCGGCGTGGCCTGGCGCAGCAGCACGCGCAGCAGCGTCGATTTGCCGGCGCCGGTCGGGCCGACCAGGCCCAGCGTCATGCCGGGGCGGAGCAGCACCGAGACGCCATCGAGCGCCGGTTTCTCGGCGCCGCCGTAGGTGAAGCGCACGTCGCGCAAGACCAGCGGACCGTCTTCGATGCGTTCCAGGCTGCCTTCGTCGACCACCGTCAGCGGCGCATCGAGCATCGGCTGCAGGCGCGCCAGGCCGGCGCGGCCGCGTTCGATCAGCGACAGCACCCAGCCGGCCGCGAACATCGGCCAGATCAGCTGGCCGAGGTACATGGTAAAACTGGTCAATGCACCGATGGTGAGCTGGTTCTGCCAGACCAGGTAGCCGCCCAGGCCCAGCGTCAGGGTGCTGGCCGCGGTGAGGGTCAGGCCGACCGCCGGCTCGTAGGCTGCTTCCCATTTTTTGGCGTCCAGGCTGGCGTCTGCCGCCTTGCCGGCCAGTGCAGAGAACTGCGCGCTGCTGCGCGCTTCCAGGCCGAGGGCGCGCACGGTGCGCACGCCGGAGAGCGATTCCTGCACGTGGTCGTTCAGCGCCGAAAAACGTTTCAAGGAATCCGTTTCGGCGGTGTGGATGTGGCGCGAGATGTACCAGAAGGCGAGGCCCATGAGCGGAAAGGGGAGCAGGGCGATCAGCGCCAGGCGGTAGTCGACCCCGAGCAGCATCACGCCCAGCACCATGACCAGGGTGAGCGTACCGTCGAATCCGGCCAGCATGGCTTCGCCGGCCGCCATCTCGATGGCGTCGATGTCGTTCGTCGCCAGCGCCATCAGGTCGCCGGTGCGCTGCTTCTGGTAGAACCCCGGGCCTTGCGCGGCCAGGCGCGCATACAGGCGCGTGCGCAGCTCGACGCCGAGGCGGTAGGCGGCCGAATACAGGCGGATGCGCCAGCTCACGCGGAGCACGTAGATCGCCGCGCCGAGGGCCAGCAGCTCGAGGATGCCCATGGTGAGGTCGTGGGGCGACAGGGTGTGCGCGGCCAGGCCGTCGATCAGGCGGCCCACCGTGCGCGGCACCCAGACCGTGCACACGGCGACACCCACCAGCATCACCGCCGACGAGGCATACGCCTTCCAGTGGCGCAGCACGAAGCTGCCGACCAGGCTTGCTAAACTCATGTTGTTCCTTGTTTCTGCCTGTGGCGAATGCAAAAGCCGGCCAAATAAAAAAGCGGGCCGCAGCCCGCTAGTTTACTTTTTTTGCGCATCAGGCGCAGCGCGCCACGCGCGGCCGCTCAGGGCTGCTTGCGGCGGCCCCTGGTGCCGCGGATTTCCGTAACTTTGGTGGTTGTCGTTGGATTGCCGACCGGCGGTGTCGCATCTACTGGCTCGACCTTCGGCAGTTCGATCTCGACCGACACTTCCACCGGCACGCTGGCGGCGACCGGATGCGGCGGTTCGACCGACATGTCGGTGATCTCACTGGCGGCCAGCGCGATCGCGGTCGGCGCGACGTTTGGCGCGACGACGGAGGTCACGACCTCGATCGATGGCACGCTTTCCGGTTCGGCCACGGGCGCGGTGAATGGCGCCGCAACTACGGGAGCAGGGGCAGGCTCAGCGTCGGCCGCAGGAGTTGCCGCAGCGGGCAGCGACGGCGTCATGCTCGCCACGGCCGCATCGGCCGTTTGCTGCGCCGCTGCGGCATTCGCCGTGGTGATCGCATTCAGGGCGTCGGCGCTGTAGCTGCGCAGCGGCGAGAAGCCGGCGGCGATGCTGAACAGCTCGTTGCCATAGTCGAGCATCGAGCGCAGCTGCTGTTGGGAATGCGAGCCGAACGCCAGCAGGTCGCGCGGGTCGCGCATGGCCAGCAATTGACGCAGCGCGGCGGACGATTGTTCGAGGGCGCTGCGCGAGGCGTTGAGCTGGAGCGCGACGACGCGGCTGGTCTGGTCGAGGGCCTGGTCGCCGAAGCTGCGCATCAGGTTGAATCCATTGTCGAGCTGGGTAAGACGCGCTGCTGAAAACTGTTCTGGAAGCGAAGTCATCGGAAAATCCTTATCGATCGGCTATCGGTTATGACGGGTCGGGCAGTAGATGGCGCAAAGGCTATGACATAAAGCTTATGGCGCACTGCAACATAACCAGTGTAGCCCCGATGCTGAGTGCCGCAAAGCGAAATTTGTCACCGTGTCATGAGCGCAATATTGCATCGCAGCACCGTTACAATTGAACACCTTATTAAACACGTACACAACATCGAAAGTGATGGGAAATCGCTACAATCATTCGACCTGAACAGGAGCGCCCATGGACCTTGTAATACGTAATGCCACCCTGGCCGATGGCCGCAGCGGGATCGACGTCGGCGTCGCCGGCGGCCGCATCGCCGCTGTCGAAGCGCGCCTGTCGGTACAGGGCGCACGCGAAATCGATGCCGGCGGCGACCTGCTGTCGGCGCCGTTTGTCGACGCCCATTTTCACATGGATGCCACGCTCAGCTACGGCCTGCCGCGCGTCAACCAATCCGGCACCTTGCTCGAAGGCATCGCGCTGTGGGGCGAACTGAAACCGCAACTGGCGCAGGAAGCGCTGATCGAACGGGCGTTGCAATATTGCGACTGGGCCGTGGCGCGCGGCCTGCTGGCGATCCGTACCCACGTCGATATTTGCGACGACCGCCTGCTGGCGGTGGAAGCCCTGCTCGACGTGAAACGGCGGGTGGCGCCGTATCTCGACCTGCAGCTGGTCGCCTTTCCGCAGGATGGCCTGCTGCGCAGCCCGGGCGCCTTCGATAACCTGAAGCGGGCCATTGCCATGGGCGTGGACGTGGTTGGCGGCATCCCGCATTTCGAGCGCACCATGGCGCAGGGCACGGAGTCGGTGCGCCTGCTGTGCGAATTCGCGGCTGAACGCGGCCTGCGCGTGGACATGCATTGCGACGAAAGCGACGACCCGCTGTCGCGCCACATCGAAACGCTGGCTTACGAAACCTGGCGCCTCGGCCTGCAGGGACGCGTCGCCGGTTCGCACCTGACCTCGATGCATTCGATGGACAATTACTATGTCAGTAAATTGCTGCCGCTGATCGCCGAATCGGGCGTGGCGGCAATCGCGAATCCCCTGATTAACATCACCCTGCAGGGCCGCCACGATAGCTACCCCAAGCGGCGCGGCATGACGCGCGTGCCGGAATTGCTGGCCGCCGGCGTCGACGTCGCCTTTGGCCACGATTGCGTGATGGACCCCTGGTACGGCATGGGTTCGGGCGACATGCTGGAAGTGGCGCACATGGGCCTGCACGTGGCGCAGATGACGGGGCAGGCGGCCATGCTGCAGTGCTACCGGGCCATCACCGACACGCCGGCGCGCATCCTCGGACTCGAGGGCTATGGCATCGCTCCCGGCTGCCATGCCGACTTCGTGCTGCTCGACGCTGCCAGCCCGGTGGAGGCGATCCGCCTGCGCGCCGCGCGCCGCCTGGTCGTGCGCCGCGGGCAGGTGGTGGCCGAGGCGCCGCGCGCGGCCGCGACCCTGCACCTGGACGGACGCCCCGGCACGGTCGACTTCCGTATCGGGCGCTGAGTTCGCCAAACCCGGTGCTAGAATCAATTTCATTTTTGATAAGAAGTATTGCCGAGCCGTGAAAGAACTCCAGATCCGCCCCGCGACCAGCGCCGATTTCGACGCCATGTGGAACATTTTCAGCGCCCATGTGCATGCGGGGGAAACGTATCCGTTCGAGCCGGAAACTACCCGCGAAGCGGTGCAGGCCTATTGGTTCGGCCCTGGCGTCACCAGCCGCGTGGCGGCGCTGGGCGAGCGCGTGCTGGGCATGTACCGCGTCGTGCCGAACCAGCTCGGGCGCGGGCGCCACGTCGCCAACGCTTCCTACATGGTCAGCCCGGCGGCGCAGGGCGCGGGCGTGGGCCGCATGCTGGGCGAACACAGCATGCTCGAGGCGCGCAGCCAGGGTTACCTGGCGATGCAGTTCAATTATGTGGTGAGCACCAACACGGCCGCCGTCATGCTGTGGAAAAAGCTCGGCTTTGCCATTGTCGGCACCCTGCCCAAGGCATTCCGCCACAAGCGCCTCGGCTATGTCGACGCCTACGTCATGTACCAGTTGCTGCAGGATCCGGACCACTGGCCGACCGCCGACGAGTAGGCTTGGTTCGACTCTTTATTGCCGCACGGCTGCGGTGCAGCATGCCCGTATGCACAGTGATAGGATGAGCTTGTCAATTCGACATCCAACCTACAACAGTCAAACCATCCATGCATCCCGTCGAACCCGGTCCGAACGCAGCCTTCTACGTCGTCATGAACGCCGGCTCCGGCCATTCCGAAACGGCATTGCGCGAGTCGACCATCCGCGACGTGCTGCAGGCGGCTGGTCGCACCGTCCACCTCGAGATCGTCGACGATCCCGGCAAACTGCAGGACATCGCGCGCCGCATGGCAACCCAGGCTCGAGAGAACGATGGCGTGGTGGTTGCCGCCGGCGGTGACGGCACCATCAACACCGTCGCCCACGAGGCGGTGCAGCAAGGCTGCCTGTTCGGCGTGCTGCCGCAGGGGACGTTTAACTATTTCGGCCGCACCCACGGCATTCCCGAAGACCTCGAAGAAGCCGTGCGCGCGCTGCTCGACGCCCGCGTCACGCCGGTCCAGATCGGCATGGTCAACGACCGTATCTTCCTCGTCAACGCCAGCGTCGGCCTGTATCCGCAGCTGCTGGAAGCGCGCGAGCTCGATAAACGCCAGTACGGGCGCAGCCGCGTGGTGGCCATCCTTTCGGCTCTGAAGACGGCGCTCGGGCGCCACCGTCCGCTGCGCATCCGGCTCGAGCTCGACGGCATCATGCGCAAGCTGCGCACGCCGACTCTGTTCGTCGGCAACAACCGGCTGCAGATGGAGCAGGTCGGGCTGGAGCCGATGGGCGAGGCGCTCGGAGAAGGAGAATTGGCCGCGATCGCGCCGCGCCCGGTGGGCAAGCTCGGCATGCTCGGCCTGCTGCTGCGCGGCGCCCTCGGACGCCTGGGCGATGCCGACAACGTGATCGCCTTTTCCTTCAAGCGCCTGACGGTGAAGCATGCCGCGCTGTCGCCGCGCAAGCGCATCAAGGTCGCCACCGATGGCGAGGTCACCCACATGCGCATGCCGCTCGAGTTTCGCGTGGTCGAGGGACGGCTGCTGCTGCTGAGGCCCGCCGTCCGGGCAGCCGCCGCCGCGGCCGACGCGTAGGCCACGTTATTTGTAGAAGGAGGGCGTGGCGCGGCCGCCGCGCTCCCTTTGTATGTAAAATGCAGCATGCATACCCGACCGGACTTCGCGGCGCTGTTTGCCGCCTCGCCTTACCCTTACCTGCTGATCGATACCGGCTTCATTCTCATCGGCGCCAATCCGGCCTACCTGCGCGCGACGCGAAGGACGGCGGACGAACTCGTCGGCAAGCACATCTTCGACGCCTTCCCGCCCAATCCGAGCGACCCCGGCTCGACCAACCTCGACGACGTGCGGGTCTCGATCGAGCAGGCGATTGCCACGCGCCAGCCGCATACCAGCGCCCTGCTGCGCTATGCGATTCCGGTCGAGACGCCAGAAGGACCGGGTTTCGAGGAGCGCTACTGGAGCGCGATCCACAGTCCCGTGTTCGACGACGCCGGCGCGGTGATCTACGTAGCGCAAAACGCGATCGACGTCACGGACCTGTACCGCTTCGACCACGCGAGCGGCGCGTACTACCTGAAGCAGGACGCCAACGCGGTGCCGGAGGTGACGCAAATCAGCCGCCCGCAGATGCACGAAGCCATGACGCGCATCCTGAATGCCGAGCGCGGCGCGCTGCAGGTCCTGTTCGACCAGGCGCCCGGCTTCATCGCCGTCCTGACCGGCAAGGACCATGTTTTCGAGATGGCCAACCAGGCCTTGTATCGCCTGGTAGGGCAGCGCGAGATCGTCGGCAAACCGGCGCGCGACGCCTTGCCGGAGCTGGCGGGACAAGGCTATAAGGAGCTGCTCGATGAAGCATGCAGGACCGGTGAGCCGGTCATCCTGCGCGAACGCCGTATCACGCTGCAGCGGTCGGCCGGCGCCGCGCTGGAAGACCGCTGGGTCGACCTGCTGTTCCAGCCGATCCTGGGAGCGGATGGGCGGGTCAACGGCATCTTCGCCCAGGGGAACGACGTCACCGGCGCCTACCGCGCCAATCGCGCGCTGTCGGAAAAAGTGCAGCAGCTCGAGGAAATCCGTTCGCACCAGGCCTTCCAGCTGGAACTGGCGGACCGCATCCGCCAACTGGAAAACCCCGACCACGTGACCGAGGCGGCTTGCGAAATGCTGGGCCGCAAGCTCGGCGTGTCGCGCGTGCTGTATGCGGAAGTGGACGACGCGCGCGGCACGCTCTTCATCCGGAGCGACTGGACGGCGCCTGGCTTTGCCAGCCTGGCCGGACAGACCAAGACCATGGACGACTTCGGTCCGCACATGATCGCCGACCTGCGCGCCGGCCATGCGGTGATCAACGGCGACGTGGCGCGCGATCCGCGTACCGCCGGCTACGTCGACGCTTACGACAAGATCGGCGTGCGCGCCGACCTGCTGCTGCCGCTGGTGCGCAGCGGCCGGCTGCGGGTCGTGTTGACGATTCACAATGCCACGGTACGCGCCTGGCGCGGGGACGAAGTACAGCTGGCGCAGGACATGGCCGAGCGCACCTGGTCGGCGATCGAGGCGGCGCAGGCGCAGTCCGCCCTGCGCATGGAACGCGACCAGAGCCAGTACATCTTCGACAGCATGGCCGAAGGCTTCGCGGTGCTCGACCGCGACTGGACCATCCTGCGCATGAATGCGGAAGGGCTGCGCCTGACCCAGCACACGGCCGACCAGGTCATCGGACGCAATCACTGGGACGTCTTCCCGCATATCTCGGGCACCGATACCGAAACGGTCTACCGCCGGGTGATGGAGACCGGCAAGACCGAAATCGTTGAAATTGCGCATCCCCTGCCCGACGGCGGATCTGCATGGAGCGAAATCCGCACCCACCGCTCGCTCGACGGCGGCATCGCCTTCTTCTTCCGCGACGTCACCGAACGCCGCCTGGCGCAGGAACAACTCAAGACAGCCGACCGCCGCAAGGATGAATTCCTGGCCATGCTGGCGCATGAGCTGCGTAATCCACTCGCGCCGATCGGCGCCGCCGCCCAGCTGCTGCGCATGGGCCGGCTCGACGAGGCGCGGGTGCGCCACACGAGCCAGATCATCGGGCGCCAGGTCGACCACATGACGCACCTGATCAACGACCTGCTCGACGTGTCGCGCGTCACGCGCGGCCTGGTCACGCTCGACAACGCGCCTCAGGACGTCCAGCAGATTGTCATGGATGCGGTGGAGCAGGCCACGCCCCTGATCCAGGCGCGGCGCCACCAGCTGGCCCTGCACCTGCCGCCGCAGGCGACCACGGTCGTCGGCGACAAGAAGCGCCTGGTGCAGGTGTTGACGAATATCCTGGCGAACGCGGCCAAGTACACCGACGAAGGCGGCAGCATCAGCCTGCGCGCCGCGGTCGATGGCGCGCACGTGCGCATCGAGGTGACGGACAACGGCATCGGCATGGCGCCCGAGCTGGCCGCGCACGTGTTCGAACTGTTCGCGCAGGCCGAGCGCACCTCGGACCGCTCGGCCGGCGGACTGGGCCTGGGGCTGGCGCTGGTGAAAAGCCTGGTCGAACTGCACCACGGCACGGTGGCCTGCCACAGCGACGGTCCCGGCCAGGGCAGCACCTTCAGCGTCTGCCTGCCGCGCCTGGCCACGCAGGAGCGGTCGCCGGCGCCGGCGGCGGGCGAGCACGCCCTGCAGTCGGGTCCGCGCGCCTTGCGCATCCTGATCGTGGACGACAACGTCGATGCGGCGGCGATGCTGGCGATGCTGCTCGAAGCGGCGGGCCACCAGGTCGCGGTCGAACACGACGCGCGCAAAGGCCTGGCGCGCGCGCAGGCCGACCGGCCCGACGCCTGCCTGCTCGACATCGGCCTGCCCGACATGGACGGCAACGAACTGGCACGGCGCCTGCGCGCGCTGCCCGAGACGGCCGGCACCCTGCTGATCGCCGTCACCGGCTACGGCCAGGAAGCCGACCGCCAGCGCACCCAGGAGGCGGGGTTCGACCACCACCTGGTCAAGCCGCTCGATCCGAAGCAGTTGTTTGCGATACTGGGGACGGTGTGAGGGAGTGCGCTGCACGCGTGCGTTGAACGCATGGGCGGCGCACACGCTGCGTCTGTTCATATCACAGGGTGTAGCCGCCCACCTTACGTCCTGCTGCAAATGCTGCCGATACGCGTCTGGCATACCCGGAGGGTGGGCGGCTCTACTCCGGGGCATGACCATCGTCGTCATTGACGCCGCCCACCCTACGTCCTGCTGCGAACGCTGCCGGTACCCATCCGGCATCGCGTTCTCACTCCACCCGCTGCACTCGTACCCCGAACAGGTCGAAGCGGTTCGACGGCCCGCCGGTACCGCCGGCGCCGCTGAAGCTGGCATTGCTCTCCAGGTAGCTCATGTTGTAGAAATCGCTCATCCGGATGCGGTAGGCGCCCGGCTGCAGGCGCGCACTCAAGGGTGTCGACAGCGTCGCCGGCGCTGCAGCGCCCACCGGCTTCGTGTGCGGCAGCTGGACCACGCCGGCGGCCAGCGTGCGCCCGGCGGCATCTTCGACTGTAAGCCATTTGACGCCGGCGCTGATGCCCAGGTTGATCTGGTTCGCCTCGTTGCGATAGCGTAGCTGCAGCGCATAGGTGCCGGCCGCGTCGATGCGCAGGTCGCGCAGTTCGAAGCGGTCTTGCGGTGCGCCCCAGCTGGGCAGGTAGGGCGCGTTGCCTGCAGCCGGTTTCAGGTTCGTACTCACGCGTGGATCGGACACGGGAATCTCGGTCGCCACATCCACGCAGCGCGGCGCGCTGTGGTGGCTACGGTTGCCCGAACCCTGGTACTGCGCCTCGACCGCGTAGCAGGCGTAGGGATGCACTTCGGGGTCGCGCCATTCGCCGGGTTTGACGGTAGTGGCGACCTGCCTGCCGTTGCGGTAGACGTGGTACACCGTGGCGGCGCCCCCGTTCGCGCCGGCCGTGAAGTACAGGCGTGCGTGATCGTCGCCCTCGCGCACCAGCGACGTGATGGCCGGCTCGGGCGGGCCGAACACGGCCGGCGCTTCGACATAGGGGGCGGCGTTCACGCGGCGCATGGCATGCTCGCCCGCGACCACCGCGCCGAGCGCAATCTCGATCGTGTCGCCGTCGCGCAGCTTGTCCCAGGCGATGGTGGCGCCGGCCGGCGCGCCGTTGAGCAGGACCGCGTCGACCCGGTGGACACCCGGCGCCGTGCTGGCGGGCGGCAGCAGCAGGCGTACGGAAACGCGCGCACCACGCAGGCGCAGGTTGTGCAGCGTGGCCTGGCCGGTGCCGGCAAAGGTCTCGCGGCGCAGCGTGGTGGTGACGAAGGGCCGCAGCGCGATACCGGTATCGGTCGCCGTCACGCCGAATACCTGTTCGACCACCATGCCGAGGTAGGCGCCGACCGACCACAGCTGGCGGCGCGAATTGATGACCGGGCCGGTCAGCCCTGGGTGATTTTCGTCGAGCAGCAGCGGCTGGCCGGACAGCCACTCGAGGTTTTCCATGTTCGACATGTTCAGCGCCGCGCCGCGCATCAGCGAAGCATAGGCGGCGTCGGCCACCGCTGTATTGCCAACCTGGGCCGCGGCCTTGAGGCCATAGCCGGTGACGAAGGGCCACATGGCGCGGTTGTGGTACACCGGCATGCCCGGCTGCTGCGGCCAGATCACCGGCGGCCCCATCGGCCCGTGGGGGTAGCGCGCAAGGATGCTGCGCGCCTGCTCGGCGCTGGCGATGCCGGTGATGATCGCCAGCGATTGGCCGAGCCAGTCGAATTTGTGCAGCGGCGCGCCGTCGAAGTGGGCGGCGGTGAGACTGCTGTACATGCCGGCCTCGGGCAGCCACAGTCTGGCGTTGATGGCCTGCTTGAGTGCAGTCGCCCACGCCGTGTAGCGCGTTGCGCGCGTGGTGTCTCCCGCTTCGCGCGCAAGACGGGCGGTGAGGAGCAGGGCCTGGTAGTGGGCGGCGTTGGTCGACACCGATTTCGCCCCCGCCATGGCCGCCAGGTCGTCGGTGATCCAGGCGGCGTAGCTCTGGTCGCGCCAGTCGAGGAAGGATTGTTCGCCCGTGTACAGGCCGTCGGTCGCGTCGAAGGCGGCGATGCGGTCGTTCTCGAGCGTGTTGGTGAGCGCCGCGAGCGCGCGTGCGGCAAAGGCACTGCGTTCGGCGGCGGGCAGGGTGCGCAGGGTTTCTTCGGCCGCAAAGGCCCAGGCGACGCGGTCGCTGCTGACCGGCCAGCTGCCGCCGCTGCCGGTGTCCTGCACGATTTGCAGGCCGCTGCCCGCGACCTGCGCCGCTTGCGGCAAGCCTTTCCTGAACCCGGCCAGCTTGAAGTCGAGCGAGTTGCGCACCCGCGCCGGATCGAGCAGGGCCAGGCCGAGGTCGGCCGCATACGACAGGTCGCGCGTCCAGACGTAATGCCATTGTTCTCCGGTCTCGAAGCAGTCGCAGGGAATCGGCGCGCCGCCGTTGTAGTTGCCGTCGCGGATGGCGCGCACCGCATCCTGGCGCATCTCGCTGGCCGCCAGCGCGAACAGCGCGTCGAAGGCGAGGTTCCCGCTGCGCAGGTAGGGAGAATCGGCGCTTTCTGCGTAGCTGCTGTGCTGCGGTACCGGGTCGCGCAGCTGCATCGTGGTCGAATGCGTGTAGCTGCGCAGCTGGGCTTCGGGGTCGACGATCGAGAAGCGTGCCGTTTCTTCCTTGCCGTCCCAGGTCGGATAGCGCAGCGTCGCCACGCGTGCGCGGCCCGCATGCGGATCGGGCGCGGCGCCGGTATTGCGCTCGGCCAGGCGAGTAATACGCAGCATTGGCGCGGTCGGTTTGGAAGCGTCGAGCGTGAAGCGGTAGGTGCCGGTGCGCGCCACGAACAGCGTCGCTTCCGGGCCGGCGCGGGTGGCCAGGGTCACTTCCTGGTCCGGCTTGACGGCGACGCTGGCCGCCAGGTTCGGCACCCCTGCCGGTACCCACTCCCGGCTCCAGTCGCCGTTGCCCAGCTTGAAGCCATGGTTGCCGGGGCTGACCAGGATGTCGGCCTGGTAGACCCCATTCCCCTTGTGCTGCAAGGCGTTGTCCAGGCCCCAGGCATTGAAGCCGCCGCGCACATAAAAAGCGTCGCGCAGCGGGCCGGGATCGGCGGCGACGGCGCTGCTTGCAGCGAGGAGGGCGGGCAGCAGCCAGCGGGGCGAGATCATGGGAATCCTTGTCAATTAGCGGTATTCGTTGCGTTCGATGATGCCGCGCAACGCATCCTGCGCACGCAGCACGGGAAAATCTTCGCTGCGGTAGGGCTTCGGCGTGACGAAGCGCAGGGCGCCGATGACCTTCGCATACGAGGGCCGCAGCTGGCGCACGGCCAGCCGCCGTCCATCCAGCGTCGCGCGGCGCGTGCCGAGCGTCAGCGTCACCGCCTTGCCCGGCGCCAGCGTGAAGGCTGCCTGGGAGCGGCTTTTGTCGGGATTCAACCAGGCCATGCGCAAGGTCCGCGCCTTCTGGCCGCGCAGGGTAAAGGTCCAGCGTTCGCCGCCTTGACTGCGAACGAAATCGACGGCGACGTCCTCATCGATACCAAAGGGCAGAACGGCCTCGAAACGCGACCACGCCGCCGGAATTGCCGGTTCGAAGGCGAGCGTATTGGCCGGCAGGTCGGGCCTGAAGCCGACGTAGTCCTGGTAGCCGTTGCGCGCATATTCGGCCACGCTCCAGGACTGGGCGAAGGTGCCGGATGGCTGTAGTTTTCCATCCGCGCGCGGCAGCGCATCGAGGTTTTCGCTCATGTTGCCCAGCGTGTCGAGGCCGAGGATTTGCGCGCCGAGGTTTTGCGTCAGCGCCCAGCCGAGGTCCTGGTAGCCGAAGCGGTTCAGGGCAGTGACCGTAAAGCCAGCGTTCCAGCCCCAGATGGTGCCGTTGTGATAGGCCGCGTCCTTGTGGTGGAAGCCGGGGTTCTGGTGGCGTGGATGGAAGTAGGGGTCGTCCTGGCTCAGCGAGGCAATGCCATAGGGGTAGAGCAGTTGCGAGACGGCGTTCTTCGTCACGCGCGCCTGCACGGCCGCCGGCACGAAGTCGTCGAAGGGAATCGTCGCCACCATCAGCTGGTTCGGCCGCACTTTGGTGTCGCGGCTGCCGTCGGCGCGCAGGCGGTCGGCCATGGTCGCGCCATCCCAGAACAGGCGCAGGAAACTGGCCTGCGCCCTGGCGGCCAGCGCCGACCATGCGCGCGCGCGTTCGTGGTCGCCGGCCTGGGTCGCCAGCCAGGCGCCGGTTTCCAGCGCCGTGTACCAGAGGGCCTGGATGTCGTTGGCGCGCGGACCGCGGTCCGACCAGGGCTGGTGCGTGGCATTCTCGATGCGCGCATCCATCCAGGTGTCCGAGGCCGCGTGGCGCAGCAAGCCGTTGGCGTCGACATAGTTGGCGATGGCGCCGTCGAAATAGGGCACGGCCAGCTTGTACATCTCGCGCGCAAAGGCCTGGTCGCCCGTGTAGCGGATGTATTCGTGGGCTTCGCGCAGCATCCAGGGCGTGCCGTCGACCGTGTTGTAGATGATCTCGTCGGGCGAGACGCGGTTCGGGATGCGTCCATAATCTTTATCGCGGGGCGTGCGCAGGTTCTGGAAGCGCGCGAAGTTGGCCAGCACGGCGCGCGCATCCGCGAACTGGCCCGACACCAGCAGCGTGCCCGGCAGGGCGATGAAGGTGTCGCGGCCCCAGTTTTCGCGGAACCAGGGCAGGCCGGCCCAGATGCCGGCGCCGTATTCGTCGACCACGAACAGGCGAGCAGCCGCCTTGGCCCAGTTCAGCGCCTTGTTGTATTCAACGTCGCTGGTGGCGAGATAGCTGCGCGTGAGCGTCGCGTAGGTAGCACGCCGTTCGGCGCCGATCGGGTCGCCGGCGGCCAGGGTGCGTGCGCGCTGGCTGGCTTCCTCGGCGGTGGCGCCGAATGCGGCGACGACGGTGAACGAGGCTGCAGGTGCGCTCGTGCGCAGCAGCAGCTTGTCGTCCAGCGCGAACGGACGGTCGCCCGCCAGCGCCATGAACTGGGTGGCGCCCTTGCCCGGCGCGACGACGACGACGCCATCGGCGAAGCTGACCGCGCCGGCCGTTTTTAATAACGGCTGCAAACCCAGCAGCGAAGGCCTGGCGCCCGTGACGCGCAACGCCAGCGCATGCTGTTTCGAGAGCAGCGCCAGTTCCTCGCTGCTGCCGTTGGCGTAGGCCACGCGGTGGCCGAAGGGGAGCACCTGTTCGCGCCCGCCGGCGCGTTCGTTGCGCACGCCATCGACATGGCTGACGTAGTTGTGGAAGACGGTCCCGCTTTTCAGCACATAGCCGGCGCCGGCATCGTGGCTGTGGGTAAACCCTTCGAAATAGCCGGCCAGGTTGTCGCCGGCGACGAAGCGCGCCTGCTGGCCGCTGTTGACCAACCCGGCTTCGATCGCCATCGCCTCGAAAAAGGCGTCGACGCCGGGTTTGTCGACCGCGGCGGCAGGTGTCAGAACAATGGCAATGGAGAGGGCGAGAAGAGTACGGCGCATCATGTTTCCGGCAGTTCGATGAGGAGGGTTGCTTTCGGCGCCAGGCGCAGTTCGCGCGTGAGGTCGACCGTCTGGCCGGTGAGGACGTCGACGCCGGCGCCAGTCCCGCGCAGCATTTCCTGGAAGCGGGCGATGGGCAAGCGCATCTCCTTGTCGTTGTTGTTCATGGCGACCATCACGCGTTTTTTGTCGCGCTTGTTGTCGCTGTAGCGGAAGTAGACCCAGGTATTGTCTTCGGGGCCGAAATGCATCAGCTTCCCATTGTGGATCACTGGTTGCGTCTTGCGCCAGGTGGCGAGCTTGCGCACCAGTTCCTGCGCCGCGCGCTGGCGCTGGCTCAATCCTTTGCCGCTGAAGGCATCGATCCGGTCGCCGGCCCAGCCACCCGGAAAATCGCGCCGGTAACTGGCGTCGTCACGGCCCTTGGTCGTGCTGGTCATCAGGATTTCGTCGCCCGTATAAAACTGCGGGATGCGCGGCATCGTCATCAGGAACACCAGGTTCATGCGGTAGCGGTCAAAGTCTTCGCCCACCACGCTGTACATGCGCGCCATGTCGTGGTTGCCGCCAAAGAGGACGAGTTTGTCCGGCTCCGGGTACAGGTGGTCGAGCGCGAGCGTCTGGTAGACCTCGTTGAAACCTTTGGTGGGGTCGGCGAGGGCGGTGCGCATCGCTTCCACCAGCGGGAAGTCCATCAGGCTCGGCAGCGACGAGGTATAGCCGTCGAAATTGACCTTGCCGCGCTGCCAGCGCGCCACCACCGGCACGAGCGTGCTCCATTCCTCGCCGACCAGGTTCAAATGCGGGTATTCGTCCATCAGGCGCTTGGTGTATTGAGTAAGAAAGGCGCCGTCGGAATAGCTGTAGGTGTCGATGCGCAGGCCCGACAAGCCCGCGTATTCGATCCACCAGATATTGTTCTGGATGAGGTAATTCGCCACGAGCGGATTGGTCTGGTTCAGGTCGGGCATGCTGGGGGCGAACCAGCCGGCCGTGAAGTTGCGGCTGTCGGCTTGCGAGGCATATTTGTCCTGCACCGCGACGCGGTGGTGCGCGGTCGGTACGAACTGGCCGCCGAAGTTGATCCAGTCCGGCGTCGGCAAGTCCTTCATCCACCAGTGGTTTTTACCGATGTGCGACAGCACCACGTCCTGGATCAGGCCGATGCCGCGCTTGCGCGCCTCTTGCGACAGGCGCACGA
The DNA here is from genome assembly GCF_059685715.1 of Telluria sp. ZB2R32. Classification (NCBI taxonomy): domain Bacteria; kingdom Pseudomonadati; phylum Pseudomonadota; class Betaproteobacteria; order Burkholderiales; family Oxalobacteraceae; genus Telluria; species Telluria sp. ZB2R32. The sequence goes on along the minus strand of NZ_JCASIG010000002.1, from coordinate 351,248 downwards.
AATCGTCGTTGCTGCCATAGCGCGGGTCGATCCGGTAGTGATTGGTGGCGGCGTAGCCGTGGTACGAGTACGCCGGCATGTCGTTCTCGACCAGCGGCGTCGGCCACAGCTGGGTGAAGCCGAGGCCGGCGATGTAGTCGAGGCGGTCGATCGCGCCCTGGATGTCGCCGCCATGGCGCCCGCCCGGGTGCTTGCGGTCGGCCCGTTCCAGCATGCCGGGCACGCTGTCGTTGGCCGGGTCGCCGTTGGCGAAGCGGTCCGGCATGATCTGGTAGATGGCGTCGGCATTGCCGAAGCCCTGGCGTGCGCGCGATCCGGACTCGCGCGCACGCAGTTGATAAGGCTGGCGCAGGGTGCCGTCGGCGCCTTCGAACACGAGATCGACGCTGCCGGGTTGGGCGCCGGGAGCGATCTCGAGATCGATGAACAGGTAGTTCGGGTTCGCCACCCGGGTACTGGAAACGATACGCACGCCCGGATAAGCGAGGGTCGGCTGCATGCGGCCGATGTCGGCGCCATGCACCATCAGTTGCACGTTCTTGTGCTGCATGCCGGTCCACCAGAAGGGCGGCTCGAGGTGTTCGATGGCGGGCGCGGCCAGCGCCGGCTGCAGGCAAGCCAGGACAAGAAAAAGTGTTGCAAAAGAGCGTCGCATGCGGGACTCGGCTGGAAAAAGGAATGGAAGAAAAGCTCTAATGCGATGAGACGTAGTCTGCCTACATAAACGTTTGTCGAGCAACGAGCCAAAACGCAGTATTCGCTCTATGCGTTGGCGAGAATACCATATGAATAGGCTGTCACCAATTCAACAATATTTCTAGTTTAGGTACATGCTTCGTGCTGGCAGGGAAGGTGCTTGGGCGGCGTTGTGTCCGCGTCACGGCATATGCCGATTAACGCAATACGGTCCCTGCGGCAAGTGCATCGCCAAAACCCGCAATATCGCACCAAAACAGTGCATTTTTGCACTAAGTTGGTGAAAGTAAATCAACTTGTAGTCCGACTACACGTACCGACAAGCCTTCTTGTAGCTGGGATACAACGCCGGGATACGTTCCTCTATATAGGCGGACGTGCAAGGCGGGAAGAACGTAGTGCGGATGAACTCCCGTTGACAGTGCATCTAGTTTTAGTACAAAATTCTTGCCAGAACGTCTAAAGAGGCGTTATACAAAGCTCCCGTGCCGTGGCTGTGCAGCTGTCTTGCGGGAAATTACGTAGTCTGATCTGAGGGGACACATGAATATCTTCGCAAACAAGCGCACCGCTGGTTCGGGCCTTGTCTTCAAGCTGAGCCCGGTTGCGGCCGGCTGCGCCATTTTTGCGTCGGCCCTGGCCGGCAGCGCCAGCGCCCAAACCGCCGTCACCGAAGCGGCCGCCGATGCGCCGGTCCAGACCGTAACGGTCACCGGTATCCGCCGCGCGATCGAAACGGCGATTGCCACCAAGCGCGATGCGACCGGCATCGTCGAAGCCATCTCCGCCGAAGACATCGGCAAGCTGCCGGACGTCTCCATCGCCGAATCGCTGGCGCGCCTGCCGGGCCTGTCCTCGCAGCGCGTGAATGGCCAGGCACAGCAGATCAGCATCCGCGGCACTTCGGGCGACCTGTCGACCGCGCTGCTCAACGGCCGCGAGCAGGTCAGCACCAGCGCCAACCGCACCGTCGAATACGACCAGTACCCATCGGAACTGATCAACGCCGTTACTGTGTACAAGACGTCGGACGCCGGCGTCGTCGGCCAGGGCCTGTCGGGCACGGTCGACATGCAGACCATCAAGCCGCTGTCGCTGCGCGAGCGCGCGATCAGCGTCAACGTGCGCGGCGAAAAGAACTCGGCCGGCTCGATCAGCGCCGGTTCGCCCGACACCGGCAGCCGCGTCAGCGCTTCCTACATCGACCAGTTTGCCAACCGCACCATTGGCGTGGCCATCGGTTACGCACGCCAGGACAAGCCGAACGTCTCGCGCCAGTTCGAGACCTGGGACTGGCTCGACAATTCGACCGTCGTGCCGGGCTCGACCGTGAAGGTGCCGAAGGGCATCAAGGCGCTGGCGACCACCGGCGACCAGGTGCGCGACGGCCTGATGGGCGTGCTCGAATGGCGTCCGAACAAGAATTTCAGCTCGACCCTGGACATGTACCATTCGCGCTTCGACCAGGAAGAAATCCGCCGCGGCATGGAAATCCCGCTGCAGGATGACGGCGCCAATGTGGTCTTCGCGAATCCAACCATCGTCAACGGCGTGATGGTTGCCGGCAACGCCAACAACGTCAATCCGGTCGTGCGCAACAACCGCCTGACGCGCGAGGACAAACTGTCCGCCATCGGCTGGAACAACCGCTTCACCAGCGGCGCCTGGGTCGGCATCATCGACCTGAGCCACTCGAAGGCCGACCACAAGGAAGAGCTGGTCGAGATCAACGCCGGCCGCGCCGTGCGCCAGACCCTCGGCTTCGACTACCGCAACGGCACCATCCCGGGCCTGAACCTGTCGGGCATCTACGACGACCCGTCGCAGATCGCCATCGGCGGCCAGTTCGGCGAAGGTTACGTCAACGCCCCGAACCTGACCGACAAGCTGAACTCGGCCCGCGCCAGCGTCGAATACAAGTTCGCCGAAGGCGCCTTCTCGAGCGTCGAAGTCGGCTTCAACCTGTCCAAGCGTTCGAAGGACAAGCAGCACCTGGAAACCGGCTTCTCGAAGATCGGCAACGGTACGTTCGCATCGAACGTCGTCAACGGTTCGCAAGACCTGTACGGCCTGCCGAACACCCTGAGCTGGGATATCCCCGGCGTGCTGGCCCAGAACTTCGGCCCGTATAGCCCGTCGGTGCTGGTGCCATGGGGCGCGACCAAGAACTGGACCATCGACGAGAAGGTCAAGACCGGCTACGTCAAGCTCAACATCGACACTGAGCTGATGGCGATGCCGCTGCGCGGTAACGTCGGCGTGCAGGTCGTCAAGACCGACCAGAGCTCGACCGCCAACACGCTGCGCGCCTGGCCGTTCGCCGACCTGGTGCCGCTGACCGACGGCAAGCAGTACACCGACTACCTGCCGAGCCTGAACCTGGCCTGGAGCCTGCCCGACCAGCAATTCATCCGCTTCGGCGCCGGCAAGACCCTGGCGCGCGCCAAGCTCAACGAGCTCAACGCCGCCCTGGAAGTCGGCCTGACCGCGCAGAGCACCGGTACGCCATATGGCAACGGCGGCAACGCCCAGCTCGACCCATGGCGCGCCAAGCAGGTCGACCTGTCGTGGGAAAAGTACTTCGGCAACAAGGGCTATGTCTCGGTCGCCGGCTTCCACAAGAAGCTCGATTCGTACATCTACCAGTTGACCGGTCCGCGTGACTTCTCGGAATACCGTCTGGTAGGCGCCACCAGCAACATCGGCACCATCACCCAGCCACGCAATGGCGAGGGTGGCAAGCTGCAAGGCCTGGAACTGGCTGCCTCGGTACCGCTGGACATGCTGACCCCAGTGCTGGACGGCTTCGGCGTCACTGCCAACGCCTCGTTCAACAACAGCGAAATCGAAGTCAAGGACCAGCGTTTCGGCAGCATGGCGATCCCGCTGCCGGGCCTGTCGAAGCGCGTGATCAACCTGACCGCTTACTATGAAGCGAACGGTTTCTCGGCCCGCGTCAGCCAGCGCTACCGCAGCGACTTCGTCGGCGAGATCGGCGGCATCGGCGGCGCCAACGAACTGACCTTCGTGAAGTCGGACAAGGTCGTCGACCTGCAGCTGGGTTACGACTTCCCGCAAGTGAAGGGCCTGTCGGTGCTGTTCCAGGTGAATAACCTGACCGACACCGCGTTCGAAACCTATGCCGGCACCAAGGATCGTCCACGCGGCTACACCAAGTACGGCCGTCAGATGCTGCTCGGTTTGAACTACAAGCTGTAAGTATTTTCGCCTGCGGGCGAACCCCAGCCCTTGCAGGCTTTGTTGCCTGCAAGGGCTTTTTCTATTCCAAAAATGGGATGTGTCGGCAATCGGCCCACGTCCTTGCGGGCGACGGTGTAAACTGTCGCTTCCGTTTTAATTTAAGAGCAACTCATCCATGTCTGACACCCCACTCCCAACGTTTTCCGATCTGAACATCCCGGCGCCTATTTTGAAGGCACTGAAGGACGTCGGCTACGAGACGCCGTCGCCGATCCAGGCCGCCACCATTCCCCTGTTGATGGAAGGCCGCGACGTGCTGGGACAGGCGCAGACGGGTACCGGCAAGACCGCCGCCTTCGCGCTGCCGGTGCTGTCGCGCATCGACACCAAACAGTCGGCGCCGCAGGCGCTGGTGCTGGCGCCGACGCGCGAGCTGGCGATCCAGGTGGCCGAAGCCTTCCAGAGCTACGCGGCGCACATGAAGAACTTCGCCGTGCTGCCGATCTACGGCGGCCAGAGTTACGGCCCGCAGCTGCAGGCCCTGCGCCGCGGCGTGCAAGTCATCGTCGGCACCCCGGGCCGCGTAATCGACCACATCGAAAAAGGCTCGCTCGACCTGTCGCAACTGAAGACCCTCGTGCTTGACGAAGCCGACGAAATGCTGCGCATGGGCTTCATCGACGACGTCGAGCAGATCCTGCAACAGATTCCTGACGAACGCCAGATCGCGCTGTTCTCGGCTACCATGCCGCCGGCGATCAAGCGCATCGCCAAGACCTACCTGCGTGATCCGTCGGAAGTCACCGTCGCCGCCAAGACCGGCACCGCCGACAACATCACCCAGCGTTACTGGCTGGTGTCGGGCATGCAGAAGCTCGAAGCGCTGACCCGCATCCTCGAAGCCGAACCGTTCGACGGCATGATCATCTTCGCCCGCACCAAGCTCGGTACCGAAGAGCTGGCAACCAAGCTGCAGGCGCGCGGCTTCGCTGCCACCGCGATCAACGGCGACATGGCGCAGGTGCAGCGCGAGCGCACCATCGAGCAGCTAAAAAACGGCAAGATCGACATCCTGGTCGCCACCGACGTCGCCGCGCGCGGCCTCGACGTCGAGCGCATCAGCCACGTCATCAACTACGACGTGCCGTCGGACCCGGAAAGCTACACCCACCGTATCGGCCGTACCGGCCGCGCCGGCCGTAGCGGCGACGCCATCCTGTTCATCACGCCGCGCGAGCGTGGCCTCTTGAAAGCCATCGAACGCGCCACGCGCCAGCCGGTCGCGCCGCTGACGCTGCCGACGATCAAAGCCGTGAACGACGTGCGCATCGCCAAGTTCAAGGAACAGATCACGGAAACCCTGGCCGCCGGCGGCCTGGAACAGTTCCGCGGCCTGATCGAGGAATACGAGCAGGAGAACAACGTACCGGCGGTCGACATCGCCGCCGCGCTGGCCAAGCTGGGCCGCGGCGACGTGCCGCTGCTGCTGGAAAAGCCGGACCGCGAACCGAAGGCATCGAGCTGGGAAGACCGCCCGGCGCGCACCGACTTCGTCGAGCGCCTGCCGCGCCCGTCGCGCGAAGATGGCGGCAGCTGGGAAGAACGCGCCCCGCGTGCGCCGCGCGAAGCCGGCTTCAAGAAGGAGCGCATCGCACGGACGCCGGAAGACGGCATGGCCACCTTCCGCATCGAAGTCGGCCACACCAACGGCGTCAAGCCGGGCAACATCGTCGGCGCCATCGCCAACGAAGCGAACATCGATTCGAAGCTGATCGGCCGCATCGAAATCTACGACGATTTTTCAACGCTCGACCTGCCGGCCGACTTGCCGCCGGACCTGATCGATCACCTGAAAACCGTGTGGGTCGCCGGCCAGCAGTTGCAGATCACGCGCGACGGCGAAACGCCGCCGCCGAAGAAGGCGGGCGCGAAGAAGTCGTTCGGGGGCGATCGCCGCTTCTCGGAAAAGCCGGGTTTTAAAGCGGACAAGCCGCCGTTCAAGAAAGCCAAGCCGAAGGCGTAACGGTTGCGGTTTCGCCGCAATGAATCAAAAAACGGGGATTGGTCCAGTGGGTCGATCCCCGTTTTTGTAGAGTGGGCCGGGCGGCGAACCGCTTCGCCCACGCGGTGCACCGTCCGTGTCGCGACGCCGCCGTTTCGATACGCATCAGTAACGTAGGGTGGACTCCCGAGTCCACGCGGTGCGACGCTTGCGTCCTGGCGCCGACGTTTCGACACGCACCGGCCGCATACGCGTGGACTCGGGAGTCCACCCTACGGTGTTACGGCGCACCACCGTCGCGTCAGGGCGTTGTCTTGTCGCTGGCGAACATCCACAACAACGCCGCGCGCAACTCGCCGCTCCAGAACCCCTCGTTGTGCTGTTGCCCCGGCACGATCTTCAATACCGTGTTTGCCGCCGGATGCCCGCTCGCGCGCACGACGCCGGCCATGCGCTCGACGTCCGGCACCATTGATTCGCCTTCCTTGTCGCCCATCAGCAGATAAACGCGGGCATCCCGCGGCAGCGGGTGCTGCGCCATGAAGTCGAAGGCGGGCGTCGCCGTCCAGTAGGCGGGCGAGAAGACGCCGGCTTTACCGAACACCTGCGGATATTGCGCAATCGCGTAGTGCGAGGCGAGGCCGCCCATCGAGCTGCCCATGATCGCCGTGTGGGTGCGTCCGGGCAGGGTGCGGTATTGCGCGTCGATCATCGGCTTCAGGGTGTGGACGATGAAGTCGGTGTACTGCCTGCCTTCCCCGGCGCCGAAGCGGGCGTTGTCCCAGGCGTTCAGTTCCGTCATGCGTTTATCTCCACCGTTGTCGATGCCGACCACGATCAGTTCGAGCTTGCCCTCCCTGGCCAGCGCGTCGAGCGTTTCATCGACCTTCCATTCGCCCGAGAACGCGGTGGCGTCGTCGAACAGGTTCTGGGCGTCGTGCATGTACAGCACCGGATAGCGTTTGTTGGAGGTCGCATAGCCTGGCGGCAGGTACAGGCGGATCTGGCGCTTGCGCTGCAGTTGCGGGATCTCGACCAGGTCGGGCAAGATGCGCACGCCGGGCAGGGCGGTCGACGGTTTAGCGGGTGTGGCGTCGGCGGCGAAGGCGGGTGCGGCCAGCAGTGCGGCGAACAGGACGAAAACGGTACGGATCGATGGCATGAGAGAGGTCTTTGAATTAGTGGGAAGCAGCCAGCGCCGGCGCGGCGGCAGGCGCCGTCTCCTTTTCGCGTACCAGCAGCCACAGCACGCTCGACAGCGCCAGGCAGCCGCCGCAGATCAGGAACAGCAGGCTCTTGTCGGCGCTGGTTTTCAATACGAAGCCGACCACGGTCGTCGCCAGCTGCGGCAGCACCACCGACAGGTTGAACAGGCCCATGAAATACCCCATGCGGCTGCGGTCGACCTGCTCGCTCATGATCGCAAACGGCAGGCTGACCACCGCCGCCCAGCCGATGCCGACCACACCCATCAGCACGTACAGGGTGACCGGGGAACGCGCGAACAGGGCGATGGCGAAATAGGCGAGCGCCATGATGGCGGTGCAGGCGACTTGCGTGCGCACGCGCCCGAAGCGCTTCACCAAGGGCGCCAGCACCAGCGCCGGCAACAGGAAGCCGACCACGTTCATGAGCGCAAACGAGATGGCGATGACATGGCCCGATTGCGCCGCCGCCTGTTCGACGGTCGCACCGGGTGCGACCACGTGCTGCTGGATGAACGCGATGATGTAGACGAACATCGCCTGCACCCCGAACCAGGTGAACGCGTGCGCCGCCCAGATGCGCCACAGCTGGGGCCAGTCGGTGGCGCTGGCCGCTTCTCGGGTTGCCGGCGCCAGTTCGCGCGGTTCTTCGATCAGCAGGACAGGCAGGATCGAGAACAGCAGCACCAGCACCACGCCGACCGAAATGAGCGTGTAGTTGTCGATGAAGGCGCCGATCAAATACGCCATCACACCCCAGAAGCCGGAGATGGTCTGCATCCAGGTATAGCCGCGCGTGCGTGCTTCGCCATCCGGGGTCACGTCCGCGATCAGCGAGCGCGTGGGATTGAAACCGATGTTGATCGACAGGTCGAGCGTCAGCGCGACCATCACCGCCACCACGACCAGGTTGCCGATGCCGAACAGGCTTGCTACGACCTCGATGCGCGGCAGCAGGAACACCGACAAGGCGGCCAGCACGCCGCCGATCAGGATGAACGGGCGCCGCCGCCCGCCCCAGAACCAGGTCTTGTCGCTGATGAAACCGATGATCACCTGGCCGAGGATGCCGGCCAGCGGCCCGGCGGCCCAGACGACGCCGATCTCGTGGATGTCGAGCCCGTATTTCGTGCTCAGCAGCCAGCTGAGCGCGGAAATCTGGATGCACAGGGCGAAGCCCATGGCCGTGGCCGGCAAGCTGCTCAGGACATAAAAGGAATTGCTCAGCCGGCGCTGCATGTCGCGCATGGGGGTCTCCATCGGTTGTGTTATTTGACTACAAAGACCGTCTTGAAGCGGACTCGCGTGATGATTTTACTCTGACTCATTCGAATTGACACTCGGAAAACGCCATGTTATTTTGCTACAAATTTAGTCGGCGCTTCGCGGCACGCGACGCGTTCGCCACACACACATAGAGTCCGGGACGCCGGGCCATTGGGGACACGGATGGACATGCATACCAAGGCGCTCGACAAACCGCGCCTGTCGTTCTGGCAGTTGTGGAACATGAGCTTCGGCTTCTTCGGCATCCAGTTCGGCTTCGCGCTGCAAAACGCCAACACCAGCCGCATCTTCTCGACCCTGGGCGCCAACCCCGACGACCTGGCGCTGTTCTGGCTCGCCGCGCCCGTCACGGGTTTGCTGGTGCAGCCGATCATCGGCTACCTGAGCGACAACACCTGGCACCCGACCTGGGGCCGCCGCCGTCCCTTCTTCTTCGTCGGCGCCTTGCTCGCGATGATCGCCATGTTCCTGATGCCTAATTCTTCGGCGCTGTGGATGGCGGTGGCCGTGCTGTGGATGATGGATGCTGCGATCAACGTCTCGATGGAGCCGTTTCGTGCCTTTGTTGGCGACAAGCTCGACGTCTCGCAGCAGACCGCGGGCTATGCGATGCAGACCTTCTTCATCGGCTGCGGCGCCGTGATCGCCTCGCTGCTGCCGGCCATTTTTACGAGCATGGGCGTGTCGAACGTGCCGGTCGACGGCAGCATTCCCGACACCGTGCGCTACGCCTTCTATGCCGGCGCCCTGGTCTTCATGCTCGCGGTGAGCTGGACCGTGTTCACCGCCGACGAACTGCCGCCGCCGGACATGGACGCGTTCAACCGCGAACGCGCCAATGCGCGCCGCTTCGGTGTGGCGTTCACCGAAATCCTGAGCGGTTTCGGCAAGATGCCGAAGACGATGGTGCAGCTGGCCTTTGTGCAGTTCTTCACCTGGATCGCCCTGTTCGCGATGTGGATCTACACCGGCAGCGCGATCGCCGATTCCGTCTACGGCACGCGCGATGCGCAGTCCGCTGCTTTCCAGGATGCCGGCAACTGGGTCGGCATCATGTTCGCGGTCTACAGCGGCGTCTCGGCGCTGGCCGCCTTCATCCTGCCGGTGTTCGCGCGCGCCACCAGCCGCAAGGTCGTGCACGCGACCTGCCTCGCCATCGGCGGCATCAGCCTGGCCAGCATCGTCGCCATCGATAGCAAAGAGATGCTGATGCTGCCGATGGTCGGCGTCGGCATTGCCTGGGCCAGCATCCTGACGATGCCGTATGCGATCCTGGCGGGCGCCTTGCCGGCCAGGCGCATGGGTTACTTCATGGGCCTGTTCAACTTCTTCGTCGTGATCCCGCAGATCGTCAGCGGCCTGCTGCTCGGCTTCGTCACGCGCGAATTCTTTAACGGTCACACGGCGCAGACGCTGGCCCTGGGCGGCGGCTGCATGTTGCTGGCGGCCGTATTGACGCTGCTGGTCACCGATAAACACCGCTAAATTTGCGCCATGCTTTTCGCCCCTCGCGTATCGTAACGTTTTATTAACAGACGAACGCACTTACATCAGGAGCGAAGCATGACCATTCAGACCGTGGCAACGACGCCATTTGCCGGCCAGCGTCCGGGTACCTCGGGCCTGCGCAAGAAGGTGACCGAGTTCCAGCAGCCGGGCTACCTCGAGAATTTTGTCGAAGCGATTTTCCTGACCCTGGGCGACTGCACCGGGCGCACCCTGGTCGTCGGCGGCGACGGCCGCTATTTCAACCGCGCCGCGATCCAGACGATTTTGCACATGGCCGCCGCCCACGGCGTGGCGCGCATGCTGGTCGGGCGCGGCGGCATCCTGTCGACGCCGGCGGTCAGCTGCGTGATCCGCAAGCACGGCGCCTTCGGCGGCATCGTGCTCTCGGCCAGCCATAATCCCGGCGGCCCGGACGGCGACTTCGGCATCAAGTACAACATCGACAATGGCGGACCGGCCCCCGAGAAAATCACTGAGGCCGTCTACGCCCACACCCGGACCCTGTCCGCCTACCGCATCAGCGACGCGCCTCCAGTCAACCTCGACGAGCTTGGCACCAGCACTCTGGAAGGCATGCAGGTCGAGGTGATCGATCCGGTCGCCGACTACGCCGAACTGATGGGCCGCCTGTTCGACTTCGACGCCATCCGCGCCCTGTTCGCGCGAGGCTTCAGGATGAAATTCGACGGCATGTGCGCCGTCTCCGGCCCGTATGCGAAAGCGATCATCGAAGGCGTGCTCGGCGCTCCGGCCGGCACCGTGATCAATGGCGAACCGCTGGAAGACTTCGGCGGCCACCATCCGGACCCGAATCCAGTCAATGCCGCCGAACTCATCTCCCTGATGAACGGCGCCGATGCACCCGACTTCGGCGCGGCTTCGGATGGCGACGGCGACCGCAACATGATCGTCGGCCGCGGCATTGCGGTGACGCCGTCGGACAGCCTGGCCATCATCGCGGCGAATGCCAGGCTGGCGCCGGGCTACGCGGCCGGCATCAAGGGCATCGCCCGCTCGATGCCGACGTCGACCGCCGCCGACCGTGTGGCCGAGGCGCTCGGCGTGTCCTGCTTCGAGACGCCGACCGGCTGGAAGTACTTCGGCAACCTGATGGATGCCGGCATGGTCACGCTGTGCGGCGAGGAGAGCTACGGTACGGGCTCGGATCACGTGCGCGAAAAGGATGGCCTGTGGGCGGTGCTGTTCTGGCTGAACATGCTGGCCGCCACCGGCAAGCCGGTCGAGCAGATCGTCGCCGAACACTGGGCGCGTTTCGGCCGCAACTATTATTCGCGCCACGATTACGAAGCGGTCGACGCCAGCGCGGCCGACGCCATGATGAGCGCGCTGCGCGAGCGGCTGCCGACGCTGGCCGGCCAGACCCTGGGCGACTACCGCGTCTCGCTGGCCGACGATTTCGTCTACACCGATCCGGTCGACAATTCGATCGCTTCGAAGCAGGGCGTGCGTATCATCATGACCGATGGTTCGCGCATCGTGTTCCGCCTGTCCGGCACCGGTACCGAAGGCGCCACGGTCCGTCTCTACCTCGAACGCTACGAAGCCGATCCGGCGCGCCACAATCTCGACACCCAGGATGCCCTGGCCGGCCTGATCACGATCGCGGAAAACGTCTCCGGATTGCGCCAGCGTACCGGGCGCCAGCAGCCGAGCGTCATCACCTGATTCACTCCTACAGGAACTCCATGAAACTACCCGCACTTGCCGTTTCCCTGCTGTTCGCGTCCAGCGCAATCAATGGGGCAAGCGCTGCCCCCGCACCCTGGGCGGCGCCGAGCAAACCGTTCATGTGGGAGAACGCGATCGTCTATTTTTTGCTGACGGACCGCTTCAACAACGGCAATCCGGGCAACGACCATGCGTATGGACGCAAGGACGACGCGGCCAAGCTGCGCGGTTTCATGGGCGGCGACTTCGCCGGCATCACGGCGAAGATCAAGGGAGGGTACTTCAAGGACCTGGGCGTGACCGCACTCTGGATCACGCCGCCGGTCGAGCAGATCCATGGCGCGACCGACGAGGGCACCGGCAAGAGCTACGGCTTTCACGGCTACTGGGCGCGCGACTTCACCGCCATCGACGCCAACCTCGGCACCGAGGAGGAATTGCGCACCCTGGTCGACACGGCCCATGCGAATGGCTTGCGCGTGCTGTTCGACGTGGTGCTGAACCATACCGGGCCGGTCACCGAAAGCGATCCGGTGTGGCCGGCCGAGTGGGTGCGCACGGGTCCCGTCTGCACCTACAAGGACGCGCGCACCACCATCGAATGCACCCTGGTGAAAAACCTGCCCGACATCCGCACCGACAGCGACAAGCCGGTGGCGCTGCCGCCCGCGCTGGTGGCGAAATGGAAGGCAGAAGGGCGCTACGAGCGCGAGGTGCAGGAGCTCGATGCCTTCTTCAAGCGCACCGGTTACCCGCGCGCACCGCGCTACTACCTCATCAAATGGCATGCCGACTGGGTGCGCAAGTACGGCATCGACGGCTTCCGCGCCGACACGGTGAAGCACACCGAGCCGGGCGTGTGGAAGGATCTGAAAAAGGTCGCGAGCGGCGCCTTCGAGGAGTGGAAGCGGGTGAATCCCACTAAAAAGCTTGGCGACCTGCCGTTCTACATGACAGCCGAAGTCTACGGCTACGGCATCAAGGATGGCCGCGCCTACGACCTGGGCGGCATGAAGGTGGATTACCTGGCCCAGGGTTTCGACAGCCTGATCAACTTCGCGCTGCGCAGCGATGCGGCCAACGGCTACGAACAGATCTTCAGCGCGTATTCGGCCGCGCTGCACGGACCGATGAAGGGTTATTCGGTCTTGAACTACATCAGTTCGCACGACGACGGCCAGCCCTACGACGCGCTGCGCCAGCGTCCCTACGAGGCGGCGAATAAACTGCTGCTGGCGCCGGGCGCGGCGCAGATCTATTACGGCGACGAGACCGCGCGCCTGCTGCAGGTTGAGGGCGCCGAAGGCGACGCCACGCTGCGCTCGTTCATGAACTGGGACGAACTGGCCGCGAACACCCAGCGCGGCCTGAACCGCGTGGCCGACGTGCGCGAACACTGGGCCAAACTCGGCCGCTTCCGCCAGGCTCATCCCGCGGTCGGCGCCGGCGTGCACCGCATGCTCCAGCATTATCCGTACACCTTCAAGCGCACCTACGAGAAGGGCGACGTGGTCGACCGCGTCGTGGTCGCGCTCGGTTTGCCGCTTGATAAACCGACCGCCGTGCCGGTGACCGGCGTCTTCCTGGACGGCCAGACTGTGCGCGACTGGTATTCGGGGACGACGGCGATCGTCAAGAACGGCAAGGTGCAGTTCGATGCACGCAATGCCGTGGTGCTGATTGGACAGGAGTAGGTGGACTCCGGCATTTTCATTCGTGGACGATGCGCATCCTCGTAGGGTGGGCGGCTATACCCGAGTGCGTGGATAAACGCGGCTGTAACGCCGCCCACGCGTTCAACGCACGCGCGATCGTTCGCGGTGTATTTTCGGCCGCTTGAACGCGTGGGCGGCGCATACGCTGGAGGTCCGCACGCCGCCCGGTGTAGCCGCCCACCCTACGTCCCTGCGGCAGCGTGGTCGGCTATACCCGAAGGTGTGAATGTACGCGGCTACTCAGCCGCGGCTTATCGGCTAGACTTAAAGGATCGATAAACCGACGCTCGCCGCCATGACATCCATCCGCCTCTCCCGTTTTGCCGCCAGCCTGGCCCTGGCGCTGGCCAGCCTGGGCACCGCCCACGCCGCCGACGAGCCATCCTACGGTCCCGAACTCGAAGGGTTTACGTACCCGGCCCCGGTCAAGCAATTCAACTTCACGTCGCAGGGCGCGAAGCTGCACATGGCCTACATGGACATCGCGCCGCAAGGCAAGGCCAACGGCCGCACCGTCGTCCTCCTGCACGGCAAGAACTTCTGCGGCGCGACCTGGGATGCGAGCATGAAGGCATTGAGTGGGGCCGGCTACCGCGTGGTCGTGCCCGACCAGATCGGCTTCTGCAAGTCGAGCAAGCCGCAGCACTACCAGTACACCTTCCAGCAACTCGCCGAGAACACGCGCGCGCTGCTCGAATCGATCGGCGTGAAGGGGCCGACCACGATGCTCGGGCACTCGACCGGCGGCATGCTGGCGGTGCGCTACGGCCTGATGTTCCCGCAGCAGACCGAGCAGCTGGTGCTGGTCAACCCGATCGGCCTGGAAGACTGGAAGGCGCTCGGCGTGCCTTCGCTCGGCGTCGACAAATGGTACCAGCGCGAGCTGCAGACCACGGCCGAGAAGATCCGCAACTACGAAAAGGCGACCTATTACGTCAACCAGTGGAAGCCGGAATACGAGCCGCCGGTGCAGATGCTGGCCGGGATGGTCCGCGGACCGGGCAAGGAAATCGTCGCCTGGAATTCGGCGCTGCTGTACGACATGATCTATACGCAGCCGGTGGTCTACGAATTCCCGCAGTTGACGATGCCGACCCTGCTGCTGATCGGCCTGAAGGACACGACCGCGATCGGCAAGGACGCAGCGCCGGAAGCGCTGCGGCCAAAGCTGGGCAACTACTCCGAGCTGGCGCAAAAGACGGCCAGGGCGATCCCGAAAGCGACGCTGGTGACTTTCCCCAACATGGGCCATGCGCCGCAGATGCAAGATCCCAAGGCGTTCCACGACGCCTTGCTCAAGGGCCTGGGCGAACAGAGAAAATAAGGTGCGGGTACGAGGGCGCTGCAGACCCGAGCCAGGCAGGGGTACGAACCATACAGGAGCAACAGCATGAGTAGTACCCCCTCGGCCTCGGGTTTGTATCGGCGCGTCTGGCGCTGGCATTTCTTTGCCGGGCTCTTATGTCTGCCGTTTATTTTTTCCCTGGCCCTGACCGGTGCAGTCTACCTGTTCAGCCAGGAGCTCGACGACGTCGTCTACCGCAGCCTGCTCATCCGGGACGAGGCTGCGATCGGCGCGAATGCCGCGCCGCTGCCGCCGGGTGAACTGATCGCCCGCGCCGAGCGCGCCGAAGGCGGCGTGGCAAAGATGCTGCAGTGGCCGGCAGATGCGCGCCACAGCGTCCAGGTCGACATCCAGAAGCCCAATGGCGTCGTGCGCCAGGTCTTCCTCGACCCGGCCAGCGGCGCGGTGAAGGGCGCGATGGCGGAGTCCGACCGGCTGATGTCGCTGGTCAAGCGCATCCATTCGCTGGCGGTCGCGGGCGACGCCGGCAACGTGCTGATCGAAGTCGTCGCCGGCTGGGTGATCGTTCTGGTACTGAGCGGGGCATATTTGTGGTGGCCGCGCGGGCGCAGGCAGGGCGTCGTGCGCATCCGGCCGCAGGCACAGGGGCGCGTCTGGTGGCGCGACCTGCATGCCGTCACCGGTGCGTTCGGCGCGGCGATCATCCTGTTCCTGGCGCTGAGCGGCATGCCCTGGTCGATCGTCTGGGGAGCGCAAGTGAACGGTTGGCTGACGGCGCACGGTCTCGGCGTTCCCGATGGTACCTGGTCGAACTTGCCGCGCTCGAACACGCCCGCCACGGCGCTCGGCACCATCCCGTGGAGCCAGGAGCGGCAGATGCTGCCGGCCTCACATGCCTCACATGCCGGACATGCCGGGCACGAGACGGCGTCGTCGCACCATGCCGCCGGCGTCATGGCGCAGCCGCCTGCGCCCTCCGCCATCGGCCCCGACCGCGCCGCGCGCATCTTCGCCGCGGCGGGGATGAACGACGATTACCGCCTGGTCCTGCCGCGCGGCCCGAGCGGCGTGTACAGCGCGGTCAGGCTGCGCACGGCGCACGCCAGCCAGCGCGTGATCCACCTCGACCAGTACAACGGCAAGGTCCTGATGGACCTGGGGCCGGCCGACGTCGGCGCGGTGGCGCGCGTGACCGAGTGGGGCGTCAGCGTTCACCAGGGGATCGAATACGGCTTGCCGAACCAGTTGCTGATGCTCGCCGGGTGCATTGCCCTGATGCTGCTGTGCGTCAGCGGCGTGGCCGTGTGGTGGAAGCGCCGTCCGGCCGGACAACTCGCCGCGCCGGTGCGGCGCGACGCCGACCGGCTGGCGGCCGGGGTGGTCGTGATTGCGGTGGTGACCGGCCTGGTGTTCCCGTTGCTGGGCGCGTCGATCGTAATCGCAGTTGTGCTCGACTACGCATGGAGCTACTCGCGCGGCTCGGCGCTGGCCGCACGCAAGTCGTGAAATTCTGCCGAACACTCAGGCAAACAATTTCTCCCGCGCCATCGCACCGATCGCTACGGTAGCCGGATGGCTCATGCGCCGCTCGGTGGTGATCGCATACACCTGTTCGACGACGGCGTCGACCTGGCCCAGCGCCACTACCCCGTATTGCGCGCACACCTGGGGCGCGATGACGGCCGGGGCGAAAAACACGCCGGCGCCGGATTGGCCGAAGGCTTGCATCATGGCGCTGTCGTCGAATTCGCCGACCACATGCGGGTACACCTTGATGCGTTCGAACCACTGCAGCAGGCGCTGGTAGACCGCGAAGTCTTCGCCCGGCAGCAGCAGCGGCGCATTGTGCAGGCAGACCGGGAAATCGTCACCGAGCTGCGTGGCCAGCGCCGGCGTCGCGAACGCCGTCATCGTACTCTCGCCGAGCAGGTGGTTGTAGGCGCGCACGCTGAAGTGCGCGGGGATCGGGCGGTCGGCAATGACGAGGTCGAGCCGGTGGATGGCCAGTTCCGCCAGCAGGCTGTCGAGCCGGCCTTCGCGGCAGACCAGCCGGACCGGCTGCGACAGTTTGAGAGCCGGTTCGACCAGGCGGCAGGCGATCAGTTTCGATACCGAGTCGGCGCAGCCGACGCGATACGGCGTCGCAGTGGTGAAGGTCTCGTCGCGCACGAGTTCGAGCAGGGCGTCGCCGGTGGCGAAGATGTCGTCGGCGTAGTGCATGATGCGGCGGCCGGTCTCGGTCAGCTCCAGATTGCGTCCGCTGCGGCGAAACAGTTCGACGCCGAGCGTGGCCGCGAATTCGGACAGCTGCCCGGAGATCGAGTGCGGCGTCACATGCAATTGGGCGGCGGCTTTGGCAATACTGCCCGTCTTGGCGACCATCCAGAAGTAACGCAAATGCTTATAGTTGAGCACGAAAATCTCCTTTTAAGCCTGCTCTAATACATCGAAAAAACCGATCTTATCTTAAAAGATATTCGATTTGTACGATGTATCGTGCGCTCCTATAGTGGGGTCTCACCTCACAGGAGAACTACCATGCACATGACCATCCAGACCAACGGCTTCCAGATGACCTCTGCCTTGCGCGCTTATACCGAGCAGCGCCTGGCCACAGCGCTGGGCTGGGCGCGGCACCACATGCGCCGGCTGGCGGTGTCGCTGTCGGACATCAACGGTCCGCGCGGCGGCGTCGACAAGCGCTGCCGCATCCAGGTCCAGCTTGGCGGCGGGCGCGAAGTGATCGTCGACGACGTCGACGCCAACCTGTACGCCGCCATCGACCGCGCCGTCGACCGCGCCGACCGCGCGGTGGTGAAAAAGGTCGAGCGCACGCGCCAGTTCGTGCGCACCCGTGCGCCGGCCCAGCAGGGGCAGATGGCGACCGGTGAACAGCATGCGCCGGCCGACGGGCTGCCGGTGACCGGCAACGAAACTCAGGAGCGCTAAATGAACGGACTGGAAACCATTGCCAGCGCCCCGATGTGGGCCGCCTTCGTCGGCTTCGTACTGGTCATGCTGGCGCTCGACCTGTTCGTCTTCGGCGGTAACAAGGCGCACAAGGTGAGCGTCAAGGAAGCCGGCATCTGGTCGCTGGTCTGGGTCAGCCTGGCGCTGCTCTTCAACGGCGGCCTGTGGTGGTACCTGACCGGGACAGTGGGCGCCGAGATCGCCGACCAGAAGGCCCTTGAATTCTTCTCGGGCTACCTGATCGAAAAGGCGCTCTCGGTCGATAACGTGTTCGTGTTCCTGCTGATCTTTACCGCCTTCCAGGTGCCGCAGCAATACCAGAGACGTGTCCTGATCTACGGCGTGCTGGGTGCGATCGTCATGCGCGCCATCATGATCAGCGCGGGCGCCTGGGTCGTGAGCGAATTCAGCTGGGTGCTGTACCTGTTCGGCGCCTTCCTGCTGTTCACCGGTATCCGCATGCTGGTGGCGGTCGACCAGGAGCCGGACGTGGCCAACAACCCGGTGCTGCGTTTCGCGCGCAAGCACCTGAAAGTGGCCGAGGGCGACCACGGCGAGAAGTTCTTCGTGAAGAAAGATGGGATGCGCTTCGTGACGCCGCTGTTCCTGGTCCTGATCCTGATCGAGGTGACCGACCTGGTGTTCGCGGTGGACTCGATCCCGGCGATTTTTGCCATCACGACCGATCCGTTCATCGTGTTCACCTCGAACATGTTCGCGATCCTGGGCTTGCGCGCACTGTACTTCCTGCTGGTGGACGTGGCCGACCGCTTCCACTTGCTGAAATACGGCCTGGCGATGGTGCTGACCTTCATCGGTACCAAGATGCTGATCATGCCGTGGTACCACGTGCCGGTGCAAGCGTCGCTGACGGTGGTGGCGGTGCTGATTGCGGGTAGCTGTATCGCCAGCTTGTTCATCACGCAGAAGGAGAAGTAAAGCAGAATGGGGGTGACCGGCGGGAGCCGGCCACCCCATTTCACATCCTCTCATGGCAATCAATCAATGCTATCCTGTGCGGCTCCAAGGTATCCCAGCCATAGACTGGAAAACAAGCCGCACGATGATCACCGAACCAGACACCGAACAAAAACCAGGCCGTGCCTCCTACGCCGACGGCTCGCGCCTGTTGGCCGACATCGGCGCCACCCATGCCCGCTTCACGCTCGAGACGGCGCCCGGCGTGTTCCGCCAGACCGCGGTCCTGCTGTGCGACGAATACGACGGCATCGTCCCGCTGCTGAACGCGTATCTGGCCGAGAAGGGCGAGCGCATCACCCACGCCGCCTTTGCCATGGCCAATCCGGTCAGCGGCGACCTGGTGCGCATGACCAACCGCGACTGGCAATTCTCGACCGACGAAGTACGGCGCACCATGGGCTGGTCGACGCTGGTCATCGTCAACGACTTCACGGCATTGGCGATGGCGCTGCCGGGCCTCGGCGCGGGCGACGTGCTGCAGGTCGGCGGCGGCAAGCCAGCGCCGCATGCGGTGGCGGGGGTACTCGGCGCCGGCACCGGCCTGGGCGTGTCGGGCGTGATTCCGACCGCCGACGGCTTCGTGACACTTGGCAGCGAAGGTGGGCACGTGAACTTCGCGCCCGGCGACGAACGCGAATTCGCGATCCTGCAGCACGCCTGGCGCGAGTGGCCGCACGTGTCGAACGAGCGCATCCTGTCCGGCCCCGGCATGGAACTGGTGTACCGCGCACTGGCTGAACGCAACGGCGTGGAAGCGCCGGCGCGCACGGCCGCCGAGATCGTCGCCTGCGCGCTCGACGAAGACGATGCGCTCTGCCTGGAAGTGCTCGAATGCTTCGCCGGGATGCTGGGCGGCGCGGCGGCGAACCTGGCGGTCACGCTGGGCGCCTTTGGCGGCATTTTCATCGGCGGCGGCATCGT
Source organism: Telluria sp. ZB2R32 (assembly GCF_059685715.1). Classification (NCBI taxonomy): domain Bacteria; kingdom Pseudomonadati; phylum Pseudomonadota; class Betaproteobacteria; order Burkholderiales; family Oxalobacteraceae; genus Telluria; species Telluria sp. ZB2R32. The sequence continues at coordinate 331,766 of NZ_JCASIG010000002.1, read as the reverse complement.
GCCGCGCATCGCGCAGTGGTTCGCGACGTCGCCGTTCCGCGCGCGCTTCGAGGCGAAAGGGCGCTTCACCGATTACCTGGCGCAGATCCCGACCTACGTGATCATGACGCCCAATCCCGCGCTGCGCGGCGTGTCGACGATTTTGTCCGAACACCTGCGCGGGCGCAGCGGCGCGAATACCCTGATGGAGCGTGTGCAGCACCTGCAGCACGAGCTGTCGCCGGCCGAGCAGCGCGTGGCCGCGCTGGTGCTCGAGCATCCGAGGAAGGTGCTGTCCGAACCGATCGCCGAAATCGCACGCCTGGCCGACGTCAGCCAGCCGACCGTGATCCGTTTCTGCCGCTCGCTCGGCTTCCAGGGCCTGGCCGAATTCAAGCTGAAATTCGCTGGCAGCCTGACCGGTTCGATTCCGGTGCGCCACAGCCAGGTGCGCATGAGCGACAGCACCCACGATCTGTCGGCCAAGGTGATCGACAACACCGTCTCCGCCATCTTGAAATTCCGCGACAGCCTCGACGTGCACGCGATCGACCGTGCCATCGCGCTCTTGCGCAGTGCCGGCAAGGTCGAGTTCTACGCGATGGGCAACGCCCGCGTCGTCGCCCTCGACGGCCAGCACAAATTCTTCCGCTTCCGGATTCCGACCACGGCCCATGGCGACGCCCACCTGTTCCAGCTGGCCGCCGAACTGCTGAAACCGAACGACGTCGTCATCGCGATTTCGACGGCGGGGCAGGCGCCCGAACTGCTGTCGGCGGTCGACGCCGCCCGCCGCGCCGGCGCCAGCGTGATCGCCATCACCAGCAGCAAGTCGGCGCTGGCGAAACGGGCCGACGTGTGCCTGGCGGTCGACCACGCCGAAGACAGCACAGTGTTCCTGTCGATGATTTCGCGCATCCTGCAACTGCTGCTGATCGACATCATGGCGGTCGGGATCTCGCTGGGGGCGCAGGCGGAGCAGGATGGGGATATCGAAGCCCGTAAACTCCTGATTTCGCACCTGGACGTTTGATCGTGGAATAGCCGGGGTCAGGTCTGACATTTGGACTCCCCACCTTGGCGCGACCTCTGCCGTAACTTCCCAGATTTTGCTTTTAAAGGTGGTCACAGTCTGGGATTATTGCTGAGCTTGCGCCAAGGCGGAAGTCCACATGTCAGACCTGACTCCAGGGTGTTTAAGATGCGCAACCCGCCTCGCAATCCCCGTCCCATCACGCGCGCCACAGCGGTACACCGGATGCGCGAGCGCTTGCTGCGCGAAGGGTTCCCGCGCATCCAGATGTTCATCCTGGTGTCGCTGACCGGGCTGGCCGGCTTCGGCGCATCGGTGGCGATGCTGGCGGCCGGGGTCGAGACGATGGCGCTGCGCTACATGCTTGCCATGGGCATCGCGTATATCGTTTTCCTGCTGCTCTTGTGGATATGGCTGCGCACCAGTGCGGCGGATTATATCGACCTTGCGGCGCAGGGTGACGGCGGCAGTGCGGGTGCCGATGGCGGAGATTTCGCAGGTGGCGGCGGCAGCTTCGATGGCGGGGGCGCCAGCGCGAATGCCGATTTCGGCGACAGCACCGTCGAAGCCGCCGGCGGCGGGCCGCTCGACGTCATCGGCCAGGCCGACGAGGGCGCGATTCCGCTGGCGGTGATCCTGCTCGCGCTCGGTATCGCACTCTCGTCCCTGTTCGTGATCTGGTCGGCGCCGGTCCTGTTCGCCGAGATCCTGGTCGACGCCCTGCTGGCCGCCGGCCTGTACCGGCGGCTGCGGGTGCCGGACCCGCGCCACTGGATGGTCGCGGCACTGAAACGCACGCTGGTTCCCTTCATCCTCACCACCTTGACGCTCGGCGCCGCAGGCTGGGGCATGCAAACCTATGCGCCGCATGCCAGGTCGCTGGGCGACGTCGTTCCGAGTAGCAGGGCCTGGCAGCTTACTTCGCAAACACCTGGCTGATATCGCCAAACGCCTTGAATTCCAGCGCATTGCCCGACGGGTCGAGGAAGAACATGGTCGCCTGCTCGCCGACCTGGCCCTTGAAACGCACGTGCGGCTCGATCACGAAGCGGGTCTCGGCCGCGCGCAGCTTGTCGGCCAGGGCTTCCCAGTCGGCCATCGGCAGGATCGCGCCGAAGTGGCGCACCGGGACGCTGTCGCCGTCGACCTCGTTGGTCGAGGCGTTGCCGCATTCGTCGGGCGCCAGGTGGGCGACGACCTGGTGGCCGTAGAAATTGAAGTCGACCCATTCGTTCGAGCTGCGCCCTTCGGGGCAGCCGAGCAGGTCGCCGTAGAAGCTGCGCGCCTCGGCGATGTCGCGGACCGGAAAGGCGAGGTGGAACAGGGGAGTGGCTTGCATGGTGTCTCCAGAGATAGGGGTAAAGGTCAGCGGTAAGGGTACAGGTGCGTCGCCGCATCGAGTTCGGTGACGGCGTTAATGCCCAGCATCGCCATGTTGCGCGATACCTCCTGCTGCAAGAGGCCGATCGCATGCCCGACGCCGGCCTCGCCGCCGACCGCGGCCGCATAGCCAAAGGGGCGGCCGACGAACACGAACTTGGCGCCCAGCGCCAGCGCCTTGAGGACGTCGGCGCCGCGGCGGATGCCGCTGTCCATCATCACCGGGATGTCGGGGCAGGCGGCGACGATGCCGGGCAGGACGCGCAGCGGCGACACCGCGCCGTCGAGCTGGCGGCCGCCGTGGTTCGAAACGATGATGCCGTCCGCGCCCAGTTCGCGCGCGATGCGGGCGTCATCGCGGTGCAGGATGCCTTTGACGACCATCCGGCCCGGCCACATGGCGCGGATCATGCGAAAGTGTTCCCAGTTCAGGTGGCCGCGGTCGGCGAAGTCGCGCGTGACCGAGGGCGACAGGATCGGCGCGCCGCGGCGGGCATAGTTGTTCTCGAAGTGCGGCATGCCGTGCCGCGCCAGCGTTTTCAGAAACGTGCCGAACAGCCAGCGCGGATGCGACAAACCTTGCCACACCAGGCTGGCGCTGGGCCGCAGTGGCGATGTAAATCCAGTCTGCGCGAACGTCTCGGGATTGGGCGTGACGGGCGTATCCACCGTCAGCACCAGGGTCTGGAAACCGGCATTGCCGACCCGTTCGATCAGGGCGGTGATGTTCGGCACGTCTCCCGGCAGGTAGGCCTGGAACCAGGCGCCCAACTGTTCCCTGGCGACGTCCTCGAGCCGGATCAGAGAAGAGCCGCTCATGATCATCGGGATGTTCGCGCGCGCCGCCGAGCGCGCCAGCACCAGGTCGCCGCGGTAGGCGGACAGGGCGCTGATGCCGAGCGGGGCGATGCCGAACGGCGCCGCACAGGTCTGGCCGAACAGGGTGCATGCGGTGCTGCGGTTGGAGACGTCGTTCAGGACGCGGGTGACGAAGCCGTAATCGTCGAAGCATTCGCGGTTGCCGCGCAGGCTGCGCCGGGTTTCGGCCGCCATCGACATGTAGCCGAACACGGGGCGCGGCAAGTGCTGCTGCGCGGCGAGTTCGAAATCGTCGAGGCAGCGCAGCGTGCGCAGGCGCGCGGGCAGCTGCGCGGGAGCTGCGCGGGAGCGCGTGTTGGTGGAGGCGATGGCATTCGTCGTCATGGCGCTATTGTGCGCGCACTGGGAACAAAGGACAATTTCATCTTCGAGTGTTTAGAGTGAAGAGGAAGTTCATCATGGAGACGCGGTTCCTGGACAGTTTCGTGACCATTGCCGAATGCGGTTCGATGGCCGAGGCGGCACGCCGCCTGAACGTCACGCCGACCGCGCTGGCGCAGCGCGTGCACGTGCTGGAAGATGAACTGGGCGTGAAACTGATCGAGCGCTCGGGGCGCACGGTGCAGCTGACCGAGGGCGGGGCGCGGGTGCTGGCGCGTGCGCGCCACTTCCAGCGCGAGGTGCGCGAACTGAAGGCCTCGGCTTCCGAGGAAGCGTTTGCCGGGGAACTCAGGCTGGGCACGATCTCGACGGCGCTGACCGGCATGCTGCCGGCCATCCTGGCCACGTTGGCCGAGCGCCATCCGAAAGTCGACGTCTACATCGTGGCCGAAGTCTCGCGCCTGCTGTATCACCAGGTGATCAGCGAAGCGCTCGATGCGGCGCTGATCATCGAGCCTCAGTTCGCGATCCCGAAAACGCTGGTCTGGCGCGCGCTGCGCTCCGAGCCGCTGGTGGTGCTGGCGCCGACCGCGCTGGCGCACCTGCCGCCGCTCGAACTGCTGGCGACCCAGCCGCTGATCCGCTACGACCGCAACAACTGGGGCGGCCAGCTGGCCGACCAGTATTTACAGGAGCAGCAGATCTTCCCGCGCGAGCGTTTCGAACTCGACGTGCTCGATGCGATCGCGCTGCTGGTCGAACGCGGCTTGGGCGTCTCACTGGTGCCCGACTGGCCGCGCGCCTGGCCACTGCCGGCGGGGGTGGCAATCGTCGCCTTGCCGGGACAGGCGCCGGTGCGCAAGCTCGGGCTGCTGTGGCGGGCGCGCTCGCCGTTCAGCCGGCTGTTCGAAGAGTTGCTCGATTCAGGTGAAGCCGTCGGCGAGCGCATAGGTACGTAACGGCGGGCATGCCCGCCGTTTCGTGCGCATGCTATGACTTCCGACCCTATTCAATTGTGTGACCAATTGTAAATGCCCGAACTCGATTGGAAATCCACGACCGTTCTACAGCCCGGCAAGCGTAAACTGAACTAATCAATTGCTCGAAGGAGAACGGTATGCGTACGATGATTCTGGCGCTGACGAGCGCATGTTGCCTGCTCGGCTGTGCCACGCCACAGGAACAGGCAATGAAGCAACAGGCCGAGATGGACCGGATGATCGCCGAAAACGGGCCGGCATGTACCCAACTGGGCTATCCGGCCAATTCCGACTTGTGGCGCAATTGCGTGCTTCAGCTGGCCGAGAGGAACGGCACTGGACGCGGCGGCGTGTCGACCTCGATTTTCGGCAGCTTCGGCAGTTGGGGACGCGGTTCCGGGGTCGGGATCGGCATTGGCGTAGGACGTTAAGCGCGCCCATAACCGACACCTGCCATGGAACACCCTGCAGTGCAGGGTGTCCCAGGCCGACTCGTTTACTCCGGCTTGATCTGCGCATTCTTCAGCAGATTGGCCCACTTCGGCACTTCCTGCTTCATGTAGTTTTTCAGTTCGGCCGAGGTGCCGCCGACGGTGGTCAGCCCTTGCTGGTCGAGCTTGGTGCGCACCTCGGACGAAGCCAGGCTTTTCTTCACTTCGGCATTCAGGCGGTCGACGATCGGCTGCGGCATGTTGGCCGGGGCGAACAGGCCGAACCAGGTCAGGGTTTCGAAGCCGGGCAGGCCGGATTCCGCCACCGTCGGGATGTTCGGCGCCGCGCTGCTGCGTTGCAGGCTGCTCACGGCAATCGCGCGCAGCTTGCCGCTTTTAATGTGCGGCAGCAGTGACGGCAAATTGCCGAACATGACCGGTACCTGGTTGCCGAGCAGGTCGGAGATCGCATTCGCTTCTCCCTTGTAGGGCACGTGGACCATTTCCAGCTTGGCCATCGAGGCGAACAGCTCGGCGGCGACGTGCTGCGGACCACCCTGGCCCGACGAGGCATAGGTCAGGCCGCCTTTCTGTTTTTTGGCATAGGCGATCAGTTCCTGCACGTTCTTCACCGGCACCGACGGGCTGACCACGAGCACCATCGGCACCGATGCGATCAGCGAAATCGGCGTGAAGTCGGCGACCGGATTGAAACTCATCTTCTTGTAGATGCTGGGCGCGACCACCATCGTCGACTGGGTCGCCATCAAGAGGGTGTAGCCGTCGGCGGGGGCCTTGGCGGTCTGCTCGGCGGCGATGATGCCGGTCGCGCCGGGGCGGTTCTCGATGATGATCGATCCACCCATGTTCTTGCTCATGCTCTGCGCCAGCAGGCGCGCCACGTTGTCGACCGCGCCGCCCGGCGAGAAGCCGACCAGCATCTTGACCGGCTTGTCCGGATAGGCGGCCGCCAGCGCCATGCTTGGTACCAGGCTTGCGCACAGGGCCAACTTGATGAGGCTGCGCCTCGAGATGCCACTTTTCTTGATTGCCATGGAACTTGTCTCCAATTGAATAATTCTGGGTAAATCTCGTCAGGCGCCCCGCGGGCCCCGGGCTTACATCAGGTCTTCCACATAGGGCATGTTGAAGCCGAGCCGGTCCAGCCCACCCTGCAGCGTCTGCGCCTGTTGCGCATTCAGTTCGACCAGCGGCGGACGCACCGCGCGCCAGGCGTCGTCGCCGGTCTTCCAGGCGATTGCGGCCTTCATCGCCGGGATCAGCGGGAATTGCTGGAACACGGCGCGGGTGGCGTCGAGCGCACGCTGTTGCTCGTCTGCGCCTTCGTGTTGCCAGCTGTTGTAGAGCGCGACCATCGGCGCCGGATTGACGTTGCCGGTGGCGGTGATGCAGCCGGCGCCGCCGCCGCGCATGTTCGCCAGCAGAAAGGTCTCGCTGCCGGCAAACACGTCGAAGCCTTCTGGCTGGAAGTTTTTCAGTATCGCCTCGGTATTGTTCCAGTCGCCGGAACTGTCCTTCACGCCGGCGATGATGCCGGGGTACGCCTTGAGCAGGCGTTCGATCAGGCCCAGGCTGATCGGTACCTGGGTGACCGGTGGAATATGGTAGAGATATATCCGCAGGCGCTCGTCGGCGACGGCGTCGATCACCGACGCAAAGCTCCTGAACAAGCCCTCGTCGCTGACGCCCTTGTAATAAAACGGCGGCAGCATCAGCACGCCGCCGCAGCCGGCCTCGACCGCGTGCCGCGTCAGTTCGATCGCATCGCCCAGCGCGCAGGCACCGGTGCCGGGCATCATGCGCGCGGCGGGCAGGCCGGCGTCGAGCAGGGCGTCGAGCAAGCGGTGTTTTTCCGCCAGCGTGAGCGAGGTGGCTTCGGAGTTGGTGCCGAAGATCGACAGGCCGACATCCTGCTTGACCAGCCAGCGGCAATGGCGCGTGAAACGCTCGATCGAAGGCGTCAGGTCGGCGTTGAACGGGGTAAGGACCGGCGAGAAGACGCCGCGAAGACGAGGGGTGGTCATGGAACTCCCGAATGATGGATGCGTATCTGGATGATGACTAACGCTGCCAGTCCATTCTAGAGAGCCTCTAGCTCAACAAAAACAGCATTCTTGACAGTTTAGAATCCAGAAAAAGTTGGCAAACAGGTGCTGCTCCGCAGTAAATCATAGTCAGAATTAATCGGAATTCTTTACACTTGGGTTTGGTCTTAATTGCTCATCCATTCCAAGCCATTGATTTTAAACAATACTTGCAATGTGGCACAGGAATTGCTTATAAGAAGGAAAATTCTGTTTCCTCGTGTAAACCACTAATTAAAGAAAACTGACCGCCATGACCTTCCTGAAAAAACTCGCTTGCGCCGCAGCTGTCGCCGTTTCCTTCGCCGGCAGCGCCAACGCCGGTACCGTGATGAACGACTGGGTCTTCAATCCAGTCGGCGGCGGCTTCGCCACCGGTCAGTCGGTCAACGAATACCTGGACGTGAACGGCAACGGCTTCATCCAGCTGACCCCAACCGGCGGCAGCAGCTTCTCGTTCACCGAGCACGCCGTGTTCAACATCGGCCAGGCCGACGGCAACGGTGCATTTTTCCCGATCACCTACACCGGCGGCAACATCACCGCAACCTTCGAAGCGAGGGGTACCGGTAACTTCAGTGGCGCCTTCCGCTTCACCAGCGGCACCATCAACATGTACCAGAACCCGACCAATGGCCAGTACGGCAGCACCGCGGGCATCTATGGCGCCAATCTCGGCAACCTGATCGCCTCGTTCAACGTGCTGGCAGGCGGCGGCGGTACGGTCGATGCGAGCGGCTCGCCAACCAACAACGGCCAGGTCAGCGTACGCGCGGAAGCTGCTGCCGGCGGCCTGAAAGCCGGCTACTTCTTCGACGAAGACGGCAATGACCTGTCGCAGCAATCGGTGCTGGCCTTCGCTTTCACCAACGCCAATACCGTTGGTAACCCGAACGGCACCGCCGTTAAAAACCTGGTCGGTGAAGTCGCTTGCCAATTCGCCGGTTTCACCGGTCCTGGCTGCAGCGGCGGCACCTATGCCAACACCCCGAACTACTTCTTCGTCAGCAACAACGGTCAGTTCAAGCTGGCTGAAGTCCCTGAACCAGGTTCGCTGGCCCTGTTCGGCATCGCCATGCTGGGCGCAGGCATCGTCAGCCGCAAGCGCGCCAAGCAGGCGTAATTGTCTGCCGGGCGGTAGCTGAAGGCATGAAGAAGAGCGGGCCAGTCCCGCTCTTTTTTATTGGTGGAGTCCGCTAGCGCTCCATCAGCACCTTGAGCATGCGCTGTGGATTGGCGATGAAGTCGTGCATCACCCGATAGTGCTCGGTGTCCTCGTAGCCGATCGGGTGGATGCCGCGCTCGCCGCATTCGTAGATGACGGCATTCGGATAGGCCATCAGGATCGGCGAATGGGTGGCGATGATGAACTGGCTGCCTTCCTCGACCAGGTCGTGCAGCCGGCTGAGCATGGCCAGCTGGCGTTGCGGCGACAGCGCCGCTTCCGGTTCGTCGAGGATGAAAAAGCCCCTGGCCCTGAAGCGTTCCATGAACAGGGTCAGGAAGGCTTCGCCGTGCGATTGCCCGTGCAGCGCGCGTCCGCCGTAGGCGTCGGTGACGCCCAGGCGTGCGATTTCGGTGCTGACGTTATAAAAACTTTCGGCGCGCAGGAAGTAACCGTCGCGCGGCGCCGTCACCCCGCGCGCCAGGCGCAGGTGTTCATGCAGCCCCGAGTGCGACTCATGGGTCGAGAAGCGAAAATTGCGGCTGCCGCCTTCGGCATTGAAACCCATCGCCACCGCGATCCCTTCCAGCAGCGTCGACTTGCCGGAGCCGTTTTCGCCGACAAAGAAGGTGACTTGCGGATGCAGTTCGAGGCGATCGAGCGCACGCACCACGGGCAGCGTGAAAGGAAAGTCCGCCGCATGGTCGGCGGCTGAGGGTTTCAGGCTGACTTCGGACAGATACGCACGGTTTTTCATCGTCAATCCTGCAACGAGCGCCACTGCACCTTGCCGGTCGCCGATTTCGGCAGCGTCTCGCGAAATTCGACGATGCGCGGGCTTTTGTAGGCGGCCATGTTCTGGTGCGCCCAGTCGACGATATCGCCCTCGCTCACCCGGCCGGCAAAGCCATCCTTCAGCGCCACCACCGCCTTCACCGTCTCGCCGCGGCGCGCATCCATGCTCGCGACGACGCACACTTCGCGGATCGCCGGATGGCGGTACATCAGCGCTTCCACCTCGGCCGGCCACACTTTGTAGCCCGAGGCATTGATCATCCGCTTCAGGCGGTCGACCATGAAGAAGTAACCGTCTTCGTCGACCATGCCGATGTCGCCGGTGCGCAAAAAGCGCTTGCCGTCGATCTCGACAAAAGTGTCCGCGGTCGCTTCCGGGTTGTTCCAGTAGCCGAGCATCACCTGCGGACCGTGCACGACGATCTCGCCGGCTTCGCCGGTGCCGAGCGTGCGCAGCGTGTCGGCGTCGACCACGCGCGCGTCGACGTCCTGGATCGGGATGCCGAGGCACTGCTTCTTGGTGCGCGCCGGCGGGTTGATGTGGGTCGGCGCGATCGTCTCCGACATGCCGTAGCCCTCGACGTAATCGATGCCGAGCAGGTCGTGCATCTTCTGGGCGATCGCATCCGGCATGGCCGCGCCGCCGCCGGACAGGCGCGTGATGCTCGACAGGTCGTAGTCGTCGATGCGCGGACTCGAGAGCAGGTCGATCACCATCGTGGAGATGAGCTGGGTGGCGTTGGCGCGCTGGCGGCGGATGCATTCGGCCGCCGTGTCGCGGTCCCAGCGCGCCATCAGCACGACGGTGCCGCCGATGAAGATCGGCCCGTTCATCCCGCCCTGCATGCCGGTCACGTGGAACAGCGGCAGCACGCTCAGCGCGATCGTGTCCTGTTGCGAACCGAACCACTGCACCCCGGCGACGGCGTTGTACATCACGCTGCGGTGGGTATGCATGCAGCCTTTCGGCAGGCCGGTGGTGCCGGAGGTGTAGGGCATGGCGCACAGGTCGTCGGGGCCGGCTATCAAAGGCCCGGGCGTGCGGCCACGCGCCAGCATGTCGCGCCACAGGGTCACGCCTGCGCCGTCGATGTCGCGGCGCGGCGCGCGTACGAATTCGGGCACGTTCAGGTCGGTGGGCACGGTGGCGTGGTCCGAATAAGCCGCCACCAGCACGTGGCGCAGGGCCGGGCCGACCAGCGGCGCCACCTGCGCATATAAATCCTGCGGCACGAAGATGGTGGAGGCGCCGGTGTCGTCGACGTAGTGACGCAGCTCCTCGGTCAGGTTCATCGGGTTGACCGGCACCACCACGGCATTCGCACGCAGGATCGCGTAGTAGGCGATGATGAACTGCGGGCTGTTCTGCATGTACAGCAGCACGCGGTCGCCATGCCGCACGCCGCATTCGCTTTGCAGGTAGCCGGCGACCAGTTCGACCTCGTGTTTCAGGGCGGCGTAGGTGAGCGGCGTATCGTAGAAGATGACCGCCGGCTTGTCCGGGTAACGCGCGGTGGAGACGGCGAGGTTGAAAAACAGGTTCGTTTGGGGGATGGTCAGGTGGCGCGGCAAGCCACGCGGCCAGAAATCGGCAGGGCGGTCGGACATGGTGCGGTGTCTCCTCAATGGGCGTTGAAGGTGGTCGCCGCATGGTCTTTGCCGCGCTGGCGCATACGCCACATCCTAGCAGGCGGGACAGGAAAATGGCCAGTGTCGGCGCCGAGCCGGCCAACCTGCCGAATGGGACTCGGCGTCCGCGACCAGCGCAGCGTCTGCAATGGGCGTTTTGCTCTACACTTCCTGGCGCCCCTCAACCTGGCATCAATCCGCAAATGGAGATCTGGAAAACATGAATTTGAGCACGCTCGGCCTTGCCACCACTTTCTCGCTCACCCTGCTCGCGTTCGCCGCCTCCCCGGCGGCCAACGCGCAGGCCAGTGCAACCGCGACCGGCGGCCTGCCTTTCGAGGTCAAGCCGGTCGGCACGTTCCAGAGCCCCTGGGCCATGGCATTCCTGCCCAATGGCAACGTGCTGGTGACGCAAAAGGAGGGGACGATGATCCTGTTCGATCCCGCAACCGGTACCAGGCGGACCGTGTCCGGCACACCTGCCGTCAGCAGCAAGGGCCAGGGCGCGCTGATGGACATCGTGCCCGCGCCCGATTTCGCGGCCAGCAAGCTGCTCTACTTCAGCTACTCCGAAGCGCGTCCCGGTGCCGACACCCGGGTCGTGCTCGCCACTGCGACGCTGGACCAGGCAGGCGGCGCGCTCAAGGATACAAAGGTGATTTTCCGCGGCCAGGATGCGTCGACCGGCGGGCACTATTCGGGCCGTATCGGCTTCTCGCCGGACGGCAAGTATCTCTTCTTCACCAGCGGCGACCGCCAGCTTTTCGATCCGGCACAGGACCCCAAGTCGACGCTCGGCAAGGTGCTGCGCCTGAACCTCGACGGCACGCCGGCTGCCGGCAACCCGCTCGCGGCCAGGGGCTTCCATGCAGCCGTCTGGTCGTATGGCCACCGCAATCTGCTGGGCATCGCCTTCGACCGGCAGGGACGCCTGTGGGAAATGGAGATGGGACCGCGTCATGGCGACGAGATCAACCTGATCAAGCCAGGCCTGAACTATGGCTGGCCGAAAGCATCGAACGGCAGCCACTATGACGGCCGCGACATCCCCGACCACGCGCCCGGCGACGGCTTCGAAGCCCCGAAAGTATCCTGGAATCCGGCCATTTCACCAGGCGGCCTCGCCTACTACGATGCGGACCTGTTCCCGAAGTGGAAAAACTCCCTCTTCATCACCGGCCTCTCGGGCGAGTCGCTGGACCGCATCGCCCTCGATGGCGAGAACGCGCGCAAGGTGGACCATTGGGACATGGGCGAACGCATCCGCGCCGTTCGCACCGGGCCGGACGGCGCGCTGTGGCTGCTGGAGGACGGTCCGCGCGGCCGGCTGCTGATGCTGACGCCGAAAAAGTAGGCCAGCGGGAACTGCGACCTGTCAAGGAAACCGATCATGCACCGCACCTGCTCCCTCTCCATCCTGCTGGCCTGCCTGTCGGCGCTGGCGCTGCCGTCATCCGCCAGCAGCGATGCCGCGGCACAGGCATCTGCAGCCGATACGCGCTATGAACGCGTCGTACCCAGCCCGGACGGCATCGGCAAGCGCTACATGGGCCGCGAGATCGCCGGCGTGATGGGATGGGAGGGCGCGCAATGGCTCGAGCGCGAAAGCCGCGCACGCGAGGAGCGGCCGGAATTGCTGCTGCGGGAACTGGCGCTGGCGCCCGGCATGACGGTGGCCGACATCGGCGCCGGCACCGGCTACTACACCTGGCAGTTGGCGAAACAGGTCGGGCCCGGGGGACGCGTGTATGCAGTCGACGTGCAGCCGGAAATGATTCGCATGCTCGACAGCCAGATGGCGAAGCGCGGCGTGCGCAACGTGGTCTCGGTGCTCGGCAGCGAAACGGACGTCAAACTGCCGCCGCGCAGCGTCGACCTGGCAATCATGGTCGACGTCTATCACGAGCTCGCCTATCCCGCGGAAGTCCTCGACAGCATCGTCGCCGCCCTGAAGCCGGGTGGACGCGTCGTCTTCGTCGAATACCGGGCCGAGGATCCGGCAGTCGCGATCAAGCCGCTGCACAAGATGAGCGAGCGGCAGGTACGGCGTGAAGCCACTGCGCATGGCCTGAAGTGGGAACGCAGCATCGGATCGCTGCCGATCCAGCATGCGATCGTGTTTCGGAGGCCCTGAGCGCGGATTTTCCTGCCGTTGCTGTCGATGCGTAGAGGCCTGAGGGCTGAAGTTGCATGGCCTCTGCCGCTGAGCAGACGTGGCTGGCAGGATGCGATTGCATGACTTACAGCCCCTACCCGCCTGTGGCCGTTCTCGGCCGTTCGCCTCAGCGTAGGAGGTTGCTGCGCCGGAAATTCACGGACTGCCGAAGGACCGGACCCGACTCATGGCGAACCAATAAGACTCCGATTTCGCTGAATGGCTAGCAACCTTTCAACTTCATAAAGTCCGCATTCGACCCAAAGCGGCCAGTCAGTTTTGCCGGAATCACTTCAAGTCACACATCTACGATTATGGCGAGGGAGCAACGTGTGCGATGAGCGTCGGTATCGCCCAGGCCGGTAATAGCGTTTGCTGGACGGTGCCGAAACTTGTCCGGCGTCCTTGTGCATTAAATTCTGGAAGAGCCCACGCGAGATCAGGTTTACTACGCTCCGCGATTGCAAGGCCAGAAGAGGGGGAGATAGCGAGGACGAACTCGGGATGCGCAATACCAAGTTGATTAAGTTCAAGTCGGATTGCGTTGTCCGGCGCATCCAGCCACAAGGCAAGTTGATGTGTATTCCGCAGCACATCGATACATGCCCTGGTTACGGCGGTTGAGGTTACGGCTGACGTAACACCACCCCCGGGGCCGAAGTAATGTTCCCCCTTATGCTCGACAACCGTCGTAATGCCGGCATTGCGCAGCTGCTTAATGTCATCAGAAGACTTCGGCCCAGACACTACACGCATACCTTTGACTCGGTATGGCTCCGCCTGCTCAGGCCATGAATCGATGAACTCCTTTAAAAGATCGTCCTGGGTCCACAAATCGCGCTCATTGTGGCTACGCACATCGATAAATGCTACTGCGTCATCATAGACCATCACGAAAAGCAACCAGTCCGACCGTTCTGAAAACCGCTCACCCGGCGCGATGGGGATGTTCGTCAAATGGAGGTGATGGATACGCCAATCAGCCCATAGTCCATCGGTCCTCCGCTGTTTCTTAGATGAACTAACGTCGTTACGGATCGTAGTTTTGCTGAGATACGGGTTAACGTCTTCCCCGCTGGCAAAGCGGGCTTCAATCGCGGATAGCGCATCATTGATCTCGGCAGGCAAGTTTGAAACGGGGAAACGCGACGATTTTTTAACGAGCCGAGGTTCTAGAGAAATGTGTCGCAACCGGTAATCCATCCAACGGTACATCGCTATGTCGTCCGCAGTTGTGCCTGTGGCCGTGTAGGTAAGGCCATAAGCACGCACAAGATCATGCGCAAGTTCTTTTATGTCCGTTTCGAACTGTTCTGCTGTTGTCTTCATCGTCGTCCTTCCGTCAATGCATTAGGTCGTTATCGCGCTGGCGCTCTTCGTAGACAAAAATAACCTACGATCATTTGTACCGCGAATGTCCGCTTGTGGCCGACAGGGGACCTATTGTAAGTCCGCAAACGACCCATCCCGGACGGACCAGAACGAGCCAACCTAATTGTTGAGTCTGTAGATTCGTTCGATTTCTGCAGGTGACAACTTCAGAAGGCATTGCTCTACAGCTGTAGACTCTATCGACAGTGGAAAATACATCGTGATGACTTCTCCGCCTAGCCGCGCCTCCGACGACTGAGACTCATGCGGTAGATCGCATTCGTCGCCAAGATAGTCGGAAATGAAATCGAAAAGCTCATAGTCGTCAACGACAAGGACACATCGAGCCTGCTCGTACATGCCAATCTGAATATGTGGAAGTAACTGTTTCATACGTGCCTCTACGGAGTAATTCCAAGCTAATGACGTCCGCTTCTGGCCGACTGCGGACCTATTGTAGCGTCTGCTACCGACCCATACCGGACATTCCGATGAATGCCGTGCTTATGTCGGCGCCGCGATAAGTTGTTAGAAATGTTGTTCGATTTGCATGAGGGGCGGGGACATCATTTCGCGTCCAGTTTGGGTCTCATGCAACCGAAGAAGTAGCCTTCAGCAATCCATCTGTAAAAGGTATATTCTTTTGTACAAACCTTCGAACGATCGCTGCACTCTTCCTGCCATGCCATGCCATGCCATGCCATGCCTTGCCTTGCCTTGCCTTGCCATGCCGTGCCATGCCGTGCCATGCCATGTCCAAGGATTCGCGGCGATTGTGCGCATCCTCCAAGCGCGCTAAGTCTAGCTCATCCAAAAGACAGAAGTCTGATGGCTCTGCGACGTAACCGTTGACGGGGAAATCATTTGCTTCTGGCGGAAGCCGCTTGACAAACCTGCATTATCTCAGAGTCGAACTGCGCCATCGCCCTAGCGGCAAATGTTTCCGCGCAAAATTTGTTGTTGTCTATAAGAATTTCTCTCGGTGCTGGGCGTATAAATGTTAATTTTGGATAATTTCCTGATAGCATCACTCAAATTCGATAAATTAGATGCTACTGGAACGAAGATGTCCCTCTCAAAAATGCCGAAATTCGCACGAGCTCATTACAAACAGGCTGACCGTCTCATGTTATTTATCCTCTGGGGATTGTTCCTGATGTCACTCGGTTTAGCAGCCACGCACGACACGATGAAGTGGGCGCTAATCATTGGATTTCCGGCGGCACTGATCCCGACGACGATGATTTTGAGCTCTGGTGGGACTCGCCTAACAGCCTCGGTCGTGGCGGTAGCGCTGATGGTGTTTGCAGGTCTGCACATTCACCAGACTGCTGGCCTGAACGAGCTGCACTTCGGTATCTTCGTGCTCCTTGCTTTTTTGCTTTGCTATCGCGACTGGATGGTCATTGTGGTTGCGGCGACAACGATTGCGCTGCATCACCTCAGCTTCAACTATTTGCAGGAGCTTGGTTACGGAGTGCGCTGTATGACGGAGCCAGGATTTGGACGTGTTCTTGTTCACGCTGCGTACGTTGTGGTCGAAACTGGCGTGCTGTGCTTCCTGGCGGTTTTACTTAAGCGCGAGACGGTGCAGGCAGCAGAACTGACAGCGACCGTGGCCGCCTTATCGGGCAAAGCCGGCGTAATTAACCTTCGTGGCGAGGGTCGCGAAGCAATGAGCCCAGCGGGAAGTGCACTCCAGCAGGCTGTGGGGTCAATACATGGGGCTATGAAGCGCGTTCATAGCGGCGTTGAAACGATTGCCGCCGCATCGCGTGAAATTGCATCTGGAAATCTCGACCTGTCCGAACGCACTGAGCGCCAGGCGAACTCGTTGCAAGGAACCGTGGCTTCAATGGAAGCGCTCACGTCGCGCGTGCGGCTGAACGGGGAAAGTGCGCGGCGCGCCAATGAGCTGGCAATCTCGGCATCGGGCGTGGCCGTGCGCGGTGGCGACGTGGTCGCGCAAGTGGTCGATACGATGGCATCAATCAATGACTCATCGAAGCAAATTGTCGAGATCATTTCGGTAATCGACAGCATAGCCTTCCAAACCAATATCCTTGCACTCAACGCGGCCGTCGAAGCGGCGCGAGCGGGTGAGCAGGGCCGTGGTTTTGCCGTTGTTGCGTCGGAAGTGCGCAGCCTCGCGCAGCGATCGGCTAGTGCTGCCAAAGAAATCAAAGAGCTGATCAGCGCTTCGGTTGGTCGCGTCGATGCGGGAACCCAACTGGTCGATCAGGCGGGTGGCACGATGCGCGAAATTGTCGACAGTGTTCGCCGCGTGACCGATATCATCGGCGAAATCAGCGCAGCGAGTGTCGAGCAAGAATCGAACATTTTGGAAATTGACAGCGCTATCAACGATATGGATACCTTCACGCAGCAGAACGCAGCGCAGGTTGAAGAGGCAGCCGCGGCCGCACGCTCGCTACAGGATCAGGCCGATGACCTAACTCGGGTAGTGGGCACGTTTGCGCTGGAAAGCAACTGTGGCTCGGCTGTTGGCGCCAGCAGTGTAGGTACCTTAGCGGGCATTAAGCCTATGCTGCTCGGTTAAGAGGCACGAAGCGGCGCGATCAGGACAATTCGGCCTGGCGCTACACCAGGTGTGATCGAGCATGCGACGTCGATCCCGCCCTTGTTCGACACATCTGGTATCAGCTCCAGATACTGGCGGAAGTCGGAGATCTCCTCGTCCGTGTAGCCCCGCGGTCGCGAGAACGGCTCCCAGTCGTTGCTTAGGTAGACAGCTCGTTCTTCGTTGATTCACTCCTTATGTCGGCTGATCTTCTCGGCGCGCGTGTCATCGAGCGCGCTGTACGCATGGTCGGCGAAGCCGGAAGCCAGTACGAGTCGCAGTGGGCCGCAATCACGTCGATCGCCGCCAAGATTGGCTGCACGCCGGAGAACTGCGTTGCCGGGTACGTCAGCAGGAGCGCGATACCGGACAGCGTCCAGGACCAACCACTGCCGAAGAGGAGCGCGTTAAGGCGCTTGATCGAGAGGTGAGCGAGCTGCGCAAGGCAAACGAGATCCTGCGCCTGGCGAGTGCTTTTTTTCGCCCAGGCGGAGCTCGGCCTCCACTTCAAGCCGTGAAGGCTTTTATCGACCGGTACCGCCATGCCTACGGTGTCGAGCCTCGCCGGCCGCACCGATCTGCAAGGTGATGCCGGTCGCGCCGTCGGGCTACTGGCGCCACGCTGCGCAGCAACGCAACCCGGCACTGCGCTGAGCCCGTGTCCAACGCGACGACGTGCTGAGCGTCGGCATTGAACGTGTCTGGCAGGCGAACCTGCAGGTCTACGGCGCGACAAGGTTTGGGGTCAGCTGCGGCGTGAGGGAACCAATGTGGCCCGCTGCACCGTGAAGCGCTTGATGCGCAAAGCCGGCCTGCGTGGCGTTATGCGAGGCCAGGTCGTGCCATGACTGTGGCTGATGCGAAGGCGCAATGCCCGCTCGACCGCGTCAACTGCCAGTTCAATGCCTAGCGGCCAAATCAGCTGCGGCCAGCGATTTCACCTATGTTTCGACTTGGCAGGGCTTCGTCTATGTCGCCTTAGTGATCGACGTCTTTGCCCGGCGCATCGTCGGCTAGCGCGTCAGCAGCTCGATGCGGACCGACTCGGTGCTCGACGCTCGGGAACAGGCGCTGTACGCGCGCCAGCTCGAACGCAACGAGCTGGTCCACCATAGCGACAGTAATAATGTTCATGCCAGCCATTCCTGGGTGATCTGACCCTCACAGCGATAGACCGATCTTGGAAGATCTGGTGCCGTGCCGCGTTCCCGGACGACCTGACCCGCACTCCGATCGACAGGACTCATTGTCTTTCCCCGGACCTGTCGGTCGCCCGGGAGTGTCTGCCGGCGAGGTTTCGCCTCGTCGATACATGTGACCCAAGAAGGGCCTGACGCTCTGTCGCTTTACTGTCTTGTCCAGGTATTTGGAGTGGCGGAATCGCTAACTTTTATCTAAAAGGAGCGGCAGGCCATGGATGAGCAACGAGTTGTGGTTGGTGGTGTCGATACCCACAAAGACTTGCATTTCGCAGCGGTGGTGGATGACCAGGACCGTGTCTTGGCCAACGAGAGCTTTGCAACGACGCGTCACGGATACAAGCAGATGCTGGCTTGGCTTCGTTCGTTTGGCGAGCTTGCTCGAATCGGTGTCGAATGCACGGGCACGTACGGCGCAGGATTGCTTCGTTATCTTCAGCATGCCGGCGTGACCGTGCTGGAAGTGACAGCGCCCGACAAACAGGACCGCCGCAAGCGAGGCAAAGACGACACGATCGACGCTGAAAACGCCGCCCATGCAGCATTTGCCCAGGTGCGAACCGTCACGCCTAAGACGCGCGATGGCATGGTCGAGTCTTTGCGCGTATTGAAGGTCTGCCGTAAGACGGCAGTTGCTGCCCGCCGAGTTGCCCTTCAACTCATTCAAAATTCGATCATTAGCGCACCGGACGAGCTTCGCGAATCGCTGCGTACGATGACCCGCATGCAGCTGGTACGGACACTGGCGGCCTGGCGCCCCGATTTGTCTGATTACAGAAATTTGACCTCGGCTTATCGAATTGCGCTCAAGTCGCTGGGGCGACGGTATCTAGAGCTGCATGACGAGATCGCCGATCTGGACGTCATGATCGCTAAACTCGTCGATGAGCTCGCGCCAGAACTCATCGCCCGCAATTCCATTGGATATGAATCGGCGGCACAGTTGCTACTGACGGCGGGCGATAACAGTGGGCGCCTGCAATCGGAAGCCAGCTTTGCCGCACTATGCGGCGTTAGTCCGGTCCCAGCATCCTCGGGGAAGGTGTGCAGGCACCGCTTGAACCGCGGGGGCGACCGGGCTGCGAATAGCGCCCTGCATATTGTCGCGATCGGCCGCTTACGAACCGACGCGCGCACAAAGGCTTACGTTGAAAAACGGCTCAGTCAAGGGCATTCCAAGCTCGAGGCTATCCGCTGTCTGAAACGTTACATTGCCCGCGAAGTCTTCTACATCATCCAACGACGACAACGTGAGATCAATTCGACCAAAATCTCCACTTGACACTTAGAAGGGCGTCAGGGGCTCGCAATATGTGTCAATTAAATACAGCAAGCGCTTGGCAGAAGCCGGCATCGAACCGTCTGTGGGCAGCAAAAGCGACAGTTATGACAACGCCTTGGCCGAGACCATCAACGGGCTCTACAAGGCTGAACTGATCCACCGCCGCGTTCCCTGCAAACAAGTGAGGCCGTCGAATTGGATACGCTGGAATGGGTGTCCTGGTTTAACCACCACCGACTGCTTGAACCGCTCGGCTACCGCCGGCCGAAGCTGAGGCAACTATTACAAGCAACTGAGCAGTCAAGCCATCCCGGTCTGACTCACACTAACCGGCCTCCACGAAAGCCGGGTAATTCATGTCGATAAAGTACAGCGAGCGCCTGGCAGAAGCCGGCATCGAGCCGTCTGTGGGTAGCAAGGGCGACAGTTACGATAATGCACTGGCCGAGACGATCAATGGGCTCTACAAGGCTGAACTGATCCATCGCCGTGCTCCCTGGAAAACGCGTGAGGCCGTTGAACTGGCCACACTGGAATGGGTGTCTTGGTTCAACCACCACCGACTGCTCGAACCACTCGGCTATATACCGCCAGCCGAAGCTGAGGCAAACTATTACAAGCAACTGAGCAGTCAAGCCGTCCAGGCCTGACTCATACTAACCGGCCTCCACGAAAGCCGGGGCGATTCAAACCGTTGAAAGAACCCCCACAACCCGAACATTCCGCCAAAGAGCACAACCATGATAATCGTGTTGAATCGGCTATCGCGCTTTTCGAATACCCGCTTGCGCTCAATAAACTCAGCTCTCGTCATGACTGGACCTAACGTAAAATTCACTCAAAAAGTAAGGAGCAAATGCACCTCGAAGATCGTGCATTATGAAGTCGTCGAAGGCCCGCTTCTGGCCGATTGCAGACCTATTGTAGCGTCCGCTTCCGACCCAGAGCGGACGTATGAACTCGATGGCTATCTCCGGTACCAATCTCGCGGTTCCTCAAAAATACTAGAGTCAAATGGATACAGGTCAGCTTTCACGTACCCATACACGAGTTCAAGCTTAAACATGGGGTTTGAAAGCGAGAAGTGACTGCCAGGTCGGAATGATGCTGTTACGTCGAGATTGCCTTCATGGCCTCCTCCTACGATTGAGAGCTGAGCTAAATCGTAAAATGACAGCCTCAGCTGGACGCTGTCGCACCCCCTTGTGATCCATCTCGTTGGGCTGCCCGCTGGAAGATCCGAAAAATTCAAGCTGATATACGCAGCACCCACCTGGTTGAGCACCAGCTGTGCCAGGACCAAATTGTCGAGCGCAGGCACCTCACCACCAAACGTATTATTGAGAGCGACGTTATTGTTCAGGTACTCCATCCAGTTCGGTGGGTCTTCGTTCATAACTCGACAAGTGTGTTTAGCGATTAGAGCGCCATAGCCATCAGCTCAAGTGGGCAGTCCCGCCCCTGATCGAACGTCCGCTCCTGGCCGATAGCGGACAATTAACAAGCCGAGTGTACGAGCTTGTTGCTATCGGAGCAAGCAAGTGGCTTTCTACAGATGTTCCTAGTCCTCGACAAACACCACCGCCGTACGCGGCGGGATGCTGAAGCCCCCCGTCGCCGCATCGAAGCGCGCCTCCGCCGCGCGCTTGTCGCCGGCCGCCGCGGCAGTGTGTACCGGATGCAGCCGCAGGCGTTTGCCGCGCGCCACGTCGTCGGTAACGACGTGCGCCACCTTGTCGACGTTGATGAAGTAGCGGATGCCGGCGAACCCTGCGCCGGCATGGCCGCGGCCATCGAGGTGGGCGGCAATCACGGTCGGTTCCTGCCCCGGCCCGACGTTGAAGAAGCGCAAGCGCTGCGCCACCTCGTCGGCGGTGCGCAGGCGGAACAGCGTGGAGCTGGCGCGGATCGCGAGCAAGTCGCGGAAGGCGTCGCGGGCGAAGGCGATGTCGGCTGGGGCAGGGCGCAGTGCCGGATTGGCGAGCAGCGGCGCGAACAGCGGCCAGTCCTTGGCATTGTCCGGCGCCGGCGGCAGGCCGGTGCCGAAATGGTTCGTTCGATAAGTCCAGTCGAGGCGATTGAACCAGTCGCCGGAATTGAAGCTGTTGCGGTCGAGGGACTTGGAGCGCAGGATCTCCGAGCCGGCGTGGAAGTAGGCCACGCCCTGGCTGAAGGCGGTCGTGGCCAGGCCCAGCACCTGCACGCGCGCGCGCTCGGCGGTCGAAGTGTCGATTGGGAGCTTGAGCGCATTGGCGTCGTACAGCGTCTGGTTGTCATGGTTCTCGACATAGTTGACGGTCTCGCCGGGCGCGCTGGCGTAGCCGGCCGGCTGGCCGCCGTAGTCCATGTCTTCCAGCTTGCGCGTGACGCCGTCGAAGTTCAACAGCGGATAGCTGCGCAGCGTGCCGGCCAGGCCGACGCGGACCAGGTCGGCGGCGCGCAGTAGCTCGCTGCGCGGACGCGCGCCGGCCTGGGCGTTGGCGTCGTAGACCAGGCCATTGATGTAGCCCTGCTGTTTGACGACTGCATCGCCGGAGTCGCCGGCGCCGCCGCCGCGCACGGCGTCGCGGGTGCGGTCGCTGAAGGTGCCGATGCCGCTGCCGTTCAGCGACAACTGGGACGCCTGCACGAAGCGCGCACCGTTGGCGACCTCGCCGAAATTCCAGCCTTCGCCGATCAGTTGTACGTGGCGTCCACTCGCCTTGTTGACGGCCGCCTGCAGCCGCTCCATCGTCGCGCGCGGCTGGTGGCCCATCAAATCGAAGCGGAAGGAATCCATGCGGTAGTGCTGCGCCCACAGCACGCTCGAATCGATCATGAGCTTGGCCATCATCGCGTTTTCGGTGGCGGTGTTGTCGCAGCAGGTCGACTGGATGACCTTGCCTGCGTCATCGAGCCGGTGGTAGTAGCCGGGCACGATGCGGTCGAGGACCGACTTTTCCTGCTGGCCGGCGGCGAAGGTGTGGTTGTAGACCACGTCCATGCCCACGCGCAGGCCGGCGCGGTGCAGGTGCATGACCATCTCGCGCAGTTCGACGATGCGGCGCGCGCCGTCGGCCGGGTCGCTGGCGTAGCTGCCTTCGGGCGCGTTGTAGTGGTACGGGTCGTAGCCCCAGTTGTAGCAGTCGGTGTGCGCGGTCTGCATCACCAGCGCCTGCTGCTCGGCGCTGGCGGCACCGCCCTTTGGCGCGGGCCGTGCACATGCCCGCTCGGGCACGCTGGCGATGTCGTACACGGGCAGCAGGTGGATGTCGGTCAGGCCCGCGCGCGCCAGCATTTTTAGATGGCGCATGCCGTTCGAATCGGCTTCGCCAAAGGCGCCGTACTTGCCGCGTTTTGGCGCCGGCACGCTGGCGTCGTCGCGCGAAAAATCGCGCACGTGCAGCTCGTAGACCGTCATGTCGGCCGGCGTCTTGACGGTGGCGGGGGCGCGGTGGGCGTCCCAGCCTTTCGGTTTGAGAGCGGGGGAGTCGAGGTCTGCGATGTAGCTGCGCGTCGAATCGGTCGTCAGGCTGACGGAATACGGGTCGGTGACGCGGTTGCGTACCAGGCCGGTGCCGTCGGCGATCACGTCGACCAGGTAGGTGTAGTAGCGGCCGGAGAGGTCGGCGGGCAGCTGTGCGCGCCAGGCGCCGGTGCGGGTGTCGGCTTGCAACGGGTGGATGGCATGGGCACGGCCGGTTCCCTTGTCGTAGATGCAGACGGCGACCTGCTGCGCGGTCGGCGCCCATAGGGTGAAACCGGTGCGGCCGGCGCGTGGCGTGGCGCCCAGGTCGGAAATAGCTTGCGCGGCGGCGTACAGGTCGTCGAGCGCGCCGGCCGCCTGCAGGCGCGTGGCCGCAAGGACGGTGCCGTCTTCGGCTTCGCGCACCAGCACCAGCTGCTCGCGGTGCAGCGCCGCGAGGCGCGGCAGGTCGGCATCGTCCACGGCCAGCACCGGGCCGGCCCCAAGGTACTTGAAACGCTGCGCTGCCGGCGCCGGCACCGGGGCCGTATGCAGCGCCAGCGCCAGCGATCCCGCCGCGCCGCGCACCCTGGCGCCGGCCGTGGCTTCGATTGCGCCGGTGGGCGAGTGGTAGAGGCGAAAGCGGCCGACGCTGGCGCTGCCGGGCCAGGTTACTAAGCGCCGGTCGAGCCAGACGGCGCGCGCTTCCAGCCTGGCCGGTGCGGCGTGCAGGACGGTGGCGAAGGAGGGGGCGTCGCAGGCTTGCAGGGGAATCGCGGCAAAGGCAGGGCAGGCGAGGGTGGCAGCGGCGGCAAAGGCGATGGAGCGGATGGGTTGCGTCATGAATCGGCTAGTGGTCGTAATTTAGCTACGGCGGCAGGGGCAAAGCCTCAAGGATAGCGCGAATTGCTAACGGCGCTGATGTAATTTTACTAGCTGACCTGCCTGATTCATAAATATGATTTATACAACGGATTTCATGCGCTATAGTCATACTACGAAACCTTCGGACATGAAATCGGGTATCCACACACGGATAAAGGTGGAGTTGATGAACACTCGTCTTCAATGCATGCAGGCTTTTTGTAGCCTGGCAGCCATCGCCATGTTCGCTTGCCCGCAAGGCGTGCTGGCCCAGGAGGCCGCGACGTCCTGGGCGGCATTGCAGAAATCCTACTTCCCCGGCAAGACACTGGAGCCGGCGCCGTTCGTGCGCCTGACGGCCCCATCGCGCGCGGCAAGCGGCGAGCAGGTGCCGTTCGCCTTCAGTATCGATCACCCGATGACGCCGCAACGCTACATCAAGTCGGTCACCGTGATCGTCGATGCCAATCCGGTGCCGCTGACGGGGGTGTTCCACTTCAACCCGAATAGCGGCAAGGCCGAACTCGCCACACGCATCCGCTTCGAATCCGATTCGCCGGTGCACGTGATCGCCGAAGCGAGCGACGGCAAGTTGTATGTGAACGAAGTGACCGTGCGCGCCTCCGGCGGCTGCGGCGGCCCGGCCTCGGGCGACGTCGCGGCGGCGATGGCGGCGGCAGGCAAAATGAAGATGGCGCTCGACGGACCGTTCAAGCCCGGTGAGGTCAACAAGGCCAGGCTGCTGATCAAGCATCCGATGTATACCGGCTTGCAGCGCGACCTGGTCACGCATGGCTTCCGCCCGGCCTTCTTCATCGACAGGATCGACGTCACCTATAACGGCAAGCCGGTCATGACGGCGGACACGGCGATCGGCATCAGCGAAGACCCGTCGCTCCAGTTCAACTTCGTCGCCGACCAGCCCGGCGCGCTGCAGGTCGTCATTCGCGACAATGCGGGCGGGAGCTTTCGCCAGTCGCTGAGCGTCGGGGGTTAGATGCGCTTGCTCATCGCGGCCTGGCTGCTGCTTGCCGCACAGGTGGCAGCGGCGCCGTTGCAGGTCGAGCAGGTGGCGCCGGGCGTGTACGTGCACATTGGGCAGCACAAGGATTTCGAGGATGGTTACGATGGCGATATCGCGAATATCGGCTTCGTCGTCGGCAGCGAGGCGGTGGCCGTCATCGATACGGGCGGCTCGTATGCGGTCGGCCTGGCCTTGAAGGAAGCGCTGCGCCGCGTCACGCGGCTGCCGGTGCGCTATCTGATCAACACGCACGGCCATCCGGACCACGTGTTCGGCAACGCCGCGTTGATGGATGCCGACCCGCCACCGCGCCTGATCGGCCACGCCATGCTGCCGCAGATGCTGGCCGCGCGTGGCGACACCTATCTGCGCAACCTGAACAAACAACTGGGCGCCGCGGCGGACAAGAGCAGGGTAGTCGCCCCGACCGAGACGGTGCGGCAGCGGCTGACGCTCGACCTGGGCGGCAGGACGCTGGAATTGACGGCCTGGCCGAACGCGCATACGAACAACGATCTCACCGTGTTCGATGCGGCCAGCGGCGCCTTGTGGACGGGCGACCTGCTCTTCATCGAACGCACGCCGTCGATCGATGGCGACGTCAGCGGCTGGCTCGCTGTGATGGAGGGATTGGCAAAGATAGAGGCTGGCGTGACCATTCCCGGGCACGGCCCCGTCACCCGCGACAAGAACGGCGCGCTGGCGCGGCAGCGCGCGTACCTTTCGACCCTGCTGCAGGACGTACGCAGCAGCATACGCCAGGGCAGGGACATGACGGCGACGATGGCCACGGCAGCGGCCTCCGAGCGGGCGCGCTGGCAGCTGTTCGAGGTCGTCAACCGGCGCAACGTCAACCTGCTGTATCCGGCCCTGGAATGGGAATGACCATGCGCCGGCGCGATTTTCTCGCACTGGCCTTGGCCGGATCGGCATCGTTCCCGGCGGCCGCGGCCAAGAGCGGCCGCGCCAGCCTGGGACGCGTCGTCGTAGTCGGCGCGGGTTATGGCGGCGCCACAGTTGCCCGCTACCTGCGCATCCTCAGCGGCGGACGCATCGAGGTGATCCTGGTCGACCAGAGCGACGCATTCATCTCTTGCCCGGTCAGCAACCGCGTGCTGGGCGGCCAGCGCACGCTCGAGCAAATCACCTTCGGCTACGACGGGCTGCGCCGACACCATGGCGTCCAGTTCATGCGCGGCGGCGTGACCGCGATCGATGCCGACAAGTCGCGCATCGTGGTCGCCGGTAAAAAGCTGGCCTACGACCGGCTGGTCGTCGCGCCCGGCATCGATTTCATCTACGACGCTTTCCCGCAGCTCGCCGCCGCGCAGCAGCAGATTCCCCATGCCTGGAAGGCGGGGCCGCAAACGCGCAACCTGCAGCGCCAGCTGATGGCCATGCGCGACGGCGGCGTGTTCACGATCGTGGTGCCGGCGCAGCCGTACCGCTGTCCGCCCGCGCCCTACGAACGCGCCTGCCAGGTGGCGTTCTATCTCAAAATGCACAAGCCGCGCTCGAAGGTGGTGGTGCTCGACGCGAATCCGGTGATTACCTCGAAACGCGTCCTGTTCGAACGCGCATGGCGCGACCTGTACCCGGGCATGATCGAGTACATGCCGGGCAGCGAATTGCAGGGGGTGGAGGTGGTCACCAAAACCGTCCGGACCGCGTTCGACACGGTGAGATCGGATGTGCTCAACATTATCCCGCCGCAGCGGGCCGGCCGCATCGCCCAGGATGCCGGCCTGGCGACTGTCGAGGGGCGCTGGTGCGCGGTTGACTTCCTCAGTTACGCGTCAACGGTGCTGCCGCGCGTGCACGTGATCGGCGACGCGATCGATGCCGGCCTGCCCAAGTCGGCGCACATGGCCAATGCCCAGGCCAAGGTCTGTGCGCGCGCCATCGTCGACCTGATGCTGGGTGGCGCGCCGGACCCGGCGCCGGCCTTTGCCAACACCTGCTACAGCTTCGTCGACGACCGCCAGGCGATGCACATCTCGACGCTGTACCGCTACGATGCGGCGAAAAAGAGCATGCAGGCCGACGGCCCCGGCTTCCTCTCGTCCCAGCCATCGGCGCAGGAAGGTGGGGATGCCGATGCGTGGGCGCGGCAGATCTGGGGCGACGTGCTGACTTAACGGCCCGCCTCCCTGCTCCGAACCTTGCTGCACTGCCCGCGTTTCGTTCATCGTAGGGTGGACTCTTGAGTCCACGCGGTACTACTGATGCATATCGAAATGGACCGCGTAGCCCCGGAACGCGTATGTCAAGGGCTCTTGCCAGCCCTAGGGTGTGCAAGGGCACGACCGCGTGGACTCGAGAGTCCACCCTACACATCGCGGATCGCGAGCAGTGCGGCAGGGCTTGACTGAACCGAATCAGGGCCGGCGCTGAACGCTCATGGCGATGTCTTGACCGCCAGCTTCTCCTGCTTGTGCTGCTTGTACAAAAACAGTCCCCACGCCGCCGAGGCAAGCAGCAAGACCACGCTTGCCGCATCCACGCCGACGTTGACGCGCACATCTACCTTAACGTCTTTCATATCCTCCCTTTCATGTGTGGTGTTGATCATCCGGCGCGGCGCATCATTTCCTGGTGTTCGCCGGCGCTGCAGCCTGTTGCGAAGCCGCCGCGGCGGCAGCCTGCTGCTGTTCCTTCTGCTTCTTTTCCTTCTTCTTTTCGGTGTGGTGGCCGACCGCACATCCGATCGCGGCCCCGGCGACACCATGCTTGCCGGCGACGTGGCCGGCCACACCGCCCACAACGGCTCCCTTGACGCAGCCGGCATTGGCCGTACCGGCCGCCAGCAGCAGGGCGGTGGCGACCGCCGCCAGCTTCGATTGTGCACGCATGATTGTTCTCCTTTTGTCGTCAGTGCAGTCCACACTAACGGTTTCGTCGGCGCAGGACAGTTCGGCCTTTAACATTGCGGTGACCTCGAAGCAGACGAAAAAAAACGCCCGCAGCGCGGGCGTTTTCAGGAGAGTAGCCGGCGTATCAGGCCTTGACCGGCGCCGGCGCATTCGCACCCGCCGTGCTGCGGTAATGATCGACCATCTTGTAGCGCTTCGCGTACAGCCCGAACGCGAGCGCGGCAAGGAGCGCGAAGGCGGCGAAGAAGTACATCTGGAAGGCGATCACGCTCACGCCCGATCCGGCAATGGTGCCGAGCACGGCGTCGTTCTTGACCGCGGCGTTCACCACCAGCACCCACAGGTTGCCGACCGTGACGGCCAGGCTCCACAGGGCCATGATGGCGCCCTTCATCGAGGCCGGCGCCTGGCTGTAGGCGAATTCGAGGCCGGTGGCCGAGACCAGCACTTCGCCCATCGTCAGCAATGCATACGGCAGGATCTGCCAGGCCATCGAGGTCGGCGTGCCGGCATCCATCGACACCTGGATGGTGCCGATCACCAGCCACGACAGGGCCGAGAAGGCGATACCGGCCGTCATGCGGCGCAGCGCGGTCGGCATGAAGCCCATCTTCTGCAGCAGCGGGAACAGCACCAGGTTATTGAAGGGGATCAGGATCATCACCAGCAAGGGATTGAGGGCCTGCATCTGCGCCGGCAGCAGGGTGAACTCGTTGCCGAAGATGGAGAAGGTGGTGATCATCGAATTGGCCTGGACCACCCAGGTCGAGGCCTTCTGGTCGAACAGCGACCAGAACGGCGTCACCAGCGAGAACACGACCAGGATGCGCAGCACCGCGCGCACGCCGTCGACCGCTTCGTCGGGATGCAGACCGCGCGCACGTTCCAGTTGCATCGACGTCCCGAGGCCGCCAAAGGCGAGCAGCAGCACCAGCGCAGTACAGGCGGCGATCACGAAGCCCCACTGGGGCGACATCGCCAGCGACACCACGGCGCCCACTACGCCGATCATGGCGACGGTGAGACCAGGCCGGCCCTGGCCCGGCGCCTGCGCCAGCAGTGCGCTCTTTGCCACCTTCGTAAACGAGTGCGGCGTGGCGCCGGCGGGCGGCACGTGCACGTACTTGCGGCGCCCGCTCCAGAACACGATGGTGGCGATGAACATCATCACGCCGGGAATGCCGAAGGCGACGGCCGGTCCGTAGTTTTTCAGGAACAGCGGCATCAGCAGCGAGGCGAAGAAGGAGCCGAAGTTGATGATCCAGTAGAAGGCATCGAAGACGATCTTCGCTTTACCCTTATTCGTCTGGTCGAACTGGTCGCCGACGAAACTCGACACCAGCGGCTTGATGCCGCCCGAGCCGAGCGCGATCAGGCCCAGGCCGAGGTAGAAGCCCTGGACGTTGTCCTCGAAAATGGCGAGGCAGGCGTGGCCGGCGCAGTAGACGAGGCTGAGCCAGAAGACGGTGTTGTACTTGCCGAAGAAGCGGTCGGCCAGCCAGCCGCCCAGCAGCGGGAAGAAGTAGACGCCGATGACGAAGGTGTGGAACACGTGCTTGGCTTCGCCGGTGCGCTCGGACTCCGGCAGGAACAGCAGCAGGGTCGAGATCAGGAAGGGCGTAAGGATGTTGCGCATGCCGTAGAAGCTGAAGCGCTCGCAGCCTTCGTTGGCGATGATATAGGGGATCTGGCGGGGCATGCGCCCTTGGGAGTCGGTCGGTAGTGGCTGGCTCATGGACGCATCCTGGAATAAATGACACGCGATCCTATGACGCCCTTGCGGTCTTTGCAACCAGAAAATATGCATGCCTGCGGGGTGTTCGTAGTTTTCCTACTTGATGGGCAAGGGATGCAAATATTATTTGCATCCAAGTCGTTGAATGCAAAGGAAATATGCCGTTTATCGAGCAAGTTCCGCAGATTGTAAGATCGCAAAACCTGCTGTATATTGCGTAAAAATCACCAACCGGATCCCATGTCATGACCCAGGCCCAGACTCAACCCGTGCACAACAACGACTGGTGGCGCGAAGCCATCATCTACCAGGTTTACCCGCGCAGCTACCTCGATACCAACGGCGACGGCGTGGGCGATATTCCCGGGATCACCGCGAAACTCGACTACATTGCGAGCCTGGGCGTGAACATCGTCTGGCTGTCGCCGTACTTCAAGTCGCCGATGAAGGATTTTGGTTACGACATCTCGGACTACTGCGACGTCGATCCGCTGTTCGGCACGCTGGCCGACTTCGATGCGATGATCGACAAGGCGCACGCGCTCGGCCTGAAAATCATGATCGACCAGGTGATGGCGCACACCGCCGATGCGCACCCGTGGTTCGCCGAGAGCCGTTCCAGCCGCGACAACGCGAAGTCCGACTGGTATGTGTGGGCCGATGCTGCCCCGGACGGCAACCCGCCGAACAACTGGATGTCGGTCTTCGGCGGCTCCGCCTGGCAGTGGGACACGCGCCGCAAGCAGTACTACATGCATAACTTCCTGGTCAGCCAGCCGCAACTGAACTTCCATAACCCGGACGTGCAGCAGGCCCACCTGGCCGCGCTGCGCTTCTGGCTCGCGCGCGGCGTCGACGGCGTGCGCATGGACGCCTGCAATTACCACTTCCATGACACCCAGCTGCGCAGCAATCCGCCGGCGCTGACGCGCGACACGGCTTCGGTCACCGACGTCAACCCGTACGGCATGCAATCGCACATCTACGACAAGACGCGCCCGGAAAACATCGCCTTCCTGCAAAAGATCCGCGCGCTGCTGGACGAATTCGGCGCCGTGTCGATCGGCGAAGTCGGCGCCGACGATGCGCTGGCCTGCATGGCCGAGTACACGGCCGATGGCGACAAGCTGCACATGGCCTACAGTTTCAACCTGCTGACGCCGCAGTTCACGGCCGCGCACATCCGCACGCAAGTGGAAGAATTCGAAGCGCGCGTCAAAGGTGGCTGGGCCTCGTGGTCGGTCGGGAACCACGATGCGATCCGCGTGGTGACGCGCTGGAAGGGGGAGAGTGCGCCGACGGCCTTTGCGTCCATGGTGCTGGCGATGCAGCTGTCGCTGAAGGGCACGCCGTGCCTGTACCAGGGCGACGAGCTGGCGCTGCCGGAAGCGGACGTGCCGTATGAGCTGCTGCAGGACCCGTACGGCATCACCTTCTGGCCCGAGTTCAAGGGCCGCGACGGCTGCCGCACGCCGATGCCGTGGACGAACGCGGCGCCGAACGCCGGCTTCACCACCGGCACGCCATGGCTGCCGGTCGCGGTGCCGCACCTGGCGGCATCCGTATCGCAGCAGGAGTTCGACCCCGCCTCGAGCCTGAACGCGGCGCGCCGCATCATTCACTGGCGCCAGAACCTGCCGCAGCTGACGCGCGGCGACATCTCCTTCTTCGACGCGCCGGAACCGGTGCTGGCGCTGCGCCGTACCCTGGAGGGAGAAGCGACCGTGCTGGCCGCGTTCAATCTGTCGAATGCGCCGGTGACGATCGACTGGCCGGAGACGGCATCCGCGCAGGACCTGGCCGGTCATGGCTTGCCGGGCGAAGCGTCGAATGGGCAGGTGACGCTGCCGGCTTATGGCGCGTGGTTCGGAACAGTCGCTTAAAGAAGTAGGGTGGGCACTTGTGCCCACGCGGGATCACGCCATGCGGCCACGCGGCCTTTACATCGTCGTCGACGCATGCGTTGGCATGTTGGTTTGGTGTTCGATTGCGCTGCCGTTCGACCGCGTGGGCTCGAGAGCCCACCCTACATTACGCGTCTGCCGATAGTACTTTTCAATCCAGCGACTTGGTCTCGACGCGGCGGATCCCGCGCCGCCAGTCGTCCAGCGACACCACCGTGTCGCCCGCCGTGTCTTCGACCAGGATCTGGTCGCCGCTGCGCGCGACCAGGAAACTCTCGCGCCGGTGGACCTTGTCGGCGCGGTTCTCGACAAAACTCAGCTGCCAGTATTCGCGGCCATTGATGAGGCGTGGCGTCTGGTCGTCCTCGATGACGGCGCCGTGCGCCTTGCCGCGCGAGCGCTGTTCGATCTCCGCGGACCAGCTTTTGATTTCCGGCAGCGCCAGCAGCGCAGCCATCGCCTGTTCGCGCGTCACCGCCGGTTCGGCAGGTTGCCGGACGACCGGCTTGGCCGGTTGCGGCGCCGGGGCGGGCGGCTGTCGGTCCTTGCAGCCGGCGAGCAGAAGGGCAGTCAGCAGGGAGCCGGCCAGCAATACAGCGCGTGACATCATGGTAAAACCTCGTGAAAAACGAGACGCCATACTAGCCGATGTGTGGTTACCGGGCAATCTCGGCCCCGGCATGGGGCGCTGACGTGGAGCCATCGGGATGCTTCGCAATTGTTGCCGCAAGCCAACAATTGAATATATGCGTAGAATTGATGGGCTAGCATATAGTAATTAATAAAAACTATATCAGCCATTCGCTCTCCGCATGCCTGGCATGGTCCGATGCGCCCGATCCCACCCAACGAACACAAGTACACGCAATGAATCTGTTATCGAACATGAAGATCGGGCAGCGCCTCGCGCTCGGCTTCGCCGTCGTCCTGTCGCTGTCGATCGTCATCACGGTCATCGGCATCCTGAAGCTGAACGCGGTGGCCGACGCCGCCGAAGAGATGCTCGACCAGCCGGTCAAGAAGGAACGCATGATCAGCGACTGGGCCGCCAACATCGCAGTGGCCGTGATCCGCACCTCGGCCATCATCAAGAGCAGCGACGCCTCGCTTGCCGACTTCTTCGCCAAGAACACGGCCGAGACCAATGCCAAGGCGTCGACCTACCTGAAGGAGGTCGAACAGCACCTGTCCACGCCTGAAGAAAAGGACGTCTTCGCGAAAATGCTCGCGCTACGCGGCGCTTATGCGGGTGGACGCGCGGAAGCTGTGCGCCTGAAAAGCGAAGGCAAGGCGGAAGAAGCCATGCAGGTGCACGACAAGGTGTACATCCCGGCGGCCGAAGCCTACCAGGCCAATATCGCCGCCCTGGTGACGCTCCAGCGCAAGCAGGTCGACGATCTGCGTGGCGAGATCCAGCAGGTCAAGGCCGAGAGTCGCCGCACGGTGGTCCTGCTCGGCGTCCTCAGCGTCGCCTTTGGCGCCCTGTGCGCATGGTGGCTGACGCGCTCGATCACGCGGCCGGTGCAGGCTGCGGTGGCGCTGGCGCGGCGTGTGGCGGCCGGCGACCTCGGTTCGCGCCGCCAGGCCACGGCGAAGGATGAAATCGGCGCGCTGCAGGATGCGCTGGCCGACATGAACGATAAATTGCTCGGCCTGGTTGGCGGCATCCGCAACGGCGCGCATGCGATCGCCACCGCGTCGTCGCAGATCGCGGCGGGCAACCTCGACTTATCAAACCGCACCGAGCAGCAGGCCGGTTCGCTGGAAGAGACGGCCAGCTCGATGGAAGAGTTGACCTCGACCGTGACCCGGAACGCCGGCAACGCGCGCCAGGCCAGCGTGCTCGCCACCTCGGCCAGCGAAGTGGCCGGCCGCGGCGGCGCGGTGGTGGCGCAGGTGGTGCAGACCATGGCATCGATCAACGCGTCCTCGAAGAAGATCGCCGACATCATCGGCGTGATCGACGGCATCGCCTTCCAGACCAACATCCTTGCCCTGAACGCGGCGGTGGAAGCGGCGCGCGCCGGCGAGCAGGGACGCGGCTTCGCGGTGGTGGCAACCGAAGTGCGCAACCTGGCGCACCGTTCCGCGGCGGCGGCCAGGGAAATCAAGGTGCTGATCGGCGATTCGGTGACGGAAGTGGACCAGGGCGCCAGGCTGGTCGACCAGGCCGGCGCGACGATGAGCGAGATCGTCGGCAGCGTGCGGCGCGTGACCGACATCATCGGCGAGATCACGGCCGCGACCGACGAGCAGAGCGCCGGCATCGGCCAGATCAACGCAGCGATCAACCAGATGGACCAGGTGACGCAGCAGAACGCCGCCCTGGTGGAAGAGGCGGCGGCCGCGTCGAACGCCATGCACGAGCAGGCCGGCCAGTTGCTGCAGGCGGTCAGCGTGTTCAAGCTGGCCGACGCGGAGCAACCGGCGCCGGCGCGTCTCGACAAGCCGGTGGCGCGGCCAGCCGCGCTGCGTGCGCGCCTGGCGTAAGCTGCCTTACCGCTCGTGCGCGATCTCTTCCTTCAGCGAGGCCATGTCGATCACGTAGCGGAAGCGCACGTCGCCCTTTTCGACCTTTTTGTAGGCATCGTTGACGTCCTGGATGCGGATCATCTCGATTTCCGGGCCGATGCCGTGCTCGGCGCAGAAGTCGAGCACTTCCTGGGTCTCGGCCAGGTTGCCGATCAGGGAGCCGGCCACCGAACGCCGCATCTGCGCCATTGACATGTTATCCAGCGGCGCCAGCGGTTCCAGCGCGCCGACCACGCACAGCACGCTGTCGCGCTTGAGCAGTTCCACAAAAGGATTCAGGTCGTGCTTCTCGGGGACGGTCGAGAGGATGAAGTCGAAGCTGGTCGCCAGCTCCTCGAGTGCCTTGCTATCCTTCTCCAGCACTGCCTTGAAGCCGAGCTTTTGCGCTTCCTCGATCTTCTCCCTGGTGGTGGTGAACAGCGTCACCTCGGCGCCCATCGCCTTGGCGATCTTGGCCGCCATGTGGCCCAGGCCGCCCATGCCGATCACGCCGACCTTGTCGCCCGCCTTGACGCCCCAGTGCTTCATCGGCGCATAGGTGGTGACGCCGGCGCACAGGATCGGCGCCGCCACTTCCGGTTTCAAGGCGGCCGGGATCTTCAGGACGAAGTCTTCCTTCACCACCAGCAGGTTCGAATAGCCGCCGAAGGTGTTGTCCTTGCCGTAGATGTTCTCGCCGGCTTTCGCCTTCGGCACCATCGGGCCGTTGTAGGTCGCCAGCCAGCTGTTCGGGCTGCCGCAATAATTCTGGTCGCCGCATCGGCAGGCGTCGCACTGGCCGCAGCTGTCGACCATGCAGCCGACGCCGACCAGGTCTCCGACCGCATGGCGCGTGACCGCCGGCCCGACCCTGGTCACGCGGCCGACGATTTCGTGGCCCGGCACGCAGGGATAGACCGTGTTCGACCATTCGTTTTTCACCTGGTGGATGTCCGAATGGCAGACGCCGCAATACAGCACGTCGATTTCGACCTCGTGCGCGCCCGCTTCCTCGCGCTCGAATTCGTAGGGTTTCAGGCGGCTGAAGGAGTGCTTCGCCGCATAGCCGGTGACGTTGATCATTATTCGCTCCTTGGTTGGGAGCGGGGACGATAGGCCGATGATGCAGCCGCGTCTGTTAGTTCACGCGCTCAGGGCGCAGGCGGGGTGTATTTGACGTGCGTGGAGCGCGGCTGTTCGCACGGCGGGCATGCCCGCCGGGGTTAAATGACCCGTTAGCCCAGCTGTAAACCGTTTTCCTCGCACCATCCCGCCAGCGCCGCGCGCGTCTGCGCCTCGCGGAAATCATGCCAGCGGTCGGTCAGCCCGTGCTCCTCGATCAGCTTGCTGAAACGTCCGTAAGCACCGGCACGCTTGAATATCTGGCGGACGTTCGCGACATCGTCCGGCATCGCCGCGTCGGCGAAATCGAACACCAGCTGGATTCCGAGGTCGAGCGTGCGCATATCGGGCACCTCAACGTAGCGCTCCGAGGTATCGATATCCTCGGGCAAAGATGGCAGTTCCTCGCCCCCCATCTCCCACCGTACGTGTACTTCGCCGGTATCGAGTGATACCCAGGCCTCTGCGCCGGTATCCGGCTCCGACACCATCAACACCGCGTCTTCCAGATCTTCTGCATTCACAACAGCCATCGTCTTCTCCCAAAAGTAAAAAGCCCGCAAGGCGCGAACCGTGCGGGCTTTTATCAAGTGCGTCAGGACGCCGGCGAACCGGCGCGACGGCAAATTACATCATGCCGTCCATACCGCCCATGCCGCCCATACCACCCATGCCGCCCATGCCGCCGGCTGGCTTGTCTTCGGCAACTTCCGAGACCATGCAGTCGGTGGTCAGCATCAGGCCGGCGATCGACGCTGCGTTCTGCAGGGCCGAGCGGGTGACCTTGGCTGGGTCCAGCACGCCCATTTCGACCATGTCGCCATAGGTGCCGTTGGCGGCGTTGTAGCCGTAGTTGCCCTGGCCGGCCAGCACGCCCGAGACGACGACCGATGCTTCTTCACCGGCGTTCTGGACGATCATGCGCAGCGGCTCTTCCATTGCGCGCAGGACGATCTTGATGCCGGCTTCCTGGTCAGGATTGTCGCCGGTGACTTGCAGGTTGGCGCGGGCACGCAGCAGGGCGACGCCGCCGCCTGGCACGATGCCTTCTTCGACGGCTGCGCGGGTCGCGTGCAGCGCGTCTTCCACGCGTGCTTTCTTTTCCTTCATTTCGACTTCGGTGGCAGCGCCAACCTTGATCACGGCAACGCCGCCGGCCAGCTTGGCCACGCGCTCTTGCAGCTTTTCGCGGTCGTAGTCCGAGGTCGCTTCTTCGATCTGGATACGCACTTGCTTGACGCGCGCTTCGATCGATTCGGCAGCGCCGGCGCCGTCGATGATGATGGTGTTTTCCTTGCCGACTTCGACGCGCTTGGCCTGGCCCAGCTCTGCCAGGGTGACTTTTTCCAGGGTCAGGCCGACTTCTTCGGCGATGACCTGGCCGCCGGTCAGGACAGCGATGTCTTCCAACATGGCCTTGCGACGGTCGCCGAAGCCTGGGGCTTTCACGGCAACGGTCTTCAGGATGCCGCGGATGTTGTTGACGACCAGGGTCGCCAGCGCTTCGCCTTCGATGTCTTCGGCGATGATCACCAGCGGACGGCCGGCTTTCGCTACTTGCTCCAGTACCGGCAGCAGGTCACGGATGTTCGAGATCTTCTTGTCGCACAGCAGGACGAACGGCTGGTCGTGGATGGCGACTTGCTTGTCCGGGTTGTTGATGAAGTACGGCGACAGGTAGCCGCGGTCGAACTGCATGCCCTCGACGATGTCGAGTTCGTCGTTCAGCGACTTGCCGTCTTCGACGGTGATGACGCCTTCCTTGCCGACTTTTTCCATCGCTTCAGCGATGCGCTCGCCGATCGAGTAGTCCGAGTTGGCCGAGATCGCGCCGACCTGGGCGATTTCCTTGGTAGTGGTGCATGGACGGGCGATCTTCGCCAGCTCTTCGACGGTGGCAGCGACTGCCTTGTCGATGCCGCGCTTCAGGTCCATCGGGTTCATGCCGGCGGCAACGAACTTCATGCCTTCGCGCACGATGGCTTGTGCCAGCACGGTCGCGGTGGTGGTGCCGTCGCCGGCGTTGTCGCTGGTCTTCGAAGCGACTTCCTTGACCATCTGCGCGCCCATGTTCATGAGCTTGTCTTTGAGTTCGATCTCTTTCGCGACCGAGACGCCGTCCTTGGTGACGGTCGGAGCGCCGAAGGCGCGGTCCAGCACGACGTTGCGGCCTTTAGGACCCAGGGTGACCTTGACTGCATTGGCGAGGATGTTGACGCCTTCAACCATCTTGGCGCGCGCTGCGTCGCCGAAAATTACTTCTTTAGCTGCCATTTTTTGTTTCTCCGTTATGTCGTGAGATGTTCTGAGGGAGGAGGATTACTTGACCAGCACGGCCATGATGTCTTCTTCACGCATCACCAGCAGTTCCTGGCCGTCGACTTTGACCGACTGGCCCGAGTACTTGCCGAACAGGACGCGGTCGCCGACCTGGACTTCCAGTGCACGGACTTGACCGTTTTCCTGGACTTTGCCGTTGCCGACGGCGAGGATCTCGCCCTGGTCTGGCTTCTCGGCAGCTGCATCAGGGATGATCAGGCCGGAGGCAGTCTTGGTTTCCTGGTCGAGACGCTTCACGATAACGCGATCGTGCAGTGGGCGAAGGTTCATGCAAAACTCCTTTATTCAGTGGTTTGGACTAGCGTTTGTTTGCTTCGATATCCGCCTCGCGGTATGCGCTGCGGCTTTGAAAGAGTTGTTAGCACTCTCAACTAACGAGTGCTAATTATAGGGACGACATCAGGGTATTTCAAGCGGCCATGTTGCAAAATAAACTGCGTCGGTTTGATCGTGCTCAACGTATGCAAGCAGGGTGATGTGCTCCGCTAGTCTTTGCGCAGGCACAAAGCGGAGAGACTAGCATTGAATGGACAGGGCTTGACGCACTGTTGGGAGGTAATTGAGCAAGATCAAAGGACTGTTTGAAACGGTGGAGGAGGGTGCTGGAGCGCCCCCGCACGCCCTCTGGAACGCCATCTTGCCAAACACGCTATCCTGTTGACTGTCAAACCTTATCCAACCTATAGTACCGAATGATTTCCGAATTCCAAGACTTATCCGACAAAATCGAGCGGCTCGCCGAGCTGGTCGGGTCGCTGCGCAGCGAAAATGCGCACCTGCGCCAGACGAACCTGGTGCTCAACGAGGTCAACATGGCGCTCGTCGAACGCCTTGTCGAAGTCCAGCACAAGGTCGAAGCAGTCATCGAGCAATTGCCCGCGCCCGAATCCGACGCTGAAGCGGATGAAGCGAACGACGCCGTACCCATCGAACCCGAGGCCGCCCGATGATTTACCTGGATGTGACGATCATGGGCCAGCCCTACCGCCTGGCCTGCAAGGAGGGCGAGCAGGCGACGCTGCGCGACGCCGTGCGCTATCTCGACGGCAAGATGACCGCGCTGCGCGACTCCGGCAAAGTCAAGGGCAACGACCGCATCGCCGTCATGGCCGCGCTCAGCGTGGCCGCCGAATTCCTGTCGGTAAAGTCGCCGCAAGGTCCGCTGTCGGACATGACGATGCTCGAAGTGAAACAAAAACTGGAAGCGATGCACAGCGTCCTCGACCAGGCCCTGGCACAGCAAGAAAATTTGCCGTGAGCGGCCAAATTCGTTTGACATGACGGTTCAAGCGAGTAAACTGCGAGGCACCCTGCGGTGTTCGAGATTGCCATATATTCCTTGAACCATTTACATGCATAGGTTGCGGGATAGTGTTTGATGGGCGTGAGCGTCGCTAGTTCGACGAACCCGAAATTGAACTGACTGTGACCACCTTGAGCCATCAGGTTCGGGATGCCGGCAAAAAACGGCACAGGCGGGGCTATATTCCATAAAAGCGGTTGCGGGCATGTGCACGCAGCCGTTTTTTTATGCCCGTTTAGGTTTGAGATGCACAAAGGAGTTTTGCGCGATGCGCTACTGGTTGATGAAATCCGAACCCGATGAAGTCAGTTTCGACGACGTTCTCGCGGCGCCCGCGCAGACGGTCGCCTGGTTCGGCGTGCGCAACTACCAGGCGCGCAACTTCATGCGCGACGCCATGCAGATCGGCGACGGCATCCTGTTTTATCACTCCAGTTGCACCGTTCCCGGTGTCGCCGGCATCGCCGAAGTCGCGAGCGGTCCTTATCCGGACGCCAGCCAATTCGATGGCGCCGGCAGCTATTTCGACCCGAAAGCCACGCCCGGGCAACCGCGCTGGATATCGGTGGACGTGCGCGCCAGGGAAAAGGGACGTTATTTGCCGTTGGCCGCCATGCGATCGATGACGGCACTCGAAGACATGGTCTTGCTGCAAAAAGGCAGCCGCCTTTCCATTTCGCCGGTCACTAGTGCGCAGTGGAATACCATCGTCGCATTTATCCGCAATACATCCTGATCGGGTATTTTTTATCGGAACTGCAAAAGTGCTTGTGATATTTAGATGATTAGCTAATAATCGATCGCATGAGCACTGTATTCAAAGCCTTGTCCGATCCGACCCGCCGCAAAGTCCTGCAATTATTGCGGGGCGGACCCATCGGCGCGGGGGAGCTTGCCGACATGTTCGACGTCTCCAAGCCCACCATGTCGGCCCACTTCGCCGTGCTCGTCAATGCAGACCTGATCGAGGCCGACAAGCAGGGGAGGAATGTGACTTACCACCTCAAGTTGTCGGTTCTGGAAGAGGCGCTGCTCGCTTTTGCACAAACGTTTGGATTGCAGGTCACCCGGCCGCAAGACGGCCATTCCGAAGTCAAATCGCACCAGGAGAAGTCATGAACCGAGCTTTCCCGCTGGGCCGCGCGCTGTTTGCCGCGGTGTTGATTGTTGGCACGTCCGCCGCCCTGAAATGGGCCGCACCGGAATACCTGTCGCCCGAATGGGCGCAGCGCTTTACCGGCGCGCTGCTCGGTTGCATCGTCCTGTTCTACGCGAACGTGATTCCAAAGTCGCTCACCGACATCGCGCGCCTGCAGTGCTCGCCCGCGGCCGAACAGGCGGCGCGCCGCTTTGCCGGCTGGAGCCTGGTGCTGGGCGGACTCGGCTACATCCTCGCCATGCTGCTGGCGCCGCTGGCCAGCATGCACCTGGTCGGCGGCGTCGTGCTCGCCGTGGCACTGGCGGCGGCGCTGCTGCGCTGCTTCGGCATCGGCCGCACTGCGGCACGCGGCTGAGGAGAACCCACATGTTTGCCATGCTGATGGGACTGAAGTCGATTACGCCGCGCGAGTTGCAGGGGCGCCTGGGGAAAGACGGAATCGCCGTGTTCGACCTGAATGCGCGCCAGGCCTGGCTGCAGGCACGGGTGCCGGGCGCGCGCAACCTCGCGCCCGACTTCGACGCCGCCGCGCTGCCGGCCGAGCGCACCACGCCGCTGGTTTTCTATTGTTCGAACCCGCTGTGCCGCAAGGCGCCGAACGCGGCGCGGCGTGTGGAAAAGCTCGGCTATACCGATGTGCGGGTCATGTCGGCGGGAATTACGGGCTGGATGAGCGCGGGATTGGCGACCGACAGCGGCAGTTGACGTATGCAGGGAGGGGAGGGATTGGCAACACAATGCGCCGAAGATGGTAGGATTTGCGTTCCATAACCTGATTCGGAGTCAAGAGTTGGCAATTGCAATACCGCCCTGTGTCGAAGAGGTCCAGGCCATCCGTGCCGTACCCGATATCCTGCAGACCCTGGCCGACCTGACCGGGCTCGGATTCATCTGTGTTGCCCACGTCACTGCCACCGAGTGGACCGCCTGCGCCGTACTCGATCGCCTCGACTTCGGCCTGAAGCCGGGCGATCCCCTCGACGTGACGACGACGCTGTGTGAAGACGTGCGCGATACGGGCCTGGCGATCGTCATCGATTGCGTCGACGACAGCGCGCAGTACAAGGACCACCCCACGCCGCTCATGTATGGATTCCAGAGCTATTTCTCGATACCGCTGTTTCGTCCCGCGGGCGCCTATTTCGGTACGCTCTGCGGGATCGATCCGGCCCCTGCAGCATTGAGCAACAAGACCACCACGACCACCATGCGGCTGTTTGCCGAGCTGATCTCGAAGCAGCTCGACCCGCACGGGCCGGCTGTTCGCTGAGCATCGCTACGCGTCCGGTGGGAGGGCGGCGCAGCCGTTACAATCGTTCCTGCGTTCCATTTCCCACTTCAAAGCACAACATGCATCGATACCTTTTCTCCGGCCTGCACCGCCGTGGCCCGCTGACGCACACCAGTAGAGGGCCGCGCTGATGGACCCGCTCCTGATCCTGGCCCTGCTGGCGATGGGCGCCTTTGGCGGTTTTGCCGCCGGCCTGCTCGGCATCGGCGGCGGCATGATCCTGGTGCCGTTTATTACCATGATCCTGACGGCGCGCGGCGTGCCCGAGGCGTTGGTGGTGCACATGGCGATCGCCACCTCGCTGGCGACCATCATGTTCACCTCGCTGTCCTCGGTGCGCGCGCACCACAAGCATGGCGCGGTGGCCTGGCGCATCGTGGCATTGCTGGCGCCGGGTATCGTGGTCGGTTCGGTCATCGGGCCCTGGATCGGCAAGCAGATGAATACGTCGACGCTGGCCTGGTTCTTCGGCATCTTCGTCGCCTTTTCGGCCACGCAAATGCTGGTCAACAAGAAGCCGGCGGCGGCGCGCGACCTGCCCGGCAGCGGCGGCATGTTCGCTGCCGGCGGTTTGATCGGCGTGCTGGCGGGCCTGGTCGGGGCGGGCGGCGGTTTCATTTCCGTGCCCTTCATGACCTGGTGCGGCGTGCGCATCCATAATGCGGTTGCCACCAGCGCCGCGCTCGGCTTTCCGATCGCGCTGGCCGGCACGCTGGCGAATGTATTTTATGGCTGGGGCGAACCGGGCTTGCCGGACTACTCGCTCGGTTTTATTTACCTGCCCGCGCTGGCGATCATCGTGGTGGCCAGCGTCATGATGGCCCCGCTCGGCGCGCGCACCGCGCACCGGATGCCGGTGCGCCAGCTGCAGAAGGTGTTTGCGGTGATTCTCTATACGCTCGCCGCGTACATGTTCTGGAAGGCGATGTAGGGTGGCCGGCTATACCCGGCCGCGTGATGGACGCGCGGCCGTAACGCCGCCCACGCGTTACGCATGAACGGCCCGGGGCCCTGCAGGCACGATGCATGCGTTACGCGTGGGCGGCGTACGCGGCGCGTATCGATCACGCGGCGGGGTAGAGCCGACTGCCCTACGCCCGCACCGGCGATTTGCCATCCTTCGAATACGCCCAGCCCAGCATGATCAGCGCCGCCACGATCATCGGCAGCGACAACACCTGCCCCGACGTGATCGGCATGCCGGCCACCGTCGTTTCCCAATCCGGCACGCGGAAGTATTCGGTGAAGAAACGCGCGCAGCCATACAGCAGGGTGAACATCGCGCCCACCGCCAGGCGCGGGCGGGCCTTGCGTGCGAACGGCCACAGGATGATGAACACCAGGATGCCGTCGATCAGCATCTGGTACAGCGGCGACGGGTGGCGCGGGGTGTCGAGGAAGCTGACGCCGTTGGGATTGGGCCAGAGCATGGCCCACGGCAGGCTCGGGTCCGCCAGGCGGCCCGGCAGTTCGTGGTTGATGAAATTGCCGAGGCGGCCGGCGGCGTAGCCGAGCGGGACCATCGGAGCGATGAAGTCGTACACGTCGAGCAGGTTGCGCTTGGCTTTCCTCGCCCACAGCGCCATCGCGACCAGCACGCCAATAAAACCGCCGTGGAAAGACATGCCGCCCTGCCAGACCT
Source organism: Telluria sp. ZB2R32 (assembly GCF_059685715.1). Lineage (NCBI taxonomy): Bacteria > Pseudomonadati > Pseudomonadota > Betaproteobacteria > Burkholderiales > Oxalobacteraceae > Telluria > Telluria sp. ZB2R32. The sequence goes on along the minus strand of NZ_JCASIG010000002.1, from coordinate 289,268 downwards.
TGAAGATGTCGAGCGGATTGGCCAGGAAGTGCGCCGGCTGGTAGAACAGCACTTCGCCCAGGCGGCCGCCGATCACCACGCCCAGCATGCCGTAGAACAGCATGTCGTCCAGGTCTTCGGCCTTCCAGCCCTGCGCGGCGATGTGCGGCTGGCGGATGCGCACGCGCCCGAGCAGCAGGAACAGGCCGAACGCGACCACGTACATCAGGCCATACCAGTGGATGTCCACCGGGCCGATCGAAAAGGCGACGGGGTCCGGATTCGGGTGTACCAGCATAATTATGTTTTCCTCAGTAATTCCAAAAAGCCCCGCAGTACCGGCGAGGCATCGTCGCGGCGCCAGGCCAGGCCGAGCTCGACCAGGGGCGTGGGGCCGGCAAGCGCCCGGTATTCTACGCCGGGGCGCATCAGGTTCGACACGGATTGTGGCACAAGTGCCAAGCCCATGCCCGCGGAGACGAGGCTGACGATGGTCTGCATCTGGATCGCTTCCTGGCCGATCTCGGGCGACAGGCCCGCTTCGTGGAAGCAGGTGAGGATGGCGTCGTGCAGGGCGGGCGCGCTCTTGCGCGGGAAAATGATCAGCGGTAGCCCGCGCAGCGTTTTCAGGTCCACGGCGCCGGCGCCGGCGGGCAGGGTGCCGGCGGGCGCGCACAGCACCAGCGGCTCTTCCAGCACGTTCATGTAGTCGAGCCGAACTTGCGCCTTGTCGGACAGCGGCGGAATCACCAGGCCGGCGTCGATGCGTTCGTGCAGCAAGTCGTCGATTTGCACGTCGGTCGTCGCTTCCTGCAATACCAGCTGGACCTTCGGATAGGCGGCGCTATAGTCGCGCAGCATCGGCGGCAGCACGCTGTAGTCGGCCGGGGTGACGAAGGAAAGCGCCAGGCGACCGGACTCGCCGGCGGCGGCGCGGCGCGCCAGTTCGCCCAGGCCGGCGGCGCTGTCGAGCAGGCGCCGCGCCTCGGGCAGCAGGGCGGCGCCGGCGCCGGTCAAGGCCACTTGCCGGCGGTTGCGCAGGAACAGCGGCGCGCCCAAGGTGTCCTCGAGCGCGGCGATCGCCTGCGACAGCGGCGGCTGGGTCATGTGCAGGCGTGCGGCGGCGCGGCCGAAGTGCAGCTCTTCGGCGACGGTGACGAAATAGCGCAACTGACGGAGTTCCAGATTCATTCGATATGCATTTCCATGGGTTGAGATTGTACTGATACATTTTACATATCAAACTTGTATTTGACGCTCCCAAGCGGGCGAGGCATCCTCGCAGGACTGTCTAGGGGAGTCCATCATGTCTGAACAGCCGCGCTACAACCGCCGCTCGCGCAACGTCACCGAAGGCGTCGCCCGCAGCCCGAACCGCTCGATGTATTACGCGATGGGCTACCGGCAGGAAGATTTCGACAAGCCGATGATCGGCATCGCCAACGCCCATTCGACCATCACGCCCTGCAACTCCGGCCTGCAAAAGCTGGCCGACATCGCGGTGGCGACCGTCAAGGAAAGCGGCGCCAATCCGCAAGTGTTCGGCACCCCGACCATCTCGGACGGCATGTCGATGGGCACCGAAGGCATGAAGTTCTCGCTGATCTCACGCGAGGTGATCGCCGACTGCATCGAAACCTGCGTGAATGGCCAGTGGATGGACGGCGTGGTCGTGATCGGCGGCTGCGACAAGAACATGCCGGGCGGGATGATCGCGCTGGCGCGTGCCAACGTGCCGGGCATCTACGTGTACGGCGGCACGATCAAGCCGGGCCACTGGAAAGGCAAGGATCTGACCATCGTCTCGAGCTTCGAGGCGGTGGGCGAATTCACCGCCGGGCGCATGAGCCAGGAGGATTTCGACGGCATCGAAAGGAATGCCTGCCCCTCGTCCGGTTCCTGCGGCGGCATGTACACGGCCAATACGATGTCCTCGTCGTTCGAGGCGCTCGGCATGTCGCTGCTGTATTCGTCGACCATGGCCAACCCGGACGCCGAAAAAGTCGACTCGTGCGCCGCGTCGGCACGGGTGCTGGTGGAAGCCGTGAAGCGCGATTTAAAACCGCGCGACATCATCACGCGCGCAGCGATCGAAAACGCGGTGTCGCTGATCATGGCGACGGGAGGTTCGACCAACGCCGTGCTGCACTATCTCGCGATTGCCCACGCGGCCGAGGTCGAATGGACGCTGGACGACTTCGAGCGCATCCGGCGCCAGGTGCCGGTGATCTGCAACCTGAAACCCTCGGGCGAATACGTCGCCACCGACCTGCACCGCGCGGGCGGCGTGCCGCAGGTAATGAAACTGCTGCTCGACGCCGGCCTGCTGCACGGCGACTGCATCACGATTACCGGGCGCACGCTGGCCGAGGAACTGGCCGATGTGCCATCCACGCCCGCGGCCGGGCAGGACGTGATCCGCAGCCTCGACCGCGCGCTGTACGCCCAGGGCCACCTGGCGGTGCTGAAAGGGAACCTGTCGCCGGAAGGCTGCGTCGCCAAGATCACCGGCCTGAAAAACCCGGCGATCACCGGTCCGGCGCGCGTGTTCGACGACGAGTATTCGGCGATGGAGGCGATCATGGCCAAGCGCATCAACCCCGGCGACGTGCTGGTGCTGCGCTATCTCGGCCCGAAAGGCGGCCCGGGCATGCCGGAAATGCTGGCGCCGACCGGCGCGCTGATCGGCCAGGGCCTGGGCGAATCGGTTGGCTTGATCACCGACGGGCGCTTTTCCGGCGGCACCTGGGGCATGGTGGTCGGCCACGTGGCGCCGGAAGCCTTCGAGGGCGGCACCATCGCGCTGGTAGAGGAGGGCGATTCGGTGACGATCGATGCCAACGCCTTGCTGATCCAGCTGAACGTGGACGATGCGGAAATCGCCCGCCGCCGTGCAGCCTGGGTGCGGCCCGCGCCGCGCTATACGCGCGGGGTGCTGGCCAAGTTCGCGGCGCTGGCGTCGAGTGCGAGCAAGGGGGCGGTGACTGGTTGATTTTGTAGGGTGGGCACTGGTGCCCACGCGGTACGGCGGTTGAATCATCGATACGTATGATCTCGCATAATGCGCCTATCACCCATTATCGTTTGTTGCGGCGGTATCGACATGCATGCGTGATACCGCGTGGGCACAAGTGCGGTTCGCCGCCCGGCCCACCCTACAATACCCGGGCGAGAGCAGGCGCTACCGTTTATTATGCTTGTCGAACGAATTTTTCACACGCGCCTTGCGGCGCTTGTCGTCCTCGTCATGCGCTTTTTTCTTGTCCCAGCCGAGCAGCTTTTCCACGTACTCGAACCAGACAAAGGCGAACACCATCAGCGCGACGATCCACCAGTAGGACAGCGCGGCGAACTTCCAGACTTCAAAAAAGCGCAATAGCAGCAGCGCGACAATCAACAGGATCAAGGGCATGGGGTTCTCCGGGATAGCGGCCATCTTACAAACAAATTAGTGCTCTGTGGAAAAATATGGCGCAGGCGTGGAAACCGTGCAACCTCAAATCGTAAGGGAGGTTACAGAGTGTGTCGACGAGCGGCTACTGTCCGGAAACGAGGTAGAATGCGGGCATTACTTATGGAGACTCAGATGAAACGTTCTTTGGTGTTGTGCGGTCTGTTGTCGGTGCTGGCATCGTCGAGCGCGTTCGCGCAAGCGGACCTGGCGAAAGCCAAGAATTGCATGGCCTGCCACGCAGTAGGTACCAAGCTCGTCGGTCCTGCCTACAAGGACGTCGCCGCCAAGTACGCCGGCCAGAAAGGTGCGGAAGACAAGCTGGTGGCCAAGGTCCTGAAGGGCGGTTCGGGCGCCTGGGGTCCGGTGCCGATGCCGGCCAATCCACAGGTGAGCGAAGCGGAAGCGCGCAGCCTGGTGAAATGGGTGCTGGCGACCAAGTAATCGCCTGACACAAAGCTGCCCTGCAGGCAGCCGACATAAAAAATGCGCGCCGCTGTGAAGGGCGCGCTTTTTGTTTGTGCCGGGCAGGCAGCCCGGCGAACCGCATTTAACGGATCACGTCCATCTTGCTGCGCTTGCCGCCCTTGAAGGTATACAGCGTCAGGGCGCCATTGTTGATGTCGCCCGAGGCATCGAAGGCGATGGTGCCGGTCACGCCCTTGTAGTTGATTTTCTTGAGTTCCGGCAGGTATTTCGCGGGCTCGACCGAATTGGCCTTTTGCATGGCCGCCGCCATCACCATCACCGCGTCGTACACGTAGGGCGCGTACAGCTGCACGTCGCGGCCGGTCTTCTGCTTGAAGCGGGCGCGGAAATCTTCCATTGTCTTTTCCTGCTCGGTGCCTGTCACGCCACCGGCCTCGGCGCAGATGACTTTACCTTCGCCGACGGCGTCGCCTGCCAGGCGGCCCAGCGACTCGGTGCAGATGCCGTCGCCGCCCATGAAGCGCGCGTCGATGCCGAGCGCCTTCATTTGTTTCAGCATCGGCCCACCGACCGAATCCATGCCGCCGAAGAAGACCAGGTCCGGTTTCTTGGCGCGGATCGAGGTCAGGATGGCGGTGTAGTCGGTCGCCGTGGCGCTGGTGAATTCCTTGCCGACGATGCGCACGCCTGGCCCCTTGGCACCCTTGACGAATTCGGTGGCGACGCCCTGGCCGTAGGTGGTGCGGTCGTCAATGACGGCGATGTTTTTCACCTTGAGCGTATCGACCGCGTACTTGCCCAGCGTGCCGCCGAGCTTGGCGTCATTGGCGACGACGCGGAACGCACCCGGGAAGCGCTGCCTGGTGTACTGGGTGGCGGTGGTGGCCGGCGAAATCTGCGGGATGCCGGCATCGTTGTAGATTTTCGACGCCGGCACGCTGGTACCCGAGTTCAGGTGGCCGATCACGCCCTTGACCTTGGCGTCGACCAGCTTTTGCGCCACCGCCGTGCCTTGCTTCGGATCGGAAGCGTCGTCCTCGGCCACCAGTTGCAGCGTGACCTTCTGGCCGTTGATGGTGAATCCTTTTGCGTTGAGCTCATCGACCGCCATGCGGGCGGCGTTCTCGTTGTCCTTGCCCAGGTGCGAGTTGGGGCCGGAGACCGGGCCGACGTGGCCGATCTTGACGACCTGCTGGGCGCTGGCGTTGGCGGCCAACAGCATCGCAATGGCAAGGGGAATGAGCTTCGTGGTCATACGTTCTCCAAAGTGGGGGATAACGAGCACCTGCAGTTAAAGCAGAGCAAAGGTACAACAATTTGGAAGGCGTGAAAAGTGGTATTGCGAGGGGTGGTCATGCGTGGTGCGTGCGAAGGAATCGGTGCACGATTTGAGGGCCAAGACGAAGGGCGCGCACCGGTTTGGGTGTGTAGGGTGGGCATGCCCACCGTCCGCTATGTGCACAATCGAAACGCACGAGATGTTGCACACAATTGCGTCCGTTACGGAGGAGTATTCGCAGCCAACGCAAAATAGATACGCCCGCACCGCGTGGGCGCAGGGTCCTGCGCGGCCCGGCCTGCCCTACTTGTGGCCGAACTGAATGGAGGCGACTTGCTGCGCCACGACCTGCTCGACCACCTGGCGCAGGCCGATGTGGATCTGGTCACCGGCCGAAGCCAGCGCGTTGCGCACGACGGCGTCGATCTGCGGCTGCAGCTGCGCCAGTACGCGCTCGGCGATGCGGTGCTCGAGTTCGTCCCAGTCGGGTGCAGGGATTGGCAGCGGTTGCAGCGTGGCCTCGGTCTCGACCGGCGCCGGTGCAAGGGCTTCTTCGGCCTGCATCGGTTCCGGTTCCGCCGCCAGCGCATCCTCCGCCTCGGCTTGCCCGGCCGGTGCAGGCGCTACCAGCCCCGGCTCCAGCACGACTTCAGTCAACACGGGAATGCTGCTATCGAAGGCGGGGTTCTGGCTCATGATTGTCCTGCGACGAAGTGGGTCAGCGGATAGGACTGCTTCTTGTAGGCGACATAGCGCTGGCGCCCGGCGGCGGCGTCCTGCTCGTCGATGGAAATGATCTCGAACACGCGTGCGAACTGGGCGAATGTGCTCGGAGTGCGGCGCGTGAGGTTGACCAGCATGTCGTGGTGGGGCAGCTCGGCTTCCTCGCTGTCGGTGACGATGATCGGGGTTTCAGGCGCGAGCGGGTCGCCGGCCATCACGTGCGGCAGGAAATCGGTGTTCGAGAGCGTCCACAGCGCTTCGTTCAACGCTGCGGCCTGGGCCGCGTCTTCGGCCAGCAGGACGATTTTTGCCTTCGCCGAATAGGCCTTGCGCGCCAGGCGGCAGGCGTAGGCGAGCTTGTCGGGAATATTGGTGTGAAAGTCGATCCGTGTCATGGATCAGATTGTAATCCGCCGCGAGGGGCGACGGTTGGTTTGCGTCGCTGTACGCCGGCGAACTTATCGCCGGCGTACAGGTCACCAATTACTTAAGCGCTCATCCCGCTATGGCGCAGCAGCGCGTCGATCGACGGCTCCCGTCCACGGAAGGCCGTAAACGATTCCAGCGCCGGACGCGAACCGCCGACAGCCAGCACCTCGCGCTGGAAGCGGCGACCGGTCTCGGCCAGCAATTCGCCACCGCCGGCCTCCAGGGCTTCCTCGAAGGCGGCATAGGCGTCCGCCGACAGCACCTCGGCCCACTTGTAGCTGTAGTAGCCGGCCGCGTAACCGCCGGCGAAGATGTGGCCGAATGAATGCTGGAAACGGTTGAACGCCGGCGGGATCATGATCGAGAACTTGCGGCGCACGCTGTCGATCAGTTCCTGCACCGTTTGCTGGCTGGACGGGTCGAAATCGTAGTGCAGGTGCATGTCGATCAGCGAGAACTCGACCTGGCGCAGCGTCTGCATGCCCGACTGGAAGTTTTTCGCGGCCAGCATCTTGTCGTACAGCGCGCGCGGCAATGGTTCGCCCGTTTTCACATGGGCAGTCATGCCTTGCAACACGTCCCATTCCCAGCAGAAGTTTTCCATGAACTGCGACGGCAGCTCGACCGCATCCCACTCGACGCCCGAGATGCCCGACACCGACAACTCTTCGACTTCGGTCAGCATGTGGTGCAGGCCGTGGCCGAACTCGTGGAACAGGGTCGTCACTTCATCGTGCGTCAGCAGCGATGGCTGCAGCTTGCCGTCCCTGGTGGCCGGCGGCGTGAAGTTGCAGGTGAGGTAGGCGACCGGCGTCTGCACGATGCCGCCCGTCGCCAGGCGGCGTCCGCGCGCATCGTCCATCCACGCGCCCTGGCCCTTGCCGGCGCGCGCGTACAGGTCGAAATAGAACTGGCCGACCAGCTCGCCGTCGCGTTCGATGCGGTAGAAGCGCACGTCCGGATGCCAGACCGGGGCGGTGTCCGGTTTGATCTGTACCGAGAACAGCGTCTGCACGACCTTGAAGAGGCCTTCGATCACCTTCGGCTCGGGGAAATAATTTTTTACTTCCTGGGCCGAGAAGGCGTAGCGCTGCTCGCGCAGTTTTTCCGAGGCGTAGGCGACGTCCCAGGCCTGCAAGTCCTCGATGCCGAGTTCGTCCTTGGCAAAGGCGCGCAGTTCGGCCAGGTCTTTCTCGGCGAACGGACGCGCGCGGACCGCCAGGTCTTCCAGGAAGCCGATCACGTGCTCCGGGCTCTCGGCCATCTTCGGCACCAGCGAGACTTCGGCGAAGTTGCGGTAGCCGAGCAGCTGCGCTTCTTCATGGCGCAGCTTCAGCAGCTGGGCGATGTTCTGCGTGTTGTCCCATTTTTCCGCTTCGCTGAAGACGGTGGCCATGTCCGATGCCTTGGTGGCGCTGGCGCGATAAATCGTCTCGCGCAGCTGGCGGTTGTCGGCGAACTGCAGGATCGGGAAGTAGGACGGGAAGTGCAGCGAGAACTGGTAGCCGGTCTTGCCGGCGGCTTCGGCGGCGGCGCGGGCCGCGTCCCTGGCGTCGTCGGGGATGCCGGCCAGTTCGGCTTCGTCTTCGACCAGGAGCTTGTAGTCGTTGGTGGCGTCGAGCACGTTTTCGGAAAAGCGCGTCGAGATCGCCGCGTGCTGTTCCTGGATGGCGCCGAAGCGTTCCTTCTTGTCGGCCGGCAGTTCGGCGCCGCCCAGGCGGAAGTCGCGCAGGGCGTTCTCGACGATGCGCTTGCGGGCCGGGCTCAGGCTGTCGTAGTCGGCGCCGGCGCGGATCGCCTTGTATTTGTCGAACAGCGCTTCGTTCTGGCCGAGCGAGGTCCAGAACTCGGTCACTTTCGGCTGGTTCTCGTTGTAGACGGCGCGCAGTTCCGGGGTGTCGGCCACATGGTTGATGTGGTTGACGATGCCCCAGGCGCGGCCGAGGCGCTCGGTGGCTTCCTCGAGCGGCACGACGAAGTTGTCCCAGGTGACCTTGTCACTCGGTGCCTCGAGCTGGGCCACCACGGCGGCGGCTTCCTCGATCAGCTGCGCGATGGCCGGCGTGACGTGTTCCGGACGGAACGCATCGAAACGCGGCAGGCCCGAGAAATCGAGGAGGGGATTGCTGGCGTTCGTTTCCATTCTATGTGTCCTTCCAAAGTTCATGCGGTGCCAGGACGCGGGTCCATGCCCGCAGGCTGGTCCAATTGCTCCTGGCGCTTGCCGAGCACGCGTTCCGCGGACTCGACCGTATTCATCAACAGCATCGTGATCGTCATCGGCCCCACGCCACCCGGCACCGGGGTGATGTGCGAGGCGACTTCCTTGACGCCGGCAAAATCGACGTCGCCGCACAGTTTGCCGGCATCGTCGCGGTTCATGCCAACGTCGATCACGATCGCGCCCGGTTTCACCATGTCGGCGGTGAGCGTGTTGCGGCGGCCGACGGCGGCCACGACTACGTCGGCCTGGCGCGTGTACAGGCCAAGATCCGGCGTCGCGCTATGGCATATGGTTACGGTAGCGTTGGCTTGCAAGAGCAACAGCGCCATCGGTTTGCCGACCGTGTTCGAGCGGCCGATGACCACGGCGTGCTTGCCGCGCAGGTCATAGCCGGTGGACTCGATCAGCTTCATGCAGCCGTAGGGCGTGCAGGGGCGGAAACCGGGCAGGTTGGCGACCAGTTCGCCGGCCGACAGCACCGAATAGCCGTCGACGTCCTTGGCGGTGGCGATTGCCTCGATCACCTTGCTCGGATTGATATGGCGCGGCAGCGGCATCTGCACCAGGATGCCGTGAATGGCCGGGTCGTTGTTGAGGGCGTCGATACGGGCGAGCAGGGCGGCTTCGGTCAGGTCGGCATCGTATTTTTCCAGTACCGAATGAAAGCCGACGTCGCCGCAGGCCTTGACCTTGTTGCGCACGTAGACCTGGCTGGCCGGATCTTCGCCGACCAGGATCACGGCCAGGCCGGGCTGCTGGCCGGCGGCGGCCAGTTTCGCGGCGCGCCCGGCGATCTCGGCACGCAGTTGTTGGGAAAGTTGGACTCCGTCGATCAGTTGCGCTGGCATGGTGGGGCTCATCACTGGACAAAAATGAAATTATACGGCGCTTGCGCGCGAAGGCGCGGTATCGCGCGCCGCGCGGCGTGGTTCGTTGTCATATTTATAGGGGTACTATGGATGGGGCGTTGGGTAAATATTTGGCTATTCATGATGCATACCGGTAGGGTGGGCACTTGTGCCCACGCGGATGCGGCTGGCGCATGTCGATACGTTTTTGCGACCGCCGGACGCAGCAGGCCGGCGCATGAATATCGACATGCAGCCGTTTGACCGCGTGGGCTCAAGAGCCCACCCTACGCACCCCGCCATTCATTCAATTTCATATTATGAAACGATATATCGTAATTTGAAAAAGAGATGGGGCACTGGTAGAATCTGGTCGATTAATTCAGGTTAGATGTTCATCAATCCGCCGGCGGGCGATCAGGGAGATCGACGTGGGCCACCAAAACCAAGGAGACGCACCAATGTCAGCTCAACTCGATCAGTTGACGGCCCAGGCCGCCAACGACCCAGATACGCTCGAAACCAAGGAATGGCTCGACGCGCTTGAAGCGGTCATCGAAAACGAAGGTACCGAACGCGCGCACTACCTGATGGAGCGCCTGGTCGACCTGGCGCGCCGCCGTGGCGCCCACGTCCCGTTCTCCAGCAACACCGCCTACGTCAACACCATCCCCGCGCACCTGAACGTCAACAGCCCCGGCAACCTCGAATACGAAGAGCGCCTGCGCTCGTGGATGCGCTGGAACGCGATGGCGATGGTGGTGAAAGCCAACCGCGCCGACGGCGACCTCGGCGGTCACATTTCGTCGTTCGCTTCGCTGGCCAACATGCTCGGCATCGGCTTCAACCACTTCTGGCACGCCCCGACCGACACCCATGGCGGCGACCTGCTGTACATCCAGGGCCACTCGTCGCCCGGTATCTACGCGCGCGCCTTCCTGGAAGGCCGCATCAGCGAAGAGCAGCTGCTGAACTTCCGCCGCGAAGTCGACGGCAAGGGCCTGTCTTCGTATCCGCACCCGAAACTGATGCCGGACTTCTGGCAGTTCCCGACCGTCTCGATGGGTCTCGGACCGCTGATGGCGATCTACCAGGCGCGCTTCCTGAAGTACCTGCACGCCCGCGGCATCGCCGACACCGAAGCCCGTAAAGTCTGGGTCTTCTGCGGCGACGGCGAGATGGACGAGCCGGAATCGATGGGCGCGATCGGCATGGCCGCACGCGAACGCCTCGACAACCTGGTGATGGTCGTCAACTGCAACCTGCAGCGCCTGGACGGTCCGGTGCGCGGCAACGGCAAGATCATCCAGGAACTGGAAGCGGACTTCCGCGGCGCCGGCTGGAACGTCGTGAAAGTCATCTGGGGGCCGGGCTGGGACAACCTGCTGGCCAAGGACAAGGACGGCATCCTGCAGCGCGTGATGATGGAAACCGTCGACGGCGAATACCAGAACTACAAGGCCAAGGATGGCGCCTACGTGCGCAAGCACTTCTTCGGCAAGCATCCGGAGCTGCTGAAGATGGTCGCCAACATGAGCGACGACGACATCTGGCGCCTGACCCGCGGCGGTCACGACCCTCATAAAATCTACGCCGCCTTCAAGAACGCGCAAGAAAACAAGGGCACCCCGACCGTCCTGCTGGTGAAAACCGTCAAGGGCTTCGGCATGGGCAAGTCGGGCGAGGCGCGCAACACCGCGCACCAGACCAAGAAGCTCGACGACGAGGCGATCCGCGAAATGCGCGACCGTTTCAACATCCCGATCCCCGACGACAAGCTGGCCGAGATCCCGTTCTTCAAGCCGTCCGACGATTCGCCTGAAATGAAGTACCTGCATGAGCGCCGCGCGGCCCTCGGCGGCTACCTGCCGCAGCGCCGCCAGAAGGCCGACGAAGCCCTGGTCGTGCCGCCGCTGGAAACCTTCAAGGCCGTGCTGGAACCGACCGCGCCGGGCCGCGAAATCTCGACCACGCAAGCCTACGTGCGTACCCTGACCGCGCTGCTGAAAGACGCGAGCCTGGGCCAGCGCATCGTGCCGATCCTGGTCGACGAATCGCGTACCTTCGGCATGGAAGGCCTGTTCCGCCAGATCGGTATCTTCAACCAGCAGGGCCAGTTGTACGAGCCGGTCGATAAAGACCAGGTCATGTACTACCGCGAAGACAAGGCCGGCCAGATCCTGCAAGAGGGGATCAACGAAGCGGGCGGCATGAGCTCGTGGATCGCCGCGGCGACCTCGTACTCGTCGAACAACCGCACGATGATCCCGTTCTACACGTTCTACTCGATGTTCGGCATGCAGCGCGTGGGCGACCTGGTCTGGCTGGCGGGCGACATCCGCGCCCGCGGCTTCCTGATGGGCGGCACCGCCGGCCGCACGACGCTCAACGGCGAAGGCCTGCAGCACGAAGACGGCCATAGCCACATCATCGCCGCGACCGTGCCGAACTGCCTGCCGTACGACCCGACCTTCGGTCACGAAGTGGCGGTGATCATCCGTGACGGCCTGCGCCGCATGGTGGAAGAACAGGAAGACGTGTTCTACTACATCACCATCATGAACGAGAACTACGAGCAGCCGGGCCTCACCGCCGGCACCGAAGAAGGCATCCTGAAGGGCATGTACCTGCTCAAGAAGGGTGGCGAGACGGAGAACCGCGTCCAGCTGATCGGCTGCGGCACCATCCTGCGCGAATCGATCTTCGCCGCCGAACTGCTGCTGTCCGACTGGAACGTGGCGGCCGACGTCTGGTCCGCACCGTCGCTGACGCTGCTGGCGCGCGACGGCCAGGATTGCGACCGTTGGAACATGGTCAACCCGGATGCCGAGCAGCGCGTGCCGTACGTGACTTCGCTGATGCAGGACACGACCGGCCCGATCGTCGCGACCACCGACTACATGCGCATGTTCGCCGAACAGATCCGCGCCTACATGCCGAAGGATCGCACCTATAAAGTGCTCGGTACCGATGGTTTCGGCCGCTCGGACAGCCGCGTGAAACTGCGCGAGTTCTTCGAAGTGAACCGTTACTACATCACGGTCGCCGCCCTGCGCGCGCTGGCCGACGAAGGCAAGATCGACAAGGCGATTGTCGGCCAGGCGATCGCCAAGTACGGCATCGATGCGAACAAGCCGAATCCTGTGACCCAGTAAATGCTCATGATCCGCGCCTGCCTTGATGGTGGGCGCGCATCAGTGCAGCCATATCAAAAATAACGGAGCTAACACTATGAGCATTGTGGAAGTCAAAGTCCCGGACATCGGCGACTTCAAGGAAGTCGAAGTCATCGAACTGATGGTCAAGCCAGGCGACACGATCAAGGTCGACCAGTCGCTCGTCACCGTCGAATCGGACAAGGCGAGCATGGAAATCCCGTCCAGCCACGCCGGCGTCGTCAAGGAAATCAAGGTGAAAGTCGGCGACAAGGTTGCCGAAGGGTCGCTCGTGCTGATGCTGGAAGAAGCCGAGGGTGGCGCTGCTGCGCCTGCGCCGGCTGCTGAAGCTGCACCGGCACCTGCACCTGCTGCCGCACCGGCTCCAGCCCCTGCGCCTGCTGCTGCCCCTGCGCCGGCACCGGCTGCTGCACCGGCACCCGCCGCAGCACCGGCACCCGCCGCCGCGCCAGCCGGCGATGCCTCCAAAGCCCACGCCTCGCCATCGATCCGCAAGTTCGCACGCGAACTCGGCGTCGACCTGTCGCGCGTGCCGGGCACCGGTCCGAAGAACCGCATCACGCAAATCGACGTGCAGAACTTCGTCAAGGGCGTGATGGCTGCACCTGCAGCCGCGTCAACGAAAGCCGGCGGCTCCGGCGTCGGCCTCGACCTGCTGCCATGGCCATCGCTCGACTTCTCGAAGTTCGGCCCGACCGAACTGCTGCCGCTGTCGCGCATCAAGAAGATCAGCGGTCCGAACCTGCACCGCAACTGGGTCATGATCCCGCACGTCACGACCTTCGACGAAGCCGACGTCACCGACCTGGAACAGTTCCGCGTCGATTCGAACGCGGCATTGGCCAAGCAGAAATCGGCTGTGAAGCTGACCATGCTGGCCTTCGTGATCAAGGCATCGGTCGCCGCACTGAAGAAATTCCCGCAATTTAACGCCTCGCTCAGCGAGGACGGTGCCAACCTGATCCTGAAGCAGTACTACAACATCGGCTTCGCGGCCGACACCCCGAACGGCCTGGTGGTTCCGGTGGTGAAGGATGCCGACAAGAAGACGGTGTCGCAGATCGCCACCGAAATGGGCGAGCTCTCCGCACAGGCGCGTGAGGGCAAATTGAGCCCGGCGAACATGCAGGGCGCGACCTTCACCATTTCGTCGCTGGGCGGCATTGGCGGCACCGCCTTTACGCCGATCATCAATGCGCCGGAACTGGCGATCCTCGGCCTGTCGAAGTCGGCCATGAAGCCGATGTGGGATGGTTCGACCTTCCAACCGCGCCTGATGCTGCCGCTGTCGCTGTCCTACGACCACCGCGTGATCGATGGCGCCGGTGCCGCCCGCTTCGCCGCCTACCTGGCCGAAGTGCTGGCCGACCTGCGCAAGACCCTTCTGTAAGGAGCGCCGAGAATGAGCACTGTTGAAGTAAAAGTCCCGAACATCGGCGATTTCAAGGACGTCGAGATCATCGAACTGATGGTCAAGCCCGGCGACACGATCAAGGTCGACCAGTCGCTGGTCACCGTGGAATCGGACAAGGCCTCGATGGAGATTCCATCGACGCACGCCGGCGTGGTGCAGGAATTGAAAGTGAAGGTTGGCGACAAGGTGAACGAAGGTTCGCTGCTGCTGATGCTCGACGAAAGCGGTGCGGGTGCTGCGGCTCCCGCTCCGGCCGCTGCTGCCCCTGCGGCTGCCGAGTCGTCGAAGCCTGCCGCCCAGATCGGCGCGCAGGCGGTGGCGCCGACGGCTGCCGCCGGCCCGACCGATTCCTACGCACCGGCCCATAAAGCCGATGCGGCCACGCCTGGCGCCGTGCCTGCGCCTGCCGCATCGAGCTACAGCGGCCAGGTCGACGTCGAATGCGAAATGATGGTGCTGGGCGCCGGTCCGGGCGGCTATTCGGCCGCCTTCCGTTCGGCCGACCTCGGCATGAACACGGTGCTGGTCGAGAAGTACGCCACCCTGGGCGGCGTCTGCCTGAACGTCGGCTGCATCCCGTCGAAGGCGCTGCTGCACGTGGCGCACATCATCGACGAGACCGCGCACATGGCCGACCTCGGCGTGAGCTTCGCCAAGCCGGACGTCGACATCGACAAGCTGCGCGCCTACAAGGACGGCGTCATCAAGAAGATGACGGGCGGCCTGGCCGGCATGTCCAAGGCGCGCAAGGTGACGGTGGTGCAGGGCGTGGGCCAGTTCCTCAGCCCGAACCACATCGAAGTCACCGGTCCGGACGGCGCCAAGAAGGTGGTGAAGTTCGCGAAAGCGATCATCGCCGCCGGCTCCTCGGTCGTCAAACTGCCCTTCGTGCCGGAAGACCCGCGCATCGTCGATTCGACCGGCGCGCTGGAATTGCGCCAGGTACCGAAGAAGATGCTGGTCATCGGCGGCGGCATCATTGGCCTCGAAATGGCGACCGTGTACAGCACGCTGGGCGCACGTATCGACGTCGTCGAAATGATGGATGGCCTGATGCAGGGCGCGGACCGCGATGCCGTGAAAGTCTGGCAGAAGTACAACGAAGCGCGCTTCGACAAGATCATGTTGAAGACCAGGACTGTCGGCGTGGAAGCGCTGCCGGAAGGGATCAAGGTCACGTTCGAGTCGGCCGAAGCCGGCGTCGCCGCGCCCGAACCGCAGCTGTACGACATGGTGCTGGTGGCCGTCGGCCGCAGCCCGAACGGCAAGAAGATCGCCGCCGACAAGGCCGGCGTGGCAGTGACCGACCGCGGCTTCATCGGCGTGGACGGCCAGATGCGCACCAACGTGCCGCACATCTTCGCCATCGGCGACCTGGTCGGCCAGCCGATGCTGGCGCACAAGGCGGTGCACGAAGCGCACGTCGCGGCGGAAGCGGCGCACGGCGAGAAGGCATACTTTGACGCGAAAGTCATTCCATCGGTGGCCTACACCGATCCGGAAGTGGCATGGGCCGGCATCACCGAGGACGAAGCCAAGCAGAAGGGCGTCAAGGTCGAGAAGGGCCAATTCCCGTGGGCCGCCTCGGGCCGCGCCGTCGCCAACGGCCGCGACGAAGGCTTCACCAAGCTGCTGTTCGACGCCGAGACCGGCCGCATCATCGGCGGCGCCATCGTCGGCACGAATGCCGGTGACATGATCGGCGAGATCGCTCTCGCGATCGAGATGGGCGCCGACGGCGTCGACATCGGCAAGACGATCCACCCGCACCCGACCCTGGGCGAATCGATCGGCATGGCCGCCGAAGTCTACAAGGGCGTCTGCACCGATTTGCCGCCACCGCGCAAGCGCTGAGCATTGGCGTAGCCGCAGCAAACGAAACGGGACCGCGAGGTCCCGTTTTTTTGACCGTTCGCGCAATGATCCATTCCCCCGGAGGGGCGTAAGGTGGGCGGCTCCACCCATCTGCACGCATCACCGGGACGTCGGCGCCGCCCACGCGTTCAACGCTCCTGTGAGCAATCGTGCCGTTCCAGGCAGACGTTGAACGCGTGGGCGGCGCCTGCGTCATGGGCACGCAAGCGTCCAGGTGTAGCCGCCCACCTTACGGGTCTATCGGATGTTTTTGCGCGCGGGGCCCAAGTACTTTTGCGCCGCGTTTTCTTAAATGTTGATTCAATAAGCCCATTCGCCGCATCGCGGCACCGATTTGGAGGCAAGGCATGAACATCGGATTTATCGGACTGGGCGCCATGGGGCGCGGGATGGCGGCGAACTTGCTGCGTTCTGGTCACCCGCTACGCGTCTGGAACCGCAGCGAGGGACCCGTACAGGAACTGGTCGCGCAAGGCGCGCAGGCAGCGGCCAGCGCGGCCGACGCGGCGCAGGTGGACGTGCTGTTCACGATGCTGGCCGACGATGCCGCCACGCGCGCGGTGCTCGACGCCGGCGCCCTCGATGCCCTGGCGCCGGGCAGCATCCACGTCAACATGGCGACGGTGTCGGTTGCGTTTGCGCGCGAGATGACGCAGCTGCACGCAGCGCGCGGCGTTGGCTACATCGCCGCGCCGGTGCTGGGCCGGGTCGACGTGGCCGCTGCGGGCAAGCTGAACATCGTGGCCGCCGGCGCCGACGACCTGATTGCACGCGTGCAACCGCTGTTCGACCTGATGGGACAAAAAACGTGGCGCTTCGGCAGTGCATCGGAACAGGCGAACGCGGTCAAGCTCGGCGCCAACCTGACGCTGGCCTGCGCCATCGAGGCGATGGGCGAAGCGGCGGCGCTGGTGGGCGCGCACGGCCTCGAAGCCGGCGGCTTCCTCGATTTGCTGAGCAATACCCTGTTCGCCGGCTCACCCGTCTACAAAGGCTATGGCGGCATGATCGCGCAGGAGCGCTACAGCCCGGCCGGATTCAAGCTGTCGCTGGGACTGAAGGACGTCGGCCTGGCCAACGACGCCGCCGCGGAGCAGGGCGTACGGCTGCGCTTCGGCGCCGTGCTGCGCGAGACCCTGCAGGAAGCGGTACAGCGTGGCGAGGGCGATCTTGACCTGGCGGCGCTGGCGCTGAGCTCCAAACCTGCATCGGCCTGATTTTCGTAGGGTGGGCTCGGCCAACGCTGTCGTGTCTATACAGGCCGCACCGGTGTTGGAGACGCTATGGCATGCATGCGTACGACCGCGTGGGCGGAGCCCACCCTACAACTGCGCTCCGTGCCCATGCGCGCTGCAGCGGTGCTAGAGATGGTAAGGCATGCACCCGTACGACCGGCGTAACGACCGGTTCACATCTGCCTGAACAGGTCGACGTAATTCCGGCTCACCACCAACTCCTCGCTGCGCCCCTTCAGCTTCACGTGCAGCCGCCCTCTGAAATCGGTACGCGTACCGGCCACGTGGCGCGCGGCGACGATCACGCTGCGGTGGATCTGCCAGAACTGCTGCGGGTCGAGCTGCTCCTTGAGTTTGGAGAGCGGGGTGCGGATCAGACTCTCGCTATCGGCCAGGTAGATACTGGTGTACTTGTCGTTGCTCTGGAAATACACTACCTCGTCGATAGCGATCAGGCGTGTCTCGTGGCCCTGGGCGGCGCGGATCCATTGCAGCGGGGTTGGTGCAGAAGCGGCCGGCGCAACCCCGAGCTGGCGCAGCAGGGCCTGCAGCGCCTCGGGCGCCACCGCCGGTACGGCAGCCGGCGCCTGCAGCGTCGCGCGCAGGCGTTCCACCGTGCGCGCCAGGCGTTCCGGCTTGACCGGCTTGAGCAGGTAGTCGAAGGCGGCGTGCTCGAAGGCGGCGAGCGCATATTCCTCGTGCGCGGTGGTGAACACGATGCGCGGCGGACTGTCGCCCGCGCACAGGCGCGCCGCCAAGTCGAGGCCATTCAGGCCCGGCATGCGGATGTCGAGGAAGACGACGTCGGGCGCCAGCGCATCGATCAGTTCCAGCGCCTGCATGCCGTTGGCGGCGCGCGTGATGCGCAAGCCGGGCCAGGCCTGGGCCAGTTGCGCTGCGAGGTAATCGAGCAGGTGGGGTTCGTCGTCGGCGATCAGGGCGTGGTCGATGGTGGCACCGTCAGGGGAAGCAGCAGGCGCGCAACGACGCCGCAGGGTTGGTTGTCGAAGAGTTGCAGTTGCGCCTGCGGCCCGTGCAACTGGCGCACGCGCTCGCGCAGGTTGTGCAGGCCGACGCCGCCGCCGGGACGGGATCGAGGCGGCGCCATGCCGAGGCCCAGGCCGCTGTCGGCGACCTCGATGCACAGGTTCGGGCCATCGACGCGTGCGCGCACCACGATCTCGCCGCCCTCGAGCTTTGGTTCGATCCCGTGCATGACCGCGTTCTCGACCAGCGGCTGCAGCAGCATGGGCGCGATCGGCAGCAGGCGGCAGGCGACGTCGGCCTCGATGCGGTAGCGCAGGCGTTCGCCCATGCGTACGCCGAGTACGTCGAGGTAGGCGCCGGCCTGGTCGAGTTCTCCGCCCAGCGTTGCCGACTCGGCGCGGCTGGCGGCCAGGCTGGCGCGCAGGTAGTCGATGAAGCGCTCGAGCATGTGGCGCGCCTGCGCCGGGCGGGTATCGATCAGGCCGAGCACGTTGGCCAGGGTGTTGTACAGGAAGTGCGGTTCGATCTGGGCCTGCAGGGCGCGCAGGCGGGCTTCGGCCAGCAGGCGGCCGGCGGCGGCGATCTGCTCCTGCTGGCGTGCGGCGGCGGTCGCGCGCGCCACGCGGCGCTCGACCAGCAGCAGCATGCCGCGGATCGTGATGGTCGAGAACAGCGCATACACGGCGATGGTACCGAGCATGCCGGAGCCGAGCACCTGCAAGGGGCTGGCCCAGCGCAGCAGCACCTGGGCCAGCATCACGCCGCAGAACGCGCCGATGCCGATCACCAGCAACTGGCCCTTGCGTGCGCTGCCTACGCTGCCTACGCTGCCTTCGTCGCGCGCCTTGACGAGCGGCCCCAGGCGCCACAGCAGTGCCAGTCCGGCATGGATCAGGAAACCGACCAGGTTGGCCGCCACCAGCATCGACCCGAGGTTGCGCAACAAGGGCGCGGGGCGCTGCAACAACAACTGCTCGCCGGCCGTCAGCAGCAGCGCGACCAGGCAGTTAAAAAGCAGCGTGTAGCCGACGTCGCGCCAGGGCGAGCGCCGCAGCCGCAGGAAAGGCATGACCGCTTCCAGCGGATGCGGGCGGTGCTGTTCATGCCGTGACGAGGTAGAGGTCATCTGTGCGAGCAGTTCAAGTTGGCAGGAAGTTACCATGAAAACAGTGAGGTGTGCGATAAGGCAACTTCGCCAGGGCGAGGGGCCCGGCGCTGATGCGGGCCGCGTCGAACACGGTCAATACGCCGACGCCGGCACGCGTGTCCTGCGCCACGCCGACCAGGTAACCGTCGGTTTCGCTGCGTGCACCCCGGCGCGGGACCAGCACGTGTTCCTCGACCTGCCAGCCGGCGCCGAAGCGGTAGCTGTCGGCCTTGCCGCTGTCGGTATCGACCAGGTTGACGGTGTCGAGCACGAGTTCAGAATTGGCGCGGTCGCTGCCGAGCAGGGCCAGGCGACGGTGGCGCGCGCCGACGACCTGCGGCATCACGCGCGGGAACTCGGCTGGGCCGAACAGGCGGCTGGTAGCGGCCTGGCCACGCGCATAGTCGAGGCAGACGTGGACGACTTCGCTGCGGCCCGAATCGTTCGGCTGGCGCTGGCCGGCCATGAGTTGCCCGAGTCCGGCCAGGGCGTCGCCCCGGTGCAGCACCACGTCGAAGCGGGTGCAGGCGCCGTCTTCCCAGGCATTCCCGAGGTGAAATACCATGCGCGGCGGCAGTTCGAAGACCTGGCGCACGGCCAGCGTATCCTTGGCCACCACGACCACCCGCATCGGACGCGCCTGCGCGCCGCCGCCGGCCCAGACGTGGCGCGCGGCCAGGCTCAGCGTCCGGTCCGGGCTGAAATCGTAGGGCGGCACCAGGAAGATCAGGTGCTTGGCGCTGACCACGAAGTCGTGGACGAAATTGAGCTGGGGCACCTGCACGAGGGCGCTGCGCAGCAGGGCGCCGTTGGCGCCGATCCGGTACAGGGCAAGGCGGTCGGCGCCGGGCAGGATGCCGAAATTCCACAGGCCGCCGTCCGGATCGGCTTTCGGGTGCGCCGAGAAGGGCATGCCCTTGAGGTCGTCGCGCCAGGTCTTGATGCCGAGCGTCGCCAGCGAATCGGGGTCCATCTCGGTGGCGGAACCGCCTTCCCACAGCGCATACAGGCGCCCGTTGAAAGGCAGCAGGTTGGTGTTGGCGGCATTGACGGCATCGTTGCTGCGCGCTCCGCGCCGCGTCACCATGGTGCCGAACGAGGGCAGCAGGAACTGGCCGGCACGCGATTCTTCCGTAAAACGCTCGGTCTCGACGAAGCGGCCGCGGTGCGTAATGGCGCCGTCGGCGATCGTCCAGCGCTGGGCAAAGCCGTCGCCGTCGAACCAGTGGTGATGGCGTTCGCCGCCGAGCTCGAAGCGGCCCGGGCCATTGCGGAAGAAATGGCCGCGCAGGTCGGCCGGCAGGCGGCCCTGCACGACGGCGTTGCCGGATTGCTCGCCCGCCAGGTCGGCATAGACCGCGAGCGAATTGTCGCGCTCGAGCGCTGCGTGGAAACGGCGGTAGGTGTCGGCATCGGCGCGGGCGGCGCCGGACAGGGCGAGGGCGCCCAGGCCGGCAGTGGCGGAGAGAAAGTGGCGGCGGTCCATGATGGCCTCAGCGCAGGGACACGGTAACGGCCGCGCCCGCTTGCGGCACGGCGAATTTGGCGTTGGCGAACGACGGCGGTCCCATGTTGCCGCGTGCGTTGTTACTGAAGGCAAAGTCCTCGACAGGCATGCCCATCGGGTTGCTGTCCATCTTGCCGTTGCCGTTGGCATCGTGGTAGAGCGCGATGCCGTACTCGCCGGCAGGAACGTCGCCGATCACCACGGTGGTGCTGCCGGCAGTGGCCGGGGCTGCGGTTGCCTTGATGCTGCGTTTCAGGAAGCCGTCGGCCGAATCGTAGAGGGCGACCATGACCTGGCCTGCGCCGGTCGTGACGCCGTCGACGCGGATCGTCAGGTCGCCGGCCTGGGCGGCGCTGCCAGTCAGCAGGAGAAAGGCAAGGGCAAGTCGAATCGGTTTCATGTGCGGCTCCATGCGGTTGGGAAAGTGGAGCCACTGTAGCGGCGCAAAAAGGCGCCCGCCGCGGCATGCGACGAAGTGCAGCCGGGCTGCGCGAAATGCAGCGGGGCGGCGTGAAATGCGTGTGTCGGGACTGCAGCCGCGCTATGATCAACGTGCGGGGCGGCGAGCCGAAGCAACGCCGAACGCACATGCGTGTCACAGGAGACTGACATGGAAGAGCACGGTACTGAATACGTCGGGACGCTGTTCGTCCTGCCTGCATCGCGGGCTTTCGAGCTGCATACGACGCTGCACGGCTTGCCGGTCACGCTGACCGGGACAATCGCGCAGCACCTGACGGCGCAATTCGCGGGGAACGATACCGTCGGCGGGCATATCGATGCGCGCCAGCTGAGCGCGCAGCCGCGGCGCGTCGAGATTCTTACCCGCGATCACCACGAGCGCCACCACGCCTCGCGCAAGGTGCATTTTTTGATGCGGGTGTTCGATGCCGGGGTGCAGGCGGCGCCGCAGGAAACGACCGCCAGCGTTTGACGCGGGTTTAGCGCAGGCGTACCGCCGCCGTCGCCGGCGCGTCGCCAATCTCGATCGCCGCGTCCTCGAAGCCCGGCGGGCCGAACTTGCTGCGCGCGTCGCGGCTGAAGCCGTAGGGCTCCTTGGGGATGCCGAGCAGGTTGGTGTCGAGCTTGCCGTTGGTGTTCTCGTCCTGGTAGGCGACGACCGCCCAGGTGCCCGGCGGCACGTCCTTGACCGTGACCAGCGTTTCGCCGGCCTGGGCCGGGGCCGAGGCGCTGTAGGCGCATTGCTTGAGGAAGCGTTCCTTGTCGCAGACGGCGACGTTGACTTTGCCCTTGGCCGTGACGCCGGCGACGCGGACCTCGACGTTAGCGGCCGCGGCGCCGGCGGCCCACAGCAGCAGGATGCTGGACAGGGTGATGCGCAATAACTGATTCATTGGATTTTCCTTGTTGATGTTGTCGGTGCAAGGCCGGGACATTCCCTCATCTCCAGCCGTGCACACGGGCGCCTTATGGTAGGCTGCTTTCATGCTGCTCAATACGCTCATCGTCATCGCCACCGTCGTCTTCATGGAACTCTTTTCCATCGTGGCGCACAAGTACATCATGCACGGTTTCGGCTGGGGCTGGCATCGCTCGCACCATGAACCGCGGACCGGCTGGTTCGAGAAAAACGATTTATACGCCGTCGTCTTCGCCGGCATCGCCATCGCCCTGATCTGGTTCGGTACCGAAGGCGCCTGGCCGCTGCAGTGGATCGGCGCCGGCATGACGGCCTACGGCGTGCTGTATTTCGTCGCCCACGACGGCCTGGTGCACCGGCGCTGGCCTTTCCAGTACACGCCGCGCAGCGGCTACGCCAAGCGGCTGTACCAGGCCCACCGCATGCACCATGCCGTCGAAGGCAAGGATGGCGCCGTCTCGTTCGGCTTCCTGTACGCGCCTTCCGTTACAACCCTGAAACGCCAGCTGCAGGCGCTGCATGGCGGGGCACCGGTTCGTAAGGGACGTCCACCGGCGGACGCCGCCACAAGCCGGCAGGACGCGGCCTAGCGCGGCGCAGACGCGACAGCAGCGCCTCGACGCCGCCTTTTACCAACAGCAGCAGCTTGGTCGCCTTCGAGGTGCCGACCCGTTCATCCCAGGCAGCCGGCCCGCGCGCTTTGACTTCGATGCCGATCTGGCGATAGACGTTGCGCGCGGTGGCGATCGCCCAGGCCGAGCGCAGCGGCAGGGCGCCGATGCCGTCCATGGCCGAGGCATAATAGGGTTCGGCATGGTCGACCAGGCGCGCCGCTACCTTGGCCAGCGCCACGCGGTGGCGCGGCAGCGCGATCTCGCCTTGCGGAATTCCGGCCTCGCGCAGCCACTGCGCGGGCAGGTAGCAGCGTCCAATACGGGCGTCGTCGACGATGTCGCGCGCGATGTTCGTCAGCTGGAAAGCCAGGCCCAGGTCGCAGGCGTGGTCGAGCACCCGGGCATCTTTCGCGCCCATGATCTGCGCCATCATCAGGCCGACCACGCCGGCCACGTGGTAGCAGTAGCGCAGCGTGTCCCCGACCGTCTCGTACTTCACCTCGTCGACGTCCATGCCAAAGCCGGCCAGGTGATCGAAGGCATAGCGCGGCGCGATCCCCTGGCCCAGCGCGACTTCCTGGAAGGCGGCAAAGGCAGGGTCCGTCATCGCTTCGCCGGCATAGGCGCGGCGCGTCTGTTCGTGCAAGCGCGCCAGTTCGGCGTGCGGATCGTGGCTGGCGCTGGGCGCCACGCCGAAGCCCAGTTCCTGGCCGTCGACGACGTCGTCGCAGTGGCGGCACCAGGCATAGAGCATCAGCACGCTGCGCCGGGTGGCCGGCTCGAACAGCTTGGCAGCGGCCGCGAAACTCTTCGAGCCGACCTTGATGGTTTCGGTCGCGTGGTGGAGAAGCGCGCTGTTTACAGTGGTACTCATGCCGGCACCTGTCCCAGCATCAGGCCCGCGGTCGCCTTGGCCGAGCCGATCACACCCGGCACGCCCGCGCCCGGATGGGTGCCGGCGCCGACCAGGTAGAGGTTGTGCAAATCTTTATCGCGGTTGTGCGGGCGGAACCAGGCGCTTTGGGTCAGCACCGGCTCCAGCGAGAAGGCCGAGCCGACGTGGGCATTCAACTGGTCGCGGAAATCGAAGGGCGTAAAGATGCGGCTGGTGACGAGCTGGCTGCGCAGGCCCGGCATGTAGCGCTGTTCGAGGTATTCGAAGATTTTGTCGCGGTAGCGCGGCCCTTCGATATCCCAGTCGATGTCGGCATTGCCCAGGTGCGGCACCGGCGCCAGCACGTAATGGCTGCCGCAGCCCGGCGGCGCCAGCGACGGGTCGGTGACGCAGGGCGCGTGCAGGTAGAGCGAAAAATCGTCGGCCAGCGCCTTGCCCTTGAAGATCTCGTCGATCAGGCCGCGGTAGCGCGGACCGAAGCAGACGGTATGGTGCTGCAGCTGGCTGTGGTGGTGGTTCAGGCCGAAGTAAATTACGAAGAGCGAATTACTGAAGCGCTTCTTCTGCAGGCTGGCGCCTTCTTCGGCGCCGCGCCGGTGCCCGTTGAGCAGCGCCCTGTAGGTGTGCACCACGTCGGCATTCGAAGCGACGGCGTCGGCCGGGAACAGGCGGCCGTCTTCGAGGCGCACGCCGCTGGCGCGCTCGCCGCGGGTTTCGATTTGCGCCACGGCGGCATTGAGTTCGATGCGCCCGCCGATATCCTCGAACAGCTTCACCAACCCTTTCACCAGGGCTCCGGTGCCGCCGCGCGGGAACCACACGCCCCAGCGCCGTTCGAGCGCGTGGATCAGCGTGTAGATCGAGGAGGTGGCGAACGGATTGCCGCCGACCAGCAGCGAGTGGAACGAGAAGGCCTGGCGCAGGTGTTCGTTTTCGACGAACTTCGACACCATGCCGTAGACGCTGCGCCAGGCCTGCAGTTTGGCCAGCTGCGGGCCCGCCGCGATCATGTCGCGGAAGGTCAAAAACGGCACGGTGCCGAGCTTGATGTAACCCTCTTCGAACACCGCCTTCGAATAGGCGAGGAAGCGTTGGTAGCCGGCGACGTCGGCCGGGTTGATGGCGTGGATCTGGCGGTCGAGCGCTTCCTGGTCGTTGGCGTAATCGAAATGGCTGCCGTCTTCCCAGCACAGGCGGTAGAAGGGAGCGACCGGCAGCATCTCGACGTAATCCTCGATGCGTTTGCCCGCCAGCGTGAACAGCTCTTCGATGCAGGAGGGGTCGGTGATGACGGTCGGGCCGGCGTCGAACACGAAGCCCTGGTCTTCGTAGACATAGGCGCGGCCGCCCGGCTTGTCGCGCTTTTCGAGCAGCGTCGTTTGCGTGCCGCCGGCCTGCAGGCGGATCGCCAGGGCCAGGCCGCCGAAGCCGGCGCCGACGACGACCGCGGTGTTGGGATGTGCTGCGTTCATTCGAAATTCCTGATCTGACGAGGGTGAAGCCTGCGCGCGGCGTCGAAGGCCGCGCGCACGGGGACGGGAGGTTTGCCGCTGAGGATGCGCAGCTTGTCGAACAGGTGCAGGCGCGCGGCATAGAAGCGTTCGATCAGCGGCGCCGGCAGGCGGTAAAAGCGCGCCATGACGCGCCAGCGGTTGTCCGGGCTGCCGGCCAGGAACAGCATGCGGTTCAGCAGGCGGAAAAAGGCTTGCTCCTTCCACGCGGCGCGGGCCTCGGCGCGGATGGCGGCGAACAGGCTGGGGGCGCTCAGGTCGGCGAGGCCGGCAATGCGTTCGGCCAGGCGCACCGCGTGCGGCAGCGAATAGCCGGTGGTGGCGTGGAACAGGCCGGCGCGCAGGCCGGAAGCGGGCTGGCCGCCAAGGTCGGACCAGAAGCCGTCGATGTCGCCGGCCAGCACGATCGGCAGCGAGCCGTGTTCTTCGCGCAGCACTTCGGCAACCGTCCAGCCGCGCGTGCGGGCATAGGCCGCGATGTTGGCGCGCAGGCGCTCCGGTTCCCAGATGCCGGTGTCGACGTAATGGGTGTCCTCGATCAGCACGCGGTCGGGGCCGAACGGGAGCAGGTAGACGAAGCGGTAGCCGCCTTGCTGGGCGACGCTGGCGTCCATGATCACCGGGGCAGTGAGATTATGTGGAACGGTCAGTCTCACTTCCTGGCCGAGGAAGGTCTGGTAGCCGAGCGCCAGGCGCGTGCCCGGTTGCGCGCCGCGGCCGTCGATGACGGCGCCGGCCTGCAGCAGCTCGCCATCGGCCAGGCGCACCGTGGTCGGGGTGATGACGTCGACGCGTGCGCCGGTGCGCAGCGCGGGCCCGAGCGCGTTTCCGATCACGCGCGCAAAATCGTCGGACAGGATGCTGGCGTAGCCGCTCTCCAGGGTGCGCGCATAGCCGGGGAAGACCACCTCGTATTTCGGCCAGCGGCAACCGACCAGCGGCGCCAGCCAGACGCGCTGGTTCAGGTCAAGGTCGCCGTCGTGGAAGGACCAGGTGTGGTTGCCGCCGATCGCATCGTCCGCTTCCAGCAGCAGGATGTTGAGTTCGGGGCGCTCGGTGCGCAGGCGCCAGGCGATCAGGCCATTCGCCAGCCCGCCGCCGACCAGGATCAGGTCGTAGCTTGGGGGCGGAGCGGGAGGGGCCGGCGTGGGCACGGCGTGCAGCTTATCCACGTTGCACCCGGCTCTCTGTGCCCGCATTCGTGTCCAGGCCCAGCGCCGCTTCGACGATATCGGCGGCCCGTTCGCTGCCGCCGGCTGCACGTACGCTGGCGGCCAGCGGCGCGCAGCGCTGTTTGAAACCCGGTTCGTCGAGCAGGCGGCGCAGGCGCCGTGCGAGCTCGGTGGCGCCAGTAAAGCGCGGTGACGCCGACAGGCCGATGCCGGCATGGCGGATGCGCGCCGCCACGCCGGGCTGGTCGAAGGCGATCGGCAGCGCCAGGATCGGTGTGTCGTGGGCGACCGCGTCCATCACCGTGTTCAGGCCGGCATGCGAGACGATGGCGTCGGCGCGCGCAATCGCCGCTTCCTGCGGCGCAAAGGCGCACACCCAGGTGGCGCCGCACCGCTGCAGCGCCTGCGCCCGGCGCGCATCGAGTCCGCCGCAATGGGCAATCAACAGTTGCGCGTCGACCCGGCGGCAGGCTTTGGCGATGCGCTTGAAGAGGTCGAAGCGGTGCCCCTGCAAGGTGCCGAGCGAAGCGAAGATGAAGGGGCGGCCGGGCTGGACGGCGGGCAGGGCGTCGATGCGCGCCGGCGCCGTGTGCGTGGGCGTGCGCAGCGGGCCGACGTGGTGAAAACCGGCAGGCAAACCCTGGCGCGGGAAATCGAAGGCGGCCACGGTCTGGCTGATCTGGGCGAAGGGCGACAGGCATTCGTGCAGGGCGCCGCGCACGGGAATGCCGAGCCCACGGCAGGCGTCTTCGATGGCGCGCCGGTGCGGCGTCATCATCCAGTCGTAGACGCGGGTACTGCCTTCGAACATGTGCAGCGCACGTTCACCCGTGCTCCAGTCGAAGGGCATGACGGGCAATGGAATGCCCGGCTCGCGGTTGACCGGCAGCGCACAGCCCACGGAAACGAAGGGCAGGCCGAGCGCTTCGGCGACCAGGGCGCCGGCCGGTTCCATCTGATCGGCCAGCACGGCGTCGATCTTCAATGCTTCGAATGCACCAGGCAGTTCGCGGCATAGCATGGTCGTAGCGGCGGCCATGTCGAGGATCACACGGCGCAGCCCGAGCGGGCTGCCGGGATTGGCCGCGCGCCGCAGCGACTGCGCCAGCGAGCCGGGCGGATGGCTGGCGGCGCCGACGGCGTAGAAGTCGAGGCGGAGGTCGTTCAGGTAGGCCGCCGCATCCGGCCGCTGGAAGAAGGTGATGCGGTGGCCGCGCGCGACCAGGGCCAGGGCGAGCGCCGACAGCGCGCTCACATGGCTGTAGAAGGCAGGGGCGACCACGCCGAAATGCGCCATCGGTCGGTCCCGTTCAGTGACGGTGCAGCGTGAACGGCGGCTGCGCGCTCAATGGCGCACCTGGCGCTGCTCCGCCGTGGCGCCGGCGTTGGTCCCCCAGCGGAAACCCGCGCCCTGGCCGAACAGCGTGCCGACGAAACGGCGCGTGTGCTGCTGGGCGCCGATGGCGTCGGCCAGGTGGCGATCGGCGTCGTCGAGGTGGCCGGCGAGGCGTTTGCGCGCTTCTTCGAAGCCGAGCACGTTGGTAAGCGTGGCCTTGCCGAGGTCCTTGCCGGTGTCCTTGCCCGTCACCCCTGTATCCATGGCGGGGTCGTCCATGAAATCGTCGCGGATCTGGAAGGCGTGGCCGGCCGCCAACGCAAAGGCGCGCAGCGACTGGGCGACGCAATCGTCGGTTTCGGCCAGGATGGCGGCCATGTCGACCGAGACGCCGAGCAGCACGCCGGTTTTCAGTTCGTTGGTGGTGGCGATGTCCTGTTCCGAACGCTCGCCGCCGGCGTGCAGGTCTTCGAACTGGCCGCGCACCAGCCCTTGCGTGCCGACCGTCTCGGCCAGTTTGGCCACCAGGCGCGCACGCACGGCCGGGGCGACGCCGGGTGCCGTGGCGAGTACGCCGAAAGCGCGGCTGAGCAGGGCGACCGAAGCGAGGATGGCGACGTCTTCGCCGTACTGCACGTGGACCGTCGGCTGGCCGCGGCGCAGCATGGCGTTGTCCATGCACGGCATGTCGTCGAGGATCAGCGAGGCGGCATGCACCATCTCGACCGCGCAGGCGATATCGGTCAGGGCGGGGGAGGCGCAGCCGAGGTCGCGTGCGACCAGCATCAGCAGCAGCGGACGCATGCGCTTGCCGGCGCCGAGCGTGCCGGCGCGCATTGCCGCTGCCAGGGCATCGCTGCCATTGGCGCTGTCGGGCAGCAGTTGCGCAATGCGCTCTTCGAACTCGTGCCGGATCGCAGCCAGTTCGGTCAGCCACGGATCGCCCCGCTTTTCGATATCGAGCCCCTTGATACGTCCAGTCATCGTCGTCATGCGCGATCCTCGCAGCGGATAAGTGTAAATACGGTTTAATACGGCAGCAATGTAAATGACGAATCTTGTTGAATTCGTAATGCATCATACCGGATTTGACCTTATGGAATCGTCAATTGTTCAATGGTGTGGGTCGATGGGCGGCTGATACTCATCAAATCCAGCGGTTTAAAAGCGGCTACAGGTGCAATGTCCCGATCTTGTCCCGGCAAGGTGATGGGCGCCCACGGCGGTCGTAAAAAATGCCGCCAAGCGCGAGCCGGGCGGCATTTTCATGGCGGTGCCGGGAGGGCACCGATTCGGCAATCAGCCGTAGCTGGTCCAGCTTTGCGGGATCTCGATATGCCCCGACTTGGCGGCATCGGCATACGCGCGCATTTCGGCGAGCACGGCTTCAAGTTGTTCGTTGCCCGGGTTTTGCAGGAAACCTTTCATGCGCTCATGCAGCGACGCCTGCTGGTCGCGCCATTCGTAACGGGAAGTCTTGCTCATAGCGCCCCCTTGCGTACTGCCGCGATGTTCTTGTTGATATCCATGACATCCTCCTTGAAGTAGGGTGCCATTGTGTCACGAAATGACGCACCAGATCGGTGCGATGACACACATTCGACCATGCGCTACCTCAGCACGGCGCGATAGAACAATTCCAGGCGCTGCCCCAGCAGCCGATGCGCCTCGTCGCGCGAGGGCTGATCGTGCGGGAACACGAAACGCTGCATGGCGTCGCCGGAAATCCAGCTGGTGATTAAAGCGGGCAATTCCTCGAAGGGCAGGTCGGCGCGCAATTGCGCACGGATATCGGGGCGGGCGAAGAAGCGCTCGAGCATGTCGCGCGTCAGGCGCGGCCCGGCGTCATAGAAAGTACGCGCCAGTTCCGGGTTGTCGCCGGCTTCCGCAATCACCACGCGTTGCATCGCAATCAATTGATCCTGGCAAAGCAGGTCATAGAACTGGTGCGCGAAATCGTCGACCACTTCGCGGAACGGACGCAGGTCGTGTTCCATGTCGCGGATGCGAAAGAAGGTGTCGCGGCGCGACATCAGCACCGCTTCGAGCAGGCCGGCCTTGCCGCCGAACTTGACGTAGATGGTGCGCACGGCAACGCGCGCGGCGCGGGCAATGGATTCCAGGCTGGTGCGCGTGTAGCCGTTGGCCAGGAACAACTGCGCCGCCGTGTCGATCAGGTCTTGCATGCGCGCCTCGACGTCGCTCGCCTTGGGGCGGCCGGCGCTGCGTAGACAGGGCGCGCTGCTCTCTTGCGAAGATTTGCTCATGACCCTCACTCTAATTCACGTACAAATGAAATGCAACCGTTTCATTTCTTGACGAACCCGAGCGCTTGTCGAATAATGGTGGACTGCATCAAATACTCTTTCCTGTTTTTAGTCTCTTCTGGAGTTGCACCATGTCCCAAACGCAGCCTTCAAGCGAGCAAAAGCCGCTTGGCAATGTTCCTCCAGCGTCAGCACCAGCAGCCGCGGGCAAGACCCCGCCCAACAAGCGCGTGCTGGTTGTGGTCGGCCTGATCGCGGCCGCTGCGCTGTTTGCCGGCGGCCGCATGTGGTACCGCAGCCATAACTTCGTCGATACCGAAAACGCCTACGTGGCCGGCCACGTGCACCCGGTGTCGGCACGCATCGCCGGCGTCGTCACGCGCGTGCTGGTGGAAGACAACCAGCACGTCAAGGCAGGCGACGTCATCGCCGAACTCGACCCGGCCGACCAGCACGTGCGCGTCGAGCAGATCGAGGCGCAGATCGCCAGCGCGAAACAGCAGGTCATCCAGGCCGATGCGCAAGTCGAGCAGGTGCGCGCCCAGGCCCAGGCGGCGCAGGCGCAGGTCGGCCAGTCGCAGGCGCTGGCCCTGCGCGCACGCCAGGACGCCGAGCGCTTCAGCCAGCTGTACACGAAGCAGATGAAGGCTGTCTCGAAAGCCGAAGTCGATGCCGCCAACGCCGCGCGTGCCGCCGCCGCCGCCGACGTCAACGCACGCCGCGACAACGCCAGCGCCGCCCAGGCGCAAATCACCGCCGCGTCGTCCGCGCGCGACGTTTATAAAGCCCAGATCAAGGTGCTGCAGGCGCAGCTGAAGGATGCGAAGCAGCAGGTCGGCTACAGCCGCATTGTCGCGCCAGTGGATGGCCGCATCGGCCGCCGCAGCGTCGAAGTCGGCGCGCGCGTACAGCCGGGCCAGCAACTGGTCGCCGTGGTCGAAGACAAGGTCTGGGTCACCGCCAACTTCAAGGAAACCCAGCTGGCCGGCCTCAAGCCGGGCCAGGAAGTCGAACTGCAGATCGATGCGCTGCCGGACGAGCACCTGGTCGGCCGCGTGGACAGCTTCTCGCCGGCCTCGGGCAACCAGTTCGCGCTGCTGCCGGCCGATAACGCGACCGGCAACTTCACCAAGATCGTGCAGCGCGTGCCGGTGAAAATCACGCTGGCCCCGGCCGACGTGCAGCGCCTCACCGGCCGCCTGGTGCCGGGCATGTCGGTGGTGGCCGAAGTCGACCTGCGCAAGGCGGTTGAGCCGAACAAGGCCGCACCGGCACGGACCGCCCAAGCCAACTAAGGACGCTCCATGACGAGTACCACCAAGGCGGCGCCCGCCGCCTTTCCCGGCGCGCCCGCCGCCGGCGCGGCCATCGGGCTGCGCACCTGGATCGCGGTCGCCGCCGGCATGCTCGGCGCCTTCATGGCGGTGCTCGACATCCAGATCACCAATTCGTCGCTGCGCGACATCCTGGGCACGCTCTCGGCGACCCAGGAAGAGGGCTCCTGGATTTCGACCGCCTACCTGTGCGCCGAGATCGTCGTCATTCCGATGACGGCGCTGTTCGCACGCGCCTTTGGCGTACGCGCCTACATGATCGGCACCACGTCCCTGTTCCTGGTGTTCTCGACCCTGTGCGGCGCCGCCTGGAATCTGGAGAGCATGATCGTGTTCCGCATGCTGCAGGGCTTTACCGGCGGCGCCCTGATCCCGATGGCGATGACCCTGGTGATGACGCGCCTGCCCTCGTCCAAGCGCGCGGTCGGTATGGCCATCTTCGGCCTCACCGCCACGCTGGCGCCGGCCATGGGCCCGACCCTGGGCGGCTACCTGTCGGAGCTGTACGGCTGGCCGTCGATCTTCTACATCAACTGGGTGCCGGGCGTGCTGCTCATCGCCGGCATCATGTGGGGCCTGGACCGCGAGCCGATCCAGATCAAACAGCTGGTCAACGCCGACTGGCTCGGCATCGGCCTGATGGCGATGGGCCTCGGCTGCCTGACGATCTTCCTGGAAGAGGGCAATTCGAAGGACTGGTTCGATTCGCAATTCATCATCACCTTCGCTTCGCTGTCGCTGGTCGGCATCCTGGGCTGGGTGGCAACCGCGTTCACGCGCCAGCAATCCTTCGTCAACCTGCGCCTCTACGGGCAGCGCAACTTCCTGATCGCCACCGTGCTGTCGGCCGTGACCGGCATGGGCCTGTATGGCTCGTCCTACCTGCTGCCGCTGTATTTGGGCCAGATCGCCGGCTACACGCCGATGCAGATCGGCGAAGTCATCGCCTGGGTCGGTTTGCCGCAGCTGTTCGTGATGCCGTTCGCGGCGGCGCTGTCGTCGAAAGTCGACAACCGCATCATGTGCAGCTTCGGCCTGCTGCTGTTCGGCGGCTCGTGCCTGATGAACGCCTTCATGGATGCGAATACCGGCTACGACCAGCTGATGTGGACGCAGGTGGTGCGCGCCATCGGCCAGCCGTTCGTGATGCTGACGCTGTCGAATTTCGCGATGCAGGGCATCGCGCCGAAGGACATGCCGTCGGCCTCGAGCCTGTTCAACATGACGCGCAACCTGGGCGGCTCGATCGGCATCGCCATGCTGGCCACTTCGCTCACCAACCGCGAGCATTTCCACTCGGCGCGCATTGGCGAATCGGTGTCGAGCTACGCGGCGCCGACCCAGGAACGCATCGAGCAGATGACGCAAGCCTTCATGGCCAGCGGCATCGACCCGGCTACCGCCGCCAACCAGGCCCTGGCCGCGCTCGACCGCATCGTGCGGCGCGAAGCCTATGTGATGGCCTATAACGACGGCTTCTTTATCGTCGGGATCATCCTGGTCGGCTGCATCGCCATGGTCTGGCTCGCCGACAAGGTCAAGTCTCCCGGCGGCGCCGGCGGTGGCGGTCATTGATTAAAGAATGAGTTGAAGAGAATGAGAAAACCAATGTTCGATTCCTTTACCAGGATGTTCGCGCAACGCGCGCTGGTCATGAGTGTGGCGGCGGCGCTGGCCCTGAGTGGCTGCTCCACCATCGGCCCGAATTTCGTCGCACCGAAGGCGGTCGAGACGCCGGCCTACCGCCATGTCGAAGCCGCCCCGGCCGCGCCTGCTGATACTGCGCGCCTGCCGGCCACCTGGTGGACCGTGTTCAACGATGCCACCCTGAGCGGCCTGGAAGAGCGCGCCCTGCGCGACAACCCGGGCGCGAAGGCGGCGGCCGAGCGCCTGCTGCAGGCGCAGGCGCAACTGGGCGTGCTGCGTGCCGGCCAGGCGCCAAACGTGTCGGTGAACGCGGGCGTGTCGAATTCGCGCACCTCGGCCGAGACCTCGCAGGCGCTGGCGCTGGGCGGGCGTTCGATCGAAGGCAACAACTTCAGCATCGGCGCCGCGCTCTCGTATGAGCTCGACCTGTGGGGCCGCGTGCGCCGCATCGTCGAAGCGGCCGATGCCCAGGCGCTCGCTGCCCAGGACGACCGCGACGGCGTGCTGCTGATGTTGTCGAGCCAGGTGGCGCAGAGCTACTGGCAGCTGCGCGGCCTGGATGCCGAACAGGCGATCCTGGCGAATGCACTGGCCGCGCGGCGCGAAGCGCAGGAACTGGTCGAGGCGCGTTTCAATGCCGGCCTGTCGAACGAACTGGACGTGTCGCGCGCGCGCGTCGAACGCGCCAATGCCGAAGCCGACCTGCACGAAGTGCAGCGCCAGCGCAACCTGGTCGAACACGCTTTGTCGGTGCTGGTCGGCACCTCGCCGAGCACGCCGTTGCTGCCGGCCGAAGCAAAGCCGGCACTGCCGCTGCCCCCAACCATTCCGGTCGGCCTGCCAGCCAGCCTGCTGGCGCAGCGTCCCGACCTGGCCGCCAGCGTGGCCAACTTGCGCGCGGCGAATGCGCAGGTCGGCGTGGCCGAAGGCATGTTCTATCCGTCGTTGACGCTGACCAGCAATTTCGGTTATGCCTCGGAGTCCCTGCGCGCCCTGGCCGGCGGCAGCGCGCGCCAGTTTTCGGTCGGCCCGCTGGCGCTGTCGCTGCCGGTCTTCGACGGCGGCCGCAACCAGGCCAATCTGGCCCTGTACAAGGCGCGCTACGACGAAGCGGTGGCCAACCACGAGAACCGCCTGCTGACGGCGCTGCGCGAAGTCGAAGACGCGTTGTCGGACGTCCAGCAGCGCCAGAAGCAGGGCGACGTCCAGGCCGAGGCGCAAGCCGCGTCAGCGCGCGCGCTGCTGGTGGCGCAGGCCCGCTACGAGCGCGGCCTGTCTACTTACCTCGACGTCATCGACGCCCAGCGCAGCACCCTCGCCGCCGACCGCGCCGCCGCCCAGATCCGCACCCAGCGCCTGCTGGCATCGGTCGCCGTTGCGCGCGCGCTTGGTGGCGGCTGGTCGGAAGGAGCCCCACTGGCTACAGTGCGTTGATGTAGGGCGGGCATGCCCGCCATACGTGCGCATGCCCACCCGACCGCTTAATCCAAATCGCGCGTCCGCGCATCCGTCGTCCCGCCCCAATCCTGCGCATACACCCCATCGCGCACATGCCGGTGAAACGTCGAATGTTCCCATTCGGCCGCGCTCATTACGAACCCATGCTTCACCGGATTGAAATGCACGTAATCCATATGCCTTTCAAAATCGGTGTCATCGCGTATTTGATGCTCCGAGAACCGGTGTTGCCAGATCGTCGATTCGCGCTGCTTTTTCGCTGTTCGTGGCAACAACGCCGGATCGTGCAGCGTTTCGCGGCACAGGTGCGAAACATGGCGTTTGATCTCGCCCCAACGTCTTCCATAATCGAAGTCCCGTTCCGGCAAGGTCCAGATGCAATGCATGTGATTCGGCATCAGCACCCAGGCGTCGATCGTGAACGGACGTGATGCGCGCACGGCGGTGATCGATTGCCGCAGGGCGGCGCGAAAGTGCGGGTCGCAAAAGATCGGGCGGCGCTGGTAGGCGACGACGGTGAAGAACCAGGTGGGGCCAGAGCGGAGGCGGCGGTAGTTGGGCATGGTGCGGCATCGTAGCCGCGTGATGCACAATGCCATATGTGCCGGCGCAAACGTGTCGTGCATGCGAAAGTTGGCGGGCGTGCCCGCCCTACGTAAATTAACAGGGACACATGAAACACCTACTCGCACCTTTCGTGCTGGCCATCGCCGCCGGCAGCCTCCACGCCGCCGAAGCGCCGGCCGTCCAACCGCAGGCGGCGACGGTCGCCGAACTGAACGCGATGGCGACACGCTTCGCGCCGGTCGAGCTGCGCGCCGATACGGCGGCGCTGTCGAAAGGCGACCGCGCGGCGATCGGCAAACTGATCGAGGCGGCGAAGATCATCGATACGCTGCAGCTGCGCCAGCGCTGGTCCGGCAACGAGGCGCTGTGGGCGGCGCTGCAGAAGGACACGACGCCGCTGGGCAAGGCGCGCCAGCATTACTTTTGGCTGAACAAGGGACCGTGGTCGATCATCGACGGCAACGCCTCCTTCATGCCGCCGGAATATGCCGGCGTCCAGATCCCGGCACGTAAACCGGATGGCGCGAATTTTTACCCGGCCGGCGCCAGCAAGGAAGCGCTGGAAGCCTGGATGAACGGCCTGTCGGCCAAGGACAAGGAAGCGGCGCAATGGTATTTCACCGTGACCCGCACTGGCCCGGACGGCAAATTCCGCACCGTGAAATACTCGGAAGAGTACAAGCCGGAATTGGAGCAACTGGCCAAACTGCTGCGCGACGCCGCCGCCAGCACCGACAACGCCTCCCTGAAAAAATTCCTGCTGCTGCGCGCCGACGCCTTCCTGTCGAACGATTACTTGGCGTCCGACTTCGCCTGGATGGACCTCGACTCGCCCGTCGACATCACGATCGGGCCATATGAAACCTATAACGACGAGCTGTTCGGCTACAAGGCGGCCTTCGAAGCCTACGTCAGCGTGCGCGATGCGAAAGAGACGCAAAAGCTGAACTTCTTCGGCAAGCACATGCAGGAGCTGGAAGACAACCTGCCGCTCGATAAACAGTACCGCAACCCGAAGGTCGGGGCAATGGCGCCGATGGTGGTGGTGAACCAGGTGTACGGCGCCGGCGACGGCAACATGGGCGTGCAGACGGCTGCCTACAACCTGCCGAACGACGAGCGCATCATCCGCGAGCGCGGCTCGAAACGCGTCATGCTGAAGAACATCCAGGAAGCGAAGTTCGAGTCGACCCTGAAGCCGATCACGCAGCTGGTGCTGCGGCCGCAAGACCAGAAGGACCTCGACTTCGATTCCTTCTTCACCCACATCCTGGCGCACGAAATCACGCACGGCCTGGGACCGCACCACACCAAGGTCAACGGCAAGGAATCGACCCCGCGCCAGGATCTGAAAGAGACCTATTCGACCATCGAGGAAGCGAAAGCCGACGTCACCGGCCTGTGGGCGCTGGCCTACATGATGGACAAGGGCCAGCTGAAGGACACGCTGGGGCAGGGCGCGGCGGCCGAACGCAAGCTGTACAACACCTTCCTCGCCTCGTGCTTCCGCACGCTGCACTTCGGCCTGACCGACTCGCACGCGCGCGGCATGGCGATCCAGGTGAACTACCTGCTCGACAAGGGCGCTTTCGTCTCGCATGGGGACGGGACCTTCTCGGTCGATTTCAAGAAGATCAAAGGCGCGGTGATCGATCTCGACCGCGAATTCCTGATGATCGAGGCGACCGGCGACTATGCGCGCGCCAAGGCGATGATGACGAAATACGTCGTCATCCGTCCGGACGTGCAAAAGGCGCTCGACAAGATGAAAGCGGTGCCGAACGACATTCGCCCGGCCTTTGTGACGGCCAAGACATTGTCGGCAGGAGAACGATAAGAGACAGTTTAATGTCAAATTCATCATTTTGAACGAGATTTGACCCGCCTTGGATGAGATATTTGATGAAATAACATGGAGCTCTGCTATAGTCACGATCAATTTCCGTAATGCAATAAATGGCCTGCGGCGTGATCGGAGCGTAATCCGGCTGACCTTTAGCGAGCTTCCATGTTTTCTTCGAAAATGACGATCGGCGCCCGTCTGGCGCTCGGTTTTGGCGCCGTGCTGGCGCTGATGATGGTGTTGACGGCGCTGGCGGTGAGCCGTGTCGGCAACATCGATGCCACCCTGAATCGTATCAATGACGTCAACAACGTCAAGCAACGTCACGCGATCAATTTCCGCGGTAGCGTGCATGACCGCGCCATCGCCCTGCGTGACGTGGTGCTCGCGGGCGACAACGCAGCTGCCCAGCCGGCCCTTGAGCAGATCCGCGTGCTGGCCGCGAATTACGAGCGCGCCGGCAGTGCCCTCGATGCCATGTTCGTGTCCCGCAGCGACATCCTGTCGGATGAAAAAAGCGCACTGGCGGCGATCAAGGAAGACGAGCGCAAGACTCAGCCGCTGATTGCAAAAGTGTCCGAGCTGCGCCTGGCTGGCGACCTCGACGGTGCACGCACGCTGCTGGCGCAACAGGCCGCCCCGGCCTTCGTTTCGTGGCTGGCCAGCGTCAATCGCCTGATCGACCTCGAAGAACAGCTGAACAAGGATTCGGCGGCCGAAGCGCGCGCGCTGTCGGGAACCTTCTTTGGCTGGATGGCGGTGTTATGCGCGATTGCCGTGGTAGCGGGCGGCCTGGGCGCCTGGTTCATCAGCCGCGGCCTGCTGCGCCAGCTCGGCGGCGAGCCGGGCTATGCGGCAGATATCGTGCGCAGCATCGCCGCCGGCGACCTCGGCGTGCACATCGCAACGCAGCCGGGCGACCGTGGCAGCCTGCTGTTTGCAATGCGGGGCATGCGCGACAGCCTGGTCGATATCGTCACCCAGG
Source organism: Telluria sp. ZB2R32 (assembly GCF_059685715.1). Taxonomy (NCBI): domain Bacteria; kingdom Pseudomonadati; phylum Pseudomonadota; class Betaproteobacteria; order Burkholderiales; family Oxalobacteraceae; genus Telluria; species Telluria sp. ZB2R32. The sequence goes on along the minus strand of NZ_JCASIG010000002.1, from coordinate 251,555 downwards.
TGCGCAGCGGTACCCTGACGATCGCCGACGCCTCGACCGAGATCGCGGCCGGCAACCAGGATTTGGCGCAGCGCACCGAGCGCCAGGCCGCCACCCTGGAGGACACTGCCGCCTCGATGGAAGAATTAACGAGTACCGTGCGCCAGAATGCCGAGAACGCGCGCCAGGCGAATGCGCTGGCCGAATCGGCCTCGAGCGTGGCGTCCAGGGGCGGCGCCGTCGTCGCCCAGGTGGTCCAGACCATGGCGTCGATCAACGCCTCCTCGAAGCAGGTGGTCGACATCATCGGCGTGATCGACGGCATCGCCTTCCAGACGAACATCCTGGCCCTGAACGCCGCGGTGGAAGCGGCGCGTGCCGGCGAGCAGGGCCGCGGCTTTGCCGTGGTGGCGACCGAGGTACGCAACCTGGCGCAGCGTTCGGCCGCCGCGGCGCAACAGATCAAGACCCTGATCGGCAGTTCGGTGGCGCGTGTGGACGCCGGCGCGCGCCTGGTCGACGAGGCCGGCAGCACGATGGAAGAAATTGTCGGCAGCGTGCGGCGCGTGACCGACATCATGGCCGAGATCAGCGCTGCCAGCGCCGAGCAGAGCGCGGGCATCGAGCAGGTCAACCGCGCCATCGGCCGCATGGACGAGGCGACGCGCCAGAACGCCACCCTGGTCGAACAGGCCAGCGCCGCCGCCGCGTCGCTGCAGGACGAAGCGGCCAGCCTGGCGGGCGTCGTCAGTGTCTTCAAGATGGAACAGCGGAATAGGCGAACTGTTGCGTTCGCGCCGCAAGGCCGGGCTTTGGCATTGTCGATTTGAACAGGAGCAAAAATATTTCTGAATAGGAAGATATTCTGGGTCATAGAATTGCTCAAAGGCATTTCATCGAACCCGGAAATCTCCCATGTTCAAATCTTCGTTATACCTTGCACTGCTTGTCCCTATCCTTGCCGGCGCCAGCGCCCACGCCGCCGACCTGACCGCGCTCGAACAGCGCTGGTTGCAGGCCGCCGCGCCGGTCCTCGTCTATTCCCAACAACTGAAACTGCCGCTCGACATTACCGTCCAGCCGCAGGCGCGCGCTACCGACGTGCCGCTGGCGATGGGCTTCGATCGCGGCCGCTGCAAGCTGGTCATGTCCTTGCGCGGCAATCCGCAGGCCGAAGCCGTGTTTGCCGGCGTACCGGTCGAACAGCAGGGCGAGCTGATCGAGGCGATGGCGGCGCACGAGATCGCCCATTGCTGGCGCCATACGAAAGGCGCGTGGAATGCGCTGCCGGCCGGCTTTACGGAAGTGGGCGAGGAAAGCGCCGGCGACGCGTCGCTGATGGGCATCGCGCGTGCGCTGCGCGAGTCGCGCCGCGAAGAAGCCTTTGCCGACATGGCGGCGCTGGCCTGGACTCGCCAGCACAACCCGCAGGCCTATGCACGCGTGCATGGCTGGCTCGCCACGGTACGCGCCGGGCAGACGCCGCGCGGCGGCCATGACACCCGTGCCTGGGTCGCGCTGGCGGGCGACGGCCAGCGTTTCGGCAGCGCCGGCGCGCCGTTCGAGGATGCCGAGCCCCTGTGGCGCGCAGGGTTGCTGCGGGATTGACGGGGCAGGCCAACGCGGGCGTATTTATGGTTTTTTGGGCAAGCGTACGTTGTCGCACAGATGTTACGGAGGTGGCCGGCGTTTAATGGCGCTATCACAACAGATTCAAGGGACCCCGCCATGAAATCCTTGCTCGCTACCCTGCTGGCCACCGCAGTCGGCGCCACCTTCGCCACCGCACCGGCCGCCGCCCAGAACCAAGATGCAGCGACCCAACGCAGCGCCACCCAGAAGGCCGAAGCCGACTACAAAGCCGCCACGGCCAAGTGCGACGCGAAACACGGCGCCGACAAGGACAGCTGCATGAACAACGCCAAGTCGGTGCGCACCGCCGCGCTGGCCGACGCCAAGGCTGGCCGCGACGGCCAATCGGGCAATAAATCGGACGGCGGCCTGATCGCCAGCACCGACACCAAGGATCCGGTCAAGGCAGCCGCCGTCGCCAAGTGCGAGCAGGCCGCCGGCAGTGCCAATACCGGCTGCCTGGTCGACAGCAAGGGCAACGTGACGACGATGGCCGGCCGCGCCGAGAATGCTACCGAGCGCGCCGCCGACAACACCAGAGCCGCTGCCGCCACCGCCGTCGACAAGACCAAGGCGGTTGCCTCGACCGTGGCCGAGAAGACCAAGGACGTCGCCTCGACCGTTGTCGACAAGACCAAGGCGGTTGCCTCGACCGTGGCGCAAAAGACTGAGAACGCGGCCGAGAATGTCGGCGACAAGACCCGTGAAGTCGCCGCGGACGCCAGGGAAAACACCAGGGACGCGGCATCGACCGCCGCCGTGAGGACCGACAACGCCACCGACCGCGTCGCCGATAAAACCCGCGACGCCGGCCGTACCACCGCCGTCGCCGCCTCCGACACCGCGCTCACCACCAAGGTGAAAGCGAGCCTGCTGGCGCAGCCGGAACTGAAATCGCTGGGCATCCACGTCGAGACCGAGAAGGGCGTCGTCATGCTGAGCGGCTTCGTCGAATCGAAGGCCGAAGCCGACCAGGCCCTCAAGGCTGCCAAGGCAGTCGAGGGTGTGAGCAGCGTGAAGAGCGCGATCAAGGTCAAGTAAGCAATTAATACGCAGCGCGCGCAGCCGTTTCGGCGGCTGCGCGCGTTTTTGCGTCCGCAGTGTATCCTGCCCGTCCTGCCCGTCCTGCCCGTGTAAACACGCGGCGCGGCGGGCGCGGTTATAATTTTCGGGTGAACAAACTCGAAGCCTTTGGATACATCGCGGCGCAAGCCGCACGCGGTGATATCACTCTCCCTACCAGTGTCAATGCCGCGCTGCGCCTACAGCGGGCGCTCGACGATCCCGATTGTCCGCTCGACGAGGCCATCCGGCTCGTGCTGGCCGAGCCGCTGCTGGCCGCGCGCACCGTCGCACTGGCCAATTCGGCCGCTTTTGGCGGCGGCGGTCCGCCGCTGACCAACGTGCGCGCGGCAGTCACGCGCATGGGTTACCGGCGCCTGCAGGCGCTCGTCTCCAGCCTGGTGGTGCGCCAGTTCGGCAGCCGCATCAAGGATCCCGGCCTGCGCGCCAAGGCCGAACAGCTGTGGCAGCACACCACCCACGTGGCGGCGCTGGCCTGGTCGCTGGCGCGCCGCGTGACCGGCGCCAATCCGGATACGGCGCTGTTCGCCGGCATCATCCACGAGGTCGGCGGCTTTTATCTGCTCTCGCGCGCCGACGACTTCCCCGGTCTGCTCGACGACGATGCCGAGAAATGGGGCGAGCTGTGCGAAGACGTGGTCGGCCTCGAAGTGCTCAAGAAGCTGTCGGTGCCGGCGCCGGTGCTGGACGCCATCGGCCAGCTACGTCATGCCTGGGTCAACATGCCGCCCTCGACACTGCTCGACACGCTGCTGCTGGCGAACCAGTACGCGCCGGTCGCCTCGCCGCTCGGCGCGCCGCCGCCGCCCTTGCCGGACCACGCCGACAGCGCGCTCGACTTCGTCATCGACGAAGAACTGCTGGATGAAATCCGGCACGAGGCCGCCGAGACGTGCCGGGCGATGGGCGGGCCGCTGCTGGTCTGATCCCTGGTCTGATCCTCTACCTGGCGCAAACGACGGCCGGGAACCAAGGACGAAGCCAGCCGTTCTAACCGTGGTGAGCGTATCCTGCGGGAGAACACATGGATCGTCTGGCGGGCTGGCCGTCCAAACTTGTGCAGTTGCTGTGCCTGGCTTGCCTGCTCGGGTTGGCGGGAGCGCCAGCCGTGTTCGCACAAGCGCGTCCAGCCAATGCCGTGACCCTGCTCACCGTCGACGGCCCGATCGGCCCGGCCTATGCCGACTACGTCGAGCGCGGCATTGCCGCTGCCGTCGCAAAAGAGCACCGGCTCGTCGTCCTCCGGATCGACACGCCGGGCGGACTCGACACCGCCATGCGCGTGACCGTGCGCGCCATCATCGCCGCACCGATTCCCGTTGCCTGTTTCGTGGCGCCCGGCGGCGCCCGCGCCGCCAGCGCCGGCACCTATATTTTGTACGCCTGCCATGTCGCGGCGATGGCGCCGGGGACGAACCTTGGCGCAGCCACGCCGGTGCAGGTCGGCGCCGGGCCCGATCCTCCCGCAGGCAAGCCTGGAGACGCCAAGCCGGGAGACGACAAGGCGCGCCAGCCGTCTACGCTGGAAAGCAAGGCCGTCAACGATGCCGCCGCTTACTTGCGCGGCCTGGCGCAACTGCGCGGGCGCAATGCGGTCTGGGCCGAGGCAGCGGTGCGCCAGTCGGTGAGCCTGTCGGCCGAAGACGCGCTCGCGGCCAGGGTCATCGATTACGTCGCGCGCGACGTCCCCGGCCTGCTGGCGCAGGCGCACGGGCGCCATGTCAGCGTGCGCGGCCAGCCCTGGCGCGTCGACAGCGCGGGCACGGCCATCGTCGACACGCCGCCCGACTGGCGCACGCGCCTGCTGGCGGCGATCACCAATCCCAGCGTCGCCCTGATCCTGCTGTCGGTCGGCGTGTATGGCTTGCTGTTCGAATTCATGAGTCCGGGCGCGGTACTGCCGGGCGTGGTGGGGGCAATCTGCCTGCTGCTCGGCCTCTACGGATTGCAGCTGTTGCCGATCAATTATTCAGGGCTGGCGCTGATCTTCTTCGGGCTGGCCTGCATGGTGGCCGAAGCCTTCCTGCCCAGCTTCGGCGTGATCGGTTTCGGCGGCGTGGTCGCCTTTGTGATCGGGGCCTTGCTGCTGTTCGACAGCGAAGCGCCGGGTTTCGGCTTGCCGCTGGGGCTGGTGGGAGGTGTCGCCGTCGTGGCCGCGCTGCTGGTGGGCGCCACGGCCCATGTCGCCATGCGTACGCGGCGCCGGCCACGTGTCGGCGCGCTGGCTGCGCTCGAGGGCAGCGTCGGCGAAGTGCTGGGCAGCGGGGCCGGCGGCATCTGGGCGAATGTCGGCGGCGAAACCTGGCAGGTGACGGCCGACACGCCCCTGGTGCGCGGCGAGCGGGTGCGCGTGCTGGCGCGGCGCGGGAGAGTGCTGCTGGTGGCGCCGCTGGGGCAGGGGCCGCCCGCGGGACCGATCGACGGCAAGAAAGCGTCTACCGATGAACCCTAGGAGACCATGATGCTGTTCAACCTGAGTTTCGGCTTGTCCCTGCTGATCGTGGTGGCGCTGGTGCTGCTGGCGATGTCGGTGCGCGTGCTGCGCGAGTACGAGCGCGGCGTCGTGTTCCAGCTCGGGCGCTTCTGGGCCGTGAAGGGGCCGGGCCTGATCATCCTGATCCCGGTGCTGCAGCAGATGGTGCGGGTCGACCTGCGCACCATCGTCCTCGACGTGCCGAAGCAGGACGTGATTTCGCGCGACAACGTGTCGGTGAAGGTGAATGCGGTGCTGTACTTCCGCGTGGTCGATCCCGAGCGCGCCATCATCCAGGTGGCGAATTTCATGGAAGCGACCAGCCAGCTGGCCCAGACGACGCTGCGCTCGGTGCTCGGCAAGCACGAGCTCGACGACATGCTGGCCGAGCGCGAACGCCTCAACATCGACATCCAGCAAGTGCTCGACGCCCAGACCGATGCCTGGGGCATCAAGGTCGCCAATGTCGAGATCAAGCACGTCGACCTCGACGAATCGATGGTGCGCGCGATCGCCCGCCAGGCCGAAGCCGAACGCGAGCGCCGCGCCAAGGTCATCCACGCCGAAGGCGAACTGCAGGCATCCGAAAAGCTGATGCAGGCCGCCGAAGTGCTGGCTCGCCAGCAAGGCGCAATGCAACTGCGCTACCTGCAAACCCTGTCCACCCTGGCCAGCGACAAGACCGCGACCATCGTCTTTCCGCTGCCCGTCGAGATGCTCTCAAACCTGATCGGAGGCCGGGAACGTTAAGTTTTCCTCTGCTTGTCCGAACTCGCCGTTAGCGTTACCCGTAGGATGGGCACTCGTGCCCATGCGGATCATGAATACCACAAGCGCATCACGCAACAGCGCCACGTCCCGTCGCGTTCACTCTTCCCGCAACTTCAACGATGCCCGCGGCCCCGACTGCATCGACAGCATCCCCAACGACAACGCCACCCCCGTCAGCGCCAGCCCCGCCGCCACCCACTGCGGCGCCGCATACGAATAACCCAGCGTCAGCGGAATCCCGCCCAGGAAGGCCCCGGTCGCATTCCCGATATTGAAGCCCGACTGCCCCAGCGACGAGCCGAGCATCTCCGCTTCGCGCGAATGCTCCATCAGCAGCATCTGGATCGGCGGCCCCATCGCCAGCGCATTCGCGCCGGTGGCAAACGCCAGCACCAGCATCGCCGGCTGCGAGGTCGCGAACAGGCCGTTCATCAAGAGCAGGGCGGTCATCGTCGTCAACAGGATGACGATCGCGTGGATCGGTGCGAAGCGGTCGGCCAGCCGCCCGCCCAGCGTCACGCCGACCGTCATGCCGACGCCGACGACGGTCATGATCATCGGGATCTGGCCTGGTGCGAAGCGCGACAGGTCGGTCAGCAGCGGCGCGATGTAGCTGAACCAGGCGAAGAAGCCGCCGGTGCCGATCGAGGTGATGGCCAGCGCCATCCACAGGCGCGGCTTACGGAAAATGGCAAGGTCTTTCTTGAAGCCGGCGCTCGGACGCGGGGCGATCACGGGTACCCATTGCTTCAGGCTCAAGGCGGTCGCCAGGCCGATGGCGGCCACGATCACGAACACCAGGCGCCAGCTCACGTTGTGGCCGAGCCAGGTCCCGAGCGGCACGCCGATGACGTTCGCCAGCGTGAGTCCGGTGAACATGGTCGCCATCGCGGCCGCTACTTTACCTTCGTCGGCGAGGCGGCTGGCGACGACCGCGCCGACACCGAAGAAGGCGCCGTGCGGCAAGCCGGCCAGGAAGCGCGACACCAGCATCAGCCCGAAATTCGGCGCCAATGCTGACAACGCATTAAACACCGCGAACATCAGCATGAACCAGATCAGCACGCTGCGCGGCGGACGCTTGGCCAGCAGGCTGACCAGGGTCGGCGCACCGACCACGACGCCGAGCGCGTAGGCGGTAATCAGGTAGCCGGCTTGCGGAATGGAGATGGCGAGGCCGGACGCGATGTCCGGGAGAATGCCCATCATGACGAATTCGGTCATGCCAATGCCGAAGCCGCCAAGGGCCAGCGGAAGCAGGCTTTTCTTGATCAAAATAGGGTGTCTTTCGAATAATGACACCGGCCGGGCGCCATGCCGGGCCGAGTGGAACCGATCACTATAGCCCGCACGATTGAACCCGTCCGCTTTCCGTTTGTGATGGCAGGTATTCGGCTGCCTGATATTAAGTCCTTTAAGACTCGTCCTCGTCCAGCCATTGGATGCGCCCATGGCCGGCTTCGTTCAGGCGCGCCACAAACGCGGGCGCCTCAGCTTCGGCCAGGCTGAAGGCAAACACCACCGCATCGCCATGGCTGACCTCGAGCAGGGTGGCGCCCGCGGCATCGAGTTCGCGTCGGATCATGCCTTCCTGGGCGTACGGCGCCGTGCAGCGCAAGGTCGTGTGGCGGATGATGGCGACCTTCTCGGCCTGCAGCAGGGCCTGTGCCACGCTGTCGGTATAGGCGCGCACCAGGCCGCCGGCGCCAAGTTTGACGCCGCCGAAGTAGCGCACCACGGTCGCGAGCACGCCCTCCAGGTCCTGGTGGCGCAGCACGTCGAGCATCGGGCGTCCGGCCGTACCGCTGGGTTCGCCGTCGTCGACCGCCGCCGATTGTCCGCCCGCCAGCAGCGCCCAGCACACGTGCGCCGCCTGCGGATGCTGGGCGCGCAGGCTGGCCACCACGGCTTGCGCGCTGGCGCGGTCCGTCATCGGCTGCACGCAGGCGATGAAGCGGCTCTTCTTGATGAGCAGTTCGTGGTGGACGGGGGCGGTGAGGGTCTGGGGCATGAGACTGCTTTGGACGCGGAAACAAAAACGCCAACCGTGAAGGTTGGCGTTTTCGCTGAATCTTTGGTAGGCCGTGCGGGATTCGAACCTGCGACCAACGGATTAAAAGTCCGCTGCTCTACCAGCTGAGCTAACGACCCGAAGAAGGCAAGATTATAGCCGGACTCTTGCGAATGTCCAAGAACTTCCTGTGCGAATTGTGCATTGCGGGGCCAGCGGGCATAAAAATCAGGTTTCGACGTGCTTGTCTTCCTGCTGTGCTTCTTCCATCGCCTCCGGTTCGAGCTTTTCCGCTTCGACGTTCATGCGCACGAATACCCCCCAGGCCGCCAGCAGGAAAGCTGCTGCAACGCCAATCGATGCGACATGGGGCAGCAATTCGGGCTTGGTGTGCACCAACTGGAACACCCCGATCAGGCACTCGACCCCGAGCGATACCACCACCACCAGCAGGAAACGCGACAGGAAACGGCGCAGGCGGGTTGGCGAACTGACGTGCACTGCACGCTGGACTTCTTCTTCCAGCACGGTCTGGCCGAGTTCGAGTGCGGCGACGGCGATTGTCAACAAGCCGACGCACTCGAGAATGAGCCGAAAGCGGTCTTGCGCCGACTGTTCGTCGCTGGGACTCAAGGCCGACCAGATCTCCATGGCGCCAAGCACGATCAGCCCGAAACCGCAAACAAAGAAAAGCAGCGCGATCGCTACGAAACCGATGGAACCGATTTTTTGCAGGTATTTCACAGAGAAACCTCGTTGTTAGTTTTGTTGAAACTTTAACACCATTGTTTGCCGCCTTCTGTTCGGCAGGACACCGCGTGCCATACACAGGTGTTGCCATTTCATCTCGTCTCAGGATGGGCATGACGCGGCACAAATGTTCCTGTGAACGGTCCTTGTATCGTGGCAACGCCCTGTTAGTGAATGCCCTATTGCGGCCTTCCTTGTTATTGCTCATGCATGAGGAGTGCGTTTATCCATGACTATTGCGCTGGTTCGACAAGTGACCGATGCGTTGGCGGAGTTTTCCAGCAGGAGCAGGTTGTACGAGCTGACGATCGGCGAAGGTAACAGCGGCCCGGCGGCCGGCACGCTGCTGGTGGAAGCCTTTGCCGCCAGCGATGCGGTGCAGGAAATCGGCTACCGCGACGTCATCGTCCTCTCAACCAGCAGCAGGCTCGACGCCGCAACGCTGCTGGGCCAACCGGCACAACTCGCCATCAGCCTGGCCGACGGCAGCCGCAGCCGCTTCGGCGGGGAGATCAGCGACATCGCCATGCTCGGCAGCGATGGCGGCCTGGCGCGCTACCGACTGCGGCTGTCTCCCTGGATCTGGCGCCTCGGCCAGGTGCGCAACAGCCGGGTCTGGCAAGAGCGGAGCGTCATCGAGATCGTCGACGCCGTCTTCCAGGCCTATCAACCGCTGGCGCGCTGGCGCTGGAGCGATGACGCCCGGCCCTTCATGGCGCAAGCGATGCCGCGCAGTTATTGCTGCCAATACCGCGAAACCGACCTCGCCTTCGTGCAGCGCCTGCTGGCCGAAGAGGGCCTTGGCTGGCGCTACGGGAACGATGCGGATGGCCCCGCTGTCGTCCTGTTTGCCGACACAACCCAACCCAGCGCGGTACCGGACGATGCCGGCAGCGCGAGCAGCCCGGTCCGTTACCACGGCGCCCGTTCGGTCGAAGCCAGCGACACGGTGCAGTCCCTGGTCGCCCGGCGCCGCCTGCATTCCTCGCTCACTACCGTGCTCAGCTATGACTACAAGGCAAAACAGGCGGTCGCCGCCAACTCGCCCAGCCGCATCCGGCAGGGAAAGGAGCTGCCCATCCTCGAATCCTATGACGTGCCCGGCCAGTACGCCTACGCCACCCGCGCACAGGCGCGGCGCCATGCCGATTTGCGCATGGAAGCGCAGGAAGCGCGCTACGCCCTGTGGCGCGGCCGCTCCACGCTGCGCAGCCTGTGCGCGGGTACCCGCTTGACGATCGGCGACGTGCCGCTCTCCCGCCGACGCGAAGCCGCGTTCACGGTGCTGCGCGTGGCAAGCGTCGGCGTCAACAACATGCCGCCGCCGGCCCAGCATGCGCTGGCCGAACTGTTCGGGCCGATTCCGGAACTGCTGGAAGAAATTGCCCGGCACGACCTGCCTGACGATTTCGATCTGGCCATCGCCCAGGCGCGCGCCACCGGGTACGCCAACTGTTTCGACGCCATTCCCGCCGACGTTCCCTGGCGCCCGCCGGTAGCGGACGACGCCGGCCGCCCGCTGCCGCGGCCGACGGCGCACGGCGCGCAAAGCGCCATCGTCATCGGTCCCGATGGCGGCGACTGGCCGAACGGCGCCGACGAGCTCCATTGCGACCGCCTCGGCCGCGTGCGCATCCGCTTCCACTGGCAGGAACGCGGCGACGCCAGCTGCTGGGTGCGCGTCGCCCAGCGCGCGGCCGGCGGCGGCATGGGCTGCCAGTTCCTGCCGCGCATCGGCCAGGAAGTGCTGGTCCAGTTCCTCGACAACGACATCGACCGCCCCATCATCGTCGGCGCCCTCTACAACGGCCAGGGAGAGGGCGGCATTCCGCCGACACCCGGCAGCGTGCGCGTAGCCGCGCCGGAAAAGTCGCCGTTCGAACGCGCCCATGACCACGCGCCTTCCGCGCAAGGCAACCTGGCCGGCGGCAACAGCCCGGTCTGGCACGGCGCCTCCAGCAACAGCGCCGGCCACCGCAACGGCGCCGCCCAGTGGGGCATCCGCAGCAAGGAGTTCGGCGGCGCCGGCTACAGCCAGCTGCTGTTCGACGACACCGACGCCCAGGGCCGCGTCCAGCTGCGCTGCACCCACGCCGCCACCGAACTCAACCTCGGCCACCTGATCCACGCCGCCGACAACTACCGCGGCAGCTTCCGCGGCCTTGGCGCCGAACTGCGTACCGACGCCTACGGCGCAGTGCGCGCAGGCGCGGGCCTGCTGATCACGAGCTACAAGGTCAACCACAGCGCCGTCCAGCGCGATCCAGCAGGCGAAAACGCGGCCGGCATCGCCATGCTCACCAGTGCCGGCAAGCTTGCGGACGCTTTCAGCACTGCAGCCGTCACCCATCAAACGGTTGGTCTCGCGATGCACATGGGCGCCGCCAAGGCGAATGCCAGCGCGCTTGACGACAAGGCCGCGCCGTTAAAGGCATTGCTGACCTCAGTATCCGGCGCGGTGGCATCGGATTCGCTCGATGCCGCGCGGGCCGACGCCTGCGCAAAGAACACCGCCGCCGGCAAGGACAAAACCCCACACGCGACCGACCCCATCATCGCCATCGCCGCCCAGGCAGGCTTCGGCGCGGTCGCCGGCCAGAGCATGCAGCTGGCCAACGGCGAAAGCGTGGCGCTGATCAGCGGCCAGGACACGCAATTCGTCAGTGGCGGCCAGATGCGGGTGCACAGCGGGCGGGCGATCGGCGTACTGGGTGGCGCCGTCAAGGCGGGCGAGGGCGGGCATGGCTTGCAACTCATCGCCGCCAAGGAGGCGATCGATATTCAGGCACAGGCCGATGAGTTGAAGGTGCAGGCGCGGGACGAAGTGAACGTCATCAGTGCGAATGCGCATATCGACTGGGCGGCGGCGAAGAAGATCAGTTTGTCGACGGCGGGTGGCGCGAATATCACGATCGAGGGCGGGAATATTACGGTGCAATGTCCAGGGAAGATCAAGGTGCATGCGGGGAAGAAGAGTTTTACAGGGCCGACTAAGGTTGAATATCCCCTCCCAACCATGTCTACGAGTATATGCGTCGAATGCTTGATGAAGGCGCGCGATATGGGCTCGCCATTTATATTGAGATAAAAATGAGATATTTCCCTAAAATTAGGTCAACTGCAGAAACTTATTTAGCGACCAATCCTGGCGATAACCTATATCTGCTCATCGATAATGCTGGGATGCCGGACCTGCATTCTAAGCTCGCAAAGAGCACAGCAAGTTGGAAGAGTCTTTTCGAAGTAACTAGAGAATACGGCGCAATTTCAGTGGCGCCAATTTTAATTTTGATAGGAAAAAATTCATCTTTGGAAATTGGTAAATATTTGCTTCGCTGGATATGCGATCAAGCAGCTAATCCATCATCCTTGATTATGCTGGCGTCCGAATTGAAAATAAAGGAACTAAGAGACGAACTGGCTCTGCGTCTTGACGTGAAAATTTCTCAAGAAATGGATGCGGTATTGCGCTTTTTTGATCCTCGAATATTTGAACAATTAGTGAAGATACTAACATTGGAACAGCTGGAAGCATTATGTGGTTCTGCCAAGAGATGGTGGTACGTGGATCGAGCAGGAGAACTTGCAAAACTTGAAAGAGAATTTAAATATGCTGTCCGCGATTTTTATTCCCTTCGGCTCAGCGAAGAACAAGAGTTCTTCCTGCTGAACGCGTCCGAGCCCGATCAAGTCATGCGCCTATTGATGAAAACAATGCCTGAACTCGAATCATTAATGCCGCAGAATCGTTATAGTTTTATTTCTGACAACATTCATCTAGCGTCCCGTCTGAAGCTCTGCGCCATCTCGGACCTTGCACTTTACTCCGCAATGAAAATTCTCCATGGAGCCGAATTCGAAGCGCTTCCCTACTGGCGCGGGGCGTTGGACGATGTCCGCTCTGGACGCATCTCCTTTGCTGATGCTGTCGCCAACAGTGAAGACATCGCTTGGGAGGATTAAGTGAACAATATTAAAGATCTGGTTTTCACGGGTTTTGGAATTTTTTTTCTGATTTTGATTTTATTTTTATCGATTCCGCAAGGTAATGCGCAACAATTTGATAAGGAAACAACCAGAGATGGCGATGCAAAGCGTTGGGACGTCGATATAGTCGGTTTTAACTACACCAATCGAATTATCGATAGTTTCAGTGTAAATGGTGAAGGTGGTGGGAACGTTTTTTTGAGTTCATTAACCAGTGGGGGAGGGAAGTCTGTTTGTTGCATTACTATTTCACAACTGAATTCAGATATTTTCAAGCTGCGAGTGCGATGGCAGGTTAATGGGTGTGTGTATCTTACCCGGTCAAAAATATCAGGAGAGGTTTTTGAGAACGTATTCCCCTACTACAAACAGGTAGATGTGGCATTGTCACGACCGCAAAAGATCAGGCCACAGCATTTGGAAGTCCACTTTTATCCTGATGGGGCAGTAAAGGCAGCCTTGACGGAATCCCTTTCACTTCCCCGCATCTCGCTGAGTGACCAACGTCCCCGCGTTTCAAATTTTCCAAGGTGCAGTGATGACAAAAAGCCGGAATGATATCGTAGGAGATAGCAAGACACCGCCATTGCGGCCGGAGGAAGTCGGGCTACGAACTGCATCAGACCAAGCAGCTTTAATTAATGCAGACATATCGGCGTCAGCCTGCAAAATCAGTGGACTCGGGAGTGCAGTTGCTACCGTAAAGACAATAGATTCATCAGATAGGAGGCCGACCTGCAAGCAATCACTTTGGTTTTCATTTTTCTTCGATGGCACCGGGAACAACCTTGGCGCTGATGAAGGACTCTCGAAACATAGCAATGTCGCAAAACTATTCCGGGCCCATATAGCGGACGATACAGTGAGCGGGACTTATGCCATTTATATTCCAGGCGTTGGCACATACTTCCCGGCTGTAGGTGATGATGGCGGCAGCAAATTGGGACTTGGTACCGGCGCTAAGGGTGAAGAACGATTAAAGCATGCCCTGAAAAAATTCGATACTTACTTGGCCCCGCACTTGGGGCGCACAAAGGCATCGCCCTCAGCAAGCATTGTTGAAATAAATATGGCAATGTTCGGGTTTAGTCGCGGCGCTGCACTTGCGCGGGCTTTTCTGAACATGGTTCTGACGGAACGATGTATCAAAATCGGAGATAAATGGGTGCTGAAGGCTGGAAATTGGCCAATGCGCTTCCGGTTCTTGGGATTATTCGATACTGTCGCATCTGTGGGACTGCCCATGAGCTCCAATACAACCAGTAAAGCTGGCGTAGTCTTTTCCAGTGTCAAGTACATGATAAGCGACAGACTGCAGAGCTATCTCGACACTAGACCTGATGCATTAGCATTTGCTATTGGTGCCAAGGCAGGAGCCGATCCTGCTCCCGGTAAATATGACGGGCACGCGGGTTGGGGAGGAAGGCTAACTATTGATGACGCAGTTGAGGAGGTTCGTCATTTTATTGCTGCACACGAGACGCGCAACTCATTCCCAGTTGATAGTGTCAGTATTTTACGTTCAGGAGTAATTACCAAGCCAGCGCATTTTTATGAAACGATCTATCCCGGCGTGCACTCCGACGTCGGCGGAAGCTATGCACCGGGTGAAGGGGCGCGGAGCGATCTCGGACCCGAGAAATTAGGCTTGGTCCCTTTGATTCACATGTACAAGTATGCAATCGCGAAAGGCGTGCCACTTCTGCCTGCCACAGCCTGGGCTAAAGGTAATAAATCTGATTTTGAGATCAGCAAGGCGCTGATTGAAACCTACAATGAATATCTAAAAAAAGTAGGAAGCTACCCAACATTAGGGCAGCTTATCAATAAGCATAGGGCCTTGTATTTTTCCTGGCGGTTCAGAGCAATAAAAATGAAAGTAGCAGGTGACCGAGTTGAGGCATCGCGGATATCAGAGCGGCGCGCTGTGTTTGCTAAAGAAGCGACACGCATCGATGAGGAGATTTTCCTTCTTGAGAAGAAAGAAGCCATTGCAACGGCCGAGCTGAATGCAATTATTTCCCGTCGTGCAGGCCAGACTAGCTACACGTATGGCGTGCCCGCTGCGAAGCCAGTAGGTGGTGCCACAAACTTAGAGATCCAAGCTGCGCAAGAAAAAAAGAAACGGGTGCACGATGAAGTTCTCAAGGCCCGGGCACGAAAGCTAGCCAATCCAGATATGACTGATTTATCGGAGGCGCTTGATATTTACGATGCTCAACTTTTAGCGGATGTGAAAGCTATCCGGAATGTTATTTCAAGAGCAGGAAATTTCGGAGCTGACTTCGCAATAAAAAAATCAAATGAGCTGCGTCCGCATTACAAAGCGCTAGTGGAAGCTTACGAAAACGAATTTGAAAGGAACGCAGGCCTAAAGGATCGAATAGTGATTAGTTTTTTCGATAATTACGTCCACGATTCTCTGGCTGCATTCGCTGGTGACGCAACGCTCCCTTCAGATCCGCGTGTTGTCTATCTCGGTGGCGATGAAAAATACCAATTTGCATCGCACGATGAAGGCGACTTGGCAGGCGACAGGATTCGCAGCACATGCTAAAAACAAAAAAGGCGCCATGATCACTCATGACGCCTTCATTGCTGCTGCTAAATTCGTGGTAGGCCGTGCGGGATTCGAACCTGCGACCAACGGATTAAAAGTCCGCTGCTCTACCAGCTGAGCTAACGACCCGAAAGAGGCAGCATTATAGCCGGTGAATCTCGATTGCGCTAGTGCCAGCGAGCGCAGGTTAGGAAACGGACAGCGCCGCCGTCACCTTCAGCACTTCCTCGGCCGTCGTCGCGCCTTCGATGATCTTCAGCGCGCCGGCGATGCGCAGCGGCTTCATGCCATCCAGCACGCTCTGCTGACGCAGGCCGGCCAGGTCGGCGGCGTCCCCGATCCGGCGCGTGAATTCCTCCGACACGGTCAGCAATTCGTACAGCCCCGTGCGGCCGCGGTAGCCGGTCTGGCGGCACTCGGGGCAACCAATCGGACGGTAGACCGTCGCTGGCTTGGGCAAGTTCCACGATCCGCCCAGGCTCGCCCACACGTCATCGCTCAGCTCGCCGTCAGGCGCCTTGCAGTCCGGGCACAGGGTGCGTACCAGGCGCTGGGCCATGACGCCGATCAGGGTCGCTTCCAGCAGGTAGTCGGGCACGCCCAGTTCCAGCAGGCGCATCACGGCCGAGGGGGCGTCGTTGGTGTGCAGCGTCGACAGCACCAGGTGGCCGGTCAGCGCCGCCTGGATCGCCATCTCGGCGGTGGCGAGGTCGCGGATCTCGCCGACCATGATGATGTCCGGATCTTGCCGCATTAGCGCGCGCACGCCGTCGGCAAATGAGAGGTCGATGCCGGGCTGGACCTGCATCTGGTTGAACGATGTTTCGACCATCTCGATCGGGTCTTCGACCGTGCAGACATTCACTTCGTTCGTCGCCAGCGCCTTCAGGGTCGTGTACAGCGTCGTGGTCTTGCCCGAACCGGTGGGGCCGGTGACGAGGATGATGCCGTGCGGGCGGTTCGTGAGCGCATCCCAGCGCTGGGCATCGTCCGGCGGGAAGCCGAGTTCGGGCAGCGTCTTGACCACGACCTCCGGATCGAAAATCCGCATTACCAGTTTTTCGCCAAAGGCGGTGGGCATCGTCGACAGGCGCAGCTCGACTTCCTGGCCGCTCGCCATGCGGGTCTTGATGCGGCCATCCTGCGGGCGGCGCTTTTCGATGACGTCCATCCGGCCGAGCAGCTTGATGCGCGCGGTCATCGCCAACATCACGACCGCCGGCACCTGGTAGACCTGGTGCAGCACACCATCGATGCGAAAACGGATGACGGCGATGTCGCGCTTCGGTTCCAGGTGGATGTCGGAGGCGCGCTGCTCGAAGGCGTAGCCCCACAGCCAGTCGACGATGTTGACGATGTGCTGGTCGTTGGCGTCGAACTGTTTGTTTGATTTTCCGAGTTCGACCAGTTGCTCGAAATTGCTGCGCACTGCCAGGTCTTGCGCATTCGATTTGTTGGCGTCGCGGATCGATTTCGCCAGGCTGAAAAACTGGGAAATGTATTGCGAAATATCGAGCGGATTGGCCAGCACCAGTTCGATGCGCCGGCGCGAGACTTTCGCTATCTCGGCTTCCCATTCGGTGGCAAACGGGTCGGCGGTCGCCACCGTCAACGTGGTCGCGCTGATGTCGACCGGCAGGATGTTGAAACGCGCCGCATAGCTGGCCGACATCACGTCCGCCACCTTCGTGAAATCGATCTTTAAAGGGTCGATGCGGATGAAGGGGATGCCGACCTTGGCGGCGCACCATTCGCTGAGGATGTCGAGGGTCAGCAGGCGGTGCGGCGGCTGCTGCGAGGCCAGCTTGCACTGCGCCACCGCGCTCAAGGGATGCATCGAGCCGGCCGCGTTTTTCAGGATGCCCTGGGCTTGCGTGAAATGGGCCTTGACGCTGTCCTTGTCGACGATGCCGTCGGCCAACAGCCACGAGAAAATGGCTTGCAAGTCGAGCTTGCGCGGGCGCGCCGGCGTGCGGGGGAGGGGCTGGGATGCGGTGGCGTTCATGTTCCCCTTTCAACGAAGGCTAGCGCGCCGTCTCGATACCCTTGACCCAGGATCTCGCCGGTAATTTGGTCGCAGCGACGATCGCGGCCGCGCGTTCAGCCAGCGCCGCACTGTCGAGCGTGGGCCGGGTCTTGAAGCACAGGGCGACGACGTTGCCGTCGTGGACTTCAGGCAG
Organism: Telluria sp. ZB2R32; assembly: GCF_059685715.1. Classification (NCBI taxonomy): domain Bacteria; kingdom Pseudomonadati; phylum Pseudomonadota; class Betaproteobacteria; order Burkholderiales; family Oxalobacteraceae; genus Telluria; species Telluria sp. ZB2R32. The sequence goes on along the minus strand of NZ_JCASIG010000002.1, from coordinate 234,129 downwards.
GCAGATCACGTGCGTGAAGGCGAATTTCATCGCCTTGATGTTCTTGTTGTAGCTTGGGTGATCGCCGAACAGGTTGACCGTCATGATGCCCTGGTCGCTCAAGCATTCGTTGCAGGCAGCGTAGAACTCGGGCGTGTCGAGCACGGGGCCGCGCGCGGTGGCGTCGTATAAATCGCACTGCAGCACGTCGAACATGCCGTGGTTGGCCGGGTCTTCGACGAAGTCGAGCGCATCCATCTCGAGGATGTGCAGGCGCTCGTCGCGCGGCGGCAGCTTGAACATGGTGTCGCAAATCGCAATCACCGACGGGTTCAGCTCGACGGCCGTGACCTGCGCCTCGGGAAACTGGCGGAAGCAGTACTTGGTGAGCGTGGCCGAACCGAGACCAAGCTGGGCGATGTGGCGCGGGGCGTCGATGAACAGCATCCAGGCCATCATCTGCTGCGCGTATTCGAGTTCCGGCCAGTCCGGTTTGCGGATGCGCATGGCGCCTTGCACCCATTCGGTGCCGAAGTGGAGGTAGCGTACACCGTCCTGTTCGGACAGCGTGACGGGCGCGAATTTCGGTTTGCGCGCGGGACGACGCGAGGATTCGGCTTGTTCGATGGATTTGCGTTTGATGAGCATAGGGCGACCTGATGGAATCGTCCTATTATCCGGTGCGGGGTTCCCGTAGCGCAAGCGCCACGGGAATGGGTCGGAGCGGAAGAGGAGGGGGCGTCTTCCGCCCGATGGCAACTGATTAATACTGTTCCGGCTCCACCGACACGCGCAGGCGGATGCGGTTGCCCGGGTCGCGCTGCATGAAGGCGGTGTGGTTCTGGCCGCGGTATTCGTAGGTCACGTCGTAGCCGCTGGTGCGCGATTCGACTGCCTCGACGGTACGGCACTGGCGCACGGCCTGTTCCTGCACGCCGTAATCCTGGCGGCCATTGTTTTCGACGCGGTCGCCGACCACGGCGCCGGCGATCGCGCCGGCGGCGGTGGCCGCGACCCGGCCGTTACCGCTGCCGATCTGGTTGCCGAGCAGGGCGCCGGCGATGCCGCCGACGATCGAGCCGCCGGCGCCGCGCTGCTGCTGGACCGGCACTTGCTGGTAATCGGTACGGCATTCCTGGCGCGGGGTGCGGATCTGTTCGACGCGCGGCTGCACGCGCACCACGCGTCCGAAGTCTTCGAAATCGGCAGCCTGGGCGAGCGGCAAGGCGCACAGTCCCAGGGCAGACATCATCAGTTTGGCTTGCATGTTCATGAGAACCTCGCGGTAGGTGCTGCTAGTTAAGTAAAAAGTAAGTCCACTTATGTATGTTAATCCTGTGGCGCGCATCGGAACGATCTGCGTGGCAACAAAATGTAACAGCGATGCATAGTCCGGGCAGACCCACCCAGAATGGCAAAACACGCCAAACAGGCCTGAATATGCACAAAAAGAGGCGTTTTCTTCCAGATTCATGCTCGAAAAGCACATTCGGGTTGCTTCGGCTACCACAAAACGTTACCCTTATGATCTAAGGGTTATTGGCGCGTGGAAACGATTTAGGAGAACGACGTTGCTGCCCGGGTGCGCATGGTGAGCGGCCCTGGCGATTCAAATCACACCGGTCGACTTGAGGGAAAAATGAGTATGTTGATGAGAGTGCCGTCCAATCTTGTGCAGTCCATTCGCGCCTACCGTGTGCCGGAACTGCAGGAGGAGGCGGTGCGACTGGGCCACCATTTCCTGTACGCGCACTGCGCGAATACGCTGACCAAGCAACAGGTGTGCGCCCGCATCGGCGAAAACTTTTATTTCCCTAAACCCTGCAGCAAGAATTTCGAGGCCCTGCGCAACTGCCTGACCAATACGGTGGCCGAGGCCGGTCCCCAGCCCGGGTTCCTGGTCGTGCTCGAACAATTGCCGAGTGCGCAAAAATTCGACAAGGAAGCGCGCGAAACCCTGCTCGATGTGTTCCGCGACGCGGCGGAATTCTGGGCCGACAAGAAAGTCCCGTTCCGCGTTTTCTATTCGTTCGAAGTGGACGTCACGGCGCCGCGCCAAGGGTAATCGACCCTCCCGGGGCGTTCGTCGCCACCGGGCCTTGCGGTACAATGCGCGCCATGAAAAACATCGTCATCCTCATCTCCGGCCGCGGCAGCAACATGGAAGCGATCGTCCGTGCAGCGCGCTCGGAAGCGTGGCCGGCGCGGATCGCGGCGGTGATCAGCAACCGGCCGGATGCGGCCGGTCTCGCGTTCGCGCAGGCCCATGGCATCGCCACTGCCGTGGTGCCGAGCAAGGAATTTACCGGCCGCGCCGAATTCGACGCGGCCTTGCGGCAGGAAATCGACCGTTTCGATCCCGACCTGGTGGTGCTGGCCGGTTTCATGCGCATCTTGACGGCCCCGTTCGTGGAACATTACGCGGGGCGCATGCTGAACATCCACCCGTCGCTGCTGCCGGCATTCCCGGGACTGGCAACGCATCGCCAGGCGCTCGAGGCCGGCGTGGCGCGCCATGGGGCGACGGTGCATTTTGTTACCGCCGAGCTCGATCATGGTCCGGTCGTGGCGGCGGCGGCAGTCGACGTGCTTCCCGGCGACACCGAAGACACCCTGTCGGCGCGGGTGCTGGTCGAGGAACACAAGCTCTACCCCTATGCCGTGCGCCTGTTCGTCGAGGACAGGCTCAGTATCGAACATGGCCTGGTGCGCATCGATGACGCGCACCTCGCCGCCATCACACAGTAAATAAGTCAAGGATTTTCATGAGATTGCCTCCAGCAATTGTCGGCAGTACCGAAGAGGTATTGCGCGAGATTTTGCGCTTTACGGCCCCGGCCGACGTTACCCTGTCGCGTTATTTCAAGGACCACCAGCGTCTCGGTTCGCGCGAGCGCGGCGTCGTCGCCGAAGCGGTGTATGCCGTCCTGCGCAATAAAACCTTCTTCACCGATTTCGGCGGCAGCGGCGGCACCCCGTCGATGCGCCGCCTGGCCTTGATGGGCCTAGCGGAAACGGCCGGGATCGAGTCGCTCAGCGGCCTGCATGAGGACGAAACCGAGTTCCTGACCCGCATCAAGGAAATCGACCGCAGCCTGCTGCCACCGCTGGCGCAGGCGAACATGCCGCAATGGCTGTTCGACAAGCTGGTCACCCAGTTCGGCGAAGCGGAAGCGAAGGAACTGGCGGCCGTGCTGAACACGCCGGCGCCGCTCGACCTGCGCGTCAACTCGATCAAGGCCAACCGCGACGAGGTCATCGCCAAGCTGGCCGAGGCGCCGATCGTCGCCGAGCCGACGCCGTATTCGCCGCTCGGCCTGCGCGTGAAGAAAAAGCCGACGCTGCAGAACCTGCCGCTGTTCAAGGATGGCGCGATCGAGGTGCAGGACGAGGGCAGCCAGGTGCTGGCCCAGATCCTGGCTGCGCGCCGCGGCGAGATGGTGGTCGATTTCTGCGCCGGCGCCGGCGGCAAGACGCTGGCCCTGGGCGCGACGATGCGCAACACCGGCCGCCTGTACGCCTTCGACGTGTCGGAAAAGCGTTTGTCGAAGCTGAAGCCGCGCCTGGCACGCAGCGGCCTGTCGAACGTGCACCCGGTCCTGATCGCGCACGAGCGCGACGCCAAGATCAAGCGCCTGGCCGGCAAGATCGACCGCGTGCTGGTCGACGCGCCGTGCTCGGGCCTTGGTACCCTGCGCCGCAATCCGGACGTCAAATGGCGCCAGCCGGAGTCGGCCGTGGCCGAGATGCAGGACAAGCAGGCCTCGATCCTGGACGGCGCCGCGCGCCTGTTGAAAGGCGGCGGCCGCCTGGTGTACGCCACCTGCTCGCTGCTGAACGAAGAAAACGATTTTATCGTCGAGCAATTCCTGGCTTCGCATCCTGACTTCGAACTGGTACCGATGAGCAAGGTCCTGGCCGAACAAAAGATCGAGCTGGAGATGGACAAGTACCTGAAGCTGCTGCCGCACAAGCACCAGACCGACGGTTTCTTTGCCGCCGTGCTGGAACGTAAGCCGATGCCGGCCAGGAAGCCGAAAGCCGAAGCAGCCGAAGTTGCAGAACCTGCCGACGCGGACGACGCCAGCGCAGAGTAATTAATAGGGGAGCCGTACCCGGATGCCATTGACCGACCTGCTGCAGGACTTACTGGAAGACATCAGCAATCCACGCATCCTGTGGCAGGCGCTGGCCATCGTCGGCGCGGTCGCCATCGGCCTGCTGCTGGCGCGCTTCATCCGGCGCAGCTGGCTGCACGAAAACGATTCCCGGAACGCGATCCGCCGCCTCGGCGTGGAAGGCTTTGGGCGGGTGCTGGCGCCGCTGTTGATCGCAGCGCTGGTCTGGGGCACCAAGCTGGTGTTGTCCCGCTACCAGAGCGTGCACCTGCTGAGCGTTGCCTTGCCATTGTTTACCTCGATGGCGCTGATCCGCATCGTGTTCTACCTGTTGCGGCGCGTGTTCGCGCGCCATGGACAGATCGGCACGGCGCTGCAAACCTTCGAGAAAATCCTGGCGCTGATCGTCTGGGCCGGCGTCGCGCTGTATCTCACCGGCATGTGGCCGGACATCATCCACTTCCTCGAGCACAAGGAATTGCCGATCGGGGCCAAGCGCGCCTCTCTGCTCGACATCCTGCAGGGTCTGGTGTCCGTGGTGGTGCTCATGATGCTGGCGCTGTGGGCCGGCGCCGCGCTCGAAGACCGCCTGATGGGCCTGCAGGGCTTGCACACCTCGCTGCGGGTGGTGCTGGCGCGCATGGGGCGCGCACTCCTGATCGTGGTCTCGGTGCTGGTCAGCCTGCGCCTGGTCGGGCTCGACCTCACCGTCCTGTCCGTCTTCGGCGGCGCGCTCGGCGTCGGTCTCGGTCTGGGCATGCAGCGTATTGCCAGTAACTACGTGTCCGGCTTCATCATCCTGCTCGAACGCAGCCTGTCGATCGGCGACCCGATCACGGTCGACAAGTACTCGGGACGCGTGGCGCGCATCAACACGCGCACCACGGTCCTGCAGGCGCTCGACGGCACCCAAACCCTGCTGCCGAACGAAATGCTGATCACCGGCGTCGTCCTCAACCAGGCCGGCACCAACAAGGCCGTGCGCCTGAACACGCGCATCACGGTCGCCTACGACAGCGACCTCAATGAAGTAATGACGCTGCTGCTGCGCCAGGCCGACGACGTCGAGCGCGTGGTGGCGGAGCCGGCGCCCTCGGTGCAGCTGAACGCCTTTGGGCCGACCGGTTACGAGCTGGAACTGGGCTTTTCGATCATCGATCCGGAGAAGGGCAGCGGCAGCGTGATCTCGGCGGTCAACAAGAATATCTATGCGCTGGTGCACTCCGGCGCGATCCGCCTGGGCTTGCCACCGCAAATTCACCAAGGATGATGCACATCTGGCATGAATGTGTCGCACATTTCGCGTTATGGCGCACGTTGTGGCGCAATTCCTGTGACTATCGTGCCGTGCGTCACCAGATGTGCGTAAAATGCGGGGTTGGCGGCCGGGACCTGACCTGCCGCTCGTGACTTTCTCGCAGAAAAGACAGCACATTCAGACAGCATTCACCTTGGAGCCTTAATGAGCTTTAGCAACACCCTGCATTCGGTACTGGAATTCATGAATACCGGCTTGATCGGCCTTTCTGGCTGGGAAGTCGTACTCTATACCCTGATCGTCACCCACATCACCATTGCCAGCGTCACGATCTACCTGCACCGTCACCAGGCGCACCGCGCGCTGGAGCTGCACGCGATTCCGAGCCATTTCTTCCGCTTCTGGCTGTGGCTGACCACGGCACAGATCACCAAGGAATGGGCGGCAATCCACCGCAAGCACCATGCCAAGTGCGATACCGAGGAAGATCCGCACAGCCCGGTGACGCGCGGCATCAAGAAGGTGCTGCTCGAAGGCGCCGAACTGTACCGTGTCGAGAGCAAGAACGCCGAAACCCTGGCCAAGTACGGCCATGGAACGCCGGACGACTGGCTCGAGCGCAACGTCTACAGCAAGCACAGCCTGTGGGGCGTGTCGGCGCTGCTGGTGATCAATTTCGCGCTGTTCGGCGTGATCGGCATCACGATCTGGGCCATCCAGATGATGTGGATCCCGATCACCGCAGCCGGCATCATCAATGGCCTGGGTCACTACTGGGGCTACCGCAACTACGATTGCGCCGATGCGGCGACCAACATCTTCCCGTTCGGCATCCTGATCGGTGGCGAGGAACTGCACAACAACCATCACACGCACGCCACCTCGGCCAAGCTGTCGAGCAAGTGGTACGAGATCGACATGGGCTGGGGATATATCCGCGCCCTGGAGATGATGGGCCTGGCGAAAGTGAAGAAAGTCGCGCCGGAGCCGAAGTTCGCCAAGGACAAGACCGTGGCCGACCACGACACGCTGCAGTCGGTCATCACCAACCGCTACGACGTGATGGCGAAGTATGCCAAGTCGGTGAAGCTTGCCTTCCGCGAGGAACTGGAACACCTGAAAGACAAGGCCGAGCTGGAAAAGCGCTTCCTGAAATCGTCGCGCAAGCTGCTGCAGCGCGAGCCGGCCAAGCTGGAACTGTCGCAAAAGGAACAGCTGATCGAACTCTTCAAGCACAGCAAGGCGCTGGAAACGATGCACCAGATGCGCGTGGAACTGGGCGCGATCTGGGAACGTTCGCACTCGACCCGCGACCAGTTGCTGCAGCAATTGCAGGACTGGTGCGCACGCGCCGAAGCGTCGGGCATCAAGTCGCTGCAGGAGTTCTCGCTGCGCCTGCGCAGTTACGCATAACGTACAGTAGCAGCTCCAATGAAAACGGCTCCCGCGGGAGCCGTTTTTTTATTCAGATGCGCTTTAACTGCGCAATCCGCTGGCGCGTCAGTGCCGCCTGTACCGAGGTGAAATCGGTGCGCAAGCCGGCCGCAGAAATAAAGGGCGCCCAGGCATCGCGGTAGGCTAGCCAGGCCCGTTCGCTGCTGCGCACATCCTCGCGTTCGACCGTCGAGTAGCCGATACGCTGCGGACGGTGTTCCTGTTTGGATGGAGCCGTCATTACTTGCCGGTATTCCACGTTCAGCTGGCGGTCGAGCCGTGCCAGGTCGCGCGCGCCGGCGCGTGGCAGCTTGCCGCCCGCCGCCTCCAGCAGCGTTTCCAGGAATTCCTCTTCGCGCCGGCCCGTGTGGCGCAGCGCGAATCCAGTGCCGCCGGTACCGCTCCTGTCGACCTCGCCGGCCGAGGTGCGGGCAAATGCTGCGGCGGCCTGGCGCAGGCGTGCGAACGACGGCCGCGCTTTATTGGGCAGGTCCGCGGCGAAGCGTTCCAGGCGGGCGTTGCGGGTGCGCGCGTCGCGCCCTTCGCCAAGCGCGGCGCACACCGCGCCCATGCGCCCGCTGGTGACGTGGTCGCACAGGTCGAAGGGCTGGCCGTCGACGGCGGGGCGGGTAGCCAGATAGGTGACGCGCCCCTCCATCTCGGCCTTGGCGCTGGTGAGCCGGCAGGCGTGGTACAGCGCGCGGTCGGGATCGCGCGCTGTGCCATAGCCGTTCGCATGCAGCATCATCAACACGGCATCGTCGCCGTTGGCCTCGGCGCACGTGCGCACCTGGCGCCACTCGGCGGCGGAGATGGATGCCCCGTCGCGTTTCTGGTAATACAGGTCGGTCGCATCGCAGCGCATCTTGCCAGGGGGCGGGGGAGGCTGCGGAGCAAGACGTTGCACGCGCGCGCAATGACGGTACCAGTCCTCGCTCTTCTCGAACGGCACGCCGAAACCTTCCGTGTTCGGATAGGAAGCGGTGTCCGGCTGGGTTGCGCCCGCGTGGCATGCCGACAGAAGCAACATGGTGAAAAGGGCGGGGCGCAGGACAGGAAGACGGCGCGGCATGGGGAAATAAATTGTCGGGTTACGAGAACCCTTCACTATACGCGCCGGTGCTTGCCAAAGAATCACCGATTGTCACAAACGGCAGATAAAACAAAAAGCCGCGCACTTGCGTGGGCGGCTTTCCTTGTACAGCACCAGGATCGATTACTTGATCTTGGTTTCCTTGTACGCAACGTGCTTACGTGCTTTCGGGTCGAACTTGATGATTTCCATCTTCGCCGGCATCGTACGCTTGTTCTTGGTGGTGGTGTAGAAGTGACCGGTACCTGCGGTCGATTCCAGCTTGATTTTGTCGCGGCCAGTTTTTGCCATGATAGCTCCCTAATTAGACTTTTTCGCCACGAGCGCGCATGTCGGCCAGAACGGCGTCGATGCCCAGCTTGTCGATGACGCGCAGGCCGGCGTTCGACAAACGCAGCGAGACCCAACGGTTTTCGGATTCGACGTAGATGCGACGGTTCTGCAGGTTAGGCAGGAAACGGCGTTTCGTTTTGTTGTTTGCGTGGGAGACGTTGTTGCCAACCATCACTCCCTTGCCAGTAACTTGGCAGACACGTGCCATAGCGCACTCCTTAAAGATAAACTTCCGAATTCGGAAAAACGAGAGTATAGCGTGAAAACCATCGCTGAATCAATCACTTGCGAAAAACAATTGTGTCTTATGATCGTGCATAAATTTAACAATTGTAAAAACATGGATAGCGCCTTGTTTTGTCGCAGTTAATTGAACAGCGGGCTCACAACTGGCCGTGTTCCGCAAAGGAATGTACCTGTGTCCCCGCCACCACAAAATGGTCGAGCACACGCACGTCGATCAGGGCCAGCGCCTGGCCCAGGCTGCGCGTGAGCTTGATGTCGGCGTCGCTCGGCTCGGGCATGCCCGACGGGTGGTTATGCGCCAGCATGACGCCCGATGCATTGCGGCGCAGGGCGGCCATCACGACCTCGCGCGGATAGACGCTGGTGTGGGTCAGCGTGCCCCTGAACATTTCCTGGGCGTCGATCAGGCGGTTCTTTACGTCGACGAACAGGACGACGAAGGATTCGTAAGCTTGCAGCCCGAACTTGCCACGTAAATAGGTTTTGACGACGTCGGGCGAACACAGCGCGTGACGAAAAAACTGTTCTGAAATCGCCCGGCGCGACAATTCCATGACCGCCTGCAGTTGCGCATACTTGGCCAGGCCGACGCCATGCACCTGCGAGAATTCCTGCGGCGTCGCGTGCAGCAAGGCTTGCAGCGAGCCGAAATGCTCGAGCATGTGACTGCCGAGCTGGACGGCGCTGCGTCCGCGCACGCCGACGCGCAGGAAAATCGCCAGCAATTCGGCGTTCGACAAGGCGGCCGAACCTTCGCGCGCCAGCCGTTCGCGCGGCCGGTCCTGTTCCGGCCAATCGTTAATGCCCATTGACGCTCCACGGTAGTAAAGGGGAGGGGCGATTATGGACATTCGCACAAGTGCGGTTCTGATCTGGCGCGCAAGTGCGCCATGCGGCGCGCTTTTACTTCGGCGGTTCGGTGGCGGAGAAGCGGACCGGCTCGCTCCTGTTTTTGCGCCGGATGACGACGGTGCCCGCCAGTTTGTCGTGCCAGCCCTGTTTTTTCGGGTCGATGCCGACCCACAGCAGGCCCAGGCCGAGCGGGATTGTCGAGACGTAATAGCCGAGATAGCGGCCGATCGACTGGCCGACCGTCGGCTTCATACCGGTGCGGGCGTCGACCACCTGGGCCGCAATCGCCATCTTGCCCGGCGTCGCGCCGCGCGCCACCCAGAAGGCGATGACGGCGATGGCCGGCAGGATATATGAGATCAGGAAGTCGGCCGGCCCCTGCACCAGCCGTTCGCTCATCCAGTAATCGCTGCCGTAGGCCATCAAGAGCAGCGGTATCGCGATGAAACCGAGCAGGATCGTATCGATCAGGGCGGCGCCGACGCGCGCCCAGAAGCCGGCGTATTCGTATTGCGTTTCGTCGATCACTAGAACACTCCCGGGAACGCGGCCGGAGCGGCCGCGAGCCACGGTAGCATCCTGCGCGGCCGGATGCAATGCGCAGGCGAGATCAGGCCTGGACAGTCACGCTTGTGATGCCAGCGCGGCGCTGCTCACCTCGGCGGCGGTGCGGCGCGCATCGGCAACGCCGATCACGATGCGTTTCCATTTTTCGTCCGCCAGTTCGATCACGACCGGCTGGGTTTTACGGGCGATATAGATGAACTGGCGGTCGCCGTTCTTGTAGAAGGTGCCGGCATGCAGGACGCCGGGCAGTCCGGTTCCCGGCGCGCGCAAGCCGAGTTCGCGTCCGCGGTAACCATCGTCCGCGGTGGCGCCACGCACGTGCGCCAGCGGTATGCGGATGCTGCGGTGCAGGGAGAGTACAGCCTCCCAGGCACGCAGGTGCACCACCAGTTCGTTCTGCGTCAGTTCGAGCACGGGCATGGCCTTTCCTTTCTCAGGTCAATTCAAATGAGCGAGTAATCGTGCGCCCAGCAACTGCGCGGTCTCGGGGCCGGCGGCGTCGACCGCCCGCCGGCACAGTGCGGCGATCGGCGGGTCGTCCTGGGCCAGCTCCTTCAGCGCCACGATCAGCAGGTCGATCGACGCCGGCCTGCTCGTCCAGCCGGGCGCGAGCGCACCGGCCAGCACCTTCTCGAACAGGTTGCGTTTCGAGCCGAAGGCCTTGTACAGGCTGCCGCGCTGCAAACCGGTGGCGGTCAGCAGGTCGTCGACCGAGGCGGCGTTATAGCCCAGCCGCGCGAATACGTCGGCGGCCTGGGCGAGGACGGCGTCTTCGGCAAAATTCCTCGGGCGTGCCATGTCATCGTTCCGGTGGTTGTGTCGACAGGTCCATTCTGCCGATTAGGGAACGATCGGTCAACAATTAATTGTGGAACGACTGGTAAATAATTGGCAGAAGCGACGCGGAGAGGGGCGGACGATGCAACCCGGTCCGCCCGGTGCGCGGTGTCAAGCCATCGGTTTGGTCAGCGATTCGTCGAAACGGACCGGCTCGGCCACGCCGCTCTTGCGGCGCACGACCACCGTGCCCGCGAGCTTGTCGTGCCAGGCCTGCTTGCGGCTGTCGAACACGACCCACAGGTAGCCCAGGAACAGCGGCAGGGTGGACAGGATGTAGGCGAAGTAACGGATCACGAACTGTTTCGTGCTCGGTTGTCCGCCGGTACGCGCGTCGACGATTTTGGCGCCGATGGCCATCTTGCCGGGTGTGGCCCCTTTCTTGATCCAGAACGCCAGGGTCAGGCCGATCGGCAAGCCATACGTGATCAAGCCGTCGGCGGCGCCCCAGTTGGCGCGCGGGTCTTCCAGGTACACCAGGCCGTAGACGCCCAGCAGCAGTGCGAACATGACCAGGTAGATCAGGATGGAATCGATCACGGCGGCGCCGAAGCGGCGCCAGAAGCCTGCATAGACCAGATCGGATTCGGTGGGATGCATCGTTCTCTCCTGAAGGCTGAATAAATGGATGGGGGAGCAGGTGATTGCTTTTTGGAAACGCTAGTGACCTTAGCATTGCATTGCTCTTTTTGCAATCGGCTACGCATGCAATTGTTCGCTCGTCAGCATGCCGATTCGCCGGCGCGACAATGTAGGTGAAGACGGGTTTGCGTTGCCGGCATGGCTGCCGAAAAAAGCGGCGTCCGGAGGCGGGAAAAGCGGTCGTGGCTTACAATAGCGGTTTGCCCGCCACAACCATTACCATGTCCAACGCTTCCCCTGCCGTCGTCACCGAAACGGCGTACCTGACCCTGCATTACCGCCTTGCCGGCGCCGATGGCACCGACATCGTCACCACCTTCGGCACCAACCCGGCCACGCTGATGCTGGGCCAGGGCCAGCTCGCGCCATTCCTGGAAGAGCGCCTGCTCGGCATGACGGAAGGCGAACACAAGACATTTACGCTGAGCGCGGCCGAGGGTTTCGGCGAGCGCAATCCGGAACTGATCCAGTGGGTTTCGAAGCAGACGCTGATCGAGAACTCGGTGCCCGACGCCGACTACAAGGCGGGCGACCTGGTCGATTTCGCCGCGCCGGGCGGCGGGCGCTTCGCCGGCATGCTGCGCGAGATGCGCGACGATGCCGCGCTGTTCGACTTCAACCATCCGCTGGCCGGCCAGGACCTGCGGTTTGAAGTAAAACTGATTTCGGTCCTGTAACAGGAAAACGATATGGAAAACGTCCTCACCACTGAAAACCTCGCCGACCTGCCGAACGAGATCCTGCTCGCCCAGCCGCGCGGCTTTTGCGCCGGCGTCGACCGTGCCATCGAGATCGTCGAACGCGCCCTGCAGCAGTTCGGCGCGCCGATCTACGTACGCCACGAGATCGTCCACAACAAGTACGTGGTGGAAGACCTGCGCAACAAGGGTGCGATCTTCATCGAGAACCTCGACGACGTTCCGGCCGGCAACACGCTGGTGTTCTCGGCCCACGGCGTCTCGAAAGCGGTGCGTGCCGAAGCCGAGTCGCGCGGCCTGAAGATTTTCGACGCGACCTGCCCGCTGGTGACCAAGGTGCACGTGGAAGTGTCGAAGATGCGCAAGGGCGGCGCCGAGATCGTCATGATCGGCCACGACGGCCACCCGGAAGTCGAAGGCACCATGGGCCAGGCCGAAGAGGGCATGCACCTGGTCGAAACGGTCGAGGACGTGGCGACCCTCCAGGTAGCCAACCCGGACAACCTCGCTTACGTGTCGCAGACGACCCTGTCGGTGGACGACACCGCGGAGATCATCGCCGCCTTGAAAGCGCGCTTCCCGAACATCATGGAGCCGAAGAAGGGCGACATCTGCTACGCCACCACCAACCGCCAGGAAGCCGTGAAATTCATGGCGCCGCAGGTGGAAGTGGTAATCGTGGTCGGCAGCCCAAACAGCTCGAACTCGAACCGCTTGCGCGAACTGGCCGACAAGCTGGGCACGCCCGCCTACATGATCGACCAAGCCGAGATGATCGATCCGCAATGGATCGCCGGTAAGAAGCGCATCGGCCTGACCGCTGGCGCCTCCGCACCCGAGGTGCTGGTGCAAGCCGTGATCGACCGCCTCAAGTCGCTCGGCGCGGCCAGCGTGCGCGCGCTCGAAGGCGTGGAAGAAAATGTCACGTTCCCGCTGCCGAAGGGCCTGGACAGCGTTAAGCTGGCATAGGTCTTGCATCTGTTTCGATAAGGCAGGACGTCCACACCAACTTTCCTTGTTAGTTGTTTAAAAAGCTCGCTATGATGGCGACGCTCGGAATTTTTGTCGTGGCAACTGTTTTCTGACTGAAGCGTCAGGCCAATGAGCGGCACTTCGGGTTTCCCGGGGTGCCGTTTTTGTTATCGAAATCAAAGGGTGCGGAAACGATGGAGACTTTTGTCCAGCAGATACTCAACGGGCTGGTGCTAGGCAGCATGTATGCACTGGTCGCGCTTGGGTACACGATGGTCTATGGGGTGCTGAACCTCATCAATTTCGCCCATGGCGACGTCCTGATGATCGGGGCGATGGTCGGCCTGTCGATCCTGCAACTGCTGGAAGCGTATGTCCCCGGTTTGCCCGGCTACGTCCAGCTGGCAATCGCCATCCTGGGCGCGATTCCCGTCGCGATGGCGGTGAACGTGTTCATCGAACGCATTGCCTACCGCCGCCTGCGCAATGCGCCGCGCCTGGCGCCTTTGATCACCGCGATCGGCGTCTCGATCCTGCTGCAGACCTTCGTCATGGCGATGCCGTGGTGGGGCCGCAGCCCATTGCCGTTCCCGCAACTGCTGTCCTCGGAGCCAATCATGATCGGTGGCGCCATGATTTCGCAGACCCAGGTGTTGCTGCTGGTGCTGGCTGCGCTGGCCATGGTGGGGCTCGTGCTGCTGGTCGAACGCACCAAGATGGGGCGTGCGATGCGCGCCGTCGCCGAGAACCCGCGCGTGGCGGGCCTGATGGGCGTCGATTCGAACAGCGTCATCGTCGCCACCTTCGCCATCGGCGCCGCACTCGCCGCCGTGGCCGGCGTGATGTGGGGCGCCAATTACGCCTCGATCACTTTTACCATGGGTGTGCTGCCTGGATTAAAGGCCTTTTGCGCGGCGGTGCTGGGCGGGATCGGGAATATCTACGGCGCCATGATCGGCGGCCTGCTGCTCGGCATCATCGAAGCGCTCGGCGCCGGCTACATCGGCGACCTGACCGGAGGCTTCCTCGGCAGCCATTACCAGGACATCTTCGCCTTCGTGGTGCTGATCCTGGTGCTCACCCTGCGTCCGTCCGGCATCATGGGCGAGCGCGTGGCCGACCGCGCATAAAGGATTCCGACATGGCCTTCCTGACTTTCGACGTCCACCACAACAAGCGCCAGGCTTATATCAATATGGGCCTGCTGCTGGCCCTGATGCTGGCCTTCCCGTTCTTCGCCGCCCAATACGGCAACTCCTGGGTGCGCATCATCGACATCGCGCTCCTGTACATCATGCTGGCGCTGGGCCTGAACATCGTGGTCGGCTTTGCCGGCCTGCTCGACCTCGGCTACATCGCCTTTTTCGCCGTCGGCGCCTACCTGGTCGGCCTGCTCTCCTCGCCGCAATTTGCCAGCCTGCTCGAATCGGTGGTGAACTACCACCCGGCGATCGGCGAGTCGCTGGTCGCCCTGTTCGGTCCCGACATCGCGCAGAACGGCATCCACCTGTCGGTGTGGGCGATCGTGCCGCTGGCGGCCCTGGTCGCCGGCTTCTTCGGCGCGCTGCTGGGGGCGCCGACGCTGAAACTGCGCGGCGACTACCTCGCCATCGTGACCCTCGGCTTCGGCGAGATCATCCGCATCTTCATGAACAACCTGAACGACCCGATCAATTTCACGAACGGGCCGCAGGGCATCAACATGATCGATCCGATCCGCATCTTCGGCGTCTCGCTGGCGGGCGAGGCGGGGTCGCAGTCGACCGTCTACATCGGCGGCTACGGCATGCCGTCGGTGAACGCCTATTACTTCCTGTTCCTGTTCCTCTGCATCGCCACCATTTTCGTGACCAGCCGCCTGCAGCATTCGCGCCTGGGGCGTGCCTGGGTGGCGATTCGCGAAGACGAGATCGCGGCGAAAGCGATGGGCATCAACACGCGTAACGTGAAACTGCTGGCGTTCTCGATGGGCGCCTCGTTCGGCGGCGTGGCCGGCGCCATGTTCGGCGCCTTCCAGGGGTTTGTGTCGCCGGAGTCGTTCTCGCTGACCGAATCGATCGCCGTGCTGGCGATGGTGGTGCTGGGCGGGATCGGCCACATCCCGGGCGTGGTGCTGGGCGGCGTGCTGCTGGCGGCCCTGCCCGAAGTGTTGCGCCACGTGGTCGAGCCGGCGCAGATGGCGATGTTCGGCAAGGTCATCATCGAAGCCGAAGTGCTGCGCCAGCTGCTGTACGGCCTGGCGCTGGTGACGATCATGCTGGTGCGCCCGGCCGGCGTGTGGCCGTCGCCGAACAAGGAAGACCGCCCCAACGCCGCGCTGGCCCTCGAGGACGAAAAGGAGGCGGCGGCCGTCTGAGGCGCCGATAATCCGATGAGCAACTATTTATTGAACATCTCCGGCGTGAACAAACGCTTCGGCGGCTTGCAGGCGCTGACCGACGTCGCCATCCAGATCCGCCCCGGCCAGATCGTCGGCCTGATCGGCCCGAACGGCGCCGGCAAGACCACCTTCTTCAACGTCATTACCGGCCTGTACCAGCCCGACAGCGGCAGCTTCGAGCTGGACGGCAAGCCGTATTCGCCCTCGGCCCCGCATGCGGTGGCGAAAGCCGGCATTGCGCGCACCTTCCAGAACATCCGCCTGTTCGGCGAGATGACGGCGCTGGAAAACGTCATGGTCGGGCGCCACGTGCGCACGAAGCAGGGCGTGTTCGGGGCGATCTTCCGCCACAAGGCGGCGCGCGCGGAAGAAGCGGCGATCCGCGTCCGTGCGCAGGAGTTGCTGGATTTTGTCGGCATCGGCCAGTTCGCCAACCGTACCGCCAAATACCTGTCGTATGGCGACCAGCGCCGCCTGGAAATCGCGCGTGCGCTCGCCACCGATCCGCAATTGCTGGCGCTGGACGAACCGGCGGCCGGCATGAACGCCACCGAAAAGCTGGCGCTACGCGAGCTGCTGGTGAAAATCAAGGCGGAAGGCAAGACCGTGCTCCTGATCGAACACGACGTGAAACTGATGATGGGCCTGTGCGACCGCATTACCGTGCTCGAGTACGGCAAGCGCATCGCCGAAGGGGCACCAAACGAGATCCAGAAGGATCCGGCGGTGATTGCGGCCTACCTGGGAGGTGCCCACTGATGGGTGAAAACGTTCTGAAAATTTCCGGCCTGAAGGTGGCCTACGGCGGCATCAAGGCGGTAAAGGGGATCGACCTGGAAGTGAACAAGGGAGAACTGGTGACCCTGATCGGCGCCAACGGCGCCGGCAAGACCACCACCCTGAAGGCGATCACCGGCACCCTGCCGGCCTGCAAGGTCGAAGGGACGATGTCTTACCTCGGCCAGCCCCTGACGGGCACCCAATCGTTCCGCTTGGTGCAGCAGAAGCTGGCGATGGTGCCGGAAGGGCGCGGCGTGTTCACCCGCATGACGATTCACGAAAACCTCTTGATGGGCGCCTACACACGCAACGACAAGGCGGCGATCGAGGCGGACATCGAGAAATGGTTCGGCGTCTTTCCGCGGCTCAAAGAGCGTTCGGGCCAGCTGGCCGGCACGCTCTCGGGCGGCGAGCAGCAGATGCTGGCGATGGCGCGCGCGCTGATGTGTCATCCGACCCTGCTGCTGCTCGATGAACCGTCGATGGGGCTGGCGCCGATCATGGTCGACAAGATCTTCGAGGTGATCCGCGACGTGTCGCGGCAGGGCATCACGATCCTGCTGGTCGAACAGAATGCGAAGCTGGCGCTGCAGGCGGCGCACCGCGGGTATGTGATGGATTCGGGCGCAATCACCATGACGGGCGATGCGAAGGCGATGCTCAACGATCCGCGGGTGCAGGCGGCGTATTTGGGGGAGTGATCAAGGACGCGGTGCCGGGACGCATGCGGTGAAACGCGGCGGGCATGCCCGCCCTACGTGCACCACGGTTTCAATTGACTCGTTGGCCGCCTCGTAGGGTGGGCTCTCCGAGCCCACGCGTATGCACCGGTTGAATTGTGCCAATCATGTTCTCGGACGAACAATAGAAAAAAGGCCGCCTGAGTGATCAGGCAGCCTTTTTTATCGACCCGCACGAGGCGGGCCATGCTTGCTTAGGCAGCAGCGGTAGCGGCGTTGGCAGCGGCAGCCGGCGCCTTGGCGGCAGCTTGCGAGAACTGCGACACGGCGGCGTTGACGTTGCTTTCGATGGCTTCGACGGCCTGCTTGGTGGTCTTGCTGAACTGCTCGTAGCCGGCGTTGGCGTTGCTGATTGCGGTCTTGACGGCGGCGACAAAGGTCTCCGAACCGGCAGGGGCGTTCTTGCTCACTTCGTCGACCAGGGCGATGACCTTGCGGTTCGCTTCGACGATCTGGCCTTCAGCGGCTTTCGAGAACTCGGCGCCGTTGGCGGTCGCGATGGCGGCCAGTTGACGGTTGTAAGCGACGGCTTTCTCGGCGGCAGGCTGGGCCTGGGCGGCGGACAGCTGGAAAAACTCTTGCGGGTCCTTGGCCGACAGCAGCTGGCGGGCGGTAGCCGAGTTGCTGGCCATGGCGGCGCGCGCGGTGCTGATGTTCAGCTCGACCAGCTTTTCGACGCTTTCGAAGGTCTTGGCTGCCAGCGACGAGTAGAGGGCGAATTGGGTTTCGAAGTTGGCTTTGGTGGCATTCGAGAACTGCTCTGGGATTGCAAACATGTGTATCTCCAAACAAACGTTATAGGAAGGTATGCTGCTACAAACCGGTGCTGATCTGAATGGTGCACCGCAACAGAGCGAAGTTTTGCCCATTTCGGCGAGCGCGTCAAGCGAATTTGGTGCGATGCACCACGCATGGTCGGTTTGTTGGATTATTGCATCGGAAGAAATACTTCGCGACAACTTGTATCGCGAATTTGCCATCATTTTGGTGCGCTGAGGGGCTTGCGGAAACGTTCTGCGACCCATGCTAGACTTGCAACTGCGCCATTCGCCAATCCGGTGTTTGCGCCTACTTCTCCTACCATGGCCGATAGCACCGCACTCCCAGGCGTCACGACCGCCCAGCCCCGCTGGCTGGTGCCATCCTTTTTCGTCTTCCTCTGGAGTACCGGCTTCATCGTGGCCAAGTTCGGCCTGCCGTATGCGCCGCCGCTCACTTTTCTCCTGCTGCGCTGCCTGGGCGTGCTGCTGGTGCTGGTGCCCATCGTGCTGCTCTGGCGTGCGCCCTGGCCGCGTGGGCGCATGGGACACGTGGCCGTGGCGGGCTTGCTGTTGCAGGCCGGCTACCTGGGCGGCGTCTGGTGCGCCATCAAGATCGGCATGCCGGCCGGCCTGTCGGCGCTAATCGTCGGCATGCAGCCGATCCTCACCGCGGTTGCCGCGCCCCTGATCGGCGAGCAGGTGCGCCCGCGCCAGTGGATCGGCCTGCTGCTGGGCCTGGGCGGCGTGGCGCTGGTGGTGGCGGCGAAAATCAACCTGGTCGGACTGTCGACGCGCGCCATCCTGTATTGCCTGTTCGCGCTGCTGTCGATCACCGCCGGCACCATGTACCAGCGCCGCTATTGCCCCAGTTTCGACTTGCGCACCGGCACCGTGATCCAGTTCGCGGCGACGGTGGCGGCATTGCTGCCCTGCGCCATTCTTTTTGAACAGTTGGACCCGGCACTGTCTAAAGTGGTGTGGACAACCAATTTCGTGTTCGCGCTGCTGTGGTCGGTGTTCGCGCTGTCGATCGGCGCGATTTTCCTGCTCTTTAAACTCATCCGCCGCAGCAACGCCACCGAGGTCACCAGCTTGCTGTACCTGACCCCGCCCACCACCGCCGTCATGGCCTGGCTGCTGTTCGGCGAGTCGCTCAGCCCGCTCGGGCTGGTGGGCATGGTGGTGGCCGTGACCGGTGTCGCATTCGTCGTCAAGAAAAAGGACTGAACATGATCTCAAGTAATCAACAAGAAGCGGTCGATGCCGCCATCACCTCGCGCCGCTCGATCCGCGCCTTCCTCGACAAGCCGGTCGAGCAACACGATATCGAACGCATCCTCGAAGTGGCGGCGCGCGCGCCTTCGGGCACGAATACCCAGCCCTGGAAAGTGTATGTGCTGACCGGGCAGGCGCGCACGGCGCTGTCCGACGCCATCCTGGCCGTTCACACGGACCCGGAGCAGTCGCGCCAGCACACCGAGGAATACGCCTACTATCCGCGCGAATGGGTCTCGCCCTTCATCGACCGCCGCCGCAAGGTCGGCTGGGACCTGTATGGCCTGCTTGGCCTGTCGCGCGAAGACAAGGCCGGCATGGCGGCCCAGCATGCGCGCAATTTCCGCTTTTTTGACGCACCGGTCGGGCTGATCTTCACCATCGACCGCGTGATGGAACAGGGCTCCTGGCTCGATTACGGCATGTTCTTGCAGAACATCATGGTGGCCGCGCGCGGACGCGGGCTGGACACCTGCCCGCAGGCGGCCTTTACCCAGTATCACCGCATCATTGCCGAGCAGCTCCGCTTGCCGGCCAACGAAACGGTGGTGTGCGGCATGGCGCTCGGCTGGGCCGATCCGTCGAAGATCGAAAATTCGCTGGTGACGGAACGCGCGCCGCTGTCGGCGTTTGTCCATTTTGTAAATTAGCTGTTGCGCGCGTTACACAATTAACGAGGATCGGCACGCACCGTTGCATGCAGCCTGCATGAATCCGTTGTTGTGGGGCAAAATAGACGGAGCAATGTTAAATTCGCTTGCAGTTGAGTTGCGGGCGCATACACTCGAGTACATGCCCATCGGTTCGCGTAAAAGGAAGTAGAAATGTTGAAGCTCCTGTTGTCTGTCCTGGTTTCGCTGTTCCTGGTCGTCGAACCGGTGTCGGCCGCCGGCGCCGGCGCTGGTGCTAGCGGTGCGCAAGCCTCTTCCAGCAAGCAGAAGCGTCAGGCAGTCAAGAAAAAGCCGGTCAAGAAAAAGGCGGCGAAAGCCACGCGCAAGGGCAAGCGCGAGAAGGCCGCCGTGGTCGCCAGCGACAAGCGCCAGCGCATGGTGCGCCGCGTCGAAACCGTGCGCGGCAAGCGCCGCGTGACCTATGTCTTCGCACGCCGCGCCGCGCCAGCCGTGCTGGCCATTCCGGCGGCGCGCACCGCCGGCGACCTGGCTGGCCTGAACCAGACGCGCGACCCGCTGTCGCTGCGTTCCAGCGTCGCCCTCGTGCTCGACCAGAACACCTCGGAGGTGCTGTTCGAAAAGAATGCCAACGTCGCCTTGCCGATCGCCTCGATCACCAAGCTGATGACGGGCCTGGTCGTGGTCGAAGCCAACCTCGACCTGGACCAGACGCTGACGGTCACCGACGACGACGTCGACCGCCACAAATACAGCAGCTCGCGCCTGCCGGTCGGTGCGCGCATGACCCGTGGCAACCTGCTGCACATTGCACTGATGAGTTCGGAAAACCGCGCCGCCTCGGCGCTGGGCCGCAACTATCCGGGCGGAATCAATGCGTTTGTCGCCGCGATGAACGCCAAAGCGCGCGAACTGGGCATGAACGACACCCGTTATGTCGACGCCAGCGGCCTGTCGAGCCAGAACGTCTCGAGCGCGCGCGACCTGGCCAAGCTGGTCGCCTATGCGCACCAGAAACCGCTGCTGCGCCAGTATTCGACCGATCCGAACTGGGTGGTCGAGGCCAGCGGCCGGCCGATGCGTTATAACAATACGAACTATCTGGTGGCGCTGCCTGACTGGAACATCGGCCTGCAAAAGACCGGTTTCATCAACGAAGCGGGGCGCTGCCTGGTGATGCAGGCGATGATCCAGGGCCGCAACGTGATCATGGTCTTCCTCGATTCGAAGGGCAAGATGTCGCGCACCGCCGACGCCGGCCGCATGCGGCGCTGGCTCGAAGCGCTGACACCCGACACCGTGCTGCCGTCGGCCGCGACCACGACCGCCGCCGGCGCGGCAAGCAGCGCGGCGCATGCCTTTACCACGGTGGCGGCGCCGAGCGTGCGTTGAAACCGAATTCCTAATAAAACAAACGGCGCCCGAGGGCGCCGTCGTCATTTCCGTTCAGGCCACCGACACCGGCCGGAAGCCCAGCGTCGATGAAATCTGCCCGGCAGTTTGAACCAGGTCGTCGAGCCAGTCGTCCTGCAGACGGTCGGCCGGCGCCGAAATCGACAGGCCGGCGACGAGCTTGCCGCTGTCGTCGAAAATACCGGCGGCCATGCAGCGCACGCCCAGTTCCAGCTCTTCGTTGTCGCGCGCATAGCCGCGTGCGCGCACCAGGCCCAGTTCGCGTTCAAGCTTGCCGAGGTCCGTGATCGAATTCTTGTTGTGGCCGGCCAGGCCCGTGCGCGTGGCATAGGCGCGGATGGCCTTGGCTTCGTCCACCGACAGGAACAGTTTGCCGGTCGAGGTCAGGTGCAGCGGACCGCGTCCGCCGATCGCACGCACCACCTGCATGCCCGAACGCTCGGAAAAGGCACGGTCGATGTAGACAATCTCGTCACCCTGGCGTACCGACAAATTCACCGTCTGCTGTGTCTTCTTGTGCAGGGCGCGCATGAAGTCGAGCGCCGCCTCGCGCACCGACAGCCGGCTTTTCACCACATTGCCCAATTCCAGCAGGCGCATGCCGAGCCGGTAGGTGCCGGGCTCGACACGGTCGACAAAGCGGGTGACGACCATGTCGTTGAGGATGCGGTGGGCGGTGGAGGGATGCAGGCCCGAGACTTTCGATAATTCCTTCAGGCTGACCGGGTCCGGATAGGTCGCCAGCGCATCGAGCAGGGCGACCATGCGTTCAATCACCTGGATCGAGGTCTTGGGCGGTTCAAGGGTTTCGATTTTCATGATGTGGTTGGTGCAGTGCAGTATCGTCCTTACTTTATACCATAATGCGGAAAGCGGGGCGCTTTCGGCTAGTGCCCTTCGTCTAACAGCAGAGCATGCCAATGGCGCCAGAACAGGCATAATGACAACTCTTCATGTCTTCTTGGAAATATGATGGAACAACCGACCAGCGAATTCAAGAGCAAGGGTGGCCTCAAGCGCATCCTGGCCGCGTCGAGCTATACCGTGCAGGGCCTGGCCACGGCCTGGCGCATCGAACACGCCTTCCGCCAGGAAGTGCTGGTGTTCGCGCTCGGCATCATTTTCGCGTTCGTGCTGCCGATCTCCGGCTACCAGCGGCTGGCCCTGATCGGCGTGCTGCTGCTGGTGCTCATCGTCGAGCTCATCAATTCTGCGATCGAAGCGATCGTCGACCGCATTTCGCTCGAACGCCATCCGCTGTCGAAAAACGCCAAGGATTTCGGCAGCGCCGCCGTCGGGCTGACGGTGCTGCTGGCTGCCGCCACCTGGGTCACGGTACTGTATAACCGCTTCATGTGAGGAAACCGCATAAGCTTATGCGTTGACAGCGCAGCAAGCTTGTCGAAAATGCCGCAGAATAGACGGATGGCCTGCGGCGCCACTTGCCGCTGCGCCTGTCCCGACTAACCCTGGAGATGACCATGACCTTACGCCTTGGCGATACCGCCCCCGACTTCGAGCAGGATTCCACCATCGGCACGATCCGCTTCCACGAGTGGGCCGGCGATTCGTGGGTGGTGCTGTTCTCGCACCCGGCCGACTTCACCCCGGTGTGCACGACCGAACTCGGCCTGACCGCCAAACTCAAACCCGAATTCGACAAGCGCAACGTGAAAGCGATCGCGCTCTCGGTCGACCCGGCCGAGCAGCACAAGGGCTGGATCAAGGATATCGAAGAAACCCAGCAGACCGTGGTGGGCTTCCCGATCATCGCCGATGCCGACAAATCGGTGTCCACCCTGTACGACATGATCCACCCGGAAATGTCGGCCACGGCCACCGTGCGCTCGCTGTTCGTGATCGACCCGAAGAAAAAGATCCGCCTGACCATCACCTACCCGATGAGCACCGGCCGCAACTTCGACGAAGTGCTGCGCGTGATCGACGCGCTGCAACTGACCGATGCGCATACGGTGGCGACGCCGGGCAACTGGAAGGATGGCGACGACGTCATCATTCCACTGACCGTGCAGGATCCGGCTGTCATTGCCGAAAAATATCCGAAAGGCTTTACCGCGCCGCGGCCGTACCTGCGCCTGACGCCGCAGCCAAATAAGTAAGCCCGGGTATTTGCAGCAGTTGTAGGGTGGGCTCCTGAGCCCACGCGGATCATCGTTCGATATACGGCGTCGTCAAACGCAACCACATATCGCGCGCCATACCGCGTGGGCACAAGTGCCCACCCTACGAGGTTGTGAAAAAATCGCCATGGCTGCGTTGCCTCGTCTCGCCGTACACTCGTACTGTCTTCGACTCGGCGCCTTGCCCTGACGATTTTTTCACAACCTCTACGGTCTCGATTAATTTTCGCATATCGACTCTCCGCAGCATTCTTGCCATTCCCGCGCAACGCATAAGCAAATAGAAAAACCGTCGTTTGTCCCACGGCTGACCCAGCTTACGCTTGGGCCATGCTGATGACATACATTACCGCCGGCTTCGGGGTCGGCCTGCTGGTCGGGATGACCGGCGTCGGCGGCGGCTCGCTGATGACGCCGCTCCTGACCCTGCTGTTCGGCGTCTCGCCGACCGTCGCCGTCGGCACCGACCTGGCGTTCGCCTCGATCACCAAGGGCGCCGGCACCATTACCCACCGTTTCAACGGCACCGTCAACTGGACCATCGTGCGGCGCCTGTGCCTGGGCGCGCTGCCGGCCGCGCTGGTCGCCACGCTCGGATTGCGCCACTTCGGCGCGCTCGATGCCGAGATCGGCCAGCTCATCCGCTATTCGATCGCCGGTTCCGTCATGCTGACCGTCGTCGCGCTGCTGTTCCGCAAGCGCATGCTCAATTGGGTCCACGCCAAACCCGGGCGCCAGCTGCAGGGCAGGGCGCTGGTGACGGCCACCGTCGTCTCGGGCGCGATCCTCGGCGTGCTGGTCACCATCTCCTCGATCGGCGCCGGCGCCATCGGCGCCACCCTGCTGGTGATGCTGTACCCGAAGCTGACCCCGGCCGAAGTGGCCGGCACCGACATCGCCTACGCCGTGCCGCTGACCGCAATCGCCGCCATCGGCCACTGGTGGCTGGGCTCGATCGACTGGATGCTGCTGCTGACGCTGCTCATCGGTTCGCTGCCGGGCATCACCCTCGGTTCGATGCTCGCCCGCAAGGTGCCGGAACGCTTCCTGCGCGCATTGCTGGCCCTGACGCTGACGACCGTGGCGGCCAAGCTAATTTACTAGGGCGTGCTAATAGCGTAATTCGTCTATGCAAATGAAGATTGGTTCGTTTGGTTTATGAGCCGCAAGTGAGATTATTACGATCCATTAGAAGAAATTGTAATAAGGACGCCATGCACACTCCCAAACCGCGCGCACCAGGTCGGGTCATCCCCGGCTTCGGGCTGTCGCTCGGGTTCACGATCTTTTATCTGGCGCTGATCGTGCTGATCCCGCTGTCGGCCGTCTTCCTGAAAACGTTTACGATGACCTGGGAAGCGTTCTGGACGGCGGTCTCGTCCGAGCGCGTGGTCGCTTCCTACAAACTCAGCTTCGGCGCTTCGCTGATCGCCGCCGCCCTGAACGTCGTCTTCGGCGGCATCGTTGCCTGGGTGCTGGTGCGCTACAAGTTTCCCGGTAAACGCTTTGTCGATGCGCTGGTCGACCTGCCGTTCGCGCTGCCCACCGCCGTGGCCGGCATCACGCTGACCGCCCTGTATTCGAACAATGGCTGGATCGGCAAATACCTCGAACAGTTCGGCATCAAGGTCGCCTTTACGCCGCTCGGCGTGGTGGTGGCGCTGACCTTCATCGGGCTGCCGTTCGTCGTGCGCACCGTGCAGCCGGTGCTGGAAGAAGCCGAGCGCGAACTCGAAGAAGCGGCGGCCAGCCTCGGCGCCAGCCCGCTGCAAACCTTCTTCCGTGTGATCCTGCCGTCGATCGTGCCGGCCCTGCTGACCGGCTTCGCGCTGGCCTTTGCGCGCGCCACCGGCGAGTACGGCTCGGTGATTTTCATCGCCGGCAACCTGCCGATGGTGTCCGAGATCACGCCACTGTTCATCATCACCAAACTCGAGCAGTACGACTACGCCGGCGCCACCGCGATCGCGGTCGTGATGCTGATCGTCTCCTTCATCCTGCTGCTGACGATTAACCTGTTGCAGGCCTGGACCCGCAGAAGGGCAGGCAAGAAATGAGCGCCGTGTTAGACAAACCTCTAGTGGCAACCCCACGCGCCACGCGTCCCGTGAAAACCAACGCCTTCGAACCGAACTGGGTGCGCTGGACGCTGATCGCCGTCGCGCTGGCGTTCCTGACCCTGTTCCTGTTCGTGCCGCTGGTCGCCGTCTTCACCGAAGCATTGAAGCGCGGTTGGGACACCTATGTCGAATCGATCCTCGACCCCGACGCCATCTCGGCCATCAAGCTGACCCTGATCGCCGCCGGCATCTCGGTGCCGCTGAACCTGGTCTTCGGCGTGGCCGCGGCCTGGGCGATCGCCAAGTTCGATTTCAAGGGCAAGAGCGTGCTGCTGACGCTGATCGACCTGCCGTTCTCGGTGTCGCCCGTGATCGCCGGCCTGATCTACGTGCTGCTGTTCGGCGCCCAGGGCTGGTTCGGCGAGTGGCTGATGGAGCACGACATCAAGATCCTGTTCGCCGTGCCCGGCATCGTGCTGGCGACCGTGTTCATCACCTTCCCCTTCGTCGCGCGCGAACTCATTCCCTTGATGCAGCAGCAGGGCACCGAGGAAGAAGAAGCGGCGCTGGTGCTGGGCGCATCCGGCTGGCAGACCTTCTGGCGCGTGACGCTCCCGAACATCAAATGGGGCCTGCTGTACGGCGTCATCCTGTGCAATGCGCGCGCGATGGGCGAGTTCGGCGCGGTGTCGGTGGTGTCCGGCCACATCCGCGGCGAGACCAACACCATGCCGCTGCAGGTCGAAATCCTCTACAACGAATACAACTTCACGGCCGCGTTCGCGATCGCATCCTTGCTGGCGCTGCTCGCGCTGGTAACGCTGGCCATCAAGTCCTTTATCGAATGGCGCCTGCACCAGTCTCGCAGCGCGGACGCCGGCACCACGGAGCGCACAGAATGACGATCGAAGTCCAACACATCCGCAAGCAGTTCGGCCAGTTCAAGGCGCTCGACGACGTCTCGCTGCAGTTCCCCGACGGCCAGCTGACCGCCTTGCTGGGGCCATCCGGCTGCGGCAAGACCACGCTGCTGCGCATCATCGCCGGCCTCGAACACCCGGATACGGGTTCGGTGCTGCTCGACGGCCAGGATGCCTCGAGCAGCCATGTGCGCGAGCGCCAGGTCGGCTTCGTGTTCCAGCATTACGCGCTGTTCAAGCATATGACCGTGTTCGAGAACGTCGCCTTTGGCCTGCGCGTGCGGCCACGCAAGGAGCGTCCAAGCGAACAGCAGATCCGCGACAAAGTAAAACAGTTGCTGGAACTGGTGCAGCTCGACTGGATCGCCGACCGCTATCCGCCGCAACTCTCGGGCGGCCAGCGCCAGCGTATCGCGCTCGCCCGTGCCCTTGCTGTGGAGCCGCGCGTGCTGCTGCTCGACGAACCTTTCGGCGCCCTGGATGCCAAGGTGCGCAAGGAGTTGCGCCGCTGGCTGCGCCGCCTGCACGACGACCTGCACGTGACCTCGATTTTTGTTACCCACGACCAGGAAGAAGCGCTGGAAGTGGCGGACCAGGTCGTCGTCATGAACAAGGGCCGCATCGAGCAGCTCGGCACGCCCGAAAGCGTGTACAACGCGCCGGCATCGCCCTTCGTCTACAGCTTCCTCGGCAACGTCAACCTGTTCCACGGCCGCGTGCACGATGGCGTGCTGGCCAGTGGCGACGCAATTTTCGATGCGCCCGGCCACGGCGGCGTGCAGAATGCCGATGGCATCGGCTACGTGCGTCCGCACGACCTCGACGTCGAGCGCTATGCCGCGGGACAGCCGGGCATCGTCGTCAAACTGCGGCGCGCGCATGCGATCGGCCCGCTAGCCCAGCTCGACCTCGAGCGCGCCGACAATGCGCAGCTGATCGAAGCGGTGATTCCGAACGAGCGCTTCGCCCGCCTCGAACTCAAAGAGGGCGAGACCCTGCTCGTGCGGCCGCGCCAGATCCAGGTGTTCGTCGACGAGGGAGGGGGTATATGAACTTCCAGCAGCTGCGTTCGGTGCGCGAAGCGGCGCGCCGCAATTTCAACCTCACCGACGTGGCCGCGGCGCTGTTCACTTCGCAGCCGGGCGTGTCGCGCCAGATCCGCGAACTCGAGGACGAACTCGGCGTCGTCATCTTCGAGCGCAACGGCAAGCGCCTGACCGGCCTCACCGCGCCCGGCAAGGGCATCCTGAAAATCGTCGAACGCCTGCTGGTGGAAGCGGAAAATCTGGCGCAGGCCAGCCAGGAATATTCGGCCCAGGACAGCGGCACGCTGACGATCGCCGTCACCCACACGCAAGCGCGCTATGCGCTGCCGCAGGTGGTGCAATCGTTCCGCAATGCCTTCCCGAACGTGCGCATCGCCCTGCAGCAAAGCGCGCCGGAACACATCGCCGAATACGTGCTGTCCGGCCGCGCCGACATCGGCATCGCCACCGAAGGCTTGTCCACCTTTCCCGACCTGGTCTCGTTCCCGTGCTACCGCTGGAGCCACGTGGTGGTGGCGCCCGACGGGCACCCGCTGCTGGGTAAAACCCCGCTGCGCCTGGAAGACCTGGCCGAGCATCCCTTAATCACCTACGACGTCGGCTACACCGGCCGCAGCCACATCGACAATGCCTTCGCCAAGGCCGGACTGGCGCCGGACATGGTGCTGACCGCCATGGATTCGGACGTCATCAAGCAGTACGTGTCGCTGGGGATGGGGGTCGGCATCATCGCTTCGATGGCCTTCGACCACGGGCGCGACAAGGGCTTGCGGGCGATCGAGTCGTCGCACCTGTTTGCGCCGAACGTGACGCGCTTGGCCGTGCGGCGCGGGGTCTATTTAAGGGCCTATGCGTATCACTTCATCGAGCGCTTCGCGCCGGGGTTTACACGGGCGGATATCGAACGGTCGCTGGAGGCGGATGAGGCGGTGGCGATTTGAGTATAGGGCTCGGCTGCCGGTGCGTTCGCGGCTGAGCGACCGCTAACTATCACCGCGTGGGCCTAGGCGGCCCCGCGGTAACCCGCCCACCCTACATCCCTTTGCTTCATGTTGGCGTATATCGTAGGGATCGTAAGGTGGGCGGGTCACCCGCCCACGCGTTCAACGCACTTCAGAAAACGACGAAAGCATTACTGCCCCGGATTCGTGATCCGCGCATGAATCCCATCGATCGTGTTCACCACCCCATCCGGCAACGTGATCTCCGCCGCATCGATGTTCTCCTCCAGCTGTGCCAAGGTCGTCGCCCCGATGATGGTCGACCCCACGAACCAGCGCGAATAACACCAGGCCAGCGCCATCTGCGCCGGCGTCATTCCATGCGCACGCGCCAGCGCCGCATATTCGGCAACCGCCGCCAGCACCTCGGGCCGCACATAACGCGGACTCCAGTTCGGCGGGAAAATCGTCAGCCGCCCGTGCGCCTTTGGATCGTCGAGATACTTCGCCGTCAGCTGCCCGAACGCCAGCGGACTGTAGGCCAGCAGGCTCACGTCTGACCGGAAGCAGGTCTCGTCGAGCAGCGTGGTTTCGAACGCGCGCGCCGTCAGGTTGTACAAATTCTGGATCGTGGCGATGCGCGGCAAGCCGCGCGTCTCGGCCAGCTTCACGTATTCGCACACGCCCCAGCTGCTTTCGTTCGAGACGCCGATCTCCCGGATCTTGCCGGCCTTGACCAGTTCGCCCAGCGCGCCCAGCGTCTCCTCGATCGGCACGCTCGTTCGCTCGCGCTTCGGGTTGAAACTGTTGGCGCCGAAGATCGGCAGGTTGCGGCTCGGCCAGTGTATCTGGTACAGGTCGATGTAATCCGTTTGCAGGCGCTGCAAGCTGGTCTCGACCGCGGCGCGGATATTGGCCGCGTCGAGGTCGTGTCCTGCGCCGCGGATCCAGCCCATGTGCGCATTCGGGCCGGCGATTTTCGAGGCGATCACCAGGTCGTCGCGCCGGCCACGCTGATGCAGCCAGCTGCCGATGAAGCGTTCGGTCGAACCCTGCGTCTCGGCGCGGCCCATCACTGGGTACATCTCGGCGGTGTCGATGAAATTGATGCCGCGCTCGACGGCGTAGTCGAGCTGGCGGTGCGCATCAAGCTCCGTATTCTGTTCGCCGAAGGTCATCGTGCCGAGGCAGACCTTCGATACCTGTAAATCGCTGCGTCCGAGTCGTGTGCGTTCCATGGGTTCCTCAGGCTTTCAATGCATTTGCGCACTCGCGCACCAGCGCCGGGCCGCGGTAGATCAGGCCGCTGTAGAGCTGGACCAGCCGGGCGCCGGAAGCGATCTTCTCCTGCGCATCCTGCCCCGACAGGATGCCGCCGACGCCGATGATGGGGATGGCGTCGCCGAGTTCCTTCTTCATTGCGCGGATCACGATGTTCGACAGGTCGAACACGGGCGCGCCCGAGACGCCCCCTAGTTCCATGCCATGGCGGTAGCGCTCGACGTCGCGCCGGTTCAGTGTCGTATTCGTGGCGATGACGCCGTCGATCTTGTGGCGCAGCAGGGCGCCGGCGATGTCGCGGATCTGTTCGGCGTCGATGTCCGGTGCGATTTTCAAGGCCAGCGGCACGTAGCGGCCGTGCTGGTCGGCCAGCTTCGTTTGTTCCAGCTTGAGCTGGGAGAGCAGGGCGTCGAGTTCGGAAGCGCCCTGCAGCTGGCGCAGGTTCTTGGTGTTGGGCGACGAGATGTTGACCGTGACGTAGCTCGCGTACGGATACACCTTGCGCAGGCAGATCAGGTAATCGTCGGCGGCGCGTTCGATCGGGGTGTCGGCGTTCTTGCCGATGTTCAGGCCAAGGACGCCTTCCCGGTTCTGGTAGAAGCGCGAAGCCTGGACGTTGGCGACAAAGGCGTCGACGCCGCCATTGTTGAAACCCATGCGGTTGATGATGCCGCGCGCGGCCGGAACGCGGAACATGCGCGGCTTCGGGTTGCCCGCCTGCGCGCGCGGGGTCACGGTGCCGATCTCGATCGAGCCGAAGCCCAGCGCCGCCAGGCCATCGATGTAGGCGCCGTCCTTGTCCAGGCCGGCGGCCAGGCCGACCGGGTTCGGGAAGGTGATGCCCATGACGGTGCGCGGGTCCGGCGCCGGCTTCTTGAACATGCCGGTGGCGCCGCGTTGGGCGGCGCTGCGCAGGGCGGGCAGGGTCAGGTTGTGGGCGGTTTCCGCGGGCAGCGTGAACAGCAGGGGACGGGCGAGGGTGTACAGGAGTTTGTCGGACATGGCGCGCTCGAAAATTAGGTCGCGCCAATTGTACCGCGCACCGGTTTAAACCTTGGCGCAGCCTTAGCGGTCGAGGATGCCCCAGGTGCCGGCGATACGCGCCTCCAGCGGCCGGAAGTTGATCTTGTAGGCCATCTTCGGGCTTTGCTCGATCCAGTAACCGAGGTAGACGAAGGGCAGGCCGAGTTCGCGCGCCTGCGCCACCTGCCACATCACGTTGAAGGTGCCGAACGAGGCGCCGGGCACGTCGGGATCGAAGAAGGTGTAGACGGACGACAGGCCATCCGACAGCACGTCGATGATCGACACCATGCGCAGCAGGCCGTCGGGTTCGCGGAATTCGACCAGGCGCGTGTTGACTCGGCTTTGCAGCAGGAACTGGGCGTACTGGTCGCGGCTGTCCTGGTCCATGCCGCCGCCGACGTGGCGCGTGGTCTGGTAGCGCAGGTAGAGCGCGTAGTGCTCGTCCGAAAAAGCCAGGTTGGCGACCACGGCCGAGAGGTCGCCATGGCGCTTCCAGGCGCGGCGCTGGGTGCGGTTGGGCGCGAACTCGTTGCAGCGCACGCGCACCGGGATGCAGGCCTGGCAGCCGTCGCAATACGGGCGGTAGGTAAAGATGCCGCTGCGGCGAAAGCCGTTCTTCACCAGTTCGGAATACACGTCCGCGTTGATCAGGTGCGACGGCGTGGCCACCTGCGAGCGCGCCTGGCGTGCGTCGAGGTAGCTGCACGGATACGGGGCGGTCGTATAGAACTGCAGCGTGGAGAAGGGCAGGTCGTTAAGGTGCGTCATGCAGAGCTCTCGGGAGTCATGGCCCTATTCTAACGAAACCGATGGCGCGCACGGTTCGCGCCTGACAAAACCGCCATGGCGGTGTTGCATCGTCTCGCCGTACTCGTGTACTGTCTTCGACGATGTCGCCGCGACCTCAGGTCCTTGCCCTGACGGCTTTGTCAGGCGCTCTCAATCGGTGCGACCGGCTGCCACGGTCCGATCGCCGGCTCGCGGATCGCCGCGCGCAAATGTTGCAGGAACACGGCCCGCGAGATCGGCGCGGCGCCCAGCGAGGCCAGGTGCCCGGTTTCCTGCTGGCAGTCGACCATGCGCACGCCGTGCGAACGCAGGAAGGCGACCAGGTAGGCCAGCGCCACCTTGGAGGCGTCGGACACGCGCGCGAACATCGATTCGCCGTAGAACATGCGCCCGATGCAGACGCCATAGGCGCCGCCCACCAGTTCGCCGTCCAGCCAGACTTCGGCCGAGTGCGCGTAGCCGAGCGCGTGCAGGCCGGTATAGCCGTCGATGATGTCTTCGGAAATCCAGGTCCCCGGTCCATCCTTGCGCGGAGCGGCGCAGGCGCGCATTACCGCCTCGAAGTCGCTGTCGAAGCGCACTTGCCAGCGCCCGCCCTCGAGCCGGCTGCGCTCGACGCGGCGCAAGGTTTTTTTCATGCTGTCGCTGATTTTAAAATCGTCGGTGTACAGCACCATGCGCGGGTCGGTGCTCCACCAAAGGATCGGCTGGCCTTCCGAGAACCACGGGAAAATGCCGTTCTGGTAAGCAAGCAGCAGGCGCCGTGGCGACAGGTCGGCGCCGGCCGCGAGCAGGCCGGGCGCATCCATCGTCAGCGCCTCGGATACGTCGGGAAACGGCGTATGCGCATCAAGCCAGGGAATCATGCGTTGCTCGCTGGTCAGTCGGGTTCGCGTGGCGCGATCATCGGGCGCCGGATGTCCACGCTGTGCACGCCATACCCATTGGCGGCGCCCTCGCGCATTTTGACGCGATCGGCAAAGAAGAGTTCCAACGTCGTGCGGATCGTCGGGAAGGCGAGGTCGTCCCAGGGGATATCGCGCTCGGCGAACAGCTGCACTTCCAGGCTTTCGATGCCCGGCGCAAAGTCGAGGTCGATCAGGCGCGCCAGGTAGAACATGTGTACCTGGTGTACGTGGGCGACATTGAGGAGGGAAAACAGCGGGCCGATCTCGATGTTGGCGCCGGCTTCCTCTTCGGTCTCGCGCACTGCGGCTTCGCTGGTCGTCTCCTCGTTTTCCATGAAGCCGGCAGGCAAGGTCCAGTAACCATGGCGCGGCTCGATCGCGCGCCGGCACAGCAGCACCTGCAGCGTGCCGTCTTTCTCCCAGACAGGGATGGAGCCAATGACCATCTTCGGGTTCTGGTAGTGGATCGTGCCGCACTGGGGGCAGACATGGCGCGGCCGGTTGTCGCCTTCGGGAATGCTTAGCGCGACCGCGTGGCCGCACTCGGAACAAAAGTTCATAGGGGATGGAAAGAATGGATATACCCTTACTTTACACCTGATTGCTGCGGCTGTGCCGCCGTGCCGGCTCGGCAGTACTCTTGCCCGGATGCCATGCAAGGCATCAATCGCCGTCGGCGGTGGCATTGGGTTTGCCTAAACAGCCGGATCCGTATATAATTCGTTTCACAGACGCGGGGTGGAGCAGTCTGGCAGCTCGTCGGGCTCATAACCCGAAGGTCACAGGTTCAAATCCTGTCCCCGCAACCAGATTCAAGCAAAAAGCCGGTACTTCTTCAACGAAGTACCGGCTTTTTGCATTTACCTCTGCCAAATGCGACGTGGGTCAAATGGGACGCAGGTTCGCCGCACTTGCCAAACTCGGCCTTGTCCAACAATCAGCGGGCCCGACCATGGGATTGACCATCGGGCCAATACGTCCAACGCTCGATTAGTGGATTTGACCATGATTACTGTTGAAGACATCAACGATGCCTGGGGCTGGATGGGCTTGCGGGCTGTGGAAATACTCGGTGCTAACGCCTTCGGCAACCTGATCCTGCGCGACGCCGACGGCAGCTACTGGCGCCTGCGGCCGCAAGACCTGTGCTGCGAACCGGTCGCCGACAACCGCGCCGCCCTCGACGCGCTCTCGTACAACCAGGATTTCCTCAACGACTGGTACATGCCCGACGTCGTCGACCTGGCCGAGTCCACACTCGGTCCCCTGACCGACGACCGCACCTATTGCCTGAGAATTCCCAGCGCCCTCGGCGGCCACTACGGCAGCGAAAACCTGGCGACCGTGCCGCTGTCGGAGCTGATCCGGTTTTCGGGGGAGGGCGCGCAACAGCTGGAGGGCCTGCCGCGCTGAACTAGTTTGCCTATGCCGCAGGCTGGCTCAAATTCGCCCACAGATACGCCGCCGCCATCGTCCGATGCGGTGCGTACCGCGCCAGCCAGGCCTGCGTGCGCGCCAGGTCCGGCTTGCCCGCCTCGCCCAGCAGCCGCCCCAGCGCGCTACGTACCGCCACGTCGCCTTCGAGCGAGCAATCCGCGTATCCGTAGCCGCGCAGCAGCGTGTAATTCACGGTCCACGGCCCGATTCCCTTGATCGCCAGCAGCTGTGGCGCAATGCGCGCCGGATCGTCCTCAAGCGTCAGCGGCAACGCACCGTCGGCCACCATGCGCGCCACCCGCAACAGCGTCTCGGCCTTGGCACGCGAGAACTTGCGGCTGGTGAGCGCATCGACGTCGAGCCGCGCCACGTCCGGCGCTTCCGGGTAGCACCACAGCCCGCTGCTGTGCGCGCGTCCGGCCTGCTGGATAAACGTGCGGCGCAGGCTGATCGCGAACGGCAGGTTGATCTGCTGGCCGATGATGGCCCAGGTCAGCGCCTCGAAGATGCTGGCTGACTGCACGATGCGCAATCCCGGTTCACGCGCCACCAGTGGCCCGAACAGCGGGTCGTCCTGCACAAAGGCGGCGAACGGGGCCGGATCGATGCGCAACGCCAGCATGCTGCGCAAGGCTTCCTGCGCCAGCGCCAGCGCCAGCGTGGCCGCCCCAGGTGCACCATCGGTTTCGATGCGGCATCGCGCCGCAGATGGCGTCAATGTCACCTCCAGCAGCACCGGTACGCCATCGAGCAGCACCGCCTTGCGAATACGTTCGCCGCTGACCTGTTCCGCCAGCCCTTCGGCATCGCGCCCGTGAAAGGCAAGGACATCGGCGCTGCGATAATTTGCGGGCAGCGCGATCGACAGCGTCTCCACCATCATGGCTTGCCGACTGCAGCCGCCGGCCGCCCGAAGCGCGGCACGAAGCCGGTCACCAGCGCGGTACCGACCAGCACGATTGCCGCGCCCGCCAGCGTATGCCAGCCAATTGCTTCACCCAGGAACAGCGCGCCCCACAGGATGCCGAACACGGGATTGAGGAAGGTAACCGTGAGGGCGGAGGTCGGTCCGACTTCGGCGATCAGGCGGAAATAGATCAGGTAGGCGATGCCGCTGCAGACGACACCGAGCGCCAGCACGGCCGCCCACACGCCCGGCGTCGGTGTCGCGGGCGCCGGGAAGAAGGGCAGCGCCGGCAGCACGAACAAGGCCGCCGCCCACATCGTGCCGTGCGCATTGGCAAACGGTTCGACGGACTTGGCCGACTTCGCATACAGGCTGGCGATGCTGTAGCAGACGGCCGCGGCCAGCGCCGCGGCGATCGCCAGGCCGGCGCCGGGCAGGCGCGCGACGTCGTCGAAGCCGACCAGCAAGCCCACGCCCACCGTGCCCAGCACCAGGCCGATGCCGCTCCGGAGCGTGATTGGATGGCGCGTCCACACTGCGCCGAGCAGGGCGCCCCACATCGGCGCGGTCGCGTTCAGCACCGACAGCACCGAGGCCGTCAGCGTGCGCGCGCCGTAGGCGAACAGCAGGAAGGGCAGGGCGGAGTTGAAAAAGCCCAGCATCAGGTAATGCTTCCAGTGCGCGCGCACGTCGAGCCGCTTGCGCAGCACCAGCGCCACCGCCGCCAGGAACAGCGCCGCGAACAGCACCCGGTATTCGATCAGCACGGCGGGCCCCAGCACTGGCGCACCGATGCGCATGAAGAGGAAGGAGCCGCCCCAGATGGCGGCCAGCAGCAAGAGACGGAGAAAATTGGCGGTATTCATGATCGATTCAGAAAGCGGAAGCGCATGGTGGCGCATGCAGTGCGGATGCGCAACCCGCTTTTTGCTCGCAATTCCGCTCGCGATTCAGACCGTGCAGACCTCGACGCTGGCCGGCTGCGGCGCGGCGGCGTGCGGCACCAGCATTGCCGGCGGCACGCCATTTTTAATCGCCGTCATTTCCGCCAGGATGGCGATGCCGATCTCGGACGGCGTCTTGCTGCCGATGTAGAGGCCGATCGGTCCGTGCAGGCGATCGAGCTGGGCATCGGTCAGGTCGAACAGTTTCAGCCGCTCGCGCCGGCGCGCATTGTTCAGGCGCGAGCCGATCGCGCCGACATAAAAGGCATCCGATTTCAGCGCTTCCATCAGGGCCAGGTCATCGAGCTTGGGGTCGTGGGTGAGCGCCACCACGGCGCTGCGCGCATCGAGCCTGGCCTCGATGACGAGGTCGTCCGGCATCGCGTGCACCAGTTCGATGCCCGGCACGTTCCAGTCGGCCCGGTACTCTTCGCGCGGGTCGCAGACGATGACGCGGTAATCCA
The DNA here is from genome assembly GCF_059685715.1 of Telluria sp. ZB2R32. Lineage (NCBI taxonomy): Bacteria > Pseudomonadati > Pseudomonadota > Betaproteobacteria > Burkholderiales > Oxalobacteraceae > Telluria > Telluria sp. ZB2R32. The sequence continues at coordinate 198,258 of NZ_JCASIG010000002.1, read as the reverse complement.
TCGCGCTTGCCACCTGCGCCAGGAAGCGAGATAAAGGACCGGCGCCGATGATGAACAGGCGCCAGCGCGGGCCGTGCACGGTATATAACGCTTCGTTTTCGACGCGCAGCACGGCGCCGGCATCGGCGCGCGCCAGGGTGACGGCGCCGCTGCCGAGGTCGAGCCGGCGCTCGAGCAGTTCGCCGCCTTCGAGGCGCTGCAGCAAATTGCGCAGGCCGCTGTCCGGGCCAAGCGGTTCGATCGCCAGCTCGATGGTGCCGCCGCAGGGCAGGCCGAAGCGGTGCGCGTCGTCGGCGCTGATGCCATAGCTGACGATGTGCGGGCGCGCGTCGGGTGCGATTCCCTTGGCGCGCACGTTTTCGATCAGGTCGTCCTCGATGCAGCCGCCGGAGACGGAGCCGATGACGCGGCCATCGTCGCGCACGGCGAGGGTCGCCCCGATCGGGCGCGGGCTCGACCCCCAGGTCTTGATGACCGTGACCAGTTCACAGCGGTGTCCGGCATCGAGCCAGGCGGCTGCGGTCTTGAGTACGTCGAGGTCGAGGCTGTCCATGGTGTGCGCGGGCGCTGCTGGTGAGGGATGGCAATGATACAAAAAATGCGGCAGAGGTGTCGGCGGGGAGGAAGTCCTCTTCGTAGAGGTTGTGAAAAAATCGTCAGGGCAAGGCGCCGAGTCGAAGACAGTACGAGTGTACGGCGAGACGAGGCAACGCAGCCATGGCGATTTTTTCACAAACTCGCAGGGTGGGCTCTCGAGCCCATGCGGTACGGACGTTTATTTGCAGCGATGGCCGGGAAATACTGGTGGAACGCGTGGGCGAGGAGATCCGCTCACCTTACGGTATGCCAGAGCCTTTGCGGTGCAAGAGCACGAGCGTTCCGCGTGGGCTCAAGAGCCCACCCTACAACGACGATACCCGTAAAGCAGAGGTTACGGCACCAGCGGCTTCTTCGATCCCTTCTTCGCCTTGACGTCCTCGATTGCCAGTTCCATCGCCGTCAGCCTGGCCGCGGTCGAGGGATGGTTGGCGGTAAAGCCGTTGGCCACGCTGGCCGGATAGGCCGAGGCGAAGCGCTTCCAGAAGGCCGGGGCGCCGTCGATGTTATAGTCGGCGCGGGCCAGCAGGAAGATGGCGAGGCGGTCGGCGGCGGCGTCCAGGTTCGAGGGCATGGCCTTGATGCCGGCGCTGCCGTTGATCATGGCCAGGTCGGGGCTCATGCGCGTCAGGTTGTCGATCACGCTGGCGAGCGTGGCCTGGTTGCGCTGGGCGCGCGGGTGGTCGAGCATGTTGTGCGCCATCGTACGCGCCAGCACGTAGGCCAGTTCGTCGTCGCTGCGCGCCACGCCCAGCATGCCGCGCGTGACCATGATGCGCGAGCCGTCGGCATAGGCATTCACGTTGTCGCCGTTGCCGAGTTCGATGCCGTAGCCGCAGGCGCGCGTGACGGGGATGCTGAGGTCGCGCGGCTCGCCGTCGCGTTCGATCGACAGCGGCAGTTTTGCCTGCGAGGCGACGATCGGGGCGAACACGGCGCCGGCGCCGGACAGGGCGTTGGGGCCGGTCGGCAGCGGCTTGCCGCCGGCGGCGAGCAAGGCATCGCCCAGACGCAGCCCGGCCTTGGCCGCGCCGCTGCCGGCCAGCACGCCGGTGACCTGCAGGCGTTCGTCCATGCCGAAGGCGAGATGCGCGGCTTCGTTGTAGAGGCCCGGGTAGGCGTAGCGGTTCTTGGCGGTAAAGCCGAGCAGGTTGCGTGCGTGTTTCGTGCACAGCTGGGCATTGTCGATCAGGAGCGGCGCGGCCACCCGGTACAGACGGTCCTGCAGCGCGGCCATCCTGGTCAGCGTGTCGGCCGCGGCCGCCATTTCGGGCGTCATCTGCGCGGCTTGCGGCGCGTCGGCGACGGGGCCGGGCAGGCCGGGCTGGCGCATCGGGGATGGGGTGCCGCAGGCTGCCAGCAGGGCGGCGGTGGCGACGGCAAGCGCGGCCGGGCGCAGACGATCAATGCGAATCATGCTTTCCTCGTTATTGTTTTCCGGTGCTGCCGAACCCTCCGGCGCCCCGTTCGCTCGATGCGAATTCATCGACGACATTGAAGCCCACTTGTAAAACGGGCACGATCACCAGCTGCGCCAGGCGGTCCAACGGCTGCAGCGTAAACGTCTGGCTGCCGCGGTTCCAGGTCGAGACCATCAGCTGGCCCTGGTAATCGGAGTCGATCAAGCCTACCAGATTGCCGAGCACGATGCCGTTCTTATGGCCGAGCCCACTGCGCGGCAGGATCATCGCGGCGTAGCCCGGATCGGCCACGTGGATGGCGAGACCGGTCGGCACCAGCACGGTCTGGCCCGGTTCGAGAACGAGCGGCGCGTCGAGACAGGCGCGCAGGTCGAGGCCGGCGCTGCCAGGGGTCGCGTAGGCCGGCAGCAGTTCCTTCATGCGCGGGTCGAGGATTTTTACGTCGATGGTCTTCATGCGTGTATGGATGGTGGATCAGTAAATCAGGTGAGCAGCGAGCGCTGTTCGAGGCGCTTGCCGATTTCGGACACCAGCTGGCGCGCCAGCGTCAGCTTGTCGGCGCGCGGCAGCACGGTGTGGCCGTGTTCGTCGAACAGGACGATCGAATTCTCATCCTGCCCGAAGGTATGGTGGCCGATATTGCCTACCAGCAAAGGGATGCCCTTGCGTTCGCGCTTGGCGGCGCCGTACTCCACCAGGTTTTCCGATTCCGCGGCAAAACCGACACAATACGGCCAGCCCGAGAGCGAGGTGGTGGCGGCAACCGAGGCGAGAATGTCGGCGTTCTGCACGAACTGCAGCTCCGGCGCGGCGCCGCCTTCCTGTTTTTTGAGTTTCTGTTCGCTGGCATTCGCCACGCGCCAGTCGGCCACCGCCGCCACGCCGACGAAAATGTGCTGGCCCTCGACCCCCGCCATCACGGCGTCGTGCATCTGCTGGGCCGAGAGCACGTCGATGCGGCGCACGCCGTGCGGCGTCGGCAGGGCGGTGGGACCGGACACCAGCGTCACCTCGGCGCCGGCTTCGCGCGCGGCGCGGGCGATGGCGTAACCCATCTTGCCGGACGAGAGATTGGTGATGCCGCGCACCGGATCGATCGCCTCGAAGGTAGGACCGGCCGTGATCAGCACGCGTTTGCCGGCCAGGATCTTGTGCTGGAAGGAGGCGATGACTTCCTCGAGCAGCTGTTCGGGTTCGAGCATGCGCCCCAGGCCGGTCTCGCCGCACGCCTGCTCGCCGGCGCCCGGGCCGAGGATGCAGATGCCGTCGCCACGCAGGGTGGCGACGTTGCGCTGGGTGGCCGGGTTCTGCCACATCTCGACATTCATCGCCGGCGCCACCAGCAGCGGCACCCCGTGCGGGCGCGCGACGCACAGGGTCGACAGCAGGTCGTCGCAGGCGCCGTGGGCGAGCTTGCGGATGAAGTCGGCCGAGCAGGGCGCGACCAGCACCGCGTGGGCGCCGCGCGTGAGGTCGATGTGCGCCATGTTGTTGGGCATGCGCGCATCCCACTGGTCGAGCCAGACCGGGTTGCCCGAGAGCGCCTGCATGGTGACGGCGCCGATGAAGTGGGTGGCGGCCTCGGTCATGACGACGTGGACCTGCGCGCCCTGTTTGATGAGCGCGCGGCATAGTTCCGCCGCCTTGTAGCAGGCGACGCCGCCGGACAGGCCGAGGACGATTTTCTTGCCTTGCAGGTCCATACGTGATTCCTTCAGTTTTTGTTCACGCGCCGCAGTTCATCGACGATGAACAGGAAGGCGCCAACCGAGATGCCGATGTCGGCGACATTAAAGGCCGGGAAGTGCCCCCAGCCGCGCCAGTAGAAATCGAGGAAGTCGATCACGTGGCCGTAGGCGACGCGGTCGATCACGTTGCCGATGGCGCCGCCCAGGATCAGGGCCAGGGCCCAGCAGAACAGGCGCTGGCCCGAATTACGCTTCAGGAGGTACAGAATGAAACCGATGGCGCCCACGGCGATCGCCGTGAAGAACCAGCGCTGCCAGCCGCCCTGGTCGCCCAGGAAGGAAAACGCGGCGCCGGGGTTATACACCAGCACCAGGTTGAAGAAGCTGGTGACCGGCAGCGTTTCGCCGTAGGTGAACAGCTTCGAGACCGTGATCTTGGTCAACTGGTCGATCAGGACGATGATGAAGGCGATCCCCAGCCATGGGGTCATGCCGGCGCTGCTGCCGGCTTTTTTATGGACGCTCGTGATGCTCGGTTTTTTCTTGGTTGCCATGGGAGTCGGGGTCAGATGTGGAAACCGCCATGCCGCGTTCAGACGGCATGGCGGCTGGCGTAAAACCGCTTACGCGAAACGGCGTGCTTCGCCGGCGCCGAACAGGTTGCTCACGCAGCGATCGCACAGGCCTGGGTGCTCATGGTTGTGGCCGACCGCAGGGCGGTAGTGCCAGCAACGCTCGCACTTCGGCGCGCTCGATGCCGTCACCTGCACCGATTCCTCGGCTTCGTTAGCTGCCTGCTCGACCTTGGCCTGCGAGGTGATGAAGACGAATTTCAGATCGTCGTCCAGGCTCGCCAGCAGATCGTGCCTGGCGCCCGCGGCCTTGATCGTCAGCTCGGCCTGCAGCGAGGAGCCGATCGCACCCGATGCGCGTACTTCTTCCAGCTGCTTGGTCACGTCGGCGCGTACTTCGCGCAACGCCGTGTACTTGGCCAGCAGGGCTTCGGCATCCGGCAGTTCCGGGAAGGTCCACAGCGTCTGCGTGAAGATGGTCTCGTCACTGTCCGCATAGGCTTGCTGGCCCGCGAACACGGCCCAGGCTTCCTCGGCGGTGAACGACAGCACCGGCGCCATCACGCGCAGCAGCGCATTGGCGATCTGCCACAGCGCGGTCTGGGCCGAACGGCGCGCGACGGAATCGACCCCGGTCGTGTACAGGCGGTCCTTCAGGATGTCGAGGTAGAAGCCGCCCAGGTCTTCCGAGCAGTAGTTCAGCAGGCGCGAGACGACCGGGTGGAATTCGTAGCGGTCGAAGTGGGCGCCGATGTCATGCTGCAGCGCGGCCATCGAGGCAATCGCATAGCGGTCGATCTCGAACAGTTCGGCAGTTGGCACAGTGTGCTGCGCCGGATCGAAGTCCGAAGTGTTCGCCAGCAGGAAGCGCAGCGTGTTGCGGATGCGGCGGTACGATTCAGTGACACGCTTGAGGATCTCTTCGCTGATCGACAGTTCGCCGGTGTAGTCGGTCGAAGCCACCCACAGGCGCAGGATGTCGGCGCCCAGGGTGTCCGAGATCTTCTGCGGCGCCATCGTGTTGCCGAGCGACTTGCTCATCTTCTTGCCGTGCTCGTCGACCGTGAAGCCGTGGGTCAGCAGCGCTTTATACGGCGGCGTCCCGTTCAGCATCGACGAGGTCAGCAGCGACGAGTGGAACCAGCCGCGGTGCTGGTCCGAGCCTTCCAGGTAGAGGTCGGCCGGGAAGGACGACTGCGCCGCGTGCGAGCCGCGCAGCACGGTCTGGTGGGTGGCGCCGGAATCGAACCAGACGTCGAGCGTGTCCTTGTTCTTTTCATAGATGTCGGCGTCGTCGCCCAGCAGTTCGCGCGGGTCGAGCGCCTGCCAGGCATCGATGCCGTTCGCTTCGATCAGCTTGGCAACCTGCTCCAGCAGTTCCGGGGTGCGCGGGTGCAGCGCGCCGGTTTCCTTGTGGATGAAGAAGGCCATCGGCACGCCCCACTGGCGCTGGCGCGACAGGGTCCAGTCCGGACGGTTCTCGATCATGCCGTGCAGGCGCGCCTGGCCCCAGTCCGGGAAGAACTGGGTCTTGTCGATGCCGGCGAGGGCCGTTTCGCGCAGGGTCGGGCCGCCATCTTTCGGCGTGATGTCCATGCCGGCGAACCACTGGGACGTCGCCCGGTAGACGATCGGGGTCTTGTGGCGCCAGCAGTGCATGTAGCTGTGGTCGAACATCTTGAGTTCAAACAGCGCGCCGGCGGCGGTCAGCGCGGCGCAGATCGGTTTGCTCGCTTCCCAGATCGTCAGGCCGCCAAACAGCGGCAGGGTCGACGCGAAACGGCCGTCGCCCATGACCGGTTTGAGGATCTCGTCGTCCTTCATGCCGTGCGCTTTGCACGAGATAAAGTCTTCCAGGCCGTAGGCCGGCGCGGAGTGGACCACGCCGGTGCCGCTCTCGGTGGTGACGTAGTCGGCCAGGTAGACCGGCGAGGTGCGGTCGTAGAACGGATCGGCCGCGAACATCGGGTGCTTGAAGCGCATGCCCTCGAGCTTGTCGCCCGTGGTGGTGGCGATCACGCTGCCTTCGAGTTTATAGCGCGCCAGGCAGGATTCGACCAGGTCTTGCGCCAGGATCAGCAGCAGCGGCTGGCCGTCGCGCTCCGCCTGCACCAGCGCGTAGGTTACTTCCGGATTGACGTTCAGCGCCTGGTTCGACGGGATCGTCCACGGGGTCGTGGTCCAGATCACGATGAAACCGTTCATGGTGGGCAGCGACGGCACACCAAAAGCGGCGGCCAGTTTCTCTTCTTCCGCAAATGGGAAGCCGACGTCGATCGCCGGGTCGCGCTTGTCCTGGTATTCGACTTCCGCTTCGGCCAGGGCCGAGCCGCAATCGAAGCACCAGTTGACGGGTTTCAGGCCGCGGTAGACATAGCCTTTGTCGAGCAGCTTGCCGAGGGCGCGCAGCTCGTCGGCCTCGTTACCGTAGGCCATGGTCATGTACGGGTTTTCCCATTCGCCGAGCACGCCCAGGCGGATGAAACCGGCGCGCTGGCGGTCGATCTGTTCGAGTGCATAGGCGCGCGCCTTCTGGAGAACTTCGGCAGTGGGTAAATTTTTGCCGTACAGCTTTTCGATCTGGATCTCGATCGGCATGCCGTGGCAATCCCAGCCGGGCACGTAGGGCGCATCGAAGCCGGCCATGGTGCGCGACTTCACCACCATGTCTTTCAGGATCTTGTTCACGGCGTGGCCGAGGTGGATGTCGCCGTTCGCATACGGCGGACCGTCGTGCAGCACGAAGCTCGGACGGCCCTTGGCCGCCTTGCGGATGCGGTGATAGATCTGCTTGTCCTGCCATTGCTTGACCCAGCCCGGCTCGCGCTTGGCGAGGTCGCCGCGCATCGGGAACGGGGTATCGGTCATATTGACCGGGTATTTACTCTCAGGCTTTTTGCCTGCTTTCTGGGCGGGTTTGTTGTTTTCGGACATAAATTTCTTCGGTAAGGGAATGCGGGATTGGCTGTGCGCTCTTCAGCGCCAGCCACGCGGACGTGGCGTCGCGCGTCAAATTCGGTCGGTGGCCGTCAGAGCGCCGGCGCGGGCGGCGCTGCGCGGATCGTGACGCAGCCTGTGGTCGCTGAACCAGGCGCGCGCCTGCTGCGCATCCTGGTGGATCGCCGCGGTCAGCGTGTCGAGGTCGACATACTTTTCCTCGTCGCGCAGTTTTTGCAGGAACTCGACGCGCACCAGCTTGCCGTAGCACGGGCGGTCGTAGTCGAAGATGTGCACTTCCAGCAGCATGCGGCCGGCGTCTTCGACCGTCGGGCGCACGCCGAGGCTGGCCACTGCCGGCAGCGGCTGGTCGGCCAGGCCGTGTACCTGGACGACGAAGATGCCTTGCAGGGCGGGGCGGTGCGTCACGCGCAGGTTCAGCGTCGGGAAACCGAGGGTGCGGCCCAGCTTGGCGCCGTGGATCACGTGGCCGGACATGGCGTACGGATGGCCGAGCAGGGCGCAGGTGGCTTGCAGGTCGCCCGCCGCCAGCGCGGCGCGCACGGCCGAGGACGAAATGCGCTGCTCGCCTTCGCGCACGGTCGGCAGGGTTTCGACCTGGAAGCCATGGCGGCGCCCGGCTTCCTTGAGCATCTCGACGTTGCCGGCGCGCTTGGCGCCGTAGCAGAAATCGTCGCCGACCATCAGCCATTTGACGTGCAGGCCGTCGACCAGCACGCGCTGGGTAAAGTCTTGCGGCGAGATGGAAGCGAACTGTTCGTTGAAGTGTTCGACGATGACGCGGTCGATGCCGGCGGCGGAGAGGTCTTCCAGCTTGTCGCGCAGGTTGGCGATGCGCGCCGGGGCGCGGCTCAAGTCGCCGCTACGGCGGGCAAAGTATTCGCGCGGGTGCGGCTCGAAGGTCATGACCGCCGCTTCCAGTCCCAGCGCCGCGCTGGCGGCGCGCACGCGCGCCAGCAGGGCCTGGTGGCCGCGATGGACGCCGTCGAAATTGCCGATCGTGAGGGCGCACGGTGCGCGCGCCGCGTCGTTGGGAAGTCCGCGAAATACCTTCATTGGTGGTTCCAGAGTGCCCGGCAAGCCTGCCACGCATGTCGTGGTCAACCATGCCGCGGGGCGAAAACTCTGATTATACGGTAAAGGCTTGTTGCAATGGCTGGTCGGCCATACCACCCCGGGCCGCATTGCCGCCGCCGCGGCAATGCGGCCCGTGCCGAATCAATCCAGCTTGATATTGGCCGTCTTGATCACGTTGTTCCAGTAGCCAAGTTCCTTGTTCACCAGGCCGTTCAGGTCGGCCGGGTTCATGTAGCGCAGTTCGACCCCTTGCGCGGCGGCCTGCTTCCTGGCTTCCGGCGTATCGAGTACCTGCTTCACGCCGTTGCTCAGCTGCGTCACCAGCGCAGGCGGGGTGCCGGCCGGGGCGAACAGGCCGACCCAGGCTTCCAGCGTGAAGGCGGGCAGGCCGGCTTCGGCGGTGGTGGGGACCTTCGGCAGCATCGGATGACGGGTCTTGCCGGCAATCGCCAGCGCCTTCAGTTTGCCGGACTGGACGTGCTGCATCACCGACGGCGGCGTGGTGATGAAGACGTGCACGCGTCCGGCTACCACGTCGGCAATCGCCTGGCCGGAACCTTTATAGGGAACGTGCAGCATGTTGGTATTGGTCTGCTGCTTGAACAATTCGGTCCCGATGTGCGACAGCGAGCCATTGCCCTGGGATGCGTAGCTGACCTTGCCGGGATTCTTTTTCAGGTAGGCGATCAGCTCGGGGAGCGTGTTCACGGGGAGCGAAGGATGGACGGCGATCACGTTGGTGGCGGCGACCAGCAGGGCGACCGGCGTGAAATCCTTGGGCGCCCACGGCAGTTTTCCCATCAGCGATGGATTGGCCGTGTGATAGGCCGAATACGAGACCAGCAGGGTAGAACCGTCCGGCGCCGAACGGGCCACCATCTGGTAGGCGATGTTGCCGCTGCCGCCGGGGCGGTTGTCGACCACGACCGTATGTTTCAGCAGTTGCTGCAACGGCTGGCCGACGACGCGGGCGGCGGTGTCGACCACGCCGCCAGGCGGATTCGGCACGATCAGGCTGATCGGCTTGGACGGCAACTGGGCGAATGCGGCGGTCGAAGTGAGCAGCAGCATGCTGCAGGCAAGTGTGCGGAACATCGTGGGTCTCCTGTGGTCGTTTTAATAGATTTGTAGAGGTGAATTTACCGGCATATCGGGGGATTTGGTATTCGTATTCGCGGCTAGCCTGGCTTCGCGTTTCACGAAGCCTTCGCATTCCACGAAGCGCGCGTTGTCAATTCAGAACTTCCTCCCTGACGGATCTTGCGTTCACACTGTCTGAACAAGCATCGGTCAACATGATGTCATGCGATGAGGAGACAGAGAACATGAGGCAAACGCTATACGACAAACTGTGGGCGCGGCATACGGTCCACGTCGAGGAAGACGGCACGACCTTGCTGTACGTCGACCGCCACTTGCTCAACGAAGTCATGAGTCCGCAGGCATTCGAGGGTTTGCGGATGCATGGGCGCAAGGTGTGGCGCATCGCCTCGAACCTGGCGGTCGCCGACCACAATATCCCGACTACCGGGCGCAGCGCCGGCATCGACGATCCCGTATCGCGCCTGCAGGTCGAGACCTTGAGCAGGAACTGCGGCGAATTCGCCATCACCGAGATCGGCATGACCGACGCGCGCCAGGGCATCGTGCACGTCATCGGGCCGGAGCAGGGCCTTACCTTGCCGGGCTTGAGCGTGGTGTGCGGCGACAGCCATACCAGCACCCATGGCGCGTTTGCCTGCCTGGCCTTCGGTATCGGCACGTCCGAAGTCGAGCACGTCCTGGCGACGCAGTGCCTGCTCGGCAAGAAATCGAAGAACATGCTGGTGCGCTTCGACGGCCGGCTGCCCGCGGGCGTGACGGCCAAGGACATGGCGCTGGCCATGATCGGCAAGATCGGTACCGCCGGCGGGACCGGCTACGCGATCGAGTACGCGGGCGAGGCGGTTGCCGCCTTGTCGATGGAAGGGCGCATGACCCTGTGCAACCTGACGGTGGAAGCCGGCGCCCGCTGCGGCATGGTGGCGGTGGACGAGAAAACGATCGGCTACCTGGGAGGCCGGCCGCACGCGCCCGCCGGCGAACAATGGGAACAGGCCGTCGCCTTCTGGCGCACCCTCCGCAGCGATGCGGACGCCGTGTTCGACCAGGTCGTGACGATCGACGTGTCCCGGATCAGTCCCCAGGTCACTTGGGGCACGTCCCCGGAAATGGTCACGACGGTCGACGGCGCGGTGCCGGATCCGGCGCAGGAGCCGGACCCGGTCAAGCGCGCCGGCATCGCCCATGCGCTCGCCTACATGGGGCTGATGCCGGGCACACCGATGACCGATATCCATGTCGACGTGGTCTTCATCGGTTCCTGCACCAATGCGCGCATCGAAGACTTGCGTGCCGCCGCTGCCATCGTGCGCGGCAGGCAGGTGGCGCACAACGTGCAACTGGCGCTGGTGGTGCCGGGCTCCGGCCTGGTCAAGCGCCAGGCCGAAATCGAGGGACTGGACGCCGTCTTCAGGGAAGCGGGCTTCGAATGGCGCGAGCCCGGCTGCTCGATGTGCCTGGGCATGAATGCCGACCAGCTGCAGCCCGGGCAGCGCTCCGCTTCCACGTCCAATCGCAATTTCGAGGGACGGCAGGGCGCCGGCGGGCGTACCCACCTGGTCAGCCCGGAAATGGCGGCCGCCGCCGCCGTCATGGGACACTTCGTCGACATAAGGGATTGGCACTAATGGAAAAATTTACCCACCATGCAGGACTGGTCGTGCCGCTGGACCGGGGCAATGTCGATACCGATGCCATCGTGCCGAAACAATTCCTGAAATCGATCCGCCGTTCCGGCTTCGGCGTGAACCTGTTCGACGCCTGGCGCTACCTGGACATCGGCGAACCCGACCAGGATTGCAGCCATCGGCCGCTGAACCCGGATTTCGTGCTGAACCAGCCGCGCTACCAGGGCGCCAGCATCCTGCTCGCGCGCGAGAACTTCGGCTGCGGCAGTTCGCGCGAGCATGCGCCCTGGGCGCTGGCCGACTACGGTTTCCGCGTCATCATTGCCCCTTCGTTTGCCGAGATTTTCTATAACAATTGCTTCAAGAATGGCTTGCTGCCGATTGTGCTCTCCGCGGAGGAAGTCGACGACTTGTTCGACGCCTGCGCGGGAACGGCCGGCTTCCGGCTGGACGTCGACTTGCCGGCGCAAACGGTGACATGGCCGGACGCGGCCAGGACATGCCGCTTCGAGGTCGATCCTTCGCGCAAAGAGCGCCTGCTTCACGGCCTCGATGACATTGCGCTGACGATCAGCCATGCCGACAAGATCAAGGCTTACGAGGCCTGGCGCCGGCAGGAAGAACCCTGGGTGTTTGCAGGCTGAGGCGCTTGCATTCGTGGCAAAATGCACGCTTGCCGAAACGCCGGCCGATCGAGGAGAGAGTGAGTGAACTACGCGCGGTTTGACCTGGTCACGCTCAACCTGTTCATCGAGATTGCGCGCACCGGCAGCATCACGCGCGGTGCGCAACAGGCGAACCTGGCCATGGCTGCCGCCAGCAAGCGCATCTCGGACCTGGAAACCCATCTGGGCACCAGGCTGCTGTACCGCCACGCGAATGGCGTCACGCTAACGGAAGCCGGCCATGCCTGCTTCCAGCACGCGCTCGGCATTCTCCAGGATATCGACAAGATGTCGGGCGCGCTGTCCGATTTCGCCGCCGGCAGCAGGGGGCAGGTGCGCATCTGGGCCAATACATCGGCCATCACGCAGTTCCTTCCCGACGACCTGACCCGCTTCCGGCGCGAACACCCCGGCATCCGCATCAGCCTGGAAGAGGGCAACAGCGGCGACGTGGTGGCGGCGGTACGGGAAAACCGTGCCGATATCGGGCTCTTCGCCGACCGCACCGCGGTGGCCGATATCGAAGTGTTCAACTACCGCAAGGACCAGCTGGTCCTCATCGCTCCGTAAGACCATCCGCTGGCCACGCGCTCCAGCGTGCAGCTGGCCGATGCACTGGACTATGAATTCGTCAGCCTGTCGGAAGCGACTTCGCTGGCCGAACGGCTGCGTACGGAATGCAGCCGCCTCGAAAAGCCATTGAAGCTGGGCATCCAGGTGCGCAGCTTCGACGCGGTGTGCCGCATGGTGATGGCGGGCCTGGGGATTGCCGTCCTGCCGTATCTGGCGGCGGAACCGCACGTGCGCTCGATGGACTTGAAACTGATCAACCTGACCGACGACTGGGCGGAACGCACCTTGCTGCTGGCGCTGCGCAGTATCCTGGCGCCGGCGGCGCCGGTCAGGCTACTGGCCAGCAGCCTGAGCGCCGACGCGGCCAGGGCATTCAAACAGTCCTGATGCAGCCGGTGTTCGGCCAAAAAAAACGCCGCCTGGGAACAGGCGGCGTTTCGTGTGGCTTGCCGCGCGACCTGGTCGCGCGGCGGACGGTGCAATCAGCCAGCCAGTGGCTTGTTGATTGCCATGATCCAGTAGCGGGCCAGTTCGGCAGTGCCTTCCTTGCCGCCGACGCCGCGCAGGGTGCTGATCGCCTGCTGCTTCTTGCCGGCTGCGGCGTAGGCTTCGCCCAGGCGCAGCTTGGCTTCGTCGGGATAGCGCAGGCCGCCGGTCTTGATCGCTTCTTCCATCATCTTCAGGCCCTTGTCGGTCTGGCCGGCCTGGACCAGGCTATAGCCGAGGCCAACCAATGCGTCGTTGTCCTTGGCTGCACGGTATTCGGCTTCCGTGGCAGCAGCATCCTTGGCGCGATCCGCCAGGCTCTTCTGTGCCAGATCTTTCAGGCGTTGATGACGCGGGGCATCCGGGCCGGTGCCCAGGGCGCCAGCCTTGTAGCCCCTGTCGATGATCTTCAGCGCTTCAGCCGGTGCCCTGGCCTGCAGCACGAGCTGGGCCATTTCCATGAATTCGCTCGGCTTCTTCAGCAGACCGTTGGCCAGTTTCAGGCGGTAGATGTCGACCGCCAGGCGGCTCGAGAAACCAGGCTTGCCCTGCACGCGGTTGAGCAGGTCGTTCCAGTACTGGGCTTTCGGGTAGTTGGCCGCCAGCTTTTCGATGGTGTTGACGTAGCCGACCTTGTCGTTTTTCTTGAGCTGGATGTTGGCGAGCATGCCGAGCATGTCTTCCGACATGCGGCCCGACTTCTCGGCCGTGCGCAGTTCGGCTTCCAGGGCAGCGGTGTTGCCCTGCTTGTAGTAGTTCTGCAGCAGGTAGGCGCGCAGTTTCGGATCGTCGCCGTTCTTCAGCTGGCGCTGGATGGCTTCGTTCGCCTTGTTCAGGTCGCCGCCGCGCATGTAGATGCCGATCAGGCCTTCCGAGAACTGGCTGCGTTCGGCAGCGGACAGCTTGCCCGAAGCGATCAGGGTTTCGAATGCCTTGGCGGCGGTGCCGTAATCGCCGGCCGACGAAGCTGCCGAGGCGCGCACGCGCTCGATCAGGTAGCTTTCGTGTGCCGATTTGCCGGAGACAGCGTCCGCTTCGCGCAGTTTTGCCAGGGCGTCCTTGTGCTTGCCCTGTTTCATCAATGCCTGGGCTGCCTGCAAGTGCTTGCCAACCTGGGCGCTCACGGCTTGCGCGTGGGCAGGGGCCAGGCCAACGATCGGAGCTGCTGCGGTAAAGCCGAGGGCGGCCATTGCGAGGCCGAGGTGTGCGAGTCGGAATTTGATCATCGTGGAAAATCCTCTTTGAAAATGGACACGGCAGGGAAACCCTGCCGTGTTGGTCAAGCTTGATGCGATTACTGGAACTGCTCGTTACCGACCATGCCGATCTTCGTGACGCCGAGACGTTGGGCCGTTGCCATGACACCGGCAACCACCTTGTACTCGACCAGCTTGTTCGGACGCAGATGCACTTCCGGCTGGTTCGGCTGGGCAGCCACTTCATTCATCTTGGCTTCCAGCGTGGCGCGATCAGCGATCGTCTGGCCATCCCAGAGGATGGTGCCATCGAAGTCGACGTCGATGGTGACAACGCGCGGCTCTTCGGTCTTAGGCGGTGGGGTGCCCACCGGCATGTTCAGATTGACCGAGTGGTTTTGCTTCGGAATCGTGATAATCAACATGATGATCAAGACCAACAGAACGTCGATCAGGGGCGTCATGTTCATTTCCATCATCGGTTCCGGTTCGGCTGCCTTGGCGGAGCCTGAACCTACGTTCATACCCATGGTGTTTCCTTTTCAAATAACTGGGTGCAAGGTGCGGTGCCAAAGTTTCCTTCGGCACCGCGACTGACATTACATCTTGTCAGGTGGTTCGATGACGAACCCGACCTTTTGCACACCAGCACGTTGTGCCGTGTAGATCACCCGACCGATTGCTTCGTAGCGGGTAGCTTGGTCGCCACGTACTTTCACTGCAGGCTGCGGCACTTTCACCGACTGCTCCGCGAAGAACTTGAACAACTCGTCCGTGTTCGCGATGCGGCGCTGGTTCCAGAACATTTCGCCGTCTTTGTTGACGGTGATGTTGATGTCTTCCGGCGCGGTCTTGGTGACCTGGTTCGTTTCCGCCGGCAGAGCAACTTTCTGCAACTGCAGGACCACCGGGCTGGTGATCAGGAAGATGATCAGGAGAACCAACATGATGTCGACAAGCGGCGTCGTGTTGATCTCTGACATCACGGCATCTTCATCTCCGCTATCGGAGCCGACACTCATTGACATGATTTATCCAATCTTTTTAGCGCCAGCAGCAGCACGTGCAGCTTCCGAGGTCGACATGGCGCCCGACACCAGGACCGAGTGGACGTCGGCGCTGAACGAACGGATATCTTCCATTGCTGCCTTGTTGCGGCGGACCAGCCAGTTGTAACCCAGAACGGCAGGAACTGCGACGAACAGACCGAAGGCGGTCATGATCAGTGCTTCACCGACTGGACCTGCAACCTTGTCGATCGATGCGTTACCCGACATGCCGATGGCGGTCAGTGCGTTGTAGATGCCCCAGACGGTACCGAACAGACCGATGAACGGCGAGGTCGAACCGACGGTTGCCAGGAACGACAGGCCATCTTGCAGACGCGACTGGACGCGGTCGACTGCGCGCTGGACTTGCATCGTCACCCAGGTCGACAGGTCGATCTGCTCGAGCAGGGCGCCGTCGTGGTGCTGGGTTGCCTTGGTGCCGGTTTCAGCGATGAAGCGGAATGGCGAACCTTCTTTCAGCGAAGCCGAACCAGCAGCGATCGAGTTGGCTTTCCAGAACTTCTGGGAAACTTCCTTCGACTGGCGCATGATCTTCGACTGGTCGATCAGCTTGGTGATGATGATGTACCACGAACCCATCGACATCAGCGACAGGATGATGATGGTGCCTTTGTTGACGAAGTCGCCTTCTTCCCACATGGCCGAGAAGCCGTACGGGTTGTGGACTTCTTCCTTGGTTTCGCCGGCGGCAGCAGCAGGGGCTGCGCCTTCGGCTGCAGGTGCTGCGGCGGCTGCGTCAGCGGCCGGAGCTGCTGCTGCGTCTGCCGCTGGTGCTGCGTCTGCCGGTGCGGCTGCTGCCGGTGCGTCAGCGAAGGCTGGTGCCGAGACCAGGGCCGTTGCTGCCGTAACCGAGAACAGGACTGCCGCCAGTACAGCGGACAAACGGGTATTCTTAAACATGCTTCCTCCAGAAATATAAAAATAGACAGTTCGCTGATTTAAAGACAACGAAAATCATAGTTGTGAGACGCTGCTCTGTCTCGGTTATTGTTCCAGCGACCAGACGTACTGTACTGGGACCCATGCCTGTTCAGGCTGACCATTGACCATTGCCGGTTTGAAGCGGCACTTGCCGATCGCAGACTGTGCTGCACGGTCAAGATCACGCGATCCACTCGATTTCGTGATCTTGGAATCAACCATCCGACCATCGACGCCGATCAGGAACGAGATCGTCGTCGTGCCTTCTTCTTCGTTACGTGCCGAGGCCTTCGGGTATTCCGGTTTTGCGCAGGTGCTGAAGTCAGCCACTGCAGCGGTACGGCTAGGACCAGCAGGCGCTGCCGGCGCAGCGGCCGGTGGTGCCGGTGGTGCCGGAGGAGCCAGGCTGGTCGTCGGAGGCGGCGTGCTCGTTGCTGCCTGGATGACATTCTGTGGTGGAGGAGGCTGCTGCACCTGAACCTCGACCGGCGGAATGAATGGAGGCGGCGGCGCCTTCATTTCCGGCGGTGGCGGCGGTGGGGGAGTCTCCGGTGGCGGCGGCGGTTTCACCTCTTCGATCAACTTCGTTTCCACTGCTTCCTGCACCTTCGTGATCACCTTTGTACCGAGACCATTGATGATCCCCCAGCCGACCAGGACGTGCAACAGGACCACGATGGTGATACCAGTGAGATTCTTCCCCGGTTCCTTTTCATGTGTAAAATTCATGCCTGCTTTCTCCAATACCAACTCTTTTTTGTTGCTACTAAACCCTCAAAACACGACGAAAAGACAAGGCCGCATCCGGGACATCGGCGAATTATACCTACGAATTCTTTTTTGCACAGGTATTTTTGAGCCCTCAAAATGAGCGTAAATGCCTGTATAAACAGGCGATCCTGCTCATCTGGACAGCGTCGCATTGTGCAAATAATCGCAGGCGTTCCGTATATAAAATTACAACATTGCAGCTTGGATCTTACACACTGTAGAAGATGTGGAAAGAAGCGGCTGTTCACCAAATATTGCACGTTAGATTTGCCTAAAGGCAAATATCATATAGTGCAATGCTCAGCTTTTCGCAAACTATAGCCAGTTTCGGCAAAGCCTAGCGTTCGCCAGCTAACACAAGTGGGAGGAGTACGGGGCGTCGTGTATGACCGGAAGTGATGGCATGCCGCCGAGTCGCTATATCTTGACATGCATCAGTAGGGAGGTTACCCCCAGGCATGATCCGCGGATGGATGTTGCCTGGAGGCGGGGGAGGGCGGAGGCGCTGCTAGCGGTGGCGCTTCTCGCGCCGGCAATCGAGGAAGCTGACGACGTGGCCATTGGTATCGACCGTCTCCAGGCGCACGTCGAAACCCCACAGCCGGGCCACGTGCTTGAGCACTTCCTGGGCCTGGGCATTGAGCGGGCGGCGCTGGAACTGGGTATGGCGCAGGGTCAGCGCGCGGTCGTCGCGCGTGTTGACCTGCCAGACCTGGATGTTCGGCTCGCGGTTGCCGATGTTGTACTGCTCGGCCAGTTGCTGGCGTACGTAGCGGTAGCCGGCTTCGTCGTGGATCGCCGAGATGGTCAGCTTGTCGCTGCGGTCGTCGTCGAGCACGGCGAAGAAGTGAAACTCGCGGATCAGCTTGGGCGACAGGTACTGGGCAATGAAACTCTCGTCCTTGAAATTGCGCATTGCAAAGTCGAGCGTCTTGATCCAGTCGCTGCCGGCCATGTCGGGGAACCAGGCGCGGTCTTCGTCGGTCGGGTTTTCGCAGATGCGGCGGATATCGGTCATCATTGCGAAGCCGAGCGCGTACGGATTGATGCCGCTGTAATAGGGGCTGGTCGCCGCCGGCTGGTAGACGACATTGGTATGGCTTTGCAGGAACTCGAGCATGAAGCCGTCGCCCACGATGCCCTCTTTATATAGTTCCTGCAAAATCGTGTAGTGCCAGAAGGTGGCCCAGCCCTCGTTCATGACCTGGGTCTGGCGCTGCGGATAAAAATACTGCGAGATCTTGCGTGTGATGCGCACCAGTTCGCGCTGCCAGGGTTCGAGCAGCGGCGCGTACTTCTCGATAAAGTACAGCAGGTTTTCCTCGGGTTCGAGCGGGAAGCGCGGCGGCGGGGCGTTGCGTTCTTCTTCCTCGCGCCGCGGCACGGTGCGCCACAGGGCGTTCACCTGCGATTGGGCGTATTCCTCGCGTTCTTTCTGGCGCGCCGCTTCCTGCGCCACCGACAATTTGGCCGGCCGTTTATAACGGTCGACCCCGTAATTCTGGATTGCGTGGCAGGAGTCGAGCAAATCCTCGACGGCATCGATGCCGTAGCGCTGCTCGCACTCGGCGATGTAATTCTTGGCAAACACCATGTAGTCGACGATCGCTTCGGCGTCGGTCCAGGTGCGGAACAGGTAATTGCCCTTGAAGAAGGAGTTGTGGCCATAGGCGGCGTGGGCGATCACCAGCGCCTGCATCGTCAGGCTGTTCTCCTCCATTAAATAGGCGATGCAGGGATTCGAGTTGATGACGATTTCATAGGCCAGGCCCATCTGGCCGCGCTTGTAGCTCTTTTCGGTCGACAGGAAGTGCTTGCCGAAGGACCAGTGGTTGTAAGACACCGGCATGCCGACCGAGGTATAGGCATCCATCATCTGCTCGGCGGTGATGATTTCGAGCTGGTTCGGGTAGGTGTCGAGGCCGAATTTCCGGGCCACGCGGCGGATTTCCTCGTGCGCCTGCTCGATTAGGTCGAAGGTCCACTCCGACTGTTCGGGCAGGGCCCTGGGATTGGTGCGATCGTCTGGCATATGCGTGCCTATCGGAATATGTCGGCTTACTTGGGCTGTTTCTTGAACAGCTCGCGGAAGACCGGATAAATGTCGGCCGGCGTCACGATCTTTTGCATCGCGAAATTGGCATGGTGCGCGGCGACTTCGGTGTATTGCTCCCACAGGTTCTGCGGTGGTCCGTCGGTGATTTCGACATAGGTGTAGTACTGCACTTTCGGCATGATGCCGATGTCGAGCAACTGCTTGCACAGCACCGAATCGTTGTCCCAGTTGTCGCCGTCCGAGGCCTGGGCCACGTAGGCGTTCCAGTCCGAGCTCGCATAGCGCTCGCCGATCACCTTTTGCAGCAGGTGCAGGGCGGACGAGACGACCGTGCCGCCGGACTCGCGCGAGTGGAAGAATTCGTCCTCGTCGACTTCGGCCGCGGCGGTATGGTGGCGGATGAAGACGACGTCGATGCGCTCGTAGACGCGCTTGAGGAACAGGTACAGCAGGATGAAGAAGCGTTTCGCCGTGTCCTTGCGGGTTTCGTCCATCGAACCGGATACGTCCATGATGCAGAACATCACGGCCTGGGTGCTCGGTTTCGGCACCTTGATGCGGTTGCTGTAGCGCAGGTCGAACGGGTCGATGAAGGGGATCGCGTTGATGCGCGTATGCAGGTGGTGGATTCGCTTGCGCAGTTCGAGCACGCGCGGATCGCCTTCCGGCACCTCGGCATCGAACAGCGCCTGCAATTCCTGCTGCGCTTCGCCGGCTGCGCGCCGGCTCGGGCCGCCGACGGCGATGCGCCGGCCAAGTGCTCCGCGCAGCGAGCGCAGCACGTGGATGTTCGAGGGCGTGCCGGAGACGTTATAGCCGGCACGCTGGGTCTTGAAGTCGATCGTCTGCGTGAGCTGGGTTTTCACCATGTTCGGCAGCTCGAGGTCTTCGAAGAAATAGTTCATGAATTCTTCGCGCGAGAGTTCGAAGATGAAATCGTCTTCGCTGGTCTGCTCGCTGTTGCCGGCGCGCCCGCGCCCGGACCCGCCGCCGCCACTGCGCGGACGGTTGAACTGGTCGCCTTTCTGGTATTCGGTATTGCCGGGGTTGACCGTTTCCCACACGCCGCCATGGGCATGGCCGAAGTGCGGTTCGTTGACGTCCTTGACGGGGATCGAGACTTTTTCGCCGTTCTCGATATCGGTGATCGAGCGGCCCTTGATTGCGCGGCCAACCGCGTCCTTGATTTGCGCCTTGTAGCGGCGCAGGAAGCGTTCGCGGTTCACCGCGGACTTGTTCTTGCCCTGCAAGCGTCGGTCGATGAGGTAAGTCAAAACATGCCTCCTGTTAAAACCGCTGCGGACCGCTCGGAAAACGCGCCGCGCGGTCCCCCTATCTTAATACGCAGCGTGCATAAGCGGGGGGCGCACGGCTGGCAGGGTGGTCAAAATGGTGCGAAACGACGGTTGGCGTAGCGGGTGCCGACGCATTCGATGCGTACGAGCACACCGATGGAGCCGGCCGCGACGGCGCACGCCCTGCACGCGCCGCCCGGCGTCTGCTTACGATGACTTCCTGACGCGCAGATACCATTCGCACAGGAGCCGCACCTGCTTGGCCGTATAACCCTTCTCGACCATGCGGTTGACGAAGTCGGCGTGCTTCGTTGCATCTTCCGCACTGGCTTTGGCATTGAACGAAATAACCGGCAAAAGTTCCTCGGTATTCGAGAACATTTTCTTCTCGATGACGGTGCGGAACTTCTCGTAGCTGGTCCAGGCCGGATTCTTGCCGCCGTTGGTCGCGCGCGCGCGCAAGCCAAAGTTCACGATCTCGTTGCGGAAATCCTTCGGGTTCGAAATCCCGGCCGGCTTTTCGATCTTTTCCAGCTCGGCATTGAGCGACTCGCGGTCGAAACTCTCGCCGGTGTCCGGATCGCGGAATTCCTGGTCCTGGATCCAGAAGTCGGCAAAGGTCACGTAACGATCGAAAATGTTCTGGCCGTATTCCGAATAGCTCTCCAGGTAGGCGGTCTGGATTTCCTTGCCGATAAAATCGACATAGCGCTGCGCCAGGTGCTCCTTGATATACGAGTGGTAGCGTTGCTCCTGCTCGGGCGGGAATTGCTCGCGCTCGATCTGCTGCTCCAGCACGTACAGCAGGTGCACCGGATTGGCGGCGACTTCGGTGTTATCGAAGTTGAAGACTTTCGACAGGATCTTGAAGGCGAACCGCGTCGACAGCCCGTTCATGCCTTCGTCCACGCCGGCATAATCGACGTATTCGTGCAGCGACTTGGCTTTCGGGTCGGTGTCCTTCAGATTTTCGCCGTCGTAGACCAGCATCTTCGAATAGATGCTCGAATTTTCCGGGTCTTTCAGGCGCGACAGGATCGCGAATTGCGCCATCATGCGCAGCGTGCCCGGCGCGCAGGGCGCCTTTTCCAGCGACGAATTGCGCACCAGTTTGTCGTAAATCTTGATCTCGTCGGAAATGCGCAGGCAATACGGCACCTTGACGATATAAATCCGGTCGAGGAAAGCCTCGTTGTTGCGGTTATTCCGGAAGGTCTTCCATTCCGATTCGTTCGAGTGCGCCAGGATGATGCCCTCGAAAGGAATCGCACCAAAACCTTCGGTGCCCTTGTAATTGCCTTCCTGGGTGGCCGTCAGCAGCGGGTGCAGCACCTTGATCGGCGCCTTGAACATTTCGACGAATTCCATCAAGCCCTGGTTCGCCAGGCACAGGCCGCCGGAATAGCTGTAGGCGTCCGGATCATCCTGCGAATATTCCTCGAGCTTGCGGATGTCGACCTTGCCGACCAGTGAGGAAATATCCTGGTTGTTTTCGTCGCCCGGTTCGGTTTTCGAAATGGCGACCTGTTTCAGGATCGACGGATAACGCTTCACCACGCGGAACTTGTTGATGTCGCCGCCGAATTCGTGCAGGCGTTTCACCGCCCATGGGCTTGGAATCGAGCGCAGGTAGCGGCGCGGAATCCCATAGTCTTCTTCGAGGATGACGCCGTCTTCGTCTTCGTTGAACAGGCCCAGCGGCGACTCGTTCACCGGCGATCCTTTGATCGCATAGAAGGGCACTTGTTCCATCAGGTGCTTGAGCTTTTCGGCGATCGACGATTTACCGCCGCCGACCGGTCCCAGCAGATACAGGATTTGCTTGCGCTCTTCCAATCCTTGTGCCGCGTGGCGGAAATACGAGACGACCTGCTCGATCACTTCTTCCATGCCATAAAACTCGCGGAAGGCGGGATAGACCTTGATGACCTTGTTGGCGAAGATGCGCGACATGCGCGGATCGAGCCGGGTATCGACCAGCTGCGGCTCACCGATGGCGGCGAGCATGCGCTCCGGCGCGCTGGCATAGGTCAGCGGGTCCTTCTTGCACAGGGCAAGATATTCGGACAGGGAATATTCCTCTTCACGGGTGCGCTCGTAACGGGCTGCGTAGTTGTCAAAAATGGTCATGTGCATGTCCTTTAGTTTGCTAACAACGATCACTGTCACGACAGGCGGCATAAAGCCGACTGCCCAAGCCCCAAGTTTGTTGGCTTTATACGGATACCTCGGCGACCTGTCGCGGGCGCAATAACAGCCAAGCTGTTTGGCATTCGATCTGCGCGCGACGGTTTCGCGAAGTTCCACCCGTTAGGCGGGTCGTCCTGGTAGCGACGCGACGTGCGCGGCGGCTCAGGCGGATTGTTCTTTTTTGAGCCGGCTTGTGGCCGGACGTCCCGTGAATGAAGGGGCTCTTTTTGTTTCTGAAATTTATTATGTGCCTATTGGTTCTCGAAGTCAAAGCAGGATCACGCATTCGCGCGTAGGACGATAAGCCTTTGATTATTAACGAAAACCAATATATTTCCAGGCCTAATTTGAAGCAAGCACTAAGCTGATTGAAAGAAAATATTTATGCATTCCGTATGGCTATTTCCACAAGTCTTTACTGTTGGGATGACAAACGGGAGCGACCGATAGTGCACCATCCGGTGCTCCGGCGGCGCACGCGAAACCGCGCTTTTTTCACCCGTCCGTCCAATGAAAACTGAGCCATGGCGGCATGCGGTACACTTGCCGGTCCTGCCTTGAAAAACCGCCTTTGACGGAGAACATCCATGCTGAACGAGCAGCTGCGCCAGACCATCGAACAGATGCCGAAGGCCGAATTGCACATCCATATCGAGGGCTCGCTCGAGCCGGAACTGATCTTTGCGCTAGCGCAAAGGAACGGCGTATCGCTGCCTTACCCATCGGTCGAAGCGTTGCGCCAGGCCTACGCTTTCTCGGACCTGCAGTCTTTCCTCGACATCTATTATGCCGGCGCCAGCGTCCTGCTGACCGAGCAGGATTTCTACGACATGACGGCCGCCTACCTGGCGCGCGCCGCGCTTGATAACGTGCGCCATGCCGAGATCTTCTTCGATCCGCAGACGCACACCGCGCGCGGCGTGCCCTTCGAGACCGTCATCAACGGCATCTGGCGCGCCTGCCAGGACGGTCCCATCAGCGCCACGCTGATCATGTGCTTCCTGCGCCACCTGTCGGAAGAGGAAGCGCTGGCCACGCTCGACGAAGCGCTGCCGCACCGCGACAAATTCATCGGCGTCGGCCTCGATTCGTCGGAAGTGGGCCATCCACCGGAAAAATTCGCACGGGTGTTCGAACGCGCGCGCCAGCTCGGCCTGCGCCTGGTCGCGCATGCCGGCGAGGAGGGACCGCCCGCCTACATCGAAAGCGCGCTCGACGTGCTGCAAGTGGAACGCATCGACCACGGCGTGCGCTGCCTGGAAAGCCCGGAACTGGTCGAGCGCCTGGTGCGCGAACAGATGGCGCTGACCGTCTGCCCGCTGTCGAACATCAAGTTGCGCGTGTTCGACGTGATGGGCAGCCACAACCTGCGCACCCTGCTCGACAAGGGCCTGGCGGCGACCGTCAATTCCGACGACCCGGCGTATTTTGGCGGCTACATGAACGACAATTTCATTGCCGCCTTCGAGGCGCTGCCGCTGGACGCCTCGCACGCGCGCCAGCTCGCCCGCAACAGCTTCAGCGCCGCCTTCCTCGGCCCCGAGCAGCGGCGCGGCTTCCTGGCGGAAGTCGATGCCTTTTTCGCCAATCGATAAGGAGGGCCGGCCATGCTGATGCAGTCACTCCGCATGACCGCGCGCGACTGGCGCGCGGGCGAACTGCGTTTCCTGCTGGTCGCGCTGATCGTGGCGGTGTCGGCCCTGTCGTCGGTCGGCTTCTTCATCGACCGCATGCGCGCCGGCCTGGCGCGCGACGCCAACCAGCTGCTCGCCGCCGACCTGCTGGTCAACGCCGACAATCCGATCCTGCCGGCCTGGCGCCAGGAAGCGCAGCGGCGCGGCCTGCTGCTGGCCGATACCGTCACTTTCCCCAGCATGGCGCAAGGCGGGGAAGGCGAGAATTCCCAAGCCCAGCTGGCCTCGATCAAGGCGGTTTCGACGGGCTATCCGCTGCGCGGCACGCTGCGCATCACCACCGATCCGGACCAGGCCAGCGCCGCGCGCGGTACGGCTGCCGCTTCGATTCCGGCTCCCGGCACCGTCTGGGTCGACGCCAACCTGTTGCCGGCCCTGAACGTGAAAGTCGGCGACGCGCTGCAGGTGGGCGAGCGCACCTTCACCATCACCCAGCTGGTGGCGGCCGAACCGGACCGCGGCGCCTCGTTCGCCAACTTCGCGCCGCGCGTGATGCTGGCGCTGCCCGACTTGAAATCCACCGGCCTGGTCGACGACTTTGCACGCGTGACCTATAAATTGCTGGTTGCGGCGCCCTCGAACAACGACCTGGCGCGGGTGCGCGATTTCGAAACCTGGCTGCGCGCGCGCATCGCCCAGGACAACGTCAAGGGCGTGCGCATCGAGTCGATCGAGAACGGCCGCCCCGAGATGCAGGCCACGCTCGACCGTGCCGACCGCTTCCTGTCGCTGGTCGGCCTGCTGTCGGCGATGCTGGCGGCGGTTGCCGTCGCCATGGCCGCGCGCCGCTTCATGCAGCGCCACCTCGATGCCTGCGCCATGCTGCGCTGCCTCGGCATGACCCAGAACGGCGTCGGCGCCATGTACCTCATCGAGTTCGCGCTGGTCGGCCTGGCCGGCAGCGTCATCGGCGTACTGGTCGGCTTCGGCGCGCATTTCGTACTCCTCCAATTGATCGGCACGCTGCTGCCGCCGGACCTGCCGCCCGTGTCGCTGCTGCCGGCATTTCAGGGCATCGCCACCGGCATGCTGCTCTTGGTCGGCTTCGCGCTGCCGCCGGTACTCCAGCTGCGCAACGTACCGCACAACCGCGTGATCCGGCGCGAGCAAAGCGCGCCACAACCCATGGCGCTGGCCACCTATGGCCTCGGCATCGGCGTGTTCCTCGCGCTGCTGCTGTGGCAGGCGGGCGATCCGAAGCTGGCGCTAATGACGGCCGGCGGCTTCCTCGGCGGTTTCGCCGTGTTTGCGCTAGTGGCCTGGCTGGGACTGAAACTGCTGCGCCGCCTGCGCGGGATCTCGGCCCACCAGGGCTGGCGCTTCGCCGTCACCTCGCTGCAACGCCGCCCCGGCGCGACCATCGTGCAGGTGGTCTCGCTCGCGCTCGGCCTGATGGCGTTGCTGCTCTTGACCGTGGTGCGCGGCGACCTGGTCGCAGCCTGGCAGCGCGCCACGCCGGAAGATGCGCCAAACCGCTTCATCATCAACGTGCTGCCCGAACAACGGGACGACGTCGCCCGCCGCATCGCCGCCGCCGGCGTCGACCAGCCGGTGCTGTACCCGATGATCCGCGGCCGCCTGACCGCGGTGAACGGCCAGGCCATCACGCGCGACACCTATACCAGCGACGACGCGCGCCGCCTCGCCAACCGCGAATTCAACCTGTCGACGACGGCCAATGCCCCGGAGGGCAACGACATCGTCGCCGGCAAATGGTACGCCGACGCGCCGGGCGTCTCGGAAGCCTCGGTGGAGCAGGGCATCGCCAAAACGCTTGGACTGAAACTGGGCGACGTCATGCGCTTCGACATGGCCGGCATCGTGGTCGATGCGAAAGTGACGAGCCTGCGCAAGCTGGAATGGGGCTCGATGCGCGCCAACTTCTTCGTCATCATCAACCCGCAAGCGATGGCGAATGCCCCGGCGACCTACATGACGGCCTTCCACCTGCCGCAGCAGGGCGCGGGGCTGGCCAACACGCTGGCGCGCACGTATCCGAACCTGACCGTGATCGACGTCAGCGGCATCATCCGCCAGGTGCAGGACGTGGTCGACCAGGTGGTCGTCGCAGTCGAATTCCTGTTCCTGTTCACGCTCGCTTCCGGCGTGCTGGTGCTGTACGCGGCGCTGATGGGATCGCAGTCGGAACGCACGCGCGAAGCCGGCCTGCTGCGCGCGCTGGGCGCGACCCGCAAGCAGCTGGCGCAGGCGCAACGCATCGAGTTCGTGCTGGTCGGCGGCCTGGCCGGTTTGCTGGCAGCGAGCGGCGCGGCGGCGCTGGGCTGGGCGCTGGCCACGTACCAGTTCAAGTTTCCATGGACCTTCGAGCCGGGCGTGTGGCTGGCGGGGATCGTGGTCGGCGCCGTGTGCGCGCTGGTCGGCGGCTGGCTGGGGCTGCGCAGCGTGTTGCGGCAGCCGCCGCTGCAGACGCTGCGCGAGGCGTAAACAATCGCCGTGGCGGGCGGTGGCGGTCCCACGGGCCGCCACCGGTGCGCTATCATGACGCCATGTCCGAGAACCAAACCCTGTACGAAATCATCGGCGGCGAAGCGCGCCTGCGCGAACTGGTCGACCGCTTTTATGACCTGATGGAGCTGGAGCCCGAATTTGCCGGCATCCACGCCCTGCACCCCAAGCCGAACGACAGTTCGCGCGAAAAACTCTTCATGTTCCTGTCCGGCTGGATGGGCGGGCCCGACCTGTTCGTCGAGCGCCACGGCCACCCGCGCCTGCGCGCGCGCCACCTGCCGTTCGGGATCGGAACCAGCGAACGCGACCAGTGGCTGCGTGCCATGGCCTGGGCAATGGAAGACATCGGCATGGACGACGACCTGCGCATGCGCCTGATGCAATCCTTCTACCAGACCGCCGACTGGATGCGCAACAAGGCCGACTGATGTCCACTCTTCAATTCGCCGTGTTAACCGCGGGCGTGCTGGCCGTCATCGCCTTGCAGGTGCTGCTGCTCCTGCGCGGCCGTAGTGATGGCAGTGCGCTGGCGTTCGAACGTCTCGAACGCGAACTGCGCCAGGAGCTGCAGCACAGCGCCCAGGCCACGCGCCAGGAACTGGCCGGACACATGGGCCAGCACCAGGGCGCGACCGCCCAGCAGCTGGAGAGCATGCGCCAGCAGATGCAACTGCACGCGGCCGGCGGACGCGAGGAGCAGGCGCGCGCATTGAAGCGCTTTGCCGACACGCTGCAGCAAACCCTCGGCAATCTCACCGAATCGAACGCCCAGCGCATGCAGGAAGTGCGCGCCACGCTCGAACACAAGATCCGCGACCTGCAAACGGATAACGCCAAGCGCCTGGAAGAGATGCGCCAGACGGTCGACGAAAAGCTGCACACGACGCTGGAAACGAGATTGACCGAATCCTTCCGCCAGGTCTCCGAGCGGCTGGAAAAGGTGCACCAGGGACTCGGCGAAATGCAGCAGCTGGCGATCGGCGTGGGCGATTTGAAGCGCGTGCTCACCAACGTCAAGACGCGCGGCACCTGGGGCGAAGTGCAGCTCGAAATGCTGCTCGAGCAGGTGCTGACGGTCGACCAGTACGCCAAGAACGTCGAGACCGTGCGCGGTACGAATGCGCGCGTGGAATTCGCCATCAAGCTGCCTGGCGTGAGCGATGGCGGCGCACCGCTGTGGCTGCCGATCGACGCCAAGTTCCCGAAAGAGCAGTACGAGCGCCTGCTCGAATCGCAGGACCGCGCCGATGCCGAAGGCGTGGCGCGCTACGGCGGCGAGCTGGAACGCGCGGTGCGCAATGAAGCGAAAACGATCTGCGAAAAATACGTCTCGCCGCCGCAGACGACAGACTTCGCCATCCTGTTCCTGCCGACCGAGGGGCTGTACGCCGAAGTCATGCGCCGCCCCGGCCTGGCCGACGACCTGCAGCGTACCCTGCGCGTGACGATTGCCGGCCCCTCGACCCTGTCGGCGCTGCTCAACAGCCTGCAGATGGGCTTCCGTACTTTGGCGCTGGAGAAGCGCTCGTCCGAAGTGTGGCAGGTGCTGGGCGCCGTGAAGACCGAGTTCGGCAAGTTCGGCGACGTGCTGGCCGCGACCAAGCTCACGCTGGAAAAGGCGGCGAAAAACATCGAAAGCGCCGAGGTGCGCAGCAGGCAGATGGCGAGGAAGTTGAAGTCGGTGGAGGCGTTGCCGAGCGAGGCGGCGCAATTGATGCTGGGCGCGGACGGCGGGCGGGATGAATGACATGTTGGCGTTTTCATGGTCCCGCCTTGTCGACTCAAATTGAGCTGACCCGTAAGGTGGGCGGGTCTCCCGCCCACGCGTTCAACCGCAATGAGAACAATCGCGACGTGCGGTCGACTTAATCCCACTCCAACGTTATTTCATTCACCGGCCCACCCCAATCCGCCGGATACATTCCATCCCGCACACACCGCGCAAAACTCGAATGCGGCCACAACGACGCATGTGTGGCATGCCCATGCTTCACCGCATTGATGTGAACGTAATCCATGTGCGCGCAAAAATCGCGTTCGTCCCTGATTTGATGTTCCCAAAACCGCCGTTGCCAGATCGTCGCTGTGCGCTTTCGCCTCATGCTGGCTGAAACAGGAACGTCATCGTATAAATGGCGGCAGCGGTAGGAGACGTGGTGCTTGATCTCGGACCAACGTCGCGCGAAATCGTGATCGTCCGGCGGTAGTGTCCAGATGCAGTGAAGATGGTCCGGAAGTTGAATCCAGGCGTCGATCGTGAATGGACGACGCGCGCGGACGGCGTGGATGGCGTCACGCAGGGCGCGCAGGATTGCGTCGTCGCACAGGATGGGGCGGCGGCGGTAGGCGATCAGTGTGAAAAAGTAGGTGGAGCCGGTGAGGGCGCGGCGATATCGGGACATCGCGAGATCGTAGAACAGTGCGACGGTGCGCACGATTCAAGCGTAGTGAGCGATGAGATGGGTCAAGCATAAATTGCGGATGAGCATGGGTCGGTTGAACGCGTGGGCGGGAAACCCGCCCACCTTACGTCGATCAATCCGCCGATTACACCAGCCCCTCGAACATCAGCACGTCGACCATGTCGCCGGCCGCCACATTGCTTTGCCCATCATGCAGCACCACCATGCAATTCGCCTCCGACATCGAGCGCAGAATGCCCGAGCCTTGCGAGCCGGTGATGCGCACCTGCGGCATGCCGTCCTCGCCCTGGGTCAGCACGCCGCGCTGGTATTCGGTGCGGCCGGGCTTCTTGCGGATGGCGGCGACCGAGCGGGCGCGCAGCAGGGGCAGGGGGGCGTCGGCGCCCATCATGCGCAGCAGGGCGTCGCGGGCGAAGAAGTAGAACGAGACCATCACCGCCACCGGGTTGCCGGGCAGGCCGAAGAGGAAGGCGCCGTGGCCGTTCGAGGCGATGCGGCCAAAGGCGAGCGGACGGCCGGGACGCATGCCGATCTTCCAGAAGGTGACGTCGCCCAGGCGCGCCATGATCTGCCGGGTGTAGTCGGCGGCGCCGACCGAGACGCCGCCCGAGGTGATGATGGCGTCGGCATTCTCGCAGGCGCTGCGCAGCGCTTCCTCGAGCGCGGCCGGGTCGTCGCGCACGATGCCCATGTCGATGATGTCGCAGCCGAGGCGCTGCAGCATGCCGTAGATCGTGTAGCGGTTGCTGTCGTAGACGCTGCCTTCGTCGAGCGGCTGGCCGATCGAGCGCAGCTCGTCGCCGGTCGAGAAGAAGGCGACGCGCAGGCGGCGCCGCACCGGCACTTCCGCGATGCCGAGCGAAGCGACCAGGCCGAGATCGGCCGGGCGGATCATCTTGCCGGCCTTGAGTGCGGCGCTGCCTGCCTTGAGATCTTCGCCGGCGAAGCGCCGGTTGTCGCCCGGCTTCAGGGCACCCGCCGCGATGACGATCGATTCCTTGCTTTCCTCGGCCACGAATTCCTGCGGGATCACGCTGTCGCAGCCGTCGGGCATGACGCCGCCCGTCATGATGCGCACGCATTGGCCCGACGCCGGCGCCAGGCCGGTCGGTTTGCCCGCATACACGGTGCCGATCACGGTCAGGCGCACCTGGCCTTCGGCCGGGAGGTCGCCGCCGCGCAGCGCGTAGCCATCCATCGCCGAGTTGTCGTGCGCCGGCACGTCGATCGGCGAGACGATGTCGCGCGCCAGCACACGGCCCAGGGCGGCGCGCAGTGCGACCTGCTCGACGGCCTGCACCGGCTGGACGAACTCGTGGATGATGCGCTGCGCATCCTTGACCGGTAGCGCGTCCGGATCGTAGGCGGAGAGGCAGCTCGTCACGTCCGCCAGGCGCGGCGCACGCGTGGCGTCCAGGCTGTGCAGCTCGTCGAGCGTATTGATGTTGCGGAAGGCGTCGGCGTCGTCGAACAGCACCTCGACCGCCTTCAGATCCTTGTACCAGCCATCCATGCGCCGTCCGCCTTCGCGCAGATACGCGGACAGGATCGGCAGCAGCGACGCCTTCACCAGGCAGAACACCGGGTGCGGTTGCGGACGCTGTCCGGCTTCCCGGGTCACGGCAAAGGCGAGATCCGCATCCTGTTCGCGCAGCGCCGCCAGCAGCCGTTCGGCCAGGTCGGGCGGCAGGAACGGGGAGTCGCAGGGCGCGGTCAGCAGGAATTCGGTCCGGCAGCGGCGCATGCCGGTTTCCATGCCGGCCAGCGGCCCGGCAAAGCCGGGCAGGTCGTCCGGCCACACCGGCACGCCGAGCGCGGCGTAGGTTTCCAGGTTCTGGTTGGCGTTGATGGCCACGCCCGCCACTTGCGGCGCCAGGCGTTCCAGTACGTGGGCGGCCATGGTCTTGCCGCGAAACGGCTGCAAGCCCTTGTCGACCTGCCCCATGCGCGTGCCGCGCCCGCCGGCGAGGATCAGTCCACTGATCGATGCTTGTTGTGTCATGTTGTTGTTCGAGTTAACTCAGCCGCCGCGCATTATCCACCAATGTATGACATTTCGACCTTGCGCGCCCCAGGCGCGCTGCCCTGCGTTTCCACCGTGCGCGTTTCGGAATACCGGTCCGTGCGCCCGCGCCACAACTGCGCGATCGCACCGCTGATCGCCAGGTCGTCGTGACCGGCGCGCAGCAGCGCGCGCAGGTCGTGGCCGCGGGTGGCGAACAGGCAGGTGTACAGCTTGCCCTCGGTCGACAGGCGCATGCGGCTGCAATCCTTGCAAAAGGCGCCGGTGACGCTGGAAATGACGCCGACTTCACCGCCGCCGTCGAGATAGCGCCAGCGCGCCGCCGTTTCGCCCGTGTAGTTGGCGGCGGCCGGCACCAGCGGCAGCTCGGCGCCGATGCGGCGCACCACCTCGCTCGAGGGCACGACTTCGTCCATGTTCCAGCCGTTGGAGGCGCCGACGTCCATGTATTCGATGAAGCGCAGGATCGTCGGCGAGCCTTTGAAGTGGCGCGCCATCGGCACGATCTGGTCGTCGTTGGTGCCGCGCTTGACGACCATGTTGACCTTCACCGGCCCCAGGCCCACGGCGTGCGCCGCGTCGATCCCGGCCAGTACGTCGCCGACGGCAAAATCGACGTCGTTCATGCGCTTGAAGACGGCGTCGTCGAGCGCATCGAGCGACACCGTGACCCGGTCCAGGCCGGCATCCTTGAGCGCGCGCGCCTTTCGCGCCAGCAGCGAGCCGTTGGTGGTCAGCGTCAGGTCGAGCGGGCGGCCGGACACCGTCGGCAAGGCGCGCAGCATCGCCACCAGGTGCTCCAGGTTCTTGCGCAGCAGCGGTTCGCCGCCGGTCAGGCGGATCTTTTCGACGCCATGGGCGATGAACAGCCGCGCCACCCGTGTGATTTCTTCGAACGAGAGCAGGTCGCCGTGCGGCAGGTAGGGGTAATCCTTGCCGAAGACTTCCTTCGGCATGCAGTACACGCAGCGGAAATTGCAGCGGTCGGTCACCGAAATGCGCAGGTCGTGCAGGGGCCGCGCCAAGGCATCGGCGAGAATCCCGACGGGCGCCGCCGGTGCCGCCGGCACGGCCAGCGTGGGCGCGCGCAGGTCGTGGAGCATGATGATTTTTTCAGACATGCCGATACGATAGCACGAGGGGCGCGCACACACAGGCGCGGGTCCAAGTAGGGAACACGGCAATAAAAAAGGGAAGCACGCGGCTTCCCTTTTTACCGGACTGACCCGCCAGGATTACTGGCGCGTATCGACCTGGATCAGGGGCTCGTCGACCAGCTTCGGTGCCGGCTTGCGGGCACGGCCGATGCGGACCGGGGCGGCTGCCTGGGCGGCCGCTTCCTGGGCTGCGCGCAGCTTTTCCGGATCGGTGGAGGCCAGCGTCAGGCCGGCGGCGCCGAGTACGTCGCTCAGGTCGGCCGCAGGCTGAGGTGCCGGCGTTGGCGCGACTGGCGCAGCAGCTTGTGGCGCAGGGGCTGGTGCCTCGACAGCAGGCGCAGCGACCGGTGCTTCGGCCACTGGAGCAGGAGCAGGAGCAGGAGCAACCGCTGCCTCGGCAACGGGCGTAACTGCAGCCGGTGCTTCAGCAACAGAAACCTCGGTAACCGGAACCGGTGCGGCTGGCGCCGGCTGGGCAGCCTGCTTCGGCTGCGCTGCGGCGATCGAGGCGGCGGTCGGGAAGAACCAGGTCTGCGCGGTCGCTGCCGGCACGCCGAACGACGGCGCCGCTGCCGGGGCAGGCTTGACGACCGGCGCTGCAGGGGCGGCAGGCGCGGCAGCCTTGGCTTGCGCCGCGGCGACCGAGGCTGCGGTCGGGAACGGCCACGGCGCCTGCTTGGCGGTCTGCTGGCGTCCTTCGCCGCGGCCACGGCCACGGTTCGACTTCTCGGCGGCAGCAACTTTCGCGGCTTCTTCGTCGGCCACCGGCATGAATGCCGGCGTACCGTCGTTATCGCCCAGTTCGCTGCCTTCGATCTCGCTGCCGTCGCGGTCGCGGCGGTTGCGGTTGCGGCCACCACGGCGGCGGCGGCGGCGCGGCTCGTCGCCGCCTTCGCCTTCGATCTCCTCACCCTGCGGACCGCTGCCGGTCACGGCCTTGACGGCGTGCTCGAGCTGGTCGCCGTGCGGGGTCGTGGTCGACAGTTCCGATTCAGGCGTGGGCACGGCTGCCGGAATGTTCAGCTCTTCCAGCTTGGCCTCGAACGCCTGCTGGCGCTCGGTGCGTTCGCGCGGCTGGCGCGGAGCGCGTTCCGGACGCTCGCCACGTTCTGCGCGCTCGGCGCGTGGTGCCGGGACGGCAGTCTCGGCACCTTCGCGCGCTTCACGTGGGGCGCGCGGCTCGCGTGGCGGACGCGGTGGACGCGCCGGCTTGCCCTCGAACTCGCCCGCTTTCACGGTCTCGTCGACGCCGGCCTTGGCCGTCGTGTCGCGTTCTTCGCGGTTACGCTCCGGCTTGTTGCCGCGGCCTTCATTGCGGCCCTCGTTGCGGCCCTCATTTCGACCCTCATTTCGACCCTCATTTCGACCGTTACGGGCACGTGGACCACGGCCATTGCGCTCGCCGCGCTCGCCTTGTACTGGCGCCGCGGCCGGCTTGACCGGCTCGGCCACCACTGGCGCTGGCGCCACCGGTTCCGGTGCGCCGAAGAAGAAGCTCTTCAGCTTGCCGAAGAAGCCGGTCGGTGCGACTGCCACCGGGGTGATCGGCGCGGCCGGTGCTTCCACCGCTTTCACCGGTTTGGCCGCTTCGCTGCGGTCGACCACCGGCGCCGGCTGGGCCGGGGTGATGGTCTTGACCATGGCTTCCTGGCGTGGCTTGGCTTCTTCCTTCTGGCGCTTGCTGTAGGCCATGTCGGTTTCGGCGGTCTCGGCCAGGGTGTAGCTGGACGGCGCTTCTTCCAGACGCGGATCGTCGTGCTTGATGCGCTCGAGCTTGTAGTGCGGCGTGTCGAGGTGTTTATTTGGCACCAGGATCACGGTGATGCGGTGGCGGTTCTCGATCTTCAGGACTTCGCCACGCTTTTCGTTGAGCAGGAAGGCGGCGACGTCGACCGGCACCTGCACGTGGATCGTGGCCGAATTTTCCTTCATCGCCTCTTCCTGGATGATGCGCAGGACTTGCAGGGCCGACGATTCGGTGTCGCGGATGTGGCCGGTGCCCGAGCAGCGCGGGCAGGTCACGTGCGAACCTTCGGACAGCGACGGACGCAGGCGCTGGCGCGACAGTTCCATCAGGCCGAAGCGGGAGATCTTGCCCATCTGGACGCGGGCACGGTCATGGTGCAGGGCGTCCTTCAGGCGGGTTTCGACTTCGCGCTGGTTCTTCGCCACTTCCATGTCGATGAAGTCGATGACGATCAGGCCGCCCAGGTCGCGCAGGCGCAGCTGGCGCGCCACTTCGTCGGCCGCTTCGCAGTTGGTGTTGAAGGCGGTCGTTTCGATGTCCGAGCCGCGTGTGGCGCGTGCCGAGTTGACGTCGATGGAGACCAGCGCTTCGGTGTGGTCGATGACGATCGCGCCGCCCGATGGCAGCGGCACGGTGCGCGCGTAGGCGGTTTCGATCTGGTGTTCGATCTGGAAACGCGAGAACAGCGGCACGTCGTCGCTGTAGCGTTTGACGCGGTGCGCCATGTCGGGCATCACGTGGCTCATGAACTGCTGGGCCTGCTCATAGATCTCGTCGGTGTCGATCAGGACTTCGCCGATGTCCGGCTGGAAGTAGTCGCGGATCGCGCGGATCACGAGCGAGCTTTCCTGGTAGATCAGGAAGGCGCCCGAGGCCGACTTGCCGGCGCCTTCGATCGCGCGCCAGAGTTGCATCAGGTAATTCAGGTCCCACTGCAGTTCTTCGACGTTGCGGCCGATGCCGGCGGTACGGGCAATCACCGACATGCCTTGCGGCAGGTCCAGCTTGTCCATCGTCTCGCGCAGTTCCTGGCGCTCTTCGCCTTCGACGCGGCGCGACACGCCGCCGCCGCGCGGGTTGTTCGGCATCAGCACCAGGTAGCGGCCGGCCAGCGAAATGAACGAGGTCAGGGCCGCGCCCTTGTTGCCGCGCTCTTCCTTCTCGACCTGCACCATGATTTCCTGGCCTTCGCGCAGCGCTTCCTTGATGGAGCAATTGCGCACGTCGACGCCGTCACGGAAATACGTGCGGGCAACTTCTTTGAAGGGGAGGAAGCCGTGGCGGTCTTCGCCGTAGCTGACGAAGCAAGCTTCGAGGGAGGGTTCGATGCGGGTGATGACACCCTTGTAGATATTCGACTTGCGCTGTTCGCGTCCAGCCGTTTCGATATCGATGTCGATCAGTTTTTGACCGTCGACGATTGCTACGCGCAACTCTTCTTGCTGCGTAGCGTTAAACAACATACGTTTCATTTTTTACTCCGCGACCCGTGGGCCGTTCCAGGCCGCCTTGCCAGGGCGGCGAAAGTACAGGGACGTACGCGGGAGGGGAGAGCTGGAGGGGGTATGCCCGGACGTGCGGCAAGGCGAGGCCAGGGGCTCGCCGCCGCAACAGGGCGCATGGGATCGATCGTCATGCCGAGGGCACGCCGCACCCAGGGCCGCTCATCCCGAGCGGCGCAACATGGTGCAGGCGGTGCGCGCAAAACCAGCCTGACCGTTTACAGCGAACACATTCCAGGACTTCGATGACAGGCGATTCATCAGCCTTGTCTCTCAAGCCTTGTGATGAGGCTTGCAACGGGTCGGGCGAAACGACAAGCGTTATCGACACCATCAACCGGCGAGCCCGCAAGAAGCAGCTTGCCGGTACTTATCCTTATAGTTCCAATCAATCCAATCCGGCACTCCTGCACGCGATCCGATTACAACTGCGGTGCAACCTTGAACTGCGCAGGAATGTGCGTACACGTTTTTTCCATCGAATTTGCATGCCTGCGGGGCCGATGGAGCGCGCCCCTGTGTAAAATATCGTTTTAATTCTTACACCTGCAGAGGTTTGACCGCCGCCTGTCGATTATATATTCAAAATGAAGGACTTAGAGAGAATTTCTGGGAAGACAATCCAAATGAAGATGCAAAGCGATGTTGTTCCCCCTTCATCACAGGCGTTGGCAGCAAGTTTCGTTACGATCACCGAAGAAGAAGCCGGACAGCGCATCGATAACTACCTGCTGCGCGTCTGCAAAGGCGTACCGAAAAGCCACATTTACCGCATCCTGCGTTCCGGCGAAGTGCGCGTCAACAAGGGCCGCATCGACCAGTTGTACCGCCTCGCCGCCGGCGACCTGGTGCGTATTCCGCCGATCCGCCTCGCCGAAAAAACGCATACCGCGCCGGTGCCGGGCGCCGAATTCCGGATCGTCCACGAAGACACCCATTTGCTGGTGATCGACAAACCGGCCGGCGTGGCCGTGCATGGCGGCTCGGGCGTGTCGTATGGCGTGATCGAACAGTTGCGCGCGGCGCGGCCGGACGCCAAGTTCCTGGAGCTGGTGCACCGCCTCGACCGCGAAACCTCGGGTTTGCTGCTGCTCGCCAAAAAGCGCTCGGCACTGACCAACCTGCACGAGCAGATGCGCGATGGTCATACCGACAAGCGTTATCTGGCGGCCGTCGCCGGCGACTGGATCAACAAGCGCCAGCACGTCAAATTGCCGCTACATAAATTCTCGACCCCGGATGGTGAGCGGCGCGTGGTGGTGCAAGCGGGCGGCATGGAATCGCACACGATTTTCAATTTGCTGCGCAAATGGGAAGGTTTTGCCTTGCTGGAAGCGGAACTGAAAACCGGCCGTACCCACCAGATTCGCGTTCATCTGGCTTCGTCGGGCTTTCCTATCCTCGGCGACGAGAAATACGGCGATTTTGCGCTGAACAAGCAGCTGCAAAAGGCCGATGCGACGCGTGGCGCCTTGCGCCGGATGTTTCTGCACGCCTATAAAATCACGTTCACGCATCCGGAAACCGGTAAACCGATGACCTTGCAGGCACCCTTGCCCGCCGAGTGCGACCGTTTCTTGCTAAGCTTGGGGCAAGCGGTAAATTGAAGCTCGGTCCAACCAGCACGAAAATAACGAGGAGCCGGTGTATAGCCGGAAGAAATGCCAAGAAAGCAATTTGATCTGATCGTGTTCGACTGGGACGGCACGCTGATGGACAGCACGGTCGCCATCGTCAAGTGCATCCAGGCTGCCGCGCGCGACGTCGGCTTGCCGGTGCCGAGCGACGAGGCCGCCGCCCACGTCATCGGCCTGGCGCTGCCCGAAGCGATGCAGGCGGCGGTGCCCGACATGCCGGCGGCGCTGTACCCGCGCATGGTCGAGCGCTACCGTTACCACTTCCTGACGAAAGACCACGAACTGGTGCTGTTCAAGGGCGTGCGCGAGATGTTGAATGAACTTTCGCAGCAGGGTTACTTCCTGGCGGTGGCCACCGGCAAGAGCCGCGTCGGGCTGAACCGGGCGCTGAACGCCTGCGGGCTGCTGTCGCTGTTCGATGCCACGCGCTGCGCCGATGAAACGTTTTCCAAGCCGCACCCGGCCATGCTGCAGGAATTGACGCGCGAACTGGGCCAGGACATGCGCCGCACCGTCATGATCGGCGACACCACCCACGATTTGTTGATGGCGAAAAATGCCGGCGCCGCGGCGATCGCGGTCGAGTACGGCGCGCACCCGGTCGACCAGCTGCAAGCCTGCCGCCCGCTGTACTCGGCAAAAACCGCGGTTGAACTGCATGCCTGGCTGGCCGAGTTTGCATAAGCGATGACAAATGCGCTCACGCCAGTGCTGATCTGCGATTCCGAACTGCTGGTCGACGGCGGGGAGGGCGTGCGCTTTCCGGTCGCCGTTTTCGGCGAGGCGGCAACCGGCTTCGTGGTGCGGTATGGAGGCACGGCCTATGCCTACCTGAACCGTTGCGCCCATGTGCCGATGGAACTCGATTGGGTGCAGGGGCAGTTTTTCGAGTCGAGCGGCGAATTCCTGATGTGCGCGACCCATGGCGCCGTCTACCGGCC
Source organism: Telluria sp. ZB2R32 (assembly GCF_059685715.1). Lineage (NCBI taxonomy): Bacteria > Pseudomonadati > Pseudomonadota > Betaproteobacteria > Burkholderiales > Oxalobacteraceae > Telluria > Telluria sp. ZB2R32. The sequence continues at coordinate 160,400 of NZ_JCASIG010000002.1, read as the reverse complement.
CGAGAGCGGCGTGTGCGCAGGCGGGCCTTGCCGCGGCGGCAAGCTGCGCCCGATCGCGGTGCGCGAGGTCGACGGCAAAGTGTACTGGCAGCCGGACGAGCGCGTCGGTCTGCCTGCAGGTGACTAAAGAAATTCCTTTAATTCACGGAGCATCGAGAAAGCGTAATGAGCGACAACATCAAGCACGACGGCGACGGCCGCTTTGTCGACAACCCGACGGCCGGCAACTGGGAACGCGAGACGCTCGAAAAGCTCGTGTTCGCCACCATCAAGGAGCGGCGCGCGGCGCGGCGCTGGGGCATTTTCTTCCGGCTCGCCTTTCTCACCGTGATCGTGGTCGGCCTCTGGACCTATTTCGACCTGAGCTTCGGCAGCGACGACGAAAACCTCGGCCGCCACACTGCTTTAATCGAAATTAACGGCGAGATCGAAGCAGAAGGCAGCGGCGCGGCGGACAATGTCATCCCCTCGCTGAACAAGGCCTTCGCCGACGCCGGCTCGGCCGCAGTGGTGCTGCGCATCGACAGCCCCGGCGGCAGTCCGGTGCAGGCAGGCATCATCGTCGACGAAATCCGGCGCCTGAAGCGCGGCTATCCGGACAAGCCGCTGTACGTCGTCGTCGATGAAATCTGCGCCTCGGGCGGCTACTACATCGCCGCCGCGGCCGACCGCATCTATGTGAATAAAGCCAGCATCGTCGGCTCGGTCGGCGTGCTGATGGACAGCTTCGGCTTTACCGGCACCATGGAAAAGCTCGGCGTCGAGCGGCGCCTTCTGACGGCCGGCGCCAATAAAGGATTTCTCGATCCGTTCAGTCCGCAGTCGGACAAGCACCGCGCGCATGCCCAGGAAATGCTCAACGAGATCCACCAGCAATTCATTACGGTCGTGCGCGCCGGCCGCGGCACACGCCTGAAGGAAACGCCGGACATGTTCTCGGGGCTGTACTGGACCGGTGCGAAAGCGGTCGACATGGGCCTGGCCGATGGCTTCGGCACCGTCGACACGGTGGCGCGCGACATCGTCAAGGCCGAAGACATCGTCGACTACACGGCACACGAAGGCTTGCCGGAGCGGGTACTGAAGAAGTTTGGCGCCTCGGTGGGCGAGGGAGCATTGAAGGCAATGTCGCACACGACCCTTCCTAAACTGAACTGATTTTGCTCAATATGTCCTTGAATGTTCTGCAAGATGGTCTATATTGGTTCTTGTAGTTCTTCCAGGAGGGGCAATCAATAACACGTGCCAACCTGTTCGCAGTCGTAAAAAATCTGGTGACACTACCTTCTCCGCATACGTGCGGTTTTCGAGAGAATTAAATTCCTCATAGTAATAACCCCTCCCGGGAACGAAAACGACGGCGCAAGCCGTCGTTTTCATTTATGCGGGTGGTTGATGAATCATGCCGAGGATTCATGAGGGCAGCTCATCAATACCGCGGGGTAGCGTGGCCGGCGCGACAGGTGCGAGTAGGTCCATGGCCGGGCAGGGCCTCTCACCCTGCGTCCGCGCGGCAAGCGCCGCGCACATCTACATTTCACTTTCCGCCTCGTCATGCTGCACGAACCCGCCCTGTTCCAGCCAGGCCTGGAAATCGCGCTGGGCACGGTCGAACCAGGCGGCGCGCAGCGGCGCCTGGGCATTGGCCTGCAGATGCGGCGTATTGCCGCCACGGGTCCAGCGTGCCAGCGCCAGGCGCGTGGGGAACTGGGCGCACTGTGAGCGCGCCAGCGACAGGCGCGCGGCCCGAACCGATGCGGAGGCGACGGTGGGCATGGCGGCATCGTAGGGCGTAGGTTTCACTGCTTGCATGTTGTCCTCTTTTTGTCTGGTGGTTTGTCCTAGCGGTTCCTCATCAGTTCCGAACACGCTGTAGGGCGATTCCTAATGGACTTGAAGTCTATCAATGGTTCTCCTGTTCCGATTGATCTAGCGCAAAGGCATGTCTATCTCCGATCCGTGTGGAAACAGTGCCTTGTCAACTTGGCTATGGGCAAGCCTTCCGTGAAAGTCCTGTCCCCTTCTGTTAAAGTCTCGCCCATGAGTAAATTATCCCTGGACCGTATCCTGCAATCGCAGGGCTTTGGTACCCGCAAATATTGCCGCGCCCTGATCGAAGATGGCGATGTCGCCGTCAATGGCAGCATCGTCGACAACTACAAACTGACCGTCGACACCGACAACCTGGTCCTCGCCGTCTTCGACGAGGAATGGATCTACCGCGAGCGCGTCTATATCGCGCTGTACAAGCCGGCCAATTTCGAGTGTTCGCGCAAACCCAGCCACCATCCGGGCGTGCTGACCTTGCTGCCGGAGCAGTTCGGCTGGCGCGACGTGCAACCGGTCGGCCGCCTCGACCACGACACCACCGGCCTGCTGCTGATGTCCGACGACGGCCCCTTCATTCACGCCCAATCCTCGCCCAAGCGCCACGTGCCGAAGGTGTACCAGGCCACCACGGCCGAGCCGGTGACGCCGCAACTGGTCGAACAGCTGCTGGCTGGCGTGCAACTCCACGACGAACCGGCGCCGCTGCGCGCCGTGTCCTGTGTCGCCCATGGCGACAACGGCATCGAAATCGTGCTCGAGCAGGGCAAGTACCACCAGGTCAAGCGCATGCTGGCCGCTGCCGGCAACCATTGCAGCGCGCTGCATCGCTCGGCGATCGGCGGCTTGACGCTGGAATCGCTGGGGTTGAAGGAGGGGGAGTGGTGCTTCCTGGAGCAGGCGCAGCTGGATTTGCTGGTGCCGTCGCAGGCTTAAGCTGTCGGCAGAGCTAAAAATCCGTGGAGTCAGGACTCCACCCTATGTGTACCGATGTTCGTAGGGTGGAGTCCCGACTCCACGGGGGGGCCTTTGGAGCAGGCTTTATGCACGGCGTTTAACTGTGCGACCCCAAAATTGGTTATCCAGCAAAATGCGTATTGACTCGCGTCAGATCGTGGTCGGCGCGCAGGCATGCAGTCGGACGCGACGGCGTATTTTCGCAACCGATCCAGTGCTCACGATGCCGCAATCCTACCGTTCCCTCCTGCTCTCCCTTCCCCTGTTATACGCCGTTAACGCTGCCGCCCAGGATGCTCCCAAGGTGCTCGGCGATTGCGCCAACATCGGGGACAACGTCGCGCGCCTGGCCTGCTTCGACAAGCTGGCCGCCACGCCTGCGCCGCGCACCGAAGCCGCAGTCGTCGTCAATCCGGCAACGACCGAACCCGGTGGCGCAGCCGCCCCGGCCGTGGCGACGGTGGCCGTCGTCACCGCCCAGCCATCGGCCGAGAGCAGCGCCAAGTTCAGCCAGCTTGACCACTGGGAGCTGGACCAGCCCTACCGCCGCGGCGTCTTCAAGTTCCGTCCGCACAACGCCAGCTACCTGATCGCCACCCGCAGCTACCGGCAGAACGAGGCGCCCTACCTGCCCTACCGCGACCTGACCGATAACGATGCCGGGCTGTCGAAGAGCGAACTGGCCTTCCAGCTCAGCTTCAAGATGAAAATGATCGAAGGCGCATTCGGCAAGCCGGTCGACCTGTGGTTCGGCTATACCCAGAACAGCTTCTGGCAGGCGGCCAACAGCAAGGCGTCCAGCCCCTTCCGCGAGACCAATTACCAGCCGGAGTTCATGGCCATCGCGCCGCTGAAATTCGACCTCGGCGGCGTCAAGTTCACTCATGCCGGCCTGGGCGTCAATCACCAGTCGAACGGCCAGTCGGGCACCTTGTCGCGCAGCTGGAACCGCGTGTACGCGCAGCTGGGCATCGAAAAGGATGGCTTTTCGGCCACCGCCCGCGTCTGGAAACGCCTGAACGAAAGCGCCGACGAGGACGACAACCCGGACCTGGTCGACTACATGGGCCGCGGCGACCTGGCGCTGGCCTACCGCCGCGACGGCCACATCTATTCGTCGACCCTGCGCTACAACATGCACACCGACCGCGGCGCGATCCAGGCGAGCTGGGCCTTTCCGCTGGCCGGCAACGTCAAGGGTTATGCCCAGGCCTTCGCCGGCTATGGCCAGAGCCTGATCGACTACAACTACTTCCAGCGCTCGATCGGCGTGGGCGTGCTCGCCACGTTCTGATCGGTCCTTGCTCTACAATGGCGGGTTTGACACCTCGTTCTTCCCGCCGATGAAACTCGCAACGATCAAGGATGGCAGCCGCGACGGCCAGCTTGCCGTCGTCGCGCGCGACCTGAAAACCGCGCACATGGCCGACGCCATCGCACCGACGCTGCAGGCCGCGCTGGACGACTGGGCCTTCATGGCGCCCCAGCTCGACGCTCTGTACGTGCAATTGAACGCCGGCGCGGCCCGGCGCGCCTTCGATTTCGACCCCGCCCAGTGCATGGCGCCGTTGCCGCGCGCCTGCGGCTGGACGATCGGCGCCGCGTATTTCCCAGGCGACGCATCGAGCGAGCCCTCCATGACGCGCGGCGCCTGCGACGAACTGCTCGGCCCGTGCGACGACATCGTCCTGGCCCATGAAGAGTGGGGCATCGATTTCGGCGCCGGCGTGGCGGCCATCTTCGACGACTTGCCAATGAAAGCCACGCCCGACGAAGCGCACGGCCGCATCCGCCTGCTAATGCTCGTCAACGACGTCGCGCTGCGCCAGCTGATGCCGGACGAACTCGCACGCGGCGGCGTGCTGCAATCGAAACCGGCGACGAGTTGTTCGCCGGTGGCGGTTACCCCGGACGAACTCGGCGACGCCTGGCGCGGCGGCAAGGTGCACCTGCGCCTGGCGACAAGCTGGAACGGCAACCCGGTCGGCCAGCCCGACGCGGGCGTCGATATGGCCTTCAATTTCCCGCAACTGGCGGCGCACCTGTGCAAGACGCGCGGGCTGCGCGCCGGCAGCATCGTCGGCGCCGGGCCGGTGGCGAACCGGATCGGCACCAAACGCGGCGCGGTCGCGCCGGGCTACGCCTGCATTGCCGACCAGCGCAGGGGCGAGACGAGTGCCGACGGGGCGCCGAGTACGCCGTACATGCGCTTTGGGGATACGATCCGCATCGAGATGGACGACGAGAAGGGGAAATCGGTGTTCGGGGCGATTGCGCAGAAGGTGGTCAGGGCGGGGTAAGGCGGCCAGTGGATAGGGTGGAGCGGGCGGCGAACCGCTCCCGACTCCACGCGTTGCAGCGCCTACCTTCCTATGGACTTTCCCAGAAACCGTCGGCCACCGCTTCCCCGCGCAGATCCATCTCCAGCGGCTGCGCCATCTTCCTCACGGTGCGCGCCAGGCGCAGGCTGCCGTCGGGCGCATGCACCCGGTACCAGAGCAGGGCGATCGCCGACAGGCGCAGTTTTTGTCCCATAAACAGGTTGTCCTTGACGATGCTCATGCCTTCCAGGCGCAGGTCGAAGTCGAGCACCGGTGCGCCTCCGGTGCGCTGGGCATAGCCGAGGTAGCGCGCCGCATTCGAGAGCGGACTCCTGTCGCCGCTTTCGCCGGCGCGCAGCGATTCGATAAAGGCGTCCACGGCTTTCAGCACCGCGCCGGCGGCGCCGGCAACGGCGGCCATGTCGCGTTTCTCGTCGCCCTTGGCCGCCTCGGCCAGCTTTTGCAGCAGCGCGATCCGGTTCGCGTAGTCGGCGCGGTGGGTTGCCAGCGAGCGCAGCTTGCCGAGCAGGCGCGCGTGCTGCGTGGCATCGAGTTCGCCCAGATAGCCGCCGCCGAGGCCGGCGATGCGCTGCGGACAGGCTTCGGCCAGCGCGCTGACGAACAGCGCCCGCGCGCCCTCGCCATAGGCGATGCTCGATGCGGTCACGTCGGTCTTGAATAGCGAACTGGTGTCGGCCGCGGCGCGCAGCACGCCCGGCACCACCGTCAGCGCCACGGCCAGCGTGCCGCCGACGGCGCCAGGCGGCGTATGGGCATCGATGTAGGCCTGCATGTCCTTGTTGCGGCGCGCCAGTTCGTCGGCCAGGCGCATGAGGGCATCGTCGACGCCGCGGGCGGCATTAACCCCGGCGCTGGTGGCCGGATCGTACACCGCGGTGCGCGCATCCTGCGGCAAGGCCGCGCAGACCTCGACTGCCAGCCCGCGCGCCAGGTCGAACGCGCGCACCAGGCCGGCGGCGCCGAACTGGCGCGTGTCGACGGCGCCGGGCAGCGCTTTCGCGCTGGCCGGCGGCAGCCGGGCCAGCATCTCGGCGCGCTCGGCGTCGGCAATGGCCTTGCGCAGCTCGGCCTCGTCCAGCGCGCGGGCGACGTCGGCGTCGGCTGCCGCGGCCGCTTCGGCCGGAAGCCCATTTGCAGCCAAGGCCTGATGGCCGAGCAGGAACACGCCGCTCCATATAAGCGCGCGGATAAAACGACACTGATATTTTCCGAATGGCGGCATGGATTACGTCTCCTAAAAGAGCCGTTAATTCTCTCCAATTCTCACCATGTCAATTCAAAAATTGAAGCATGGAAAATCGGCACACCGGTATTTTGGTCAGATTAATGTCATTGCTTCTGCGGAATATCATGTTGCCGGCCTGACACGGGCCATGAGGCTTGTTCCCATAGGAGAAACGCAGGCGTAATCGCCGCCGCTTTGTTGAGATAACGCAATGCAAGGGTGTGGTATATGTGCTGAAGGTAGGCCCAAAACCGTGCATTTATCCAGCTGGGGGGGCGCTGGCCCATTTCCCGATACCAATGAATTCAGTTAAGATAGCGGACTGTTCCTATACGCTCATCGCGCCTTGCGCTCCTTATCCTCAATGTTCAAAATAAGCACCGGTTTTTTGGCCGTTACCCTGGCCGCATCCAGCATTGGCGCGTCGGCGCAGAACTTGCCCAGCCGTGACGACATGTTCGGCCAGGATATGCCGAGCAGCGACCTCCCTGTAGCGGCGCCAGGCGCGCCCGCCAAGGTACGTATCACGAACAGCGAACGCCCGGGTACGCAGCCAGGCGCCGGCGCATCGGCGCAGCGCCGCGGCGCCCAGCAGGCCCGCTCCGGCCAGTTCGGCCAGGCGCGTGGCGACATGGCGGCGCTGCAGGACGGCGAACGCATGCGCGACGCCGAAGCGATCAGCGAATTCCAGAAATTCCTGTCTGACAGCACCGGGCGCATCCTGCCTGTCTTCGGCGCCGGCTTCTTCGAGTCCGCCCAGTCCCAGTTCGATCCGATCGGCAGCGGACCGCTGCCGGCCGACCAGCCCCTCGGCCCTGGCGACGAGCTGCTCATCCGCGGCACCGGCACCATCGACATCGACTACCGCGCGACGATCGACCGCAACGGCACCATCTCGATCCCGACCGTCGGCACCGTCGTGCTGGCCGGCGTCAAGGCCGGCTCGGCCGAGAGCGTCATCCGCACCGCCATCGGCCGCTTGTACAAGGGCGTCAACGTCAACGTCACCTTCGGCCAGCTGCGCTCGATGACCGTGTACGTGGTCGGCCAGGCCAGGCGCCCCGGCACCTATACCGTCTCGAGCCTGTCGACGCTGGTGACGACCCTGTTCGCGAGCGGCGGCCCGACCGCCAACGGCAGCATGCGCCGCGTGCAGGTCAAGCGTGCCGGCAAGATCGCCGCCGAACTCGACCTGTATGCCTTCATCGCCAAGGGCGACAAATCCGGCGACATCAAGCTGCAGGACGGCGACACCATCGTGATCCCGCCGGCGGGCGGCTTCGTCGCCCTGGTGGGCAACGTCAACACCCCGGCCATCTATGAAGTCAAGGGCAGCGGCGACACGATCGAGTCGCTCCTCGACCTGGCCGGCGGCTTGCCAGTGGTGGCCGATCCGCGCCGCGCTTTCCTCGAGCGCATCGACCCGACCCGCAACCAGCCGCGCAGCGTCGAGCAGTTCGCCCTGAACGGCGAAGGCCTCAAGCGCAGCCTGAAGAACGGCGACGTCCTGAACATCACCTCGATCACCCCGGACTTCTCGAATGCCGTGGTCTTGCGCGGCAATGTCGACCAGGCCGTGCGCGTGCCGTTCAAGTCGAACATGCGCATCAGCGACCTGATTCCGAACAAGGAATACCTGATCAGCCGCAGCTCGCTCAAGCGCCAGAACAATGCGGTGACGACGAGCGAACAGGTCCGTGAACTGCGCAGCGACACGCGCCTGACCGACGAAGACCGCGAGCAGATGGGCATCAGCCGCAGCGCCGCGCTGGGCGAAGGCGAGCGCACGGCAATGGGCGAGCGCGAGCGCACGACCGTAGGCGAAGAACGTTCGATCGCCGCGCGGATCGGTGGCCTGATCGACGAAATCAACTGGGATTATGCCGTCGTCGAGCGCATCAACCGCGCCGACCTGAGCGTGAGCCTGATTCCATTCAATCTCGGTAACGTCTTCAGCAATCCGCAAGGCGCCGACAACATCCAGCTGCAGCCGGGCGACACCGTCACCGTGTTCTCGCACGAAGACGTCGCGGTGCCGATGGACAAGCGTCGCGTATTCGTGCGCGTCGAGGGCGAAGTGCAGGTACCCGGCGTGTACCAGATGGGCGCCGGCGAAACGCTGCAATCGCTGCTGGCCAAGGCCGGCGGCACGACCGGAAACGCCTATCTGTTCGGCACCGCCTTCTATCGCGAGCAGGTGCGCAAGGAGCAGCAGGTGAACCTGGAGAAGGCGGCGGTGCGTCTCGAATCGCAATTGCGTTCGCAGCAGGCGAAAGGGATCGCCAACATCGGCGCCATGAACGCCGCCGACGCCGCCGCGGCCGCTTCGCAGCGCCAGGTCGAGATGCAAATTGCCGAGGAGACGATCCGTCGCTTCCGCCAGCTCAAGCCGACCGGCCGGATCGCCTTCGGTCTGCAGCCGGACGAAAAGTCGTTCGCCATCCTGCCGCGCATCAAGCTGGCCAACGGCGACCGTCTGGTGGTGCCGGCACGGCCTGACTTCGTGCACGTGTTCGGCGCCGTCAACGTGGAAGCGTCGCCGCTGTGGCGGGCGAACAGCCGCGTCAAGGATTACCTGCGGATGGCTGGCCTGACGACCGATGCCGACGTCGAGAACGTGTTCGTGATCCGCGTCGATGGCACGGTCATGACCAACAGTTCGAGTGGCTGGCTGTCGACGGGTATCGGCGGTATGGAAGTGATGCCGGGTGACAGCATCGTCATCCCTGAAAAGTTCGACAAGGAAACTGCCTGGACCAAGTTCACCAAGGGTACCCGCGAGTGGGCGCAGATTTTTGCGAACTTCGGTTTGGGTGCCGCGGCGATCAAGACCTTGCGTGACTAAGCATTCCTGTTCCGCGTTGGCAGACCTGCGCTGCCAATTGCGGCAGTGTCTGTCCGGCGACCGCGATCGCGCCGCTTGCGGTGCAGACGGCAGCACGATTGCTGCCGGTCGTAAATTTGTTGACCCGTATTTTGAAATTGCAATTTAAAAAAATGAATCTTCCAACGAATGTAAGCATCGCCGTCATCGGCCTGGGATATGTCGGCTTGCCGCTCGCCGTCGAGTTCGGCAAAAAATACCGGACTTTGGGCTTTGATATCAATCAGCGCCGCGTCGCGGAACTCAGGGATGGCATCGAGGCAACGCTTGAAGTCGAACCGGAAGAACTCAAGTCGGCAACCATGCTGACCTATTCGACCAGTATCGAAGACCTGAAACAGGCGAACGTCTATATCGTGACCGTGCCGACGCCCATCGATGCCCACAAGCAGCCGGACCTGACGCCGCTGGTGAAGGCGTCCGAAACCCTGGGCAAGGTCCTGAAGAAGGGCGACGTTGTCGTCTACGAGTCGACCGTCTATCCGGGTGCAACCGAAGAGTGCTGCGTGCCCGTCATCGAGCGCGTGTCCGGGATGAAGTTCAACGAAGACTTTTTCGTCGGCTACAGCCCGGAGCGGATCAATCCGGGCGACAAGTCGCACCGCCTGACGACCATCATGAAAGTGACGTCCGGGTCGACGCCTGAAACGGCCGGCCTGGTCGACGCCCTGTACGCGAGTATCATTACCGCCGGTACCCACAAGGCCCCGACGATCAAGGTCGCCGAGGCGGCCAAGGTGATCGAAAACACGCAGCGCGACCTCAACATTGCGCTGATGAACGAGCTGACCATTATCTTCAACCGCATGGGCATCGATACCGAAGCCGTCCTGCAGGCGGCGGGGACGAAGTGGAACTTCCTGCCGTTCCGTCCGGGCCTGGTGGGCGGTCACTGCATCGGCGTCGATCCATACTACCTGACCCACAAGGCCGAAGCGATCGGCTACCATCCGCAGGTGATCCTGGCCGGACGCCGCATCAATGACGGCATGGGACCCTACGTGGTCGGGCAACTGGTCAAGCTGATGCTCAAGCGCCGGATCCAGGTCGAGGGCGCCAGGGTGCTGGTGCTCGGCCTGACGTTCAAGGAAAACTGTCCGGACCTGCGCAACACCAAAGTGGTCGATATCCTCAACGAGCTCCAGGACTACAACGTCGCGGTCGACGTGCATGATCCGTGGGTCAGCGCGGAGGATGCGCAGCACGAATACGGCGTGACGCCGGTTGCCGACCCGGCAGAGGGCGCCTATGACGCGATCGTGGTGGCCGTCGCCCACGAGCAGTTCAAAAACATGGGCGCGGCGCAGATTCGCCGCTGGGGCAAGACCGATCATGTTCTCTACGACCTGAAGTACGTGTTCACGCAGGAAGAATCCGACCTGCGCCTGTAATCGTCCGCCATCAGAGAAACATGACCAAATTCGACATCGTGCGCCAGGACCTGGCAGCACAACCCAAAAAATGGCTGGTAACAGGCTGTGCCGGATTCATCGGTTCGAACTTGCTGGAAACCTTGCTGATGCTCGACCAGCAGGTTGTCGGGCTCGATAATTTCGCCACCGGCCACCAGCACAACCTCGACGAAGTCCAGGCAGCCGTCGGCGCGCAGCGCTGGGCGCGCTTCGAGTTCATGCAGGGCGATATCCGCGACCTCGCCGCCTGCGAACGCGCGGCGGCCGGCGTCGACTACGTCCTGCACCAGGCGGCGCTCGGCTCCGTGCCGCGCTCCCTGAACGATCCGGTCACCACCAACGACGTCAACGTGACCGGGTTCCTGAACATGCTGGTCGCCTCGCAGCGTGCGGGCGTGACCTCGTTCGTCTATGCCGCATCGAGCTCGACTTATGGCGACCATCCGGGGCTGCCGAAAGTCGAAGCGTGCATCGGCAAGCCGCTGTCGCCGTACGCGGTGACGAAGTACGTGAACGAACTGTACGCCGAGGTGTTCGCACGCTCGTATGGTTTCCGGACGATCGGGCTACGCTATTTCAACGTCTTCGGCAAGCGCCAGGACCCGAACGGCGCCTACGCGGCGGTGATCCCGAAATGGATCGACGCCATGATCGTCGGCGAGCCGATCCAGATCAACGGCGACGGCGAAACCAGCCGTGATTTCTGCTTCATCGAAAACACCGTGCAAGCCAACCTGCTGGCTGCCGTCGCCGACGACGAGCACAAGGACCAGGTGTACAACGTCGCCGTCGGCGACGCCACCTCGCTCAACGGCCTGATCGACAGCCTGCGCAGCTTGCTCGGCGAGCACGGCGTCGACTATCGCCTGGCGCCGGTCTACCGCGATTTCCGCGCCGGGGATGTCCGCCATTCGCTGGCCGACATCAGCAAGATCTCGGAACGCCTGGGCTACGCGCCGCAGTTCCGCATCGCCGCAGGCCTGGCCAAGGCCATGCCCTGGTATCTGGGGCGCCGCCAGGGCTAGCGCGCGCGGCGCGGCCGGGGAAACCCCGCCGCGCCGGCCGGCAGTCGGGTAGAAACAGACTACATCGAGGAAACATGAATAATACGAAACCCATCTTTGTCACCCAGCCGCACTTGCCGCCACTGGAGCAATTCGTTCCGTACCTGCAGCAGATCTGGGATAACAAGACGCTGACCAACGGTGGCCCCTTCCATCAGCAGCTGGAGCAGGCGCTGTGCGACTACCTGGGCGTGAAACACCTGTGCCTGTTCTCGAACGGTACCATTGCCCTGATTACCGCGCTGCAGGCGCTCGGCATCAAAGGGGAGGTCATCACGACCCCTTATTCGTTCGTCGCCACTGCCCACTCCCTGGTCTGGAATAACATCAAGCCGGTCTTCGTGGACATCGATCCGGTTACGCTCAGCCTCGACCCGGCAAAGATCGAAGCGGCCATCACGCCCGAGACGCGCGCCATCATGCCCGTCCATTGCTACGGCATTCCTTGCGACACGGCCGCAATCAAGGCGATCGCCGACCGCCATGGCCTGAAGGTGATCTATGACGCCGCCCATGCATTCGGCGTCGACGATGGCGCCGGCAGCGTGCTCAACCGTGGTGACCTGTCGGTGCTGAGTTTCCATGCGACGAAGGTCTTCAATACCTTCGAAGGCGGTGCGATCGTCTGCCACGACCTCGACACCAAGCGTCGCATCGACCAGTTGAAGAATTTCGGCTTCGTCGACGAGTCCACGGTCGCCGAGTGCGGCATGAACGGCAAGATGAGCGAGGTCAACGCCGCCTTCGGACTGCTGCAGCTGTCGTACGTGGACACCGCCATCGCCGAACGTGGCCAGGTCGACGCGGCCTACCGCAGCGCGCTGGCGGACATCGACGGGATCGACTGCCTGCCGCTGCCGGCTGGCGGGCGCCACAATTACTCGTATTTCCCGGTGCTCGTCTCGGCGCCGTATCCGCTCAGCCGCGACGAATTGTGCCAGTGGCTCAAGGAGAACGGCATCGTCGCCCGCCGCTATTTTTTCCCGCTGATTTCCGATTTCGCGCTGTACCGCGACGCACCGTCGGCCGCGCCCGGGCAATTGCCGCTGGCCGCCAGGGCTGCCGGCCAGGTCATCTGCCTGCCGATCTACCCGGGGCTCGACGCCGCCAGCATCGACCGCATCGCGACCCTCATTGCAACGAAAGCTGCCGTATGAAATATGCAATCATGCAGCCGTACTTCTTCCCGTATCTCGGCTATTACAGCCTGATCCGGCAGTCCGACAAATTCATCCTGTTCGATGATGTCCAGTTCATCCGCCACGGCTGGATCGAACGCAACCGTATCCTGAAGCCTGTCGAAGGCTGGCAGTACGTCGCCGCTCCCCTCGAGAAATTCCCGCTCGGGACGAAGATCAAGGACGTCAGGATCAGGTCGACCGAAGACTGGCGCGACAAGATGCTGCGCCAGTTGATGCACTACAAGAAGCGCTCGCCGTTCTATGCGGAAGCGATGGCGGTCATCACCAAGGCGATCGCGATCGAGACCGACAGCATCGTCGAGATGAACCGCAATGTGCTGGTCAACACCTGCAACTACATCGGTATTCCGTTCGATATCGACATTTACAGCAGGATGGACCTCGCCATCGACGACGTCACCCACCCGGGCGAATGGGCGTTGAACATCACCAAGGCACTCGGAGGCACGACCTATATCAATCCGACGGGCGGGGCCGAGATTTTCCAGAAAGAGCAATACGACGCCGCCGGCATTGAACTGAAATTCCTGGGCAACAATCTCACGCCCTACAGCCAGCGGCGCGAGGTCTTCGAACCGGGTCTGTCGATCATCGATGTCATGATGTTCAATTCGCCCGAACAAATCCGCGCACTGCTCGACGATACCTTCTGGCTGTAAATGGCTCGATTGACGTCGACGGCTCGATTAACTTTTTTACCAGCGTAACGATGATTTCCAAATCTGCTACAAACAGGCAAAACTGCACGACAGGTGCCCAGTTCACCCGGAGCGCGCGCTCGGCATGGAGCCACATCGTGCGCGCCGCCTCCGCCGCCCGCACCCAGCGCGTGCTGCTGCCGGCCTATATCGGGTTCACCGAACGCGAGGGGTCGGGCGTGTTCGATCCGGTCCAGGAAAACCATAGCGAGGCTACCTTCTACCGCGTCAACGCCGATCTCAGCGTCGACATGGACGACCTGCGTGCGCAACTGGCCGCGGGAGCGGACATCGTCCTGGTCATTCATTACTTCGGCTTCTGCCGCAGCGACATGCAGGCCATTCGTGCCCTGTGCGACGCCCATGGCGCGCTGCTGGTCGAGGACTGCGCCCACGCATTCCACCTCGAAACGCCCGGTTCGGCGCTGGGCACGGTCGGCGACTTCGCCTTCTACTCGCTGCACAAGTTCATCGCAACCGACAGCGGCGGCATCCTGAAGACGAACCGTCCCGTGATCGAACTCCCGCCGCTGCGCCCCGAAGACGCGGCGGCACGCGAGGTGCTCGAGCAGTATGCCCTGTCGGACTTTAACCTCATCAAGACCATCCGCCGCCAGAATTACGCCCTCTACGCCGAGCTGCTGGACGGACTCGGACAGGTCGAGATGATGTATGCACTCAACGACACGGAAACGCCGCAGACCTTCCCGATCCGCGTAAAGGACGGGCAGCGCGAGGCCCTGTATTTCTACCTGATGGAGCGGGATGTCCCGACCACGGCCTTGTATTACCGAATGATCGACCAGATCGATCCGGCCCGCTACCCGGAGTCGATCGCCCTGTCGCAGTCGATCCTGAACCTGCCGGTGCACCAGGACACGACGCTCGACGACGTGCGCGTGGTGTGCGACAACGTGCGCCAGTTCTTCGCCCGCTGATTGCGTCCCATGTTGCATGAACAACTCATTCGTTTGCTGGAACGGGTCGATGGCGAGTTCGAGACACCGCTGTCGCAGCGGCTCGACATCGCGGCCTACGTCGACAAGATGATGGCGCACGCCGCGCTGTTCCCGATGCTCGACGCCGGCCGTCTCGCCGGCTTCGTCGCGATGTACTGCAACGACCCGGCGAGCCGGACTGCCTACATCACGATGGTGGCGGTGGACCCGGCCAGCCGCGCAACCGGCCTCGGTTCCGGGCTGGTACGCACCGCGATCGCGCATGCCCGGCGCATCGGCTGCGAGAAGGTAGCGCTGGAAGTGTACAAGTCGAACCTGAACGCGTTCAGGCTGTACACAAAACTGGGTTTTGGCGTGGCACGGGAAACCGCGGGCTCGGCATTTCTCGAGCTGCCCCTGCAAGCCGGCGCCGGGGCCTGACCGGCCGCGAGGCCGCGCGCCAGCCGCGGCGCATTGATTAACCGTTGCACCGATCGAGTCCTATTTTGTCAATCAAACGCAATATCGCCGCCACGTACGCGAGCCAGATCTACGTTACCCTCATCGGTATCGTGATGGTGCCCCTGTACGTCCGTTACATGGGCGCCGAAGCCTATGGACTGGTCGGCTTCTTCGCGATGTTGCAGGCCTGGTTCCAGCTGCTCGACATGGGCCTGACGCCGACCATGGCGCGCGAGACGGCGCGGTTCAAGGGCGGCGCGACCGATGCGCTCAGCCTGCGCCGCCTGTTGCGCTCGCTCGAGGTGATCTTCGTCGCCGTCGCCGTCCTGGGCGGCGGGACGATGGTGCTCGGCGCGGCCACGATTGCCGAAACCTGGCTCAAGGTGGAACAGTTGCCGATCGCCGAGGTGGAACACGCACTCAGGCTGATGGCGCTGATCGTTGCGCTGCGCTGGGTTGCCGGACTGTACCGGGGCGCCATCAGCGGCCTCGAACAACTGGTCTGGCTCAGCTATTTCAACATGGCCATCGCCACCTTCCGGTTCGTGCTGGTGCTGCCCTTCCTGATTTATGTCGGCAGCCGGCCTTCGGATTTCTTCGCCTACCAGCTGGTGCTGGCCGTCGCCGAACTGGCTGTGCTGGTATTCCAGACCTACCGGCTCTTCCCCAGGGCCGAGCTTGCCGGCCGCACACCGATGGAATGGGCGCCGCTGCGCGCGGTGCTCAAGTTCTCGCTGAGCATTGCGTTCACGAGTTCGGTCTGGGTACTGGTCACACAGGTCGACAAATTATTGCTGTCGAAATTACTGCTGTTGTCCGATTACGCGCATTTTTCGCTGGCGGTCCTGGTGGCGAGCGGGGTGATGGTCATCAGCGGCCCGATCAGCGGCGCCTTGCTGCCGCGCCTGGCCAGGCTGGCCGCCGAACGCGATGACGATGGCCTCTACCGGCTCTACCGGAATGCCACCCAGCTGGTCGCCGTGATCGCCGCCCCGGCGGCCCTCGTGCTGGCCATCTTCTCCGAACAGGTGTTGTGGGCATGGACCGGCGATGCCGCCATCGCGCGCGCCGCCCACCCGGTCTTGTCCCTGTACGCGCTCGGAAACGGCGTCCTTGCGTTGGCCGCGTTTCCGTATTACCTGCAGTTCGCCAAGGGCGACCTGAAACTGCACCTGCTCGGCAATGTGCTGTTCGTGCTGCTGCTGGTGCCCGCGCTGGTGCTGGCGACCATGCATTTCGGCGTGAAGGGAGCGGGTTGGGCCTGGCTGGGCGCGAACTCCCTCTATTTCGTCCTGTGGATACCGATCGTGCACCGCCGCTTCACCACGCACCTGCACCTGAAGTGGCTGTTCGAGGACGTGCTGCAGATTGCCGTGCCGTCCGCCGCTGCCGGGTTGCTCCTGGCCGCCCTGGTGACCTGGCCGCAGGACCGCCTCGCCGTCGGCGGCATGATCATGTTTATCAGCCTGAGCATGCTGCTCGTGGCCGGCCTGTGCTCCTCGCTGGGCCGCGGGGCCCTGCGCGCCAGGCTGCAGCTTTCACCAACCGGACAGAGATAAATGAAGGAATCGACTGGACGCATGCCGAAGGTATCGGTATGCGTCGTTACCTACAACCAGGAGAAGTTCATCGGCCACTGCCTGCAGAGCCTGGTGGACCAGCAGACCGATTTCGATTTCGAAGTAATCGTCGGCGACGACTGCTCGACCGACGCGACCGCTGGAATCGTTGCCGACTTCGCACAACGTTATCCTGGCGTCGTCCGGGCGGTGCTGCATGAAAAGAACGTAGGCGCCGACAAGAATTACTTCTCCGTCCATGAAATAGCGAGGGGCAAATATATCGCCCACATCGACGGCGACGACTATGCGCTACCAGGCAAATTGCAGGCGCAGACCGCCTACCTGGACGCGCATCCGGATTGCAATATCGTGTGGCACCGGATGTATTTGCTGAACGACCGCACCGGCTTGATGGTGGAAGATCTGCTCGACTTGCCGCGCCTCGGTTATCCCGGGTTCCGGCGCGCCGATGTCGTGCGGCTGCTTGCCATCGGCATGAACAGCTCGAAAATGTATCGCGCCGCCGTGCGCGATTTCGCCAAGCCCGACTTTCCCGTCATGGACTATTTCGCAAACGTGGAAAAGATCGGCACCGGAACGGCGAATTTCGTTTCCGACATGCCGCTGGGGGTGTACCGGGTTGGTATCGGCATCGCCACGGCCGGAAATGGCACCCGGGTACTGCTGCAGAAATCGCTTCTCTTTTTCGCCGATAAATACCCGGAGCATCGACGCGATGTCGCATGTGCCGCGCTGCTGCAGTTTGCTGCCGCACTAAAAAATCGACACTGGACGAACGTCCGGTTGTTCGGCTATGTATTGTTGAAGACACTGCGCCTGGGAAGCGTTATCGACCTGCTCCGCAACCGCGAGATCATGTCCATGTTGCGTATTCCTGATGCGGTGCGTTAGGCAATGACGGATGCAAATATTTTACCGCTGCATGGTCGCGACACCGTGATCGGCCGGCGGCGCACGATTTTTAAGGGAGTCGCCTTGAGGAACGAGGGTAGACATGGGGCAATGTACGGCAGCAGCCTGCGGCAGGTGACCGCTCCGATGCCGTCCGGCGGCCACCGCCGGACGTTGGAGGCGGGCGTGTGCTCGCCAGTTGGCAAGGGTAATGAACGTGCAGCTGACTAAACCCCGCCTCGCCTGGCTTTGGCTGTATGTCGCCGTCAACCTCATCGGAGCGTGGATGATGTTCGACAGCGGCATGCTCATCGGCGACGTCAAGGGCAACCCGCTCTACGATGTCGGCGCGCTGTGGGCCGCGGTTTCCCTGGTCCTCCTTTCCTATGTGCTGATCCTGGGACCCTTGTTCAATGCACTCGACAAGATCGCCGTCGCGCCGGTGAACTTCGGTGTCGACGAGGCACGCGTGGCTGCACGTATCGGCAAGCTGTTGATGGTCTTGCAATTAGGCTTCATGGCATTCAACCTCACGACGGGAGTCAACATTGCCGGCGCCAATACGACGCGTGCCGAGAACCCGCTGGGCATGCTATGGGTCCTGGTACCCGTCGACGCCATGTTCGTCATTTACTACGGGCTGTATCGCGATTCGCCTTATTTCAAGCCGAACGCCGCCATCTGGCTCGTATCGAACCTGCTGCGCGGCTGGGCAGGCATGTACCTCTTCATTTTGTTCTTCGAATCGTGCCGAATTCTCAGGACCAGAAAACTGAATGTGCGCTTATTGCTGGTCATCGGTGTGGTCGTCATTGCACTGTATCCGGTCTTGACGAATATTAAATGGTTGTTCCGGCTCTCTGCGTCCGGTGTGTCGCTGGGCGACGTGGCCACCTCGCTGCTTGAAAACTCCAGCGATATTGGTTATTTCGACATGATTGGCGAAGGCATTGGCCATATCGTCGGCCGACTCCAGGTGACATCGATGGTCGTGGAAGTAATACGCCTGCGCGACCTGTTGCAGGAAAAATTCATGATCGGAGAATTCGCGCCTTTCTGGGCTGAAGGCCTGCACGGCATCATTTACGATCGTCTGTTCACCGGTGAAAAATCAACGACGATCGGGGTTGCGTTTACCCAGTATGGGACCTTTGACTTCGATGCCGAAACGCTGGGTGACTGGAATACCAATATCGGCTATGTCAGCTGGCTGTTCATCGCGCCGCATCTGATTCCGGTCTATCTCGCTTATACGGTGCTGCTGACGTTCCTGTCGTTTTACCTGCTCAAGAAGATTGGCATCTCCGAGCTTGGGCGGGACATGCTGTGGCTGTCCTGGCTGGTCTACCTGCTGCCGCCATGGTTTACGGTGTTTACGGCGTTTATCTACGCCATGATGGTATTCCTTGCGATGAAAATCGCCGTCAGCCGCTCGCTGTACCGGCGTCCCGCGCCGGGTGCGCTGGCAGAGGCGGGGAGGGCGCCATGATCCGGGTGCTGCACGTGATCGTCGGGCTCGACGTCGGCGGCGCGGAACTGATGCTCAGCCGCCTGGTGAGCGCGCATTGCGCCAGCGGCGCCTACCGCCACGAGGTCATTACCCTGACCACGGTCGGCACGATCGGCCCGAAGTTGCAGGAGATGGGGATCGAGGTGACCCCCCTGGGCATGCGCTCGCCGCTGCAGTTTCCATCCGTCCTGTGGCGCCTGACGGCGCTCATCCGGCGCAGGAAGCCGGACGTCGTCCAGACCTGGATGTACCACTCCGACCTGCTGGGCGGACTCGGTGCCCGCCTGGCCGGCGTGCGCAATGTGTTGTGGGGAATCCGCACAACCGACGTCGAATCGGGCGGGACGCGCTCGACGTCGGTGGTCATGGCCTTGTGCGCGTTTCTATCGCGTACAATTCCGCGCGAGATCATCTGTGCAGCCGAGGCTGCCCGCGACACCCATGTGCGCGCCGGCTACGACGCCGGCAGGATGGTGGTGGTGCCCAACGGCTTCAACGTGGCTGGCCTGATGCAGGCGGCCGCCAACCGCGACGCGAAGCGGCGTGAACTGGGCATCGGCGCCGATGACCTCGTCGTCGGCACGGTCGGACGCTTCGATCCGGCCAAGGACCACAGGAATTTCGTCGCCGCGGCCGGACTGGCCGCGGCGCGCCACCCGCACGTGCGCTTCCTGATGGTAGGACGCGGGCTGGACGAATCGAACGCGGAACTGATGGACTGGATCGCCGCCAGCGGCGCCCCCGGCCGTTTCATCCTGCTGGGCCAGCGCTCGGACGTGCCGGACTGCCTGGCTGCGATGGACGTCTTCTGCCTGTCGTCCCTGTCCGAAGGCTTCCCGAATGTGATCGGCGAGGCGATGTCGGTGGCACTGCCCTGCGTTTCCACCCGGGTCGGCGACGCCGCGCTGCTGGTCGGCGACACCGGCGTCCTGGTGGCGAAGGAAGACCCCCAGGCGCTGGCAACCGGGCTCGGACAGGTTCTGGGGATGACGCAGGCGGCGCGGCGCGCGCTTGGGTTGCGTGCCCAGGCCCGGGTCGCCGCGGAATTCACCATCGAACGGTCGCGGGAAAAATTCGAGGCAATTTATCAACGAGTAACAGAAAAGGGTAGGCGCTGATGTGCGGTTTTGTTGGATTTTTGGGCGGTGAACCTGTCGGCGCGCAAGCGCAAGGCGCTGCCCTGTTAAAGAAGATGGCCGATCCGATCGCCAATCGCGGCCCTGACGATGCCGGCTACTGGTGCGACGAAAGCCAGCGGATCGGCCTTGGCCATCGGCGCCTGTCGATCGTCGACCTGTCTCCGGCGGGGCACCAGCCGATGGCATCGTTTTCGCAGCGGTACATGATCGCCTTCAACGGCGAGATCTACAACCATGCCCTGCTGCGCGCGGAACTGGAAAAGAACGGACAGGGAGGCGCATGGCGCGGCCATTCGGACACCGAGACCCTGCTGGCGGGCTTCGATGCCTGGGGGATCGCCGGAACCGTCGAGCGCGCCATCGGCATGTTCGCCTTCGCCGTCTGGGACCGCGAGCAAAAGACGCTCACGCTCGGGCGCGACCGTCTGGGCGAGAAACCCTTGTACTACGGCTGGCAGGGCAAGGGCGACAAGGCCGTGTTCCTGTTCGGTTCGGAACTGAAGGCCCTGCGTGCCCACCCGGCCTTCGAAAACGATATCGACCGGAACGCCTTGTCGCTCCAGTTGCGGTTCAACTATATTCCCGCACCGTTCTCGATCTACAAGGGCATCAGCAAGCTGCCGCCCGGCTCGCTGCTGACCATCTCGCTGCGCCAGCGCGAGCCGGCGCTGACGACGTACTGGTCCGGCGCCGAGGTGGCCAAACGCGGCGCCGCGCAAACCTATACCGGGAGCGCCGACGGCGCAATCGACGCGCTCGAGACGCTGCTGAAGGACGCCATCGGCCAGCAGATGATGGCCGATGTGCCGTTGGGCGCGTTCCTGTCGGGCGGCGTCGATTCCTCGACCGTGGTCGCCCTGATGCAGGCACAGTCGTCGCGTCCGGTGAAGACCTTCACGATCGGCTTCAGCGAAGAAGGCTACGACGAGGCAACCCATGCGCGTGCGGTCGCCGGCCACCTGGGCACCGACCATACCGAACTGTACGTGACGGCGCAGCAGGCGCTGGACGTGATCCCGCGCCTGCCCGCCCTGTACGACGAACCGTTTTCGGACTCTTCGCAGATCCCGACCTTCCTGGTGTCGCAACTGGCGCGCAGCGACGTGACGGTGTCCCTGTCCGGCGACGCGGGCGACGAGCTGTTCAGCGGCTACAACCGTTACCAGATGACCGCGGGACTGTGGAGCAAGCTGTCCATGCTGCCGGTGCCGGTGCGGCGTGTGGCCGCCACCGGCATCACCGGCGTCGCGCCGCGTCACTGGGACCGCGTTGCCGGCATGTTCGGCAATCTGGCGCCGGCCGCGCTGCGCGGCGGACGCGCCGGCGACAAGCTGCACAAGGCGGCGGGTGTTCTGTCGAGTCCGTCATGCGACGAGCTCTACCTGCGCCTGGTATCGCACTGGAACGATCCCGCAGCGGTGGTGATCGGCGGCGCTACGGCGGCCAATCCGCTGTCGGGAAAGAGCGCGCAGCTGGGCGGCCTCCCCGACGTCGAACGCATGATGGCGCTCGATATGCTGACCTACCTGCCGGACGACATCCTTGCCAAGGTCGACCGCGCGGCAATGGGCGTATCGCTGGAGACGCGCGTGCCCTTCCTCGACCACAGGGTGGTCGAGTTTGCGTGGAGCCTGCCGCAGTCGCTGAAGATCCGGGATGGGCAGACCAAGTGGGCGCTGCGCCAGGTGCTGTACCGCCATGTTCCGCAGGCGATGATCGAACGGCCGAAGATGGGTTTCGGCGTGCCGATCGCCGAGTGGCTGCGCGGACCGCTGCGCGACTGGGCGGAGACCTTGCTCGACAGTACCCGCTTGCGCAACGAAGGCTTCTTCCGGCCGGAACCGATCCGCAAGAAGTGGGAAGAACACCTGTCCGGGCAGCGCAACTGGCAATACCACCTGTGGGATGTGCTCATGTTCCAGTCCTGGCTGGAAGAGCAGTAGGCACGGCAGGCCGGGCACGCCGGTGCCCCCCGCCGGCGGGTCCGTTGCCGCGCGCGCGCGAGCGCGCCGGACGGCCCCGGGCCGGCCACGAAAAAATGAAAGCGATTTCTTCTTTGAATGAAACCGCGTACCATGTGACCAAAATTTTTTGGCTGGAAATAGTTATACGACACGTCGCGGCGCCACCCCGCCTTATTCGTCGATCTCCCGCTTACCAAAACCTCGAAGCCAGTTCCCCAGCATGAATGAAAACGCACCCGTTGCACCGGTCCTGAATGCGCCGCCAGATGCACTTGGCGAGAAAAACACGTTCAGCCTGATCGACCTCCTGATCATCCTTGCCAAACGCAAGAAGTCGATTTTGCTCGTACCGCTGGTCGTCGCAATCGCAGCCGTGGCCCTCAGCCTGGTATTGCCCAATATTTACCGGGCGACGACGAAGCTGTTGCCGCCGCAGCAGGCGCAGTCGGGCGCGGCCGCATTGTTGTCGCAGCTCGGCGGCGCGGCTGGCGCCGTGGCCGGCGCGGCGGCCGGCCTGAAGAACCCGAACGACGTGTACGTCGCCATGCTCAAGAGCCGTACCGTCGCCGATAAGCTCATCAAGCAATACGACTTGCTGAAAGACTACGACACGGAGTCGGCCGAGCGTGCGCGCATGCTGCTTGAAAACAACACGGTCATCAATTCCGGCAAGGACGGCCTCATTACCATCAGCGTCGACAGCAAGGACAAGGAAAAGGTCGCCCGGATCGCCAATTCGTATGTCGACGAATTGACGAACCTGACCAAGGTGCTGGCGGTGACCGAAGCGGCGCAACGCCGCCTGTTCTTCGAACGCCAGCTGGAAATGACGAAAGATAACCTGGCCGCGGCCGAAATGAAGCTCAAGGGCGCCATCGACACCACCGGCGTCATCAGTGTCGACAGCGAAAGCCGCGCCGTCGTCGAAACGGTCGGCATCCTGCGCGCCCGGATTTCGTCGAAGGAAATCGAGCTCGGATCGATCAAGGCTTTCGTGACGCCGAACAATCCCCAGTACAAGCAGGTGCAGGAAGAACTGGCGAGCCTGCGCGCAGAAATGGCGCGCCTGGAAAATGGCCGTCCCGACGCCGCGGCATCCCCGAACGCGAACAAGCCCGGCCTGCAGAACATCAAGCTGCTGCGCGACGTGAAGTATCACCAGATGCTCTACGAACTGCTGGCGAAACAGTATGAGGCTGCGCGCCTGGACGAGGCCAAGGACAGTGCCGTCATCCAGGTGCTCGACCGTGCCATCGAGCCGGAACGCAAGGCGAAACCGGCGCGCGCAGTGATCGTCATTACTGCGACGATGCTGGCACTGTTCGCCGCCATTGCCTGGGCCTTCATGGCCGAGGCGCGCGAGCGCGCATTGCGCGATCCGGCCCGCGCGGCACAGATGACGGCGCTCAAAGCGAATCTGCGTTTCCGGTAACGGTAGGCGCCGGCGCGGCGTTGTTCGGAATAATCGTAACTAGTGGATGAGATTTCAAATGATTTTAGTAACGGGCGGGGCAGGTTTTATCGGTTCCAATTTTGTGCTCGACTGGCTGGCTCAATCCGATGAGCCCGTCATCAACCTCGACAAACTGACCTATGCGGGCAACCTGAGCAACCTCGCGGCGCTCGCTGGCGATCCACGCCACATCTTCGTGCGCGGCGACATCGGCGACAGCGAGCTGGTGGCGTCCTTACTGGGCGAACACCAGCCGCGCGCGATTGTCCATTTCGCCGCCGAAAGCCATGTCGACCGCTCGATCCATGGCCCGGGCGCCTTCGTCACGACCAATATCAACGGGACGTTCAACCTGCTCGAATCGGCCCGTACGCACTGGGCACAATTGCCGGCGGCGGAAAAGGCGGCATTTCGCTTCCTGCATGTATCGACCGACGAGGTGTATGGCACGCTCGGGCCGCAAGACCCGCCCTTTACGGAAACCACGGCGTACGCGCCCAACAGCCCGTACTCGGCTTCCAAGGCGGCCTCGGACCACCTGGTGCGCTCCTATCATCACACCTATGGCTTGCCGACGCTGACGACGAATTGCTCGAACAATTACGGTCCTTACCATTTCCCGGAAAAGCTCATTCCCCTGGTGATCGCCAACGCGCGCGCGGGCAAGCCGCTGCCGATCTACGGCGACGGCCAGCAGATCCGCGACTGGCTCTACGTGAGCGACCACTGCTCGGCCATCCGCCACGTACTGCGCGATGGCCGTCCGGGCGAAACCTACAACATCGGCGGCTGGAACGAGAAAGCCAACCTCGACGTCGTGCATGCCCTGTGCGACATCCTCGACGAACTCGCGCCACGCGCGGCCGGCAGCTACCGCGAGCAGATCACCTATGTCGCCGATCGTCCCGGCCATGACCGCCGCTATGCAATCGATGCCGGCAAGATCGACCGTGAACTTGGCTGGAAGCCGGTGGAAACCTTCGAGACCGGCATCCGCAAAACGGTCGCGTGGTACCTCGCCAACCAGGAATGGGTCAGTTCCGTACAGTCCGGCGCCTACCTGAACTGGCTCGACCAGAACTACGTGCAACGCGCGAGCCACGAGGGAGCACTGTGATGCCGAACCAGGTCCAGAGGAAAGGCATCATCCTGGCAGGCGGTTCCGGCACCAGGCTGTATCCGGTAACGATGGCTGTCTCAAAACAGTTGCTGCCAGTTTACGACAAGCCGATGATTTATTACCCGCTGACGACCTTGATGCTGGCGGGAATACGCGACATCCTGATCATCTCGACCCCGCAGGACACGCCGCGTTTTGAAGAGTTGCTGGGCAACGGCAGGCAATGGGGCCTCGATATCTCCTACGCAGTGCAGCCTTCGCCCGATGGGCTTGCGCAGGCCTTCCTGATCGGCCGTGAATTCCTGGGCGATTCGCCCGCGGCGCTTATCCTCGGCGATAACATTTTCTATGGGGCGGACCTGGAGCACCGGCTGCGCAATGCGGCCGAACGCGAAGAGGGCGCAACCGTATTCGCCTATCACGTGACCGATCCGCAGCGCTATGGCGTCGTCGAATTCGACGCGGATCGCCAGGTGATGAGTCTGGAAGAAAAACCAGCGCTGCCGCGATCGAATTACGCGGTAACCGGGCTGTATTTTTTCGATAATGCAGTGGTGGATATCGCCGCTGCAGTAAAGCCGTCCGCACGCGGCGAGCTCGAAATCACGGACGTCAACCGCGAATACTTGCGCCGTAAACAGCTGAATGTCGAATTGCTCGGACGTGGCACGGCCTGGCTCGATACCGGGACCCACGATTCCCTGCTTGAAGCCGGGCAATTCATTGCGACGATCGAGCATCGTCAGGGCCTGAAGATCGCTTGTCCGGAAGAAATTGCATATCGGCGCGGGTATATTAGTGCCGCCCAGCTGGAGCAGCTTGCCAAGCCGCTGCTGAAAAACGGTTACGGCAAATATCTGCAACGCCTGCTAAACGAAAGCATTTTCTAAATGGGGCAGTGGACCGCGTTATTCGCATTGTGCGTTATGCCCTTATAACGGACCGGTCCAGGCGGTACTGTCGATACGCAACAGCATGCAAGGCAAATATTAGCGTCGCGGCTGTTGTTGCGTTATCCTATTGTCCTTGAGAAAGTGAGCCGTGTCTAAAGAGCGCGGGTGTCATCTGGTGTTCGCAAAAGCGTAACACTCAATGTAATTCAGACAACGACGAATAATGAAGCGCAAGATTGTAATATCTATCAATACTGCCTGGAATATCTATAATTTTCGCGCGGGTTTAATTCGGTCGTTGAATGAAGCGGGCTATGAAGTCATTGCCCTGGCACCCCATGACCAGTATTCCCAGCGTTTGCGTGAGCTCGGTTGCAGGGTAGTGGATCTCCCGATGGACAACAACGGCACCCATCCAGGCCGCGACCTGGCATTGCTGCTACGTTATTATCGGGTGCTGCGTTCGCTGCGTCCCCATGCATTCCTCGGCTATACGGTCAAGCCGAACGTGTACGGATCACTGGCGGCACACGCCCTCGGTATTCCTGTCATCAACAACATTGCCGGCCTTGGCGCGACGTTCATTCGCGACAGCCTGGTGACGAAGATCGTCAAGCAACTGTATAAAACGGCCTTGAAGCGTTCGCACAAGGTATTTTTCCAGAATGCCGACGACCTGGCCCTGTTTACAGGCGCGGGGCTCGTGCCGCAACGGCTGACCGGGCTCGTGCCGGGGTCCGGCCTCAACCTCGGCCATTACGAACCGGTCGCGAGCGCGGCGGCGCCGCAGCAGCCGTTCCGCTTCCTCCTGGTGGCGCGCATGCTCAAGGACAAGGGGATCGAGGAGTTCGCGGAAGCGGCGCGTCAGGTGCGGCGCGTGAATGGGGCGGTCGAGTTCCACTTGCTTGGCGCGTCCGGCGCAGGCAATCCGAACGGTATTCCGGCCGAGAAGCTGCGCGCATGGGAAAACGAAGGCCTGGTGACCTACCTGGGCAAGACCGACGACGTGCGTCCCTACCTGTCGGCCGCGGATTGTGTCGTGCTGCCCTCCTATCGCGAAGGCGTGCCGCGCTCGCTGCTGGAAGCTGCCGCCATGGCACGCCCGATCATTGCAACCGATGTCGTCGGCTGCCGCGATGCCGTCGATGACGGGTTGACGGGCATGTTGTGCGAAGCGAAATCTCCGACCGCGCTGGCGGAAAAAATGCACGCGATGATCGGGCTGTCGCCGGCGCAGCGCGCCGCGATGGGCAGCGCCGGGCGGCGCAAGGTCGAAGCGCAATACGACGAACAACTTGTCATCCAAAAGTACCTCCAGGCGCTCGACGCCATCGCCAAGCCTGCTTCCGCCGAGGCCGATGTGGCAGATCTTCTGCCGAAGCAAATGAATTCCTGAGCCCGGGTGTTTCAGGTTCCGTGGGAAATCGCTGGCATGGAAGGTCAGTACCCGATAACCGGTGGCGCCGTCCACCGGTTTTTTCTATAGTCCCAATCATAGGCTTTCCGAATTGTTAGTTGAATTTCGCCATCCTTTCAGATATTCCCTGTGCGGCATCGTCGCATTTACCGCCCTGAATGCTTTCGGTGCAACGCCCACCGTCAGCGGACAATCCGGCTACATCAACATGCCTTCGGCTGTCGTCGAACAGGACGGTACGCTGTCGATTGGTTATGGGTACGACCGTCCCTACGGCAACTTCTGGGTCAGCTCGACGATACTTCCTTTTCTGCAGGTAACCGGCCGCTACGTCTCGATCGCCGGGACACCGGGCTTTACGTTCGAGCCCGGCCAGTACGGCAGCGAATACGGCCGCTACAAGGACAAGATCGTCGACGCCAAGCTGCAGGTATTCAAGGAATCGACCTGGATGCCGGCGCTTGCGGTCGGCGCGACCGACCTTCTCGGAACTGAACTGTTCAAAGGACAGTATGTCGTCGCCACCAAGACCTTCGGCCAGGCACGCAATATCGAGGCGAGCCTGGGTGTCGGAAACAGTCGGCCGGATGGCGTGTTCGGCGGCGTGCGCTGGGCGCCGCTGTCGCTGCCTGGCTGGGCCGCGGTGGCCGAGTACGATGCCAATGATTACCAACAGGATTTCCGCGCGAGTACGACCAGCGCCGGCGAGCGCCGCAAGGGCGTCGCGGTCGGCCTCGAATACCGCTGGGGCTGGCTCGGTGCGCAAATCGCGCGCCACCGCGATCACTTCAGCGCCAACGCCTATGTCAGCATTCCGTTCGCGGAACGCGAATTCCTGCCCAAGCTGCTCGAGCCTGCGCCTTTCGATCCGAAAAAAGCGCCGGCCCGCGTCAGCGCCGCCGAGTGGCAAAAGAACGCCGGCCATGGCGCCCAGCTGGTCCAGGCGCTGGCAAAGCAGAACTTCAGGAACATCCGCGTCGAGCTCGACAGCGGTACGCTGAAGCTGACCCTGACGAACAGCCGGATTTCCAACATGGGCCGTGCCATCGGCCGCGCCACCCGTACCGCGCTGGCCTTCGCGCCGCAGGGCACGCGCGCGATCCACGTCACCTACACCAGGCTCGAGCAGCCGATCGCGACCTACGAATTCTTCGACCTGCAGCGCCTGACCGATTACTTTACCGGCCTGGTCGACCGCGAGGCATTCCTGCAGACCGTGCTGGTGCGCTACGCCAATCCGGCCGACCGGGTGGGCGAGGACGAGAGCGGCCTGCTGGCGTCGGTGCGCGACGACAGCGCCGGCCTCGGCGTGCGCGTCAACCAGGACGGCGAAATGGTCCAGCTGAGGTCGGAAGACCGCGAGTCCAACCGCTTCCGGATCGCGCCGCGCGCATCGTTCTTCTTCAACGACCCGAGCGGCGCCTTGCGTTACGAGGTGGCGGCGGTGTCGAACTTCGACAGACGCCTTGGCGAAGGGCTGTATTTCAACAGCGCATTAAAGCTGAACCTGTTCGAAAACGTGTCGGGCGTGACTCAGCCGTCGAACAGCCTGCTGCCGCACGTGCGTACCGACATTGCCGAGTACAAGCGCGGCAGCCGCTTCAAGATCAACCGCGCGCTGCTCAACAAGTACATGACGCTCGACGAGCGCCTGTATGCGCGCGTCTCCGCCGGCTTGTACGAAGAGATGTACCGCGGCGCCGGCGGCCAGCTCCTGTATTTGCCGAAGGATACGCGCTGGGCCGTCGACCTGAGTGTCGACGCACTCGAGCAGCGTGGTTTCAA
Source organism: Telluria sp. ZB2R32 (assembly GCF_059685715.1). Classification (NCBI taxonomy): domain Bacteria; kingdom Pseudomonadati; phylum Pseudomonadota; class Betaproteobacteria; order Burkholderiales; family Oxalobacteraceae; genus Telluria; species Telluria sp. ZB2R32. The sequence continues at coordinate 131,634 of NZ_JCASIG010000002.1, read as the reverse complement.
GGGCCTGTTCGACAAGCGCGACTACCGCACCGTCACCGCGCTCGGCGCCCTGCATTACAAGCTGCCCTACGACATGACCGTCACCGCCAGGGCGGGGCGTTTCCTGGCCAAGGACGAGGGCGTGCGCATGGAATTCAAGCGCCGCTTCCGGTCGGGTGTGGAGATCGGCGCCTGGTACACCAAAACGAACGGCAAGGACATCACCAACCCCGGCACACCGGCGGACCCGTACAACGACAAGGGCGTCTTCCTTTCCGTACCGCTCAACATCATGCTGCTGAGCGATACGCAGGCGGGCGTGGGCTTCGGCATCGCGCCGTGGACGCGCGACGTCGGGCAGATGGTCGCCAGTCCGGGCGACCTGTATGACCTGATGGAAGATCCGCGCCGCGACTTGACCACCGTGGACGGCCTCGGTAATTTTGCGGAGCGCAAGGACGAGCAGAACCACCCGGGCGTCAATCCACCCGTGCGGCCCTTGCCGAGCCCCTGGCCGGCGTTCCGCTGGCGCCTGGAGCAATCGGTGTCGAACTCGCCGACCCTGCCGCAGTGGGCCAAGGGTTCGCTGCTGGCGGGCGGCGCCGTACTGGCCGGCGCGGCCCTCGACAAGCCGGTCGACAAATTCGTCGCCAAACACCAGGATTCACGCGCCGCCGACGTCTGGGGCAACGTGGGCAAGGCAATGCCGGTCGCGCTGGCCGGTGCCGCCGGTGCAGCCGTTGCCTTTGGCGACGGGCGCATGCAAAACATCGGCATCATTTCGCTGCAGTCGATTGCCGCTTCGGGCGGCTTGTCGATGCTCACCAAACGGATCGTGCAGCGCGCGCGCCCGAGCGAAGAGCTGGGCACCTGGCACCGTAGCGCGAATCGCTCGGATGCGTCCTTCCCGTCCAATCACGCGGCGGTGGCCTTTGCCGCGGTGACCCCGTTTGCGCAGGAATACGATGCACCGTGGCTGTACGGGCTGGCCGCCGTCAGTTCGATGGGCCGGGTTGCCGAGCGCCAGCACTGGGTGTCCGACGTGGTAGCGGGAGGGTTGGTGGGGTATGCGATCGGCAGCTGGCTATGGCAGGCGCAACGCGATGATTCGCGCTCGCAGTTTGCCGTGGTGCCGGGATCGAAATCCCTCAGCGTCAGCTGGAGCACCGCGTATTAAGCGCAGTTGGCGGCAATCGGTAAAAACCGGCTTGTAAACATAAAAAGACTGGCGCTTTCGCGGCCAGTCTTTTTTTTACGCTTCATTTCGCGGGCAGGATGCCCGTGAAATTAACGACCGTGGTGGGTCGTGGTCGAGTGGCTGGTGCTCGAATCGTTGTCGTCAGCAACGACGACAGCGATCGCTGCAACGCCGACGCCGACAGCGACCAGCGCTGCGGTCGACAGGCCGGTAGCCGTCGACAGGCCAGCCAGAGGACCGGTAGCTGCTGGCGCAGCAGCGGCTGGGGCGGCAGGAGCCGAACCGGCTGCTGGGGCGGTGGTTTGTGCGAAGGCTTGGGCCGAGACCAGGGTCAGGGCGGCGCTCAGGGCGAGAAACTTCTTCATGTGGTTTTCCTTATCTACGATTAACAAAACATCGGTCAGATGCAAAGACTGCCTCATGATTATATCAACGAAAGTTGCCAGACCTCAAAAAAACCACAAAGTGTTGTTTTAGTTCCTTGTTCTCGAATGAACAAACTGCTAGCGGATTTATCGGGAATAGAATCTATGCAGATTGGCAGACAGAGGCGCAACGATGACAAAAAAAAGACAAACAACGGACAGCACAGTACGAATCGTGGCGGATGAGTCTGCTACTCTAGTATAATCTTGCATTGTCTCAACTTGACTCAGCGCACGTTTTGATCAGGCTCAACCCAGTTCGGCAGCAGAGGGTGGCCATAGCAAGGGCATTTAATTTCAGGCGCGTTGCGCCGTTTTTTTGCCCAAAATTTTCTCTGCCAGGCATGAGCGGCGTCCCGGCGGTACGGAACATAAGGATGTAAAAAAGAATGCTTCTTGAGAAAGTTTTACAGATTGGCCTGCTGACGGCAGGTGCGAGCTTCGCAGCAAATGCCGCAATTGTCGGTTCCCAACGTTGGCACGGGAAGCTGTCTCATGATCATGACCTCGGTGGTGTGCAGAAGATGCATACGGTTGCCGTTCCGCGTATTGGCGGAATCGGCGTCGTTGCAGGCTTGATATTCGGCGTGTGGGCATTCCGGATGCTGTTTCCAGGCCAGATCGAAGAATCGCAGATCAACCTGATCCTGTTGCTGCTGGCCGCCAGTCTGCCTGCCTTTATCGCCGGCGTGATCGAAGATTTCACCAAGAAGGTATCGGTACGCGTGCGCCTGATGGCGACGGTCGCCAGCTCGCTGCTGGCCAGCGGTTTGCTTGGCGCCACGCTGAGCGACCTGAATATCTGGGGCCTCGACAGCCTGCTGGTATTCGCACCGGTTGCCATTGTGGTGACCGCCGTGATTGTCGCCGGAGCGGCAAATGCCGTGAATATCATCGACGGTTTCAATGGCCTGTCGAGCAGCACGATTATCCTGATGTCGGCCGGCCTGGGTGCGATCGCCTGGCAATACGACGACGCTTTCGTCATGACCCTGGCCGCCCTGAGCGGTGGCGCGGCATGCGGCTTTTTCCTGTTGAATTACCCGGCGGGCAAATTGTTCCTGGGTGACGGCGGTGCTTATTTCCTGGGTTTCTGGGTGGCCGAAATGGCTGTGCTGCTGCTGGTGCGCCATGCCGAAATCAATGCCTGGCAAGTGCTTGGCGTATGCGCTTATCCGATTATCGAGGTGCTCTTCAGTATTTATCGCCGCCGCTTCATCCAGAATGTCAGCCCTGGCGCCCCGGATGCCTTGCACCTGCATACGCTCGTGTTTCGTCGCGTAGTGTTCAAGCATATTCGTCGCGATCCGGCCCGCTCGTGGAAGCGCAATGCGGGTGTCGTCTGGTTCATCAGCCCGGTGGTCGCGCTCTGCATCGCCGGCAGCGTGTTCCTGGGACATTCGGTATCGAGCGCGATCCTGATCGTTGCAATGCAACTGGCACTCTACGTGGCCGCCTATGGCCGCGTCGTGCGCGGACGCTGGAGCGTGCGCACGCGCCGCCCGGCAATGATGGACGCCGTCGAAGTCGACGACGTCAGTACCGTCAGCTGAACCATTCCTTCGAACGCCGCCGCATCAGGCGGCGTTTTACTTTGCGCCTGCCACGTCGGGTGGCGCGGCATCACCGGCGCAATCGATGTCTATCGACGATGCCGCGGCAAGCGGCGTGCGTAACGTCGGCTAATCAATCGATCAGGATCAGGTATCGGAGGCGCGAATGGCGCCCTTGCAGGCTGCTGCGGAAAAAGCGCGGTGAATCAGTTGCGCCAATCGGCGTTGGTCCACCAGCGCTGGAACCAGATGGCCCAGTGCAGTAGCAGGCCTGCACCAAACAAGTAGTCAGCGATCATGCCTGCCTGCAATGCAGCGGCAAGCAGGCCGGCAACCAGGAAGAGGGTGCGCAGATGGGGGACGGCGCGATCGATGCGGTCGCAATACTGGGTCAGCGCGGCGATCGTCGGGTCGGGATTTTGCAGAGGGCGTTTTGGCATTCTTAATTTCATATTGACCTCCAAGTCGCCAAAAATTTGTTTCCCTGTTCAAAATAGAGTCTAGCACGGCTAGCGCAGGGTTCGTTACATTCTTATAGAATTTGCGGTAAATCAATAAATGTGGTTTATCTATACTCACGATACATGAATTCCGCCGCTTAGGTGTTCAAGATTCAACCGTGCGCGATTCTTTATTTTTTGATCATGTTGCAAAGCTGTCCGGGAACGAACAGGCAGGTATTTGCCCGGCTAATCCCCATATGGCCGCAGGGCAACTCCAGCGATAATGTCTCCTCTCAGCAGAGGAGCATGGCATGGCCGAAGACAGCGACGCGGAAAAGACAGAAGACGCAAGCCCCAGAAGACTGGAAAAGGCGCGCGAAGACGGCGACGTTCCCCGCTCGCGCGAGCTCGCCACCTTTGCCGTCCTGATGACCGCCGGCGCCGGCCTCTGGATCACCGGCGGCAGCCTGGCCGGCCGCCTGTCGGACGCGCTGGCCTCCGGCCTGACGCTCGACCGCGCACAAATCTACAATCCGAACGTCCTGATCGAACGCATCGCCGCCGACGTCGGCGGCGTGATGCTGGCCTGCCTGCCGCTGGCGTTTGCCATCATGCTGGTCGCCTTGGCCGCGCCGCTGGCCATCGGCGGTTTCAATTTCAGTTCCAAGGCCTTCATGCCGAACTTCGGCAAGCTGAACCCGATCAGCGGGATCGGCAACATGTTTTCCGTAAACGCCCTGATCGAGCTGCTGAAAGCCATCGCCAAGACGGTGCTGGTCGGCGCGGTCGCCTGGGTGGTGGTCATGAGCCAGAAGGAAGCCGTACTCGGGCTGGCCGTCGAGCCGCTGGGGTCGGGCACCGGGCACGTGGCCGACCTGATGGCGCACGCCTTTCTGTTCATCGTCGGCTCGCTCGGCGTGGTGGCCCTGATCGACGCGCCGTACCAGCTTTGGCACTACAACAACAAACTGAAGATGACGCGCCAGGAAATGATCCAGGAATCGAAGGAATCGGACGGCAATCCTCAGATTAAAGGGAAGATTCGCCAGATGCAGCGGCAAATGGCGCGCAACCGCATGATGCAGAATGTGCCTACTGCAGACGTCGTGGTCACCAACCCGACCCACTATGCGGTGGCGCTGAAGTACACGGACGGGCAGGGCGGCGCGCCGCGCGTGGTCGCCAAGGGCGCCGACGAAGTGGCGGCCAAGATCCGCGAGCTGGCGCGCGAGAACAAGGTGGCCTTGCTGGAAGCGCCGGCCCTGGCCCGTGCCCTCTGGAAGCACACCGAGATCGACGACGAAATTCCCGAGAAGCTGTACTCGGCGGTGGCCGAAGTGCTGGCCTACGTCTTCCAGCTGCGCAATTACAGCAAGGCCGGCGGCCATTATCCGGACCGTCCGACCAAGTTGCAGGTGCCGCCGGAGATGGACCCGCTGAACCCGGCATCGCAAGTGAAACAAAAACCCGATAACGTATAACGGAGCCGCTGAATGAATAGTTTGAGAATGCCGGGCTGGATGGGAGCGGTTGGCGCCAAGGGCAATGCCCTGGCCGCGCCGATCCTGATCATCCTGCTGCTGGCGATGATGATCCTGCCGCTGCCGGCCTTCATCCTCGACCTGTTCTTCAGTTTTAACATCGCGCTGTCGGTGATCGTGCTGCTGACCGCGCTGTACACGGTCAAGCCGCTCGACTTCATGGCCTTCCCGGCGATCCTGCTGGTGTCGACCATGCTGCGCCTGGCGCTCAACGTCGCCTCGACCCGTATCGTCCTGACCGAAGGCCACACCGGCGGCGCTGCAGCCGGTAAAGTGATCGAAGCCTTCGGTCACTTCCTGATCGGCGGCAACTACACGGTCGGTATCGTCGTGTTCGTCATTCTCACCATCATCAACTTCACCGTCGTCACCAAGGGCGCGGGCCGTATCGCCGAAGTCGGCGCCCGTTTCGCGCTGGACGCGATGCCTGGTAAACAGATGGCGATCGACGCCGACCTGAACGCCGGCATGATCAGCGAGCCGGAAGCGCGCAAGCGCCGTACCGAGGTATCGCAGGAAGCCGAATTCTACGGCGCCATGGACGGTGCCTCGAAATACGTCAAGGGCGATGCCGTCGCCGGCATCATGGTCACGCTGATCAACGTCATCGGCGGCCTGATCGTCGGTGTGGTGCAGCACGACATGGCGGTCGGCAAGGCAGCCGAAACCTATACGCTGCTGGCCATCGGCGACGGCCTGGTGGCGCAGATTCCATCGCTGATCATCTCGATCGCGGCCGGTATGGTCGTTTCGCGCGTGGCCAACGAGCAGGACATCGGCGGCCAGATGATCGGCCAGCTGTTCGCCAAACCCGAAGTGCTGTACATCACCGGCGGCATCATCGCCGGCATGGGCCTGATCCCGGGCATGCCGAACCTGGTGTTCTTGTTGCTGGGCGGCGTGCTCGGCGGCAGCGGCTACCTGCTGGCCAAGCGTGCGAAAAACGCACCCCAGCGCGAAGCGGAAGCGGCCGCCAGCGATGCGGCGGCCGGCGCGCAGCAGGCGGCATCCAGCGAGGCGGAAGAGGCGACCTGGCAGGACATCATGCCGGTCGACACCCTCGGCCTGGAAGTGGGCTACCGCCTGATTCCGCTGGTCGACAAGACCCAGGGCGGCGAACTGCTCAAGCGCATCAAGGGCATCCGCAAGAAATTCGCCCAGGAAGTCGGCTTCCTGGCGCCGCCGGTCCACATCCGCGACAACCTGGAACTGAAACCGTCGGCCTACCGCATCACATTAAAAGGCGTGGAAGTCGGCACCGGCGAAGCGATCAACGGCCAGTTCCTGGCGATCAACCCGGGCATGGCCAGCGGCACGTTGCCGGGCCAGGCGACGACCGATCCGGCCTTTGGCTTGCCGGCCGTGTGGATCGAAGGCGGCATGCGCGACGAAGCACAGAACCTGGGCTATACGGTGGTCGACGCCGGCACCGTGGTGGCGACGCACCTGAACCACCTGATCACGACGCATGCATCGGAATTGCTGGGCCGCATGGAGGTGCAGGCGCTGCTGGATCACCTGGGCAAGGACACGCCGAAGCTGGTCGAAGACCTGGTGCCGAAGGTGGTGTCGCTGTCGACGCTGCAGAAGGTGTTGCAGAACCTGTTGATCGAAGGCGTGCACATCCGCGACATGCGCACCATCATCGAGACCCTGTCCGAGCACTCGAACGGTACGCAAGACCCGAGCGACCTGACGGCGGTGGTGCGGGTGGCGCTCGGCCGCGCGATCGTGCAGCAGCTGTTCCCAGGGACCAACGAATTGTCGGTAATGACCCTCGACAACCGCCTCGAGCGGCTGCTGATGCAAGCACTGGGCGCCGGCGGCGACGGTACCGGCATCGAGCCGGGCCTGGCCGACACCATCGCCCAGCAGGCGCACAATGCGGCGCAGCAGCAGGAAGCGATGGGGCACACGCCGGTGCTGCTGGTGCCGGGTCCGCTGCGCGTCCTGCTGTCGCGCTTCCTGCGCCGGGCGCTGCCGAACCTGAAGGTGTTGTCGCATTCGGAGATTCCGGAGACCAAGACGATCCGGGTGACCAGCCTGGTCGGCGCGGGTTGACGCCTGGGTGAGCAGGAGCACCACGTATAATCCTCGATTGCCTGCGCGGAGCGTTCCGATATCCGGCGCGGCGGTCTTCAGGAGTCGTGGATGATATGTGTACAGCCGGGCCGACGCATCGTTACCGGCACCTGCCCCTTGTTGTAACCTGAGGACGGCATGAAAATCCTTCTTACAGGAAAAAACGGACAAGTCGGGCATGAATTGCAGCGCGCACTTGCACCGCTTGGCGCGCTGGTCGCACCGGAGCGCAACGAGCTCGACCTGGCGGACACCGAGGCCTTGCGTCGCCTGGTGCGCGCGCTGCGCCCCGACGTGATCGTCAATGCCGCCGCCTGCACGGCCGTCGACAAGGCGGAGTCCGACCGCGCGGCGGCGTTCGGCGTGAATGCCGAGGCGCCGCGCATCCTTGGCGAGGAGGCTGCGCGCCTCGATGCATTGGTGCTGCATTTTTCGACCGACTACGTGTTCAGCGGCGCGCAGGATCAGCCCTACACCGAGCGCGACCTGCCGCAGCCGGGGAATGTCTATGGGCTCAGCAAGCTGCAGGGTGAACGCGCGTTGGCCGGCGCCTGCGCGCGCCACCTCATCCTGCGCACGAGCTGGGTGCTTGGCGCGCATGGAAGCAATTTCGCCAAAACCGTGCTGCGCCTGGCCAGGGAGCGCGCCGCGTTCGCGATCGTGGCCGACCAGTACGGCGCACCCACGTCGGCCGCGCTGCTGGCGGACATCTGCGCCGACCTGCTGCGGCACTACCGCCAGGCGCCGGCAATGGCGTTCGGCACGTATCATGTCGCCGCGGCCGGCAGCACCACCTGGTATGACTATGCGCGCTTCGTGCTGCGCGCGGCCGAGGCCGCGGGACAATCCTTGAAGGCAGGCCCGGATGCGATCCGGGCGATCGGAACGGATGCCTATCCGACGCCGGCACGGCGCCCACGCAATTCGCGCCTCGATACCACGCTCTTTCGTTCGACCTTCGGACTGCGCCTGCCGCCGTGGGAGGAGGGCGTCATGCAGGTACTGCAACAGATATTCGAAAGCGAACCATGATGCCGCTGAACGGCGACTACGCCATTACCTCTTCGCTAACCGAAACGAGGCATGTATGCGGCTGAGCGTTACCCCGACCGCCATTTCGGACGTGCTGGTGATCGTTCCCCAGGCTTTCGAGGACAGCCGCGGCTTCTTCCTCGAGAGCTTCAACGCGCAGGACTTCGCCGCCGCCACCGGCATCGACACGCCGTTCGTGCAGGACAATCACAGCCTGTCGCAAGAAGGCGTCCTGCGCGGCATGCATTACCAGGTCGAGCGTCCGCAGGGTAAGCTGATTCGCGTGATCGAAGGCGCCGTGTTCGATGTCGCCGTCGATTTGCGGCGCTCTTCGCCGACGTTCGGGCGCTGGGTGGGTGAGGTGTTGAGTGCCGAGAATCGCCGCCAGATGTGGATACCGCCGGGCTTTGCGCACGGGTTCGCGGTCCTCGGCGCGCGCGCACAGTGCCTGTACAAGACGACCGATTACTGGCATCCGCAGTTCGAGCGGATCCTGCAATGGAACGATCCGGCCGTGGGCATCGTGTGGCCGATCGGGTTCGCACCGCGGCTGGCGGACAAGGATGCGCATGCGCAGCCCTTGCACCTGGTCGAGACGTTTGCCTAGGCAGGCGGGGGTGCCGATCGCATCTAAATCGAATTAACGCACTTTCCCCATCCTTTTCCGCCGATGCTTGCTCTGCGGCATCGTCAATAATCTATCCCATAGACCGGCCTCGTGCGCGCCGGTCACCATCGAATAGCGCAGTGCGGAGAATAAGATGAATGTGAAGAAATTTACAGCGGCAACATCCCGGGAAGCCTTGCGCAAGGTGCGCGATGCGCTCGGCCCTGATGCCGTCATCCTCTCGAACCGTCCCGTCGACGGCGTCGTCGAAATCCTGGCGCTCGACAACGACGACGTCGCTTCCCTGGCCGCCCCGGCGCCGGATTCCGCCATGGCCCAGCCGCAGCCGCGCCTGGACCTGAACGCCTTCGAGCCGGAAGCGCCGGCCTTCGTCAACCGTCGCGCCGCCGCGCCCGCCGCCACGCCGGAACAGATCTACGCCAGCCGTCGTGCACCGCAGCCTGAGCCGGAATTCGCCCCTGAGCCGATGTTTGCGAGCCGCCGCGCGCCGCAACCCGAGCCGGAATTCGCAGCCGAACACAGCTACGCCAACCGCCGCGCCCCGCAGCCGGAGCCGGCCTTCGACATGGCCGCCATGACCGCGATGATGTCGGCCGCGATCTCCCAGGCCAAGGAATCGGCTGCGCAAGAGATGAGCGGCATGATGAGCGAACTGCGCGCCATGCGCGGCATGATGGAATCGCAACTGGCCGAGCTGTCCTGGGGCGGCACGCAAGCGCGCGAGCCGCAAAAGGCGGTCGTGCTGCGCGAAATGCTGGCCGCCGGTTTCTCGGCGTCGCTGTCGCGCTACCTGATCGACAAGATGCCGGCGAACAAGGATGCCGCCGAGGCGATGCGCTGGATCAAGACCGTGCTGGCGCGCAACCTGACCACGATGGCCGACGAAGACACGCTGCTCGACAAGGGCGGCGTGTTCGCCCTGGTCGGCCCGACCGGCGTCGGCAAGACCACCACCACCGCCAAGCTGGCCGCGCGCTGCGTGATGCGCCACGGCCCGGAAAAGCTGGCGCTGATCACCACCGACGCCTACCGTATCGGCGGCCACGAACAACTGCGTATCTACGGCAAGATCCTGGGCGTGATGGTGCACTCGGTGAAGGATGAAGCCGACCTGCGCATCGCCCTGAAAGAACTCAAGAACAAGCACACCGTGCTGATCGACACCATCGGCATGTCGCAGCGCGACCAGATGGTCACCGAACAGGTGGCCATGCTGGCCGGCGCCGGCGCCGACGTGAAACGCCTGCTGTGCCTGAACGCCACCTCGACCAACGAAACCCTGGCCGAAGTCGTGCGCGCCTACCAGGGCAGCGGCCTGCACGGCTGCATCATGACCAAGATGGACGAAGCGGCGTCGATCGGCAACGTGCTCGACGTGATCATCCGCCAGAAGCTGAACCTGCATTACATCTCGAATGGCCAGCGCGTGCCGGAAGACCTGCACCTGGCCGACCGCGCGCTGCTGGTCGACCGCGCCTTCCGCAGCCGCCGCGACGGCGCCAATCAATTGGATGATGCCGACCTGCCGCTGATGATGGCCGGCACCGGCAACGTGCACAAGGACGAGAGCCTGCGCGAGGTGCGCTTTGTCTAGTTTCGATTTCGACCAGGCCGAAGGCCTGCGCCGCATGCTGGCCGGCCCCAAGCCACGCATCGTCACGTTTTTATCCGCCACCCCGAGCGACGACAAGGGCGCGATGCTGGTCAACCTGGGCGCCTCGCTGGCCCAGGCCGGCAACGATGTCCTGATCGTCGATGCTTGCCGGCGCGACTATGGCGTCGCCCGCCGCCTGGAGATGGAACGCCACGCCAGCCTGCTGCAGGTGGCGCGCCAGGAATGCGCGCTGAACCAGGTGGTGCAGACCGCGCCCCAGGGTTTCAATGTGGCGCTGCTGGCGCGCGACGGCCAGGCGGCGGTGGATGCCGACGAAGCGCGCCGCCTGTCCAAGGCCTTCGACGTGCTGGTGAAAAAGCAGGGCGGCATCGTCATCGTCGATGGCGAAGTCGATGGCGACGGCGGCTTTGCGGTGCCGCTGCTGGCCGATTCCGAAATCGTGGTCCAGGTCTCGACCGGCGCCACCTCGATCACCAACGCCTATGGCCTCATTAAACGCCTGGCGCAGGCGCTGGGCCGCCGTCCGTTCGGCGTGCTGGTCACGGGCGCAAGCGAGGCAGAGGCGAAAGTGGTTTACGATAATATGTCGGCGGCAGCAAGCCGTTACCTTGCAGTAACGTTGAGTTCGATGGGCTCGGTGCCGGCGGACGAATACCTGCACCGCGCCGCGCGTCTTGGACGTTCGGTGGTCGATGCCTTTCCGCTGGCCGGGGCCTCGGTGGCCTTTCGCCAGCTGGCCGGGCGTTTTGCACTGTCCGGCATGACGCGCGGCGGCGCGCATTTTGGTTCCTGAGAAAAAAGAACAAGCATGTATACCGTCAAAGGAAAAGCCGACAAGAACCACCTGCTCACCGAGCACGCCCCGCTCGTGAAGCGCCTCGCCCATCAGATGAAAGCGAAGCTGCCGCCGTCGGTCGAGGTGGACGACCTGATCCAGGCCGGCATGATGGGCCTGCTCGATGCCATCAACCGCTACGAAGACAACCACGGCGCCCAGTTCGAGACCTATGCCGTGCTGCGCATCCGCGGGGCCATGGTCGACGAGCTGCGCAGCAACGACTGGATGCCGCGCAGCACGCGCTCGACCATGAAGAAGGTCGAGACGGCGATGACCAAGCTGCAGCAGCAACTGGGGCGTCCGCCCAGCGAGCTCGAAGTGGCGAAGTCGCTCGACGTGCCGCTGGCCGAGTACCAGGAAATGCTGTTCGAAGGCGGCGGCCACCAACTGGTGTACTACGAAGATTTCCACGACGAAGACGGCAACGACAGCTTCCTCGACCGCTATGCGGTGGATGAAGACGACCCGCTGCGCGCGCTGCTCGACACCGACTTCCGCTCGGCCGTGATCGCCGCCATCGACGCCTTGCCGCCGCGCGAGAAGATCCTGATGGGCCTGTATTACGAAGAAGAGCTGAACCTGAAGGAAATCGGCGCCGTGCTTGGCGTGTCCGAATCGCGCGTGTCGCAACTGCATACGCAAGCCGTGGCGCGCATGCGTGCTTCGCTCAAGGAAAAACTGTGGACTTCGCCAGCCTGATCGGCCTGGCCCTGGCCCTGGCCGGTCTGCTGGTCGGACACACGCTCGACGGCGGCCGTTTCGCTTCCCTGATCCAGCCGGCGGCATTCGCCATCGTCGTGGTCGGCACTTTCGGCGCCGTGCTGCTGCAATCCGAAGCGCGCACGTTTACACGCGGCATGCGCATGCTGCGCTGGGTATTTTTCCCGCCCAAAAACCGGCGCCAGCCGCTGTCGCGCGAGATTGCACTGTGGAGCCATACCGCGCGCCGCGACGGCTTGCTCGCGCTCGAGCAGTACATGGGAAACAAGGACCTGTTCGTGCAGAAGGGCTTGCGCCTGGTGGTCGACGGCATCGCGCCCGAGAAAATCCGCGGGCTGCTCGAGATGGAAGTGACCGCCTTCGAATTCGCCGAGCGCCAGGCCGCGCGCGTGTGGGAGTCGGCCGCCGGCTATGCGCCGACGATCGGCATCCTGGGCGCTGTACTCGGCCTGATCCACGTGATGGAAAACCTGTCCGATCCGTCGCGCCTGGGTTCCGGCATTGCCGTGGCCTTTGTCTCGACCGTGTACGGGGTCGGGCTGGCCAACCTGTTCTTCCTGCCGGTTGCGAACAAGCTGAAAGCCATCGTTGCCGACCAGGTCGCGCAATACGACATCCTGATCGAAGTGTTCCACGACATCGCCAGCGGCAACCATGCGCGCGTGGTCGAGGAGCGCGTCGCCAGCCTGCTGGTGAAACGCTGAGATGGCGAGAAAGCGTTATGACGAAGCGGAAGACCGCGACAGCCACGAGCGCTGGCTGATCTCCTACGCCGACTTCATCACGCTGCTGTTTGCCTTTTTTGTGGTCATGTACGCGATTTCGGTGGTCAACACCGGCAAGTACAAGACGCTATCGGATGCGCTGGGCGACGCCTTTGGCGGACGCCCGGACACGCCGCAGGCCAGCTCGACCGTCGAGCAACTTCCCCTGACGAACCTGATCGCACGCAAGCGCGCGGACGCGGCGCGGCGCGAGCGCGAACGGTTAAATACCCTGGCGCGCGACCTGAGCGCCTCGCTGGCGCCGCTGGTCCAGAACGGGCAGGTGCGCGTGAGCCAGACCGGGCGCGGAGTGACGGTCGAGATCAATGCGAAAGTCCTGTTCGAGGAAGGGCAGGCCGCGCTCGGCGGCGAGGCGCGCGCCACCCTCGGCTCGGTCGCCACCTTGCTGCGCGGCGAGCCGTATGCGATCGAAGTCGAAGGGCATACCGACAACCTGCCGATTGCCAATCCGCTATATCCGTCGAACTGGGAATTATCGACCGTGCGCGCCAGCAGCGTGGTGCGCCTGTTCATCGACAGCGGCGTGGCAGCGGGGCGCCTGACGGCGGTCGGGCATGCGGCGAACCAGCCGGTGGCGCCGAATACGGATGAGGCGGGCAGGGCACGTAACCGCCGGGTGACGGTGACCATTCTGGCCACCGTGCCGGATGGGGCGAAATAAAATTTCATTTTGACCGCATGGATGAAATATTGTTTCATCCGTGACGATGCGGCCGTCACTCTTGGTTTTTTCGGCCTGCGCCCGCACAATGAGCGACACAACCATATGGAGCTAAGTATGCAGCGCAGAATCATCCTGCTGGCCGCCTTGGGCGCGGCGAGCCTCCTGCCCGCGCTTGCGGGCGCTGCCGGAGAACCGACCGTGAGCGTGAAACACAGCATGGACCTCAAAACGCCACCGGGCAAGGTGCTGGTGGAAATGACGTTCACCAACCAGGGCAAGACCACGGTCTGGCTGCCGCGCGAGCTGGCGGCGGGAAGCGAACTCACGGGCGCGCGCTTCGACTTGCGCGACGCCGGCGGCAAACCGATCGCCTACACCGGCAAGATGGTCAAGCGCGCCGCGCTCACCGCCGCCGATTACCAGCCGCTGGCACCCGGCAAGATGCTGACGAATACGATCGACATTACCAACGCCTATGCCTTCGCCAAGGGCCGCCACAACTACAACATCGGCTACAACGGTCTGGTGCTGGCGGACGTGAAACAGCTCGACAAGCCGCTGGAATTTCCCGCGCGGCCCGTCTCCTTTATCGCCACCCTGAAATAAAAAGGTCCCGGCGTGCCGGGACCTTTGGCCTGCCGTGTTAGTTCAGCGCCGGCGTATTTTCGGCAAAGTACTCGTGGTTATCGGCGTTCTTCACTGCCGCGGCCGGATTGCTGATCGCCAGGCTGGCGGCGCCGCTCTGGCCGTACACGTTGTCGTCGGTGTTGGCGATGATGTCGAAGTGGCTCATCTCATGCACCAGGGTGCCGCCCTTCGAATCGGTGCCGCTCATCGGCGCCGTCCAGAACGCGTTGCACACGTAGATGCGGTACGGCTGGGTCGGGTACACGTAGGCGTAGTAGCTGTCCTTGCAGCTGCAGTCGACCACCACGTTCTGGTTATCGAAGGCGTTCTTGATCTTGCCGTAATTCGCCTTGACGGTCGCCACGCGCGACGAGTTCACGGTGCCGAACCATTTCGTATAGCGCGGACCCATGCTCGTCTTCGCCATGTAGGTGACCGAGCTATTGCTCATCGTTTTGGCGGCTGCGATGGCCGAGGCGATCGTGCTCTGCTGCGAGGCGGTGCACGACGCATAGCTCAGGCCTTGCGTGGTCGCCATGCCGCCGCCGGCATTACCTTGCTTGAGCGCCTGCATGATGGGCGACTCGGCGCCGCGCGGCAGGCGGCCTTCGATGTACACCTGCGCCGCTTGCGACTGCAGTTCGCCGATGTCGCGGGCGGCTGCCTTGTCCGCTACGGCACGGGCCGCGGTGGCGCCCTTGTCGTTGGCCAGGAACAGGTCCGGAGAGGCGGTGCGGTAGGCAATCGCATAGTCGCCGCTGACGCTCATGTCGTACAGCGACGACAGCTCGACCCTGGTCGTGTGCGAGGCGCCCGGCTTGAGCAGGTAATAGTCGGCCTGGGTCGGCTTGGCGCGCTTGATCAGGGCGCCGGTATAGGCGACCGGCGCGCCGTCGCGGGTGACCTCGAACAGCGGCGCCGACAGGCCCTCGAACGGCGTGCGCGCCTTGAGCACATACTGCGGGGTGGCCGAGGTGTTGGTGATGGTGACCTTCACGTACACGTCGTCGCTCGGGCCGAGCGCCGCCTTGTCCAGGGCCACGTCCACCTTCACGCCGTTCGACCCTGCCTGCGCGGCGGCGGCGAGGGTCAGGGCTGCGATACCGAATGCCGACTTCCAGATGCTGTTCGAGCTCATGTGTAACTTCTCCGTATGTTGTTTGTCGTGGCCGATTGTTCGGCCATTCTTTTGATGGGTTTTTCGCATGAGATCTGACGTCGATCAGAGAAAACCCACCCCCATACTGGCGAATTCATGAGCTGACAGCAATGCAATTCGGATCGTGTGTGGCATCCGTTTGCGAAAAAGTAACAATGTTGCAGTTTGTTTGTGCGCCGCTGGATTTCATATTCCTTTCATGCTAGCGCGTATTGACGGGCGTTGAACTAGTTATATGGCGCTGGCCCTGTGCTTCGCCGCCGGGCGTGAGCCGAGCGTCATTGGGCGCACCGCCCACGGGCTTTAATGTTGCGCCGACAGGAAATCCTGTGGTCCAACGATGTGCATGCGCTTTTCAACCAGCACGTTTCCGATCGCCCGCGATCCGACATCGTTCAGATGTCCCGCGTCCCGGTACAGGGGGATATCGCCCAGCATGGCGTGACAAAGGCCGTTGCTGCAAATGGCCTGGTTTGGATCGACGAAATGCAGCACCGGGAAGTTCGCTTTCAGTTCCGCAAACAGCGTGTCCCACATCCGGTTCGGCTCCTGTTTTCTGTCGCAGTTTTTTATACTTCCGTTCAACAGGCGGCGTACCGGACAGTTGGCGTTTTCGGTACCTTCGTTTGCAAGAATAATAATTGGCTTTGCACCTGCGGCAATAATGGCAGCGACCGAGTCATTCAAGCCTTTTTTTACATCGGCGAGTTCGCCCGCGGTGCGAAGGGAGTGCCATGAACCGGCCAGGATGACATGCTTGTATTTGCTCAATGAAATGTGGTTGTAGATGAACGCATTTCTGGCCTTGCATTTCTGCGCATACGAGTCCTGCGCACCGAAGCCCATGCCTTTCACCGGCAGGCATCCGTCCATGGTGTAGTCCATCACTGAAATCCGGTCGTTTTTTGCCAGGATGTCCACCATGCCGGTAAAGTGATTTCCATAGGAGTCGCCAATGAGCAGGGCATCGGCCGCCTTGCCGGGGGTGCCGAGGAGGCACGACGCCGCTGGCTTGCGATCGTAATTGAATGCCGAGGAATGGCAGTCCGGCCGCAGCTCGTTCGGGGCAGTGGCAATGATCTGTTCATACTTGGGAACGCGGGCGTCGAATCTGCCCGGCACGCCCCCGGTGTGCGCCACGCCGACGAAAGCAAGGGCAACGGCCGCAACCGGGGCAAGATAGCGATAACCAACGACAGCCCCGAATTGCATTTTCCCGCCCGATTGCCGGAACGGACGTTCCACGAACCGCCATGATGCCCAGCCCAGGCAAATCGCCAGCAGGAAGAGGAGCGTACCGGTAAGCATGTCGATGCGAATGCCGAGGTAATGTATAAACGCAATCAGCGGCCAGTGCCACAGATAGAGGGAATAAGAAATCAATCCAACCAATACCAGCGGCTTCACAGCCAGGAGCCGGGCGGTGAACGAACCTGCATTTTCTCCAGCCGCGATCAGAAAAGCGGCGCCCAGGCATGGGTAGAGCGCATTCAATCCGGGGAAGGAAGATTTTTCGTTCAATAAATACAGACTGCCGAACGTGAGCAGAAGCCCTGCCGCGCCGAGCACATGCGAGGTGCGCAGGCCTGGCGGCGCTTTTCGATAGAAAAAGAAAATGGCGAGGGCGCCGCCGATGAAGAGTTCGAAGAAGCGGGTGGGAAGCAGGTAATAGGATGCCGACGCCGCATTCCGGGTTCCGAATTCAGACAGGACGATGGCGGCGACGATGCCGATGCCGATCATGCTATTCCTGTACGCAGGCCGCAGGCGGGCAATCACCAGCAATAGCAGCGGCCAGACAACGTAGAACTGTTCTTCTACCGACAATGACCAGGTATGCAGAAGCGGCGCTTCGTCGATTCCGGACGAGAAGTAACTGCCATATTCACGCCAGAAAAACACGTTGGATACACCAAGGCTCGAATAGATGGCGCTTTTGAACATCCTTACCAGATCGGCAGGAGAAAGAATGAACAGACTGATCGCCGATACGATCGCTATCAAAACGAAAAGCGCCGGTGCAATGCGATTGATCCTGCGCTTGTAGAAGTCGGAAAAGCTGAAGGTGCCGGCCGACATCTGGCCGTAGATAAGAAGGGTAATGAGATAACCCGAAATCACGAAGAAGATGTCGACGCCGGCAAATCCTCCAGGTACCAGCGATTTGTCGATGTGGAAAAAGACAACGCTCAGTACGGCGATTGCACGCATACCGTCGATGTCGGGCCGGTAGGCGACGTGCTTCGGTTGATTCATTATGGGTCCGCAAAAGTTTCGCGCATTCTACAATGGAACGTTTCGTAGAACCAAAGCAGTTGTAGCTAAACAACGATGCTGCTTGTCTCGCCAACCGTACAGTTTTAACGCGCAAAAAAAAAGCGAACAGCGGGCCGACAGGCCCGCGGAAGGGCCTGCGTACCGCGCACATCATCATTGCAAGGGTGGCGTATTCTCTCCGAAGTATTCATGCGAATCGGCATTGTTGATCGCCCGCTGCGGCGCCGTGCGCGCCATCTCGGCCGCGCCCTGCTGGCCATACACGTGGTCGTCGGTGCCGGCGACGATGTCGAAGTGGCTCATCTCGTGCAGCATGGTGCCGCCTTTCGAATCGGTGCCGGTCATCGGCGCGGTCCAGAAGGCATTGCAGACGTAGATCGTGTACGGCTGGAACGGGTAGACGTAGGCGAAATAATCCTCGTCGCAGCCGCAATCGACTTTGACCGGCTTGGTGTCGAAGGCATCCTTGATCGCCGTGAAATTCTTGTTCACGACCGCCTGGCGCGCGGCGTCGAGCGCGCCGAACCAGTTGCTGTAGCGCTGGCCCTGTTCCTTGCCGCTGGTGAGGTAGCCGAGGCCGTTGGCTGCCATCGCGCTGCCGGCCGCGACCGCTTCGGCGATCGTCTCCTGCTGGGCGTTCGAGCACTGCGCGTAGGACAGGCCCGGGCCGGCCGGGGCGGCCAGCAGCGGCATGCTGGTGCCGCGCGGCAGGCGCCCCTCGATGAAGAGCGAGGCCGTATTCGATACGATGGCGCCGGTCTCCATGCTCGGCCCGGCAGCGGTGCCGCGCGCAGTACCCCAATAACGCACCGCATAGGCGCCGGTGGCGGCCATGTCGTAGGAATGCGAGAGTTCGACGCGCGCGCTGCGGCTTTCGCCCGGCGCCAGCACCAGGTAGTCGGCCTCGACCGGCACGCGGCGTTTCACTTCGCGCCCGAGATAGCGCACCGGCTGGCCGTCGCGCGTGATCTCGAACAGCGGGAATTCGGCCGGGCCGAATGGCGTGCGCGCTTTCAGGATGCGTTCCGGCGCCGTGCCGGTATTGGTGAGCGTTACGTTGACCATGACCTCGTCGCGTTTGCCGAGCGCCGCGCGTTCGGGCGTGATGGTGACGGCGATGTCGGCGTAGGCGGGCAGGATGGCGGCGAGCAGCAGGGTGGCAAGGGCGGTGCGGACCATGGGATTCCTCCGTCAGTTGATGACATTCAGGAATACTTTCCGCTTGTTGAGGCAGCCAAGCTTGCGCCGAAGCAAGGTTTCGTAGGGTGGGCGCCCCGAGCCCACGCGTTTGCGTGACGATGCAACACTCCGTTGCGGTGATGCGTCGTCATTAATGGCACCAGGCCAAAAGGACACGTCCGTACCGCGTGGGCACGGGGCGCCCACCCTACAAAACCGATGACGCGGCCACATCAGACTGCCCGCTGTATAACCGGTTTCGAGAACGATCCGTAGACTCGTAAGGCGGGCGGCTCCACCTCTTAGTTTGCGGACCAGACACGTCTGCGCCGCCCACGCGTTCAACCAGTCGGTGATCTGTCGCGAAGTTTCAGAGTGCGCTTGAACGCGTGGGCGGCATCCAGGCAATAGGCAATCACTTGCCAAGGTGTAGCCGCCCACCTTACGGGTAAGCATCAGCCCACCCGACAGAAACAACAACGGCCGCATCGGCGGCCGTCATCACAACAAGATTTACCAGATCACCCCAGCACGAACCGCCTCGACGGCGCGCTGCCGAAGGTCTGCCCCTTGGCCCCATAGAGCGTCGATTCCGGCGCCGCCGCCGGCGTGCGCAGCGCATTCAAGACCGTCTGGTTATGCGCCATCTGGCGGTTGAGCAGCATGCCATTCACGCGGTTCAGTTCCTTGGCTTCGGCGGTTGCCGCCAGCAGCTGCGACCAGGCGGCGCGGGCGGCATCGTCGCCACGCGCGGCCAGCCAGGGTTCCATGCCCGCTTCGGCAGCGATGAAGCCGGCGGCGCCGAGTGCGCCGTGGCGCTGGCGCGACAGTTGCGCCAGCTCTTGCACCAGCGCTACCTTGCGCGGGGTGAGTTCGCCCAATGCGTCCGCATCCGCCGCCACCAGCAATTGCTGTTCCTGCTTCATCAATGTGACCAGCGCGGCAATGTGCTCGTGTTCAGAGGTGAGGGTGGCGTGCGGAAGGGTCATCGGTCGTTATCGGTTGCGTGAGTGGAGCAGGTCGCGCACGGTGTCCAATAACCCGTCCGCGATTCGTTCGGAATTGACTTGGAACTGCCCATCGGCAATCGCAAGCTTGATACGTTCAACTTTCTTGGCATCGAACACTTGCGCGGTGCTCGAGGCGCCGCCCGCCGCCTGCGCCTGCGAGGACAGGCGGACGCTGTCGGTCGGCGCCGTGGTGGCCGTCGCCGCCGCCTTTTCGGCCTGCTTGGCGTTCGCTGCCGTGGTGTTCGTCAACTGCTGGGCTTGCGCCCCTTTGAGGGTATCGTTAATTTTCACAGCATTATCCTTCTCTGTTCGGAGCAGGAACTCCGGGATCTGCAGTGTGTAACGGCTGTCAGCCTACAAACTTTAGCGCAGAACCCCAAACAGGGAAGGTTTTTCAAAATACAAGCTGGGCAGGGCCGTGAACCTGGCGATTACAATGCCACTTCGACAATGCCGCCATTCCTGGCGGTGCCGCTGACGATCGCCCCGCGCGGCGTGCGCACCTGCACGATCTGGCCTTCGCCGGCATTGCCGATCGCCTTGCCTTCGCCCGACACCGAGAAATTCTCGCCGCGCGAGACGATGCGCACCGCCTGGTTCTGCTGCACCACCGGTTTCGATTTCAAGGCGTCCAGCCGCAGCGGCGTGCCGGCCGGCAGCGAGACCGTCGGCGTACGCCCGATCGCCTGCGCCATGTCGGTGATGATCCCGTTCGGCATGGCGGCGATGTCGCCCTGCACCGTCGCCAGCTGGCTGGCGTCGATCGGCTGGCCCTGGGCCAGCGGCACGGCGGCGGTGACGTAATCGGCCACGACGTTGACTTGCGCCTGCAGGAACATGCTCCACACCGGCGCCGTGCAGCGCACGCCCACCGTGGTCTTGCCCCAGGGACGCGCGCCCGGCTGCTGGAAGGCTTCCGGCGCCGGGCAGGCGGCCAGCGTCAGGCGCGGATCGACCGCACCGACTTTAATGGTGACTTTCCCCGGCAGGCCGGCGCTTTGCGCCTGCAGATAGTTTTCGGCGAGCTTGCGCAGCGCGGCGCCGTCCTGGCGCGTACCGGTCTGGGTCTGGGCCTGGGCCAGCGCCAGCGGCGCCGCCAATAACAGGAAAGAGAACAGCTTGAGCTTCTTGAACATGACGAGCAGCCTTTCGTAATGGCTACCATCTTAGGTTGAGTGATGCCGTAGCGAAACTTTGAATAAGGGGGGTAATGAGGGCCTGATCCTTCGATGGGCTAGTGTTGCCCAAACGTATGATTCAGCCTGTCCCAACAAGAAATCGGCCCGGAGGCGGCATGATCGGCAAACTCGATAATTACTTACGCTTCAATGAATCCGCGCTCTCGCTGCGCGCCCAGCGCCAGGAACTGATCGCGTCGAATATCGCCAATGCCGACACGCCCAACTTCAAGGCGCGCGACATCGATTTCGCCAGCGCCATGCAGGGCGCGCTCGCAAAAGCCAACCCGGCCGCGGCGAATCCGCTGGCGGCGACGAACAAAGGCCACCTCCAGCCGGCGGCCGACGGCAAGGCGCTGCCCGACGGCACCCCGGTGCTGTACCGCGGCGTGGTGCAGGGCGCGGTCGACGGCAATACGGTCGACATGGATGTCGAGCGCAACCAGTTCGCCGACAACGCGCTGCGCTACGAAGCCGGCATCACCATGATCAACCACCAGATCCGCGGCCTGATGGCGGCGATCCAGAACGGTCAGTAAGGGTAAACAAGCATGTCCCTCTTCAATATCTTCAACGTCTCCGGCTCGGCCATGAGCGCCCAGGCCCAGCGCCTGAACACGGTGGCCAGCAACCTCGCCAACGTCGACAGCGCCACCTCCAGCACCGGCGAAGCCTACCGCGCCAAGCAGGTCGTGTTCGAGGCGGTGCCGATGCAGACCGGCGGCACCGGCGTCAAGGTCAAGGAAGTGGTCGACGACCCGTCGCCGATGAAGCAGGTCTACGACCCCAAGCACCCGATGGCCGACGACAAGGGCTATGTGTCGATGCCGAACGTGAACCCGGTGGACGAGATGGTGAACATGCTGTCGGCCTCGCGTTCCTACCAGAACAACGTCGAAACGATGAACGCGGCCAAGAGCATGCTGCTGAAAACCCTGACGCTCGGCCAATAATCAAATTAAGCGAACACCCTCATGACCACTGTAAACGCCACCGGCGGCACCTCGATCACCGACCTGATGTCGACCATGAACGCCACCAAGAAGGAGGCGACCGACACCGTCCAGGCCGACACCGACAAGTTCATGACCCTGCTGGTGACCCAGCTCAAGAACCAGGATCCGCTCAATCCGCTCGACAATGCCCAGGTGACCAGCCAGCTGGCCCAGCTGCAGACCGTGACCGGCGTGAACAAGCTGAACGAAACGCTGGAAACGCTGAAGTCGAGCTACCAGTCGAGCGAGTCGATGCAGGCGACCAACCTGATCGGCCATGGCGTGCTGGTCGAAGGCAATACCCTGAACCTCTCGGGCGGCAAGTCGGTGTTCGGCGTCGATCTCGCCACCGCGGCCGATAACGTGCAGGTGATCGTCACCGATCCGCGCACCGGCAAGGACGTGGCCACGATCGACCTCGGCGCGGCCGAAGCCGGCGCCATGCCGCTGGCCTGGGACGGCACCAGCGACAGCGTCGACGCCGCCATGCTGGCCGACGGCCGCTATTCCTTCCGCATCGCCGCCACGCTCGCCGGCCAGCCGCTGACCGACGTGAAAGCATTGACGCTCGACACGGTCGCCAGCGTCAGCACGAATTCCAAGGACGGGGTCAAGTTGAACCTCGCAGGCAAGGGGGCGATCTCCCTGGCCGACATCAAGCAAGTTCTCTAATTACTTACCCAATCCGCATTTTATAAATTCTGGGAGCACCACATGTCTTTCCAACAAGGCCTGAGCGGCTTGAACGGCGCAGCCAAATCGCTGGACGTCATCGGTAACAACATTGCCAACGCCAGCACCGTCGGCTTCAAGGGCGCCCAGGCGCAGTTCGCCGACGTGTATGCGAGTTCGCTCAACGGCGCCGGCGGCGTCACGGCCGGTATCGGCGTCAAGGTCTCGACGATCGCCCAGCAGTTCACCCAGGGCAATATCGAATCGTCGAACAATTCGCTCGACGTCGCAATCAACGGCCAGGGCTTCTTCCGCACGGTTTCCTCGGGCATGGTGCAGTACACCCGCAATGGACAGTTCGCGCTCGACAAGGACGGCTTCATGACCAACGCGCAAGGCGCGAAGCTGACCGGCTACAGCACCGGCCCCAGCGGCGAGATCCTGGCCGGCGCACCGATGCCGGTGCAGATCAGCACGGCCGACCTGAAGCCGGTCTCGACCACCAAGGTCGGCATTGAGATGAACCTCGATTCGCGCGTGGCCGCCCCGGTGGTGTCGCCGTTCGACGCGAGCGACCCGAACAGCTACAACAAGCAGACCCCGGTCGACGTCTACGACACGCTGGGCAATCCGCACGTATTGTCGACCTTCTACGTGAAAAACGGTTCCGGTACCTGGGACGTGTATGCGGCCAACGACGGCACCGAAGTGACCAACCTGAAGGTGGCGCAGGCCGCCCAGGGCGACGCCGCGGTGAGCACGGCGCGCGCCGCATGGGAAACGGCCACCAAGGCGATCCCGCCGGTGGCCGCGACGATTGCCTCGGCCCTGGCCACTTATGCCGCTGCGGCATCGAGCAAGGTGGCCGATGCGGCCGGCACGGCCGGCGCCGATGCCGCCGCGCAGGCGGCGATCGTGGCCGCCGGCGGCGATGCGGCGCGTGTCGCCGGGAACACGCCGGAACTAGTCGACAAGGCGATCGCCGCTTCGGTGCGCGTGCCCGCGGTCCCGGTCGGCACCTTGCGCTTCGACGAAAACGGCGCGCTGAACGCGGCGACCACGGCCAACGGCGGCAAGTTCACCGTCGCCCTGCCGATCTTCCCGTCCACCGGCGCCGAGCAGACCCAGTCGATGGAACTGGCCTATACCGGCACCACCCAGTACGGCAGCACGACCAGCGACAAGAAGCTGATCCAGGACGGCTACACCGCCGGCAACCTGCAGCGCTTCTCGATCGGCAAGGAAGGCATCATCCTCGGCCAGTACAGCAACGGCCAGTCGAAGCCGCTGGGCCAGGTCGTGCTGGCGAACTTCGCGAATACGAACGGCCTCGAACCGCTCGGCAACAATGCCTGGGCCGAATCGGCCAACTCGGGCACGCCGCTGATCGGCACCCCGAATTCGGGCAGCTTCGGCGTGATGCAGTCGTCGGCGGTCGAAACCTCGAACGTCGACCTGACGGCGGAACTGGTCAACATGATCACCGCCCAGCGCGTGTACCAGGCGAATGCGCAGACGATCAAGACGCAGGATTCGGTGTTGCAGACGCTCGTCAGCATGCGTTAATCGCGTAGGTTGATTCGCCGGGGTTCAACCGGTGAACCGCGTGGAGTCGGGACTCCACCCTACGAAACCCGCGATACGTAGGGTGGAGTCCTGACTCCACGCGTCAACGCACCGCAGCACATCCGGCACTAACACGAAGGAAGAATATGGATCGCTTAATCTATACCGCCGCCTCCGGCGCCAAGCACATCCTCGAGCAGCAGGCCACGACCTCGAACAACATGGCCAACCTGAATACCACAGGTTTCCGTGCCCAGCTCGACACCTTCCGCGCCGTGCCGGTGCAAAGCGAAGGCTTGCCGACCCGTGCCTTCGTGGTCAACAACACCGTCGGCGCCGATTTCACGGCCGGCCCGCTGCAGATGACCGGGCGTGACCTCGACGTCGCCATCAAGGGACCGGGCTGGATCGCCGTGCAGAACCCGGACGGCACCGAAGCCTACACCCGCAACGGCGCCCTGCAGATGAGCCCGAACGGCGTGCTGACCACCACCGGCGGCCAGACCATCGCGGGCGAGGGCGGTCCGATCACGATTCCGCCGGACGTGACCGTTACCGTCGGCGGCGACGGCACCATTTCCACCGTCTCGAATGCCGAACGCCCGGCCGCGCCGGTGATCCTCGGCCGTCTAAAACTGGTCAATCCTCCCGAAAAAGACCTGGTGCGCGGCGACGACGGCCTGTTTCGGTTAAAGGACGGATCGCCGGCCCAGGCCGACCCGACCATCCGCGTCGCCGGCGGCGCGCTCGAGGGCAGCAACGTGAATGCGGTCGATGCCATGGTGTCAATGATCGGCCTGGCGCGTAGTTTTGAAACGCAAATGAGCCTGATGAAGAACGCCGAGAATAACGCCGCGAAAGCCAGTCAGATCCTTGCTTTGAATTAAGTGTTTCTCCAGCATAATTCTCCTATACGCGGTGGCTCTCGGCTACTGCCCATAGGAGAAACCCATGATTCGTTCGCTGTATATCGCCAAGACCGGCCTCGAGGCGCAGCAAACCAACCTCGACGTCATCACCAACAACCTCGCCAACGTCAGCACCAATGGCTTCAAGCGTTCGCGTGCGGTGTTCGAGGACTTGCTGTACCAGACCGTGCGCCAGCCCGGCGCCCAATCCTCGCAGCAAACCAATCTGCCCTCCGGCCTGCAGCTTGGCACCGGTGTGCGCGCCGTCTCGACCGAACGCATCTTCACCCAGGGTAACCCGCAGCAAACGGGCAACTCGAAGGACGTGATGGTCAACGGCGCCGGTTTCTTCCCGGTGCTGCTGCCCGACGGCACCCAGGCCTACACCCGCGACGGCTCCTTCCAGACCGACTCCAATGGCACCCTGGTCACCTCCAGCGGCTACCCGGTGCAGCCGCCGATCACCGTGCCGGCGAATGCCGAATCGATCACGGTCGGCCGCGACGGCACCGTCTCGGTCAAGGTCGCCGGCACCACTGCCACCACGCAAATCGGCAACCTGCAGCTGATGACCTTCGTCAATCCGGCCGGCCTGGAATCGAAGGGCGAGAACCTGTACCTGGAAACCACCGCCTCGGGCAACCCGAACGCGAACACCCCGGGCACCAACGGCGCCGGCGTCCTGATGCAGGGTTTCGTGGAAACCTCGAACGTCAACGTGGTCGAGGAAATGGTCAACATGATCCAGACCCAGCGCGCCTACGAGATCAACAGCAAGGCGATCACCACCTCCGACCAGATGCTTGCGAAACTGTCCCAGCTATGAAAACACTGATTTTTTCGATCATCCTGGCCGCACTCACCGGCTGCGCCGTCACTCCCGGCACCATCGTGCAGGAAACGC
The DNA here is from genome assembly GCF_059685715.1 of Telluria sp. ZB2R32. NCBI lineage: Bacteria > Pseudomonadati > Pseudomonadota > Betaproteobacteria > Burkholderiales > Oxalobacteraceae > Telluria > Telluria sp. ZB2R32. The sequence goes on along the minus strand of NZ_JCASIG010000002.1, from coordinate 105,656 downwards.
GCAGCGCGCGTCCGGCGCTGGCCGAACTGGCGCCGCCCAGCGACGGCGCGATCTACAACGCCCGCAGCTACCGTCCGATGTTCGAAGACCGCCGCGCGCGCCAGATCGGCGACCTGCTGACGATCAACATCGTGGAAAAAACCTCGGCCAACAAGGCCGGCACCAGTTCGGGCAACAAGTCGGGCAGCGCCAGCTTCGGTTTGCCGGGTCCGCTTCAGTCGAAGCTGGGCGCGAATGTCGCCACCGAAGGCGGCATCAAGTTCGCCGACGGCGACAACCAGAGCGCCAGCAATGCCTTCACCGGCACCATCGGCGTGACCGTGACCGAAGTGCTCTCGAACGGCAACCTGATCGTCGCCGGCGAAAAGCAGGTCGCCATGAACAAGGGCATCGAGTTCATCCGCTTCTCGGGTCTCGTCAGCCCCGATACGATCCAGAACGGCAACATCGTGTCCTCGACCCTGGTGGCCGACGCCCGTGTCGAATACCGTACCAACAGCCGTATCGACCGCGCCGAAGTCAATTCGATGATGTCGCGCTTTTTCCAGTCCCTGCTGCCGTTCTAAGGAAATGACCATGCGTTTCGCTTTCCCGCTGCTGGCCCTCTGCGCCGCCCTGACCGCCGTTGCTCCAGCCGCCCAGGCCGAGCGCCTGAAAGACATGGCCAGCATCGCCGGCGTGCGCGAAAACCAGTTGTCGGGCTATGGCCTCGTGGTCGGCCTCGACGGTACCGGCGACCAGACCAGCCAGACCCCGTTCACGGTGCAGTCGATCATCGCCATGCTCCAGCAAAAGGGCGTGAACCTGCCGCCGACCGGTCAGCTGCAATTGAAAAACGTCGCCGCCGTGATGGTCACGACTTCGCTGCCGGCATTTGCCCAGCCGGGCCAGAACCTCGACATCACGGTGTCGTCGATGGGTAACGCGAAAAGCCTGCGCGGCGGCACCCTGTTGATGACGCCGCTGCATGGCGCCGATGGCCAGGTGTATGCCATGGCGCAGGGCAACGTGCTGGTCGGCGGCGTCGGCGCCGCGGCCGGCGGCGCCCAGGTGCAGGTCAATCACCTGTCGGTCGGCAAGATCTCGAGCGGCGCCACCGTCGAGAAGGCGGTCGCCTCGAACCTGGGCGAAAACAACCAGATCCGCCTGGAACTGAACAAGACCGATTTCGCCACCGCCAGCCGCGTGGTCAGCGCCCTGAACGACCAGTTCGGCGTCGGCACCGCCACCGCGCTCGACGGCCGCGTGATCCGCGTGCGCACCCCATCCTCGTCGGACGCGCGCGTCAGCTTCATCGGCCTGATGGAAAACGTCGAGGTCAAGCCGGCCATGGCCGCCGCCAAGGTGATCCTGAACGCGCGCACCGGTTCGGTGGTGATGAACCAGGCCGTGAAACTCGACACCTGCGCCATCTCGCACGGCAACCTGTCGGTGACGGTCGGTTCCGATCCAGCTACGGCAGCGACCGCCGTCGAAGTCAAGAAAGACCCGGGCAAGGTGCTGCTGGTGAAAGGCGGCGCCTCGCTGGCGGAAGTCGTCAAGGCAATGAACTCGATCGGCGCCACGCCGCAAGACTTGCTCGCCATCCTGCAAGCCCTGAAGGCCGCCGGTTCGCTGCGCGCCGAACTCGAAATCATTTAAGCCGCCATGTCGATGACTCCTTCCCGCAACGACGTCAACAGCAGCTTCGCGCTCGATACCCAGGGCCTCGGCAACCTGAAGCGTTCCGCCAAGGCGGGTTCCGCCGAGGCCACGCGCGGCGCCGCCCAGCAGTTCGAGGCGCTGTTCATCAACCAGATGATGAAGAGCATGCGCGACGCCACGCCGTCGGAAGGGGTGATGGACAACCAGCAGACCAAGATGTTCACCTCGATGCTCGACCAGCAGCTGAGCCAGAACATGTCCAAGCGCGGCATGGGCCTGGCCGACGTGCTGGTGCGCCAGTTGTCGGCGCAGAACGATGCCAAGGCGCTGGCCATCGGTGGCGGCGCCGACGGCGCCGCGGGCACCAATGGCGCGGCCAGCATGATCGACATCCCGATGCTGCAGAAGCAGTCCGGCCCGTTGAAGGGGTTGGAGGGCGCGGCCCAGACCAACGGTATCAGCGCCAGCGGCCGTACCCAGGCACCGCACGTGCGCGCCTTCCAGGAAAAGCTCGGCTCGCACGCGGCCGAGGCGGAAGCCGTTACCGGCGTGCCGGCCAAGTTCATGCTCGGCCAGGCGGCGCTGGAAACCGGCTGGGGCAAGCGCATGATCCGCAATGCCGACGGCAGCAATGCGAACAACCTGTTCGGCATCAAGGCCGGCCCGAACTGGAAAGGGAAGGTCGCCACCGCCGTGACCACCGAATACGTGAACGGCCGCGCGCACCAGAAAGTGGAGAAGTTCCGCGCCTACGACACCCCGGCCGATTCGTTCAAGGATTACGCGCGCATGATCGCGAATAACCCGCGCTACGAAAAGGTGCTCGACCACGCCGGCGACGCCTCCGCCTTTGCGCACGGCTTGCAGCGCGCCGGCTACGCGACCGATCCGCAGTATGGCGCCAAGCTGTCGAAGATCATCAAGCACTCGTTGGCATAAGAATAACAGTCAGTATTTAAAGCTCAAGTTCTTGAATTTGCTGCCGTAGAAGAATAGTCACCCAGAGAAAATCATGTCCGGAAACCTCCTCAGCATCGGCAAAAGCGGATTGTTCGCAGCGCAAACCGCGCTGACGACGACCGGCCATAACATCACCAACGCCAACGTGGAAGGCTACAGCCGCCAGGGCGTGGTGCAGGCCAATTCGACGACGATGGAGACGGGCGCCGGTTTCGTCGGCACCGGCACCCGGGTCGCCGAGATCAAGCGCTACAGCGACGATTTCCTGAACAACCAGGTGCGCACGGCCACGGCCTCGACCTCGTCGCTCGATTCGTACTACTCGCAGATCAGCCAGATCGACAACCTGCTGGCCGATACGACCTCGGGCCTGTCGCCGGCGATCCAGAACTTTTTCTCGAGCGTGCAGGACGTGACCGGCAACGGCGCCTCGATCCCGTCGCGCCAGGCGCTGCTGTCCTCGTCGGAAACGCTGGCGGGCAGCTTCCAGCAGATCGACGCGCGCCTGGAAGAAATCGGCGCCGGCGTGAACACGCAGATCGAAACCAACGTCAACCTGATCAATACCTACGCCAAGCAGATTGCCGAGATCAACGTCAAGATCGGCTCCTACGGATCGATCGAACACCGCGCACCGAACGACCTGCTCGACCAGCGCGACCAGATCGTGATGGAGCTGAACAAGCACGTGAAGGCCAGCGTCACCGCCGGCAGCAACAATGCCTACAACGTCTCGATCGGCAACGGCCAGCCGCTGGTCGTGGGCCAGCAAGCCTTTCAGCTGGCGGCGATGCAGACGCCGACCGACCTCACGCGCCTGACCGTGGGTTACGTCACCGGCGACAAGGTCACGCAATTGCCGGAAAACGCGCTGTCGGGCGGCGAACTGGGCGGTCTGCTCGAATTCCGCAGCGGCACGCTCGACCGTGTGCAGAATTCCATCGGCCGCCTGGCGATCGGCATGGCGTTCACCTTCAACTCGCAGCACAAGCTCGGCATCGACGGCAGCGGCCAGCAGGGCAAGGATTTCTTCGTGCAGGCGCCGGCGTTTGTCAGCGCGGCGGCCGACAATGCGCGTACCAGCACCGGTAAAGTCGGCGCCGTCGTCACCGATCCGACCCAGCTGACCGACAGCGACTACAAGGTCGAGTCCGACGGCAGCAATTTCTTCGTCACGCGCCTGTCCGACAACCAGCGCACCAAGGTCGATCCGTACAACCCGGGCGGCACCACGCGCACCATCGACGGCGTCGAGTTTTCCTTTTCCGGCAACGCCGCCGCGGGCGACAACTACCTGGTGCGCCCGACCGCGAACGGCGCTTCCGGCTTCGGCGTGGCGCTGTCGGACGTCAGCCAGATCGCGGCCGGTTCGCCGATCGCCACCGCCGCGCCGATCGCCAACAAGGGCACTGGCCAGGTCAGCGCCGGCAGCGTCAGCGCCAACTATTTCACGGCGCCGCCCAGCCTGCCGGTGTCGCTCGGTTTCGACGCCGCCGGCGGCGGCCAGCTGACCGGCTTCCCGGCCGGCGCCACGGTCACCATGACCCTGAACGGCGCCACGACCACCCACACGGGCGGCAGTGCGCCCTTCAAGTCCGGCGCCAGCTACAGCTTTTCCGGCGTGAACCTGACGCTGTCGGGCGTGCCGCAGCAGGGCGACACCTTTACGGTCAACGCCAACACCGCCGGCACCGCCGACACGCGCAACATCCAGGCGCTGGGCGCGTTGCAGACCAAGAACATCTTCAATGGCGGCAGCGCAACGTACCAGTCGGCCTTTGCCCAGACCGTCAGCGCGGTCGGCAACAAGACGCGCGAAGTGCAGGTCAATGCCAGCGCCGGCGAGGCCCTGCTCAAGCAGGTGCAGGGCGCGGCCTCGGACGTCTCGGGCGTGAACCTGGACGAGGAAGCAACCAATCTGCTGAAGTACCAGCAGGCCTACCAGGCCGCCGGCAAGGTCATGCAGATCGCCAATACCATTTTCGACACGCTGCTGTCGATCGGACGCTAAGCGTTCCACGAGGAGTAAGCCATGCGCATCAGCACAAAAAGCATCTACGAAAACGCGACGACCCAGCTCAACACGCTGCAGTCGAACATGGCGCGCACCCAGATGCAGCTGGCCACCAACAAACGCATGCTGACCGCGGCCGACGATCCGATCGCCTCGGCGCGCGCGTTGGAGGTGACCCAGTCGAAGTCGCTCAACGAGCAGTACGCCACCAACCGCTCGAACGCCAACAGCTCGCTGTCGCTGGTCGAAGGCGCGCTCAGCGACAGCGGCGACCTGCTGATGGATGTGCAGACCCTGGTGGTCCAGGCCGGCAACGGCACGCTGTCGAAATCGGACCGCCTGATGATCGCCACCGAGATCGAAGGGCGCATGCAGGATCTGCTGGGCGTGGCCAATACCGCCGACGGTTCGGGCGGCTACCTGTTCTCGGGCTACCGCGGCACCACGGCCCCCTTCATCCAGACCGACAGCGGTGCCGCCTACCAGGGCGACCAGGGCCAGCGCAAACTCCAGGTCGGCTCCTCGCGCGCGATCGCGATCAGCGACTCGGGCAGTTCGATTTTCGAAAACAACCGCACCGGCAACGGCAGCTACCAGACCAGGATGGTCGACGGCAACCAGGGCGGCGCGGTCGCCGTCACCGGTTCCGTCGCCGACTCCTCCAAACTGACCGGCCATAACTACACGCTTGAATTCAAGGTCGCCGGCACCCCGGCGGTGACCACCTACAGCGTGACGGATACCAGCACCACGCCGCACAGCAGCGTGCTGGCCGACGAGCCGTATGTGAGCGGCAAGCAGATCGCCTTCGACGGCACCTCGTTCTCGATCACCGGCGCCCCGGCCCACGGCGACAAGTTCGAAGTCAAGCCGAGCGAAAAGGAATCGATCTTTACCACCATGACCAACCTGGTCAATGCACTGCGCGACTCCGGCGAAGACACCAACAGCCGCGCCACGCTGTCGAACAAGCTGAACACGGCCAGCGAAGGCCTGAAATCCTCGCTCGACAACATCCTCACGGTACGTGCCTCGGTCGGCTCGCGCATGAAGGAACTCGACTACCTCGACAGCTCCGGTTCCGACCTCGGCATCCAGTACGACGCCACCCTGTCGAAGCTGCAGGACCTCGACATCGTCAAGGCGATCTCGCAGTACGCGACCCAGCAGACGACGCTGGAAGCGGCGCAGAAATCGTTCAAGACGATGTCGAGTCTGTCGCTGTTCAATTACATCGGTTGATCGGCGCGACTGACGTTTCACATTCGATGTGCATGGTGGTACTTGAATGGCGCGGTCCGTAGGGTGGGCTCAGCCCACGCGGTCGTACCTTTGCACACTGCAACGCTTGCGAGTACGTTTCGATACGAAATCAGGCAGGGCGCAAAGGACAATCCGCCCCTACATCATCGATCTTGCCGGCCAGCGCCACCCGCAACTGCACCAACCCCGCAATCCGCGCATCGATATCCCCCAGCTTGCGCACCAGGGCCGCACGCAGTTCGTCGCCCGCATTTGCCGGATCGGCCAGCAGCGGCATGCCCGCCTCGATATCGGCCAGCGTGAACCCGAGCGCCTGGGCGCTGCGCAGGTAGCACAGCCATTCCACCGCCTCGGGCGGATAGTCGCGGTAGCCATTGGCGCGGCGGCGCGCGCCGAGCAGGCCGCGCTCTTCATAGAACCGCAGGGTGTCGCGGCTGAGGCCTGTCGCCGCCGCCAGTTCGCCGATGCGCATGCGCTCTCCAAAATTGCTTGACCTTCGAGTGTACTCCAGGGTTGATGATCCGATCTCGACTTCCGGAGACCAGCCATGCACCTTTCCACCTACACCTGCTTGGTGCGCGCCAGCGCCGCCTACGACGTCCTCATGACCGGCGCGCTCGCCACACCCTGGACCCTGCCGCTCGGGCACGGCCTGATGTCGTACCTGAACCAGCAACTCGGCGGCGCGGCGCTGCCGGCGTTTGCGCCATTTCACATGTTCATCGGCGGTCTGCTGGGCAGCGTGGTGCTGGTCTGGTCCTTCCTGCGCCTGCGCACGCCCAGCCTGCTGCTCGGCCGCCATGACGGCGTGGCGCGCTTCCTGTTCTCGGGCTGCATGGTGTGGGGACTGGCGCAGGCCGATGCACCGGTACTGTGGCTGCTGCTGGTTCCCGAGTTTGCCTGGGGCGTGGCGCAGTGGTCGCGGGTGGAACCATTCACTAACCGAACCACAAAAGCTGGTGGATGAGCGAGGAAGGAAACTCTTTCAAAGCGGCAATGACATTGGTCAAGGTATGCAGGTGTTCTGCATGGCACTTTCTTGAGTAGATCTTTTTAAAGGAAGAAATCTCATATGAATTTGCTGAACGAGATCAAGCTGTCATCCGATCTGACCCAGTCGAATCGTCCAATCCGCTTGCGCTTGTGGCATCAACAAGCCGTCCTGGACGATGTGATACTTGTCAAGCATGTCACTGGCCATGAAGCTCTTTGCAGCGGCATTGAATACAAATTGCACTGCGTTTCGAAGCAAGCAGCCATTCCGCTGAAAGACTTCATTGCATTGCCCGCAGAGCTGCAATTTGTTACCGACCGTGGTCAGTTGCGCTCCGTGTGCGGCATCGTGGAGCAAGCAGCAGCCGGGCAAAGTGATGGCGGACTGGCCACCTATCAGCTGGTAGTGCGCGATGCGTTGACGTTGATGCATCAACGCATTAATACGCGCATATTTCGCGATATGAACGTCATCGAGATATCCACAGCGTTGGTGCGCGAGTGGCGCAACATCAATCCGATCCTGGCTGCGACGTTTGATATCGATACCTCCGGCATTGCCGAAAGCTATTCTGGTCGAGAATTCACGAAACAACATAACGAGTCGGATTCTGCCTTTCTTCGCCGACTGTGGAAGCGGGAGGGGATCGCCTGGTTCATGCGGCCGGGCCAATTTGGCAAGTCCAGCAGATCGGCCACGCCTGTCCATACACTTGTACTGTTCGATGCGCCGCAATCCCTGGCCCAGAATGCTGCCGGGACAGTGCGCTTTCATCGCGATGCCGCTACCGAGGCGCGTGATGGCGTCATCAACTGGAGCGCTGTCCGCACGTTGAGTGCGGGCAGCATCACCCGGCAAAGCTGGGATCACCTGCAAGGCAGGATGATGTTGACTCAATTGCCTAGTACCATGAAACAAGGCGAAGCGGGAAATCAATTTGCGTTCAGTCTGGATGACTACCTGATCGATTCTCCATACGTCCGTGATGACGGCAACGATTATCGCCGGCTGGGAGAGCTGCGAATTCGGCGTCATGAATATGAAGCCAAATGCTTTCATGGCGAAAGCGGCGTGCGTGATTTATGTGTTGGGCAATGGTTCAAGCTCGATGACCACCCGGAGATCGACACACATCCAGACGACGAACGCGAGTTTGTGCTTACGGAACTCTCGGTCGCTGCCGAAAACAATCTTCCTGGAGACATCGATGAACGGGCGCAGCGCCTGTTTGCTGCCAATGGCTGGCGCCATGCTGGAGCGGAGAGTGGCCTCGAACAGGCAAGCGACGAGCGCGATGTCAAATACACCAACCGCTTCATTTGCGTAAGGCGTGGTGTACCGATCGTGCCGGCCTATGATCCACGTGTCGATTTGCCGCGCGTGCAATTGCAATCCGCATTGGTCGTCGGCCCGCCTGGCGAAGAGATCCACTGCGACCAACACGGACGCATCAAGCTGCGCTTTCCCGGAACGCGCGAGCAAGACCATCAAGGCGGGGCCGGTGCCGGCGCCAGCAATAGCGATAGGGATTCGGCCTGGGTGCGCGTTGCCACGCAATGGGCAAGCGACCGCTGGGGCAGTATTAGTCTGCCCCGGGTCGGGGATGAGGTATTGGTGGATTTTCTGGGCGGCGACCCGGATAAGCCGATCGTCGTAGGCCGTGTCTACGGCGGGACGACGCCTCCACCAACGTTCAGCCATACGGGTGAGCTACCGGGCAACCGCTTTCTTGCTGGGATCAAGAGCAAGGAAGTGCAAGGCATGCGCTATAACCAGCTACGGCTGGACGACACTCCCGGACAAATCAGTACGCAGCTGGCCAGCGAGCATGGACATAGTCAACTGAACCTCGGATGGTTGACGCAGCCGAGATGCGGTGGAGAAGGGAAGGCGCGTGGCGAAGGGGCCGAGTTGCGAAGCGACCAGTCTGTCGTGCTGCGTGCGGCGCGGCTGATGTTGCTGACGACCCAGGCAATGCTGGGAGCGGCGGGCAAACAGCTGGAGCGCGAGCCGCTGGAAGCGCTGCTCGAAGGCTCGCAAGGGCTTCTCAAGGAGCTGGGCGAGTTCGCCGAGCAGCACCAGGCCATGCCGGTCGATCTAGCCGTGCATCAAGAGTTGGCGGACAACCTGAAAAATGCCGAGCAAGGCAGTAATACGCAATCCGAAGGGGCAGGGCAAATTTCCGAGCCATTGATTGCGCAATACGCCGCAGGTGGCTTCGTCAATGCTACTCCGAACTCGTCCATCAGCTATAGCGGCCGCCAGCAAAACATCATGGCGCAACAACATATTCAGGCGGTCGCCGGGCAGCGCGTGAATATCAATGCGGGCAAGGGCATCTCGCTGTTTGCGCACCAGGATGGCATGAAGCATATTGCGCGTGCCGGCAAACTCGACATTCAGGCGCAGCAGGACAGTATCGGCATCGCAGCAGACCGCGACGTGAAAATCACTGCCAGTCAAGGCGAGATCGTGATTGCCGCCAAAAAGAGCCTGACGCTGTCATGCGGCGGTGCTTATATCAAGATCTCGGACGGCAAAATCGAGCAGCGGTGCGCGGGTGATTTTCTTGTCAAAGCTGGCATGCACAAATGGGATGGACCCGCCCGGCAAGAAGCAGAGCTGCCATTTTTTCCGGCAGCTGAACACACCAACTGGCTCAAACTCGACCTGGATGGCTATGAAGGCGCAGCCATGGCGGGCGTGCCGTACACCCTGCATTTCGCGAACGGCCAGAAAAAACAAGGCACGCTCGACGGCAATGGCACGGCAGAAGAGCGCAATCTTCCCGACACGATCGACAAGGTCGTCTATCACAACTCGCCGTCGGCAAAAGACGAAGCACGGCCAACGGTCGGCGACCTGCTGGCCAAGCTCGATCCACTCGTAGCCCAAGAGCCAAACATGGTGAATGCGCCACGCACTCATGGAGGCGAATAATGGCAGGCGCTGACGAAACACTGGAAGGGCTAAATCAGGTCCACGGACAGGAAAAGCCCAATGACGTAGGACTGGGTGAGTGGATATGGGGCGCACTCCAGGGTGATTTCAATGCGGAGCGGTCAACCGGGCAGATCGGATTCGACATGGTGGTTTCCCTGATTCCGGTTGTCGATACCCTGTGCGACATACGCGATCTGATCGCAAATATCCGGCAATACCGCAAGGATTCGACGAACAAGATCACCTTGTTCTTCATGGCAACAACGGTCATCGGGTTCATTCCGGAACTTGGCACTGTCGTCAAGAGTGTCCTGCGCCTGGTCTGGGTCTATCTGAAGCCACTGATCAAGCATGCCGACGATATCAATAATACCAGCAAACTGGTAGCGGCCGCCAACCGCGCCTGCGATACCGCGCTTCCGAAAATCACCGAGTATTTGCAGCACAACCGGGTAGTGCAATGGGCGACGAATGGCAAACTGCCGGATGTCTACAAGTTCGTTGCGAAAACTATTCGCGAGGCGACGGAAAAGATTACCCCTGCAAAGCTGAGCAGCTTGCTGAATGAAAAATTCGACGATCTGAAGAAGCTGCTGCAAAAAATACGGTCAATTGTGCCAAGTAACATCCGCGAGCCGATCGACGACCTTCTGAAATTCATTGATGCAAAACGGCGTGTCATCGCTCAGACGATACAAGAGTTCACTCAGCCGGTGCGTGCCGTGCTGAAGGTCGTTGCCAAAAAGCTGGATGATCAAGCGTGGCGGGCAGAAATCCGTCGGACTAATCGGGGATGGATTGCACCGATTACAGAATCGGGGTCGGCAAAGTTAATCAATGCAAAGCCGCCGAAGTGGGTCAAAAAACGAACAAAAACGATGGCATTTCCTCCTCTGAAACTTACAAATTCAAAATTTGAGGCGTTGTTAAGAGCACATCCAGATCACCCGAAGATTCAAGATTGGGTTGTTGGTACGTTCTCAAGGAAGGGAGGCGGGATGCGCGCTGCCGCGATTACGGGGCCGACCAAGCTTTATCGCATTGTCGATCCTTCCAATGAGGGAGGCGGAATTTTCTGGATATCTGAAGCAGAATTCAAGGCGATCAAGAATAGGGATGAGTGGCGTAGCAAATTTGCAGTAAAACCAGAATGGAACCAAAATGGTTGGTATGTGGAGTATGAGGTTAAAGCTGGGGACACATTGCCTGTTTGGAAGGGGCCGGCAGGTAGCCAAAAGCTCGAGGGGACGGACTATTATTTAGAGGGTGGCCATGAGCAAATTGTTTTCTATCCCGGTAGGCGCGATGATATGGTTCAAGCAATGCCGAGAGTTGATCCTGATACAGGACAATCTATTATGGCCGGGGGTAGTCCCGATAAACGGATAGAGTTTACTGACGTTACCGGAGAGGTGGTTCCCACGAAAATACGTTCAAGAATAACAGAGCCACGTATTAAAGGGCCATTTGAAACCGGGTGGGGGGCAACAGACTACTCGCCCGAAGAGGCCAGGCGCATCCTTTTGACTGTTCCCACATTACCTTAAATTAATACTGAACACTTGGGAAGAATAAATGCGAAATCTACATTTGGAAGCCGCCATTTGGTATTTGTTTACTTCGGCGGAATTCTTCGAAGCCGCTGCACGTGAGTGTGAGGAGACAATGGAATGGTTCGGTGCCTTGGCTATTTCACGTAACGTCGCTAATTTTGGCCGGAACAATCAAATGTTTGACAAATTCCAACAGCGTGCCCGCGATTTTAGGCGTGGCACCGAATTGGCCAAGCTTGGCGACTACGAGCTGATATGGGAAGTTGCCGGTTCCATTAACGGCGATATTCGCGGGATAATGGAGCAGCCGTTGCACAGCTGGATGACCGAAGCTGAGTATAGGGAATTCGAACGCGTTAGGATTAGCCGCCTTCTATTCTATGCTGGGCAAATCGAAAGCGCCCTTAACAATGCGATGGGTGGAGCAGAAAGCTTCCTTGATGAATTTTCCAAGGAGGAATGTGAGGATAATGGTTTTCCAGGAGCAGAAATTGTTGAGTGGTTTAACGAATACGCCAATTCGTCCAAATATCCATTATTTGTGAGGATTCCAGATCCGTTGCCGGAATACGTGGTTGACATGTCAATCGCGTGCCAGACCGGATACGAGGTGCCTTGGACAGGCGTATGGTATCCCAGTACTGGATTGGAGCACCATAGTTTGACCTTCGCTATCAAAGGCTTAAGGATGCAACCCGCATATCGCGTTATCAAGCCTTCGGAACAGGGCGAAACCGAAGAGAGTTCATACGCAAGTCCGGAAACACTTGCAGTAGCCGCTACTTGGCACCCGCTTGTACCGTCGGAATGTTACGTCCAGGCTGATCAAGAAATTAGAGCAAAAGCAGGTGAACCTTGTCCGAAAGCTGGTATTTGGCAGCCGATGGAGCCTGGCGCCTCAGAGCGAGTCTACAAAGTTGGCGAAACGATGACTAATCTTGGATCTGCATATGGAATCACAGTGTGGTGCTGGGTGGCGGAGCGCTGATCTTAAGAAGTTGTCTTTTGCCGAAAGAACATATGCGAAATCTGCATCTGGAAGCCGCCATCTGGAAATTTTTTTCATCACCAAAATTTTTCGCAGCAGCAGCAAGCGAATGCGACGAAATAGCGGAATGGTTTGAAAATATTTTGGGTTTGCGCGATGTAGCGAATCTTGGAAGAAATAATCAAATCTTTGATAAGTTTAAGCAACGAGCAAATGAATTCAGGTTGGGTGCCCAGTTAGCAAGGCAGGGTAATTACGAATTTATCTGGAAAATCTCGGATTGCATGAGGGGCGATGCGCGCGGCATGATGGAACAGCCGTTGCATAGCTGGATGACAGATGCCCAATACCAGGAATTCAGCGGGATAAGGTTAAGTCGGCTGCTGGCATATGACTCATCGATATCGCACGCGCTCGATAATGCATTTGTTGGCGCAGATAGCTTTTTTGATCCGGATCCAGAGTGGCCCGAAGGTAGTAATGATGATGGTGGATTTCCTGGAGATAAAATCGTCAAGGCCTATCAATCGTACACATCGTTGCATGACAAGAGATCATTTCAAACATTGCCGAATCCATTGCCGGAATGTGTGATTGACTGGTCCGTAGTCTGCCGAACTGGAGAAGAAGTACCTTGGACTGGCGTTTGGTATCCATCGGTTGGACTGGAAGGGCATAGCCTGACGTTCGCTATCGAAGGGTTAAGAATGCAACCCGTGTATCAAGTTACCAAAACGGTGCAAGAACGCGAGCGCGAAAGTGAGGGAGCCATATTCTCATCACCTGAAACAGTTGCGATAGCCACATCCTGGCATCCCGTTATGCTGTCAGGTCGACATGTCGAGATCGGTCAAGAGTTGCGAGCCAAAGCAGGCGAACCCTGTCCGAAAGCTGGCACATGGCAGCCGATGGAGCCAGGCGCTGTGCAGCGTGTCTATAAATTTGGCGAAACGATGGCCAGCCTTGGGTCCGCATATGGAATTACCGTCTGGATGTGGATAGCGGATTGATCGATTTATTCTTTGCCTTTACTGAGGAGAAACATGAAAGGTGTGATCCGACTTAATGACTTAACTAGTCACGGCGGTAAGGTAATCGCTGCCTCCGGGACGTCATTCGTGCACGGCATCCCTGTAGCACGGCAGGGAGACGCCTGTATTTGTCCGGTCAAAGGACACGTATCCTGCGTCATTGCTGAGGGTGATCCTTTGGTTTTGAATGGAGGTAAACCTGTGGCCTTTCAAGGCCATAAGACGTCTTGCGGCGCTACACTTATCTCGTCTGCGTTAACCTCGGGCAAGGTTTGATTTCGCATTTGTGTTAAAAGCAAAAACAGTCAGATCCTAACTGGACTTGAAATGAAATCGCTAGCTGCAACCTTGTTTTTAGGCAGATTACGCCATGCCGCAGAGGTAGAGGGGATTACCTGCCTGGCATCGGCTTGGGATAATTGGCAAGCCAGCCAGCCATCCATTTGAATGCCGCCACGGCCATCGATTCATGCGCAGCGCTTCGTTTGTCGTTCAGCATCGGATTTCTTGTCCCGAATACCGGAACGCGGAGTTTGGCAAGCCTCAAGCATATTGCAAAGACCAGAGGCGGCGAATGCCTGGAAACGACGTGGCAAGGCAGTGGCGTGCGACATCGATTTCAGTGCGGGCGTGGACACGTTTGGCAGGCGATGCCCATGAAGGTGAGCAACGAATGAAGTTGGTGTCGGCGTTGTGCCCAGCAAGACCATAGTCAGAAACGAATGCGCAAGGATGGATTGCTCGCTTTACAGGATGTTGCCGGGCAACGTGGCGGCGCATTACTCGATACTGTTTATGCCGGCATGCATCTACGCTACCGATTTTCTTGTGCTGAAGGTCATCATTGGCAGGCTGAAAGGGGCAGAGATCATACGCGGTTCACGGTGTAGGGAGTGCGCAATCGCAGACAAGCGTATTCAGTATCGGTTACCGGACGGGCTTGCGCGTCTGCGGGCCGTAGCACTGGCTAAACAGGGTGTCTGCCTGTCGTCGGAATATATCGTGGCGCGCAGTCGCTACCAGTTTCGCTGCCAGAAGGGCCACGAATGGGAAACCGCCGGTCACCGGATTTTTCGCGACAACTAATTTCCAGCCTGTGCACACGACGGTTTAAGGAAGAGCATCGAGGAGATGCGCGAATTGGCACAAAAGCGTGGTGGCCGTTGCTTGTCCGGGCATTAAACGAATTCCGTGACGAAGTTACAGTGGGAGTGTCACCGCGGCCACCAGTGGTATGCAATACAGGGAGCGGTGACAAGGGGGCATTGGTGTGCATCATGCGCACATTTGAACCGAATCTCCAATCCGCGTTCTATGGCCCGAAGGAAATATGTTCACACTACGCAAGCATAGGGCAGGCGCCAGTCACACCGGCTCCGGCCGGCTCCACACCACGACCCCATTACGCACCACCTCGCGCACCCGGTGATACGGCACCATGCGCGCTTCGCCGTCGCGGCCGATCAGGTCGAAGCCGAAATGCTGGCCCTTCTCGATGCGGATGCGCTCGAACGAGACGCGCACGACGCGTTTGAAGACGCGGTCGTAGTAGCCGATGACGAAGTCGGCGTTGCCGAAGTCGACGTCCCACAGGATGCGGTGGATGATCTCGTGGATGGGTGTCATGGCGTCGGGCAGGTCGATGGCACATGATACAGCTGCGCGATTGCGGCGGCGCCAGAGAGGAGGCCGACGTGGTCGCCCTGCGCGCCGTCGCAGCCCATGGCGCGCAGCGCGGCCAGCTGGGCCTCGGTCTCGACCCCGTCGGCGATTACCTCGATCTGCAGGCGGTGCGCCAGGTCGACAATCGACTGTGCCAGTGCGCAGGCGCGTTCATCGTGCACGAGCGGCGCAATCAAGCTGCGGTCGAGTTTCAGGGTGTCCACGGGCAGGCCGGTCAGCAGGCGCACGCCGGCGCCGCCCAGGCCGAAGCCGTCGATGGCGATGCGCACGCCGGCGCGGCGTAGTTTATCCAGCACCGCCGCGTACAGGGGCAGCTCGCCGGCGAGGGCCGTTTCAAGCACCTGCAGTTCGAGGCAGCGCGGATCGATGCCGGTTTCCCTGACGATCGCCAGGATGCTCTCGGCCATGCCGGAATGCGCCAGCTGGCGCGCCGACAGGCCGACCGCCGTGCGCAGCGGCGCCAGGCCGGCCGCGCGCCAGGCGGCGTGTTGCAGGCAGGCGCCGCGCACTACCCATTCGCCGATCGGCAGCACCAGGCCGGTTTCCTCGGCCAGCGGCAGGAAGCGCGCCGCGTCCAGGCGGCCATACACGGGGTGGACCCAGTCCACCAGCGTTTCGACGCCGACGAGCTGTCCGCCGGCGAGATCGACCCGCGGCCGGTAGGCGAGCCGCAGCTGGTGCGCGCCGAGCGCGTCGCGCAGGTCGTTCTTCAGGGCCAGGCGTTCGTCCGGCGCCAGGGCGGCATCGGGCGCATACAGCTGGACGTGGTTGCCGCCCCAGTTCCTGGCGCGCGTCATGGCGACGCGGGCGCGTTCCAGCAAGGCGTCCATGTCGCAGCCCGGCGCCGGGAAGATGGCGATGCCGATCGACAGGTCTACTACGCATTCGCGCTCGGCCACGAGCAGTGGAAAGGCGAAGCGGTCCAGGATGCGTTGCGCGACGTGTTGCGCTGCCGCGGCGCCCTCCAGGTCTTCGAGGATGACGATGAATTCGTCGCCACTGGCGCGGACAATCGTGTCCGCGACGTGCAGGCAGGCGCGCACCTGGGCGGCGGCCTGCACCAGCACCGCGTCGCCGCCGGCGATCCCAAAGGAGGCGTTGATGTCGTTCAGCTTGTTCAGGTTCAGCAGCATCAGCGCGACCGGGCGGCCGTTGCGCAGCGCGCGCGCCATGGCGTGCCCGAGACGGTCGCGCAAGACGCGCCGGCTGAGCAGGCCGGTGAGGGCATCGACCCGGGTGGCGTCGGACAGGTCGGGGACGGCGGCGTCGCCACAGGGCGCGGGCGGCTGCGGCGCCTGTCCGTACGCGACCACGCGGTTGCCCGCGTTTGCCGTGGCCTGGAGCAGGGCTTCGTCGGCGCGCGCCATGGTCTGGCCGATCGACTCGCCGGCGCGGAAGGCGGCTACCCCGATCGAGACCGTCACGGTCGGCGCCGGCACGATGCCGGTGAAACGCAGCTGCTCCACGGCGTGGCGCACCCGTTCGGCCAGCACGAGCGCTTCTTCCTGCGTCGCTCGTGGCAGCAGCACCAGCAACTGCGCGCCACCGTAGCGCCCGAACGAATCGATGTCGCGCAGGGCCGCCTTGAGGCACAGCGCCACCTCGCGCAGCACCTGGTCGCCGGCGGCCTGGCCGTGACTGGCGTTGATGCGGCGGATACCGTCGACCTCGAGCAGGCAGACGCCGAAACCGGCGCTGTCTCTTTCCTCGTCGGCCAGCTCCAGCATGCGGCGCCGCTTGTGGCCGCCGGTGAGCGCATCGCGCGTCGCCAGTTCGTGCAGGAAGTCGAGCGCATGCTGCAACTGGATGAAACCCTGGGTCTTGGTCAGCTCGAACAGCAGCACGAACAGGACGATGACGATGTACAGGCCGACGTCGCACAGCACGTGCAGCAGCGCCATGTCTTCGATCGGGTACGCGGGCAGCGGGATGCCGAGCAAGGGAAGGGCGTAGATGAGGACGATGGTGGCGCAGGTCAGGCCGAGCCAGAACATGGCGGTGGCGAAGCCGCCCAGGAACATGGCGACCATCGGCGGAATCACCATCCAGCCGGCGGTCGGCGCGCCTACGCCGCCCATCGCATAGGTCAGCCAGCTGAAATTGAAGAACACCGCGCACAGGAACACTTCGCGGCCCACCACGATGCTTTTGGTGGCGCGCATCAGGAAGGGCGCGACGAACATGCCGGCGCAGCAGGTCAGGATCACCCGCGCCGCCGCGCCATAGCCGAGCGCAGCGTAGACCCAGGCGTAGAAGGGGCCCGAAAGGGCGGCCATGACGACGGCATTGATGACGTTCTGCGCACGCGTCAGGGTGGCGGCATTCTCACGCACCTCGACAGGAATGAACCAGCGGATTGCAGCGATGTAGCGAGTGGTGAAGCGGGAGCCGAAAGTCACGTGAAGTGGGTCATTTGAGTGCGGTGCGGGATCGTAGCACGGCGCTCACCGGTCCTGCACCCTTTCAATGCCTAGCCCGGCAGCCGCGCGTCGCTGCACAGCATCTGTTCCAGTGACCGTTGCGACAGCGCCGGGCTGAAGTACCAGCCCTGCATCTGGTCGCAGTCGTTGTTGCGCAGGAAGTTGAGCTGTTCCAGCGTTTCCACGCCCTCGGCGATCACCTTCAGTTTCAGGTTGTGCCCGAGCGCGATGATGGCGCGGGCGATCACGGCGTGCTCGTCAAGGGCGACGTTGCCGAGGAAGGAGCGGTCGATCTTGATGAAATCGACCGGGAATTTCTGCAGGTGCGACAGGCTCGAATAGCCGGTGCCGAAGTCGTCGATCGACAGGCGCACGCCCAGGGCTTTCAGGTCGGCCAGCGCCTGCATGGCTTCGTCGGGATGGCCCATCAGCTGGCTTTCCGTCACTTCCAGTTCGAGGCTGGCCGGATTCACGCCCAGGCGCGCGAGGGTGCGCCCGAGCCCGGCGGCAAACTGGCGCTGGCGCAGCTGGCGCGGCGACAGGTTCACCGAGATCACGAAGTCGGTAATGCCGAGCGCTTCCAGGGCTTTCAGGGCGCCGCAGGCTTCGACGATCACCCATTCGCCGAGCGGGACGATGAGACCGGTTTCCTCGGCCACCGGAATGAATTCGTCCGGCGGCACCATGCCGTTTTGCGGGTGGTTCCAGCGCACCAGCGCTTCGGCGCCGACCACCTTGCCGGTGCGCAGGTCGACCTTGGGCTGGTAGCCGAGCACCATTTCGCGGTTGCCGATCGCTTTCGACAAACTGGCTTCGAGCATCAGCTGCTGGTGCACGCTCTGGCTCAGTTCGTTCGAATAGAACTGGCAGTTGTTCTTGCCCATGGCCTTGGCGTGGTACATCGCCGCGTCGGCCGCACGCATGACGCGGTCGACCGTGTCGCCATCGTTTGGAAAACGGGCGACGCCGATGCTGGTGCCGGGCAGGATCTCGCGTCCGCCGACCGTGATCGGGGCGCTCACGCGCTGGCGGATGCGTTCCATCAGGTCGCCCAACTGCTCGTCGCCGGGCTGGTCGTTGATCACCAGCACGAACTCGTCGCCGCCGACGCGCGCCACGGTGTCGTTGTCGCGCACGCTGGCCCTGAGGCGGCCGGCGATCTCGCGCAGCACCGCATCGCCGGCTTCATGGCCGAAGTTGTCGTTGATGTGTTTGAAATTGTCGAGGTCGAGAAAGGCGAGCGCGCCCAGCGCCTTGTTGCGCACGGCGAAATCGATGGAGAACTTGAGTTCGTCCTGCAGCAGGGTGCGATTCGCCAGGCCGGTCAGCGGATCGTGGTGGGCCAGGTGGTGCAGGCGCCGCTCGTAGTGGCGCGCCTCGGTGATGTCGCTGATGACGCCGACGAAATGGGTGACTTCGCCATCGATATTGCTGACCGGGTCGATCCGCAAATCGTTCCAGAACACCTCGCCATTCTTGCGCTTGTTGCGCAGGACGACCTGCACGCTTTCGCGTTTCAGCAAAGCGTCGTGGATGCGCTTGTGCTCGGCCGTGTCGCAACCCTCGATGCGCATGAAGCGTGGATCGCGGCCCTTGATTTCCGCCAGCGTATAGCCGGTCATCTGCTCGAAGGCCGGGTTCACGTATTCAATCGGATTCTTGCCGTCCTCGCAGCAGGTGATGACGATGGCGTTCACACTCGAATAGATGGCGCGCTCGCGCACCCGCAGGCCTTGCTCGGTTTGCTTGCGGTCGCTGATGTCGAGGCCGGTGCCGAAAATGACGGGCAGTTCACCCAGGCTGGTGCGCGCGCAGTGAAAGAGCAGGCTGGTGCGCTTACCGTGCTTGCCGACCAGTTCCGCCTCGTGCGTGGAATGGCCGTTTTCGAAGGCAGCGAGGATGGCGCGCAAGACCACGGCCCTCTCTCTTTCGTCGAAGAAATGCTGGACATCGCAGGTCGGCAATTCCTCGCTCGTCATCTCCAACGCCATTTCGAGCTGGCGGTTCCACAGCAGCAAGTGGCCGCTCTGGTCGATCACGTAGAACACGCAGGGCAGGCCCTCGATGATGTCGGCGGTCGGCAAATCGCGGATCAGCGCATAGCGCGGCGGCACCAGGCCGGCCCGGGGAATGACGATCACGCTGAAGGTGCCGGGCTGGTCGGGGTCGAGCGATTGCGGTGCAATGGTGATGCGTACCGGCAGGCTGCTGCCGTCCGCACAGCGCAGCTGGCCGGTCGAGTCGATCTCGACGCGCGCAGTGATGGACATCGGCGGCGACAGCGTCGCTCCGGCAACGGTATCGAACTCGATGATCTCTTCCAGCGTCTTGCTGCGGATGTCCGCCGCGGTATAACCGGCAAGTTTTTCGCAGGCGCGGTTCCAGCTGGCGATGGCGCCGCTGGCATCGACGACGAAGACGGCGAGGGGTAACGGTGAAAAATTCAAACGCGTTCTCCGGCTGGCATGCACAAGCCATGATAGTCCAGCGCACGGGCCTGAGCGAGTGGAGATTCGTTTGAAGATATTAAACGGAAAATATCAATTGCATGTGCAGCAGGACGTACGGTCCAATCGGCCGAAGCCGACATGCTGGCCTTCCCGATGCGGATGCGCTTGCGTTATGCTAACAGTGGCGGCGCAAGTGCGGTGCGCTGTGCGCGCCCTGGCTGGCGCAGCGCCTGGGTTCCCTGTTCCAGCTGGAAAACACTCACTTGTTGCGCCAATCCGGCTGCGCTGCTTTGCAAGGATTGAGCGGCGCTCGCGGCTTCTTCGACAAGCGCGGCGTTCTGCTGGGTTGCCTGGTCCATCTGGCTGACCGCCTGGTGGATCTGCTCGATGCCTGCGCTTTGCTCTGCGCTGGCCGTGCTGATCTCACCCATGATCGCCGCCACCCGGCGCACGCTGAGGATGATTTCTTCCATGGTGGCGCCGGCTTCGTTGACCAGGATGCTGCCGCTGTCGACCTTGCCGACTGAATCGGTGATCAGTTCCTTGATCTCCTTTGCCGCTGCCGCCGAACGTTGGGCGAGATTGCGCACCTCGCTGGCGACCACCGCAAAACCGCGGCCCTGCTCGCCCGCGCGGGCGGCCTCGACGGCTGCGTTAAGCGCAAGGATGTTTGTCTGGAAGGCGATGCCATCGATGACCGCAATGATGTCGACAATCTTGCGGGCCGAATCGTTGATCGCGCCCATCGTGCCGACCACCTCGCCGACGACGGTGCCGCCGCGGGCCGCCATGGTGGAGGCGGTGGCCGCCAGGTCGTTCGCCTGGCGTGCATTGTCGGCGTTCGCACGCACCGTGCCGGTCAGTTCTTCGACCGATGCTGCGGTTTCCTCGATCGCGCTGGCTTGCTGCTCCGTACGCGCAGACAAGTCCATGTTGCCCGCGGCAATCTGGTTCGACGCAGTCGCGATCAACTCGCTGCCGGAACGTACTTCGCCAACGATGCGCGCCAGGCTGGCCGTCATGTCGCGCAAGGCACCGAGCAATTGGCCGAACTCATTGGTCGAAGCGACCTCGATGCGCGTGCTCAGGTCGCCATCGGCAACCCGCCGCGCCAGCGTGACGGCAGTGTCGAGCGGGCCGGTGACGGCGCGCACCAGGTACACGGCTGCCGCCAGGGCGAGCAAGGCTGCGAATCCGATCGCAGCACCCATCAGCAGGTTGATATCGTCAAGTTCGCCGTGCAATTCCTTGTTTTGCTCGGCATTCCGAGCCGACATCAACTCCTGCAAGCTCTTGTAAGCGTTGTGGCCCTTGACATAGGCAGGATTGATACGGCGGATCAGGGTTTCCTGTGCGAGGGTCCACTTGCCGGCCTCCATTGCCCGGGCGGCGTCGGCGGTCATGTCCTGGCCCAGGTCCTGGCTTTCGTCGAGCCAGTTCTGGACTGCATCCTTGATACTCTGGCGGCGCAGCGAGGCCAGCAGCGCGGCGCGTTCCTTGCGCAGTTCGGCGCTGTTGTCGGCGATATTCTTGAAATGGTTGGCAAGCGGATGGTCGTGCATGACCGCATACTCGCTCGAGGGGTTGTGCTGCAGCGCCTGCAATACCTGGCTGCGGTTCGATTCCATCCGGTAAACCAGGCTGGCAAGGATCAATTGCTGCCGGCTCGAGTAAAGCGCATGATCTTCAAGCAAGACGACCGCGCGCTGCGTGCCGTGATAACCGAGCGCGCCAACGGCAATCATCATGAGGACAAGCACGCCCACGATGAGGGCAATGAGGTTCTTGATACGTAGGTTTTTCATGATGTGCGAGAGTGTTTCTATAAGGAAACAAATTCTACACTTAAAACAACCAATTTCAGCAAATAATTAACTTGAATTTGATAGTTCGATAAATATTTGACGAAATTGTCGCATTTCTGCGCCTGTGCCCCATGTTGGAGCGTGCCGCAAAGGAAGCCTCGCCAGGCATGGGCGCATGGGCCTACGGACGCGAGGGGGTGGCAGGCGCCGGGCTTTGCGCAGGGAGCGTAGGGGGCACGCGTTCCGCAGCCGCCCTGGGGATCCGGCGGCCGGCTTCGATGCCCTCGTTGAACAGGTTCTGGACCGGCGTGTTCAGGTAGGGCAGCGCCACCGAGAGGGTCAGCATGCCGATGCCGAGGGTGATCGGAAAGCCGATGCCGAAGATGTTCAGTTGCGGCGCGGCGCGGGTCAGGATGCCGAGGGCGACGTTGGTGATGAGCAGGGCGGCGATGATCGGCAGCGCGATCTGCAGGCCGGCCGAGAAGATGCGGCTGCCCAGTCGCGCCAGTTCCAGTGGCGCGGCGGACGACAGCGGCGTGCTCGAAATCGGCAGGCTGATAAAACTTTCCGACAGCGCTGCCAGCAGCACCAGGTGTGCGTTCACGGCCAGGAAGGCCATGGTCGCCACCATCGACAGGAACTGGCTGATCGCGGCCGAGCGGCCCTGGGTGGTGGGGTCGAAAAACGAGGCGAAGGAAAATCCCATCGTCGAGCTGGCCAGCTCGCCGGCGTATTCGATGGCGGCAAACACCAGGCGCATGGCAAAGCCCATCCCCAGCCCGACCAGCAATTCCTGCAGCAGGATCAGGAGGCCCGCATAGGACATCGGGTCGACCGCGGGAATGTTCGGCACGGTGGGCGCGATGATCAGCGCCAGCAGTACGCCGAGGATGATTTTCACCTGGTTCGGCACGCTGGCATGGCCGAACAGCGGGGCGGAGGCCAGCATGCCGAGGATACGCGTGAGCGGCCACAAGAGGCCCGCGAGCCAGGCATTGATCTCCAGCGAAGTGAGGGTCAGCACAGGACCAGCTTAGCCGACCATGCCCGGGATGCCGGTGAACACCTGGCGCATGTAGTCGAGCATCACGGACAGCATCCAGGGCCCGGCAATGACCAGGGCGACGAACACGCCGACCAGTTTCGGGATGAAGGAGAGGGTCGCTTCGTTGATCTGGGTGGCGGCCTGGAAGATGCTGACCACCAGGCCGATGACGAGCGCCACGAACAGCAGCGGCGCCGACACCAGCAGCGTGATTTCCATGGCCTGGCGGCCCATCGTCATGACGGATTCCGGGGTCATCGTGCGTTCCTAGTTAAAACTCTGGGACAGGGAGCCCAGCAGCAGCTGCCAGCCGTCGACCAGCACGAACAGCATCATCTTGAACGGCAGCGAAATCACGGCCGGCGACATCATCATCATGCCCATCGCCATCAGCACCGAGGCCACCACCATGTCGATGATCAGGAACGGGATGAAGATCGCGAAGCCGATCTGGAAAGCCGTCTTGAGTTCGCTGGTGACAAAGGCCGGGATCAGGACGCGCAGCGGAATGTCTTCCGGACCCTGCAGGGCGGGCGTCCTCGAAATCTTGACGAACATGGCAAGGTCCGACTGGCGCGTCTGCTTAACCATGAAGTCCTTCAGCGGCTGGGCGCCGCGGCTCATCGCTTCGGTCATCTGGATGCGGTCTTCCTGCAGCGGCAGGTAGGCGTCGGTATAGATCTTGTCGAAGGTCGGGCCCATCACGAACAGGGTCAGGAACAGGGCCAGGCCGACCATCACCTGGTTCGGCGGTGCGGTCTGGGTGCCGATCGCCTGGCGCAGCAGGGACAGTACGATGATGATGCGGGTAAAACTGGTCATCATCAGCAGCGCCGCCGGCAGGAAGGTGAACGCCGTCATTAACAGCAGCGTCTGCACCGGCAGGGTATAGGTGGTGCCGCCGCCGGGGCTCGGTGCGGTGGTAAAGGCGGGCACGCCGGGCGCCGCCAGTACCGCCAGCGGCAGCAGCACCAGCCCGGCTGCCAGCAGGAGTTTTTTCTTGTGTCGCATTACGGTGTTACCTTATTTCGCGTTGCGCTTGTCGATCGTCTGCTTGAGCCAGTCGGAAAAATTCGAGGCTGACGGCGTGTGGCCGGCGAGGGTGGCGCTGGCCGCAGTGTTGGCACTTGAGTCGCCCTTGGGCATCGTCGCCAGCGCGTTCACGCGGCCAGGGGAAGCGCCGACCACGATCCATTGATCGCCCACTTCGACCACCATGATGCGTTCGCGTCCGCCGATATTCAGGGCGCCGACCATGCGCAGGTTGGCGGTGCTGCCGGTCACGCGCGGGCCGTAGCGTTTCGCGGCCCAGGCCAGCGCGGCCAGCAGGGCCAGCACCAGCACAAGGGCGAAGATGGTTTGCAGCAGGCTGCCGGTGGAGGGGCCGGGCGCCGCTTGTACCATCGGCGCAGGCGTGGCGGTGCTCGTGGGATTGGCCGGCGTGCCGGGAATCGCGGCCGGCGCGGCGGGCATGCTGGCCACGGCGGGGGCGGGCGCGTCGCTGACGCCGGCGGTGGTCGGGACTTCACCGACCGTGGTGGCGCGTTCGGAGACCGGGGTAGTCGGGGATGAGGCGGGAGCGGTAGTGCGGGGTGCCGCAGGTGTCGATGCCACCGGCGCCTGGGTTGGCGCTGCCGTGCCGCCATCCTGTTGGCGCGCCGCCGGGTCTGGCGTCACCGGCTGGACCGCGGCCGGCGCAGCCGTAGCGCCGCTGCCGGTGCTGGCCGGCTGCATCGCGCACGCCGCCAGCGGCAGCAGGAAGCTCGACGCCAGCAGCGCGCCCGCGCCGCCCCGCGCCATGCGTACTGGCCAGCTGTCGGGGCGTACAACCCGGGTGCTGGCCGCGGAGGAGGTGGCAGGAGGGCAGGCGGGGGCGCGCGTGGACATCATTTATTCAATTTTCTGATCCGTTCCGAAGGCGTGATGATATCAGTCAGGCGGATACCGAACTTGTCGTTCACGACCACCACCTCGCCCTGGGCGATCAGGCAGCCGTTTACCAGCACGTCCATCGGCTCGCCGGCCAGGCCGTCGAGTTCGACCACCGAACCCTGCGCCAGTTGCAGCAGGTTCTTGATGGCGATTTTCGTGCGGCCCAGTTCCACGGTCAGCTGCACCGGGATGTCGAGGATGAAGTCGATGTCGTTCGGGGTGTCCGGACGCGGGTTCTTGGTGCCGAAGTCCTGGAACACGGCGGCGCTGGCGGTCTGCTGCTTCTGCAGCGCAGCGGCCTCGGCGGCGGCCTGCTCGGCGATGGCGGCGCCCCAATCGTCGTCGAGGAATTGATCGTCCTGGTTGTCAGACATGGTGTTTCTCCTGAATTACTTGAAGCTGTCGCTGTTGGCCAGCAGTTTTTCGACCTTCAGCGCGTACTGGCCGTTGAAGACGCCATATGAGCATTCCATCACCGGCACGCCGTCCACCGTCGCCTGCACCGATTCCGGCACCGTGATCGGGATCACGTCGCCGATTTTCATGTTGAGGATCTCGTCGAAGTTCGCCTTGCCGTGGCCGAGTTCGGCCACGAGTTCGACTTCGGCCACCTGGATCTGCTGCGTCATCAGGCGGATCCAGCGTTTATCCACTTCGAGCGCCTCGCCCTGCAGGCTGGAGGTAAGCGCATCGCGGATCGGCTCGATCATCGAATACGGCATGCAGAAGTGGATCTGGCCCGATACCGGACCCAGCTCGATCGTGAAGGTGGACGATACCACGACTTCGTTGGGCGTCGCGATGTTCGCAAATTGCGTGTTCATCTCGGAGCGGATGTACTCGAATTCGATCGGATACACCGGCTCCCACGACTTGGTATAGGCCTCGAACACGATGTCGAGGATGCGAAGGATGATGCGCTGCTCGGTCTGGGTGAAGTCGCGACCCTCGACGCGGGTATGGAAACGCCCGTCGCCGCCGAACAGGTTGTCGACCAGCAGGAACACCAGGCCCGGATCGAACACCATCAGCGCGGTGCCGCGCAGCGGTTTCATGTGGATCAGGTTCAGGTTGGTCGGCACCACCAGGTTGCGGATGAATTCGCTGTACTTGGAAACGCGCACCGACCCGACCGACACCTCGGCGCTGCGGCGCACGAAGTTGAACAGGCCGATGCGCAACAAACGCGCGAAACGCTCATTGATGATCTCGAGCGTCGGCATCCGGCCGCGCACGATCCGCTCCTGGGTCGCCAGGTTGTAGGTGCGGACTCCCGAGGTGTCTTCAGGCGCGGAAATGTCGTCCTGATCGCCGTTGACCCCTTTGAGGAGGGCATCGACTTCTTCCTGTGAGAGGAAATTATCGGCCATGGTATGTGCTTGCTTTGATGCTTACTGGATGATGAATGAGGTAAACAATACGTCGGCCACGTCCTGTTCGTCGCCGCCTTCGTCGAACGGCACTTGCACCACGGCCTTGATCTCGGCCGCCAGCTGCTGCTTGCCTTCGACCGTATTGATTTCCGACGCCTTTTTGCCCGACAGCAGGAGCAGCACGCGGCTGCGCACCTTGGCCATGTTGTCCTTGATGAGCGCGACCTGTTCCGGCCCTTCGACCTGCAGTGTAAACTGCACTTGCAGGTATTGGTCGCCCGTCTCGGGCTGCAGGTTCACCGTAAACGCTTCGATCGGCACGTACTCGGCCTTGACGGCCTTGTCCTTCTTTTTCTTCTTCTTGGGCGCATCTTCGGCATGCGCCGATTCGGCGTCGCCGCTGCCGTGCAGGAAGTACCAGCCGGCGCCGCCCCCACCGCCGAGCACGAGCACGCCCGCGATCGCCATGATCATGAGCTTTTTCTTGGAGCCTGATGCCGGTGCTGCGTCCGCCTTCGGGTCAGCCTTCATTTTCGGATTCGCTTTCATTTACCTCGGGTGCCTGATGGGGTTGCGTGATTATGTCATTATCGAGAAAAAGTGCGCAGCGGCAAGCTTCGAACAGAGAGGAGAAGGGGCTTCACATTGAGGTTTCCTCCATCTCGTCGCCTGGGCTCTCGAGCCCAGGGTGCTGAGTTCGCGTATATGGCCGCCCTCAATACAACGTCGTAGCGTGGACGGGTTTCCCGTCCACGCGGTGATCGCTGATGGCTCCGATATCGTTCCGGATGATCTTTCTGCTAACTATCACCGCGTGGGGTAAGTCAGGCCAGTGGCCTGACTTACGAGCCGCCCACCCTACAACGCCAATAAAAACGGCCGCACAATGGCGGCCGTAGACGGAAATCCTTAATGTTAGGCGAAGGTATCCACTGCCCCGGCCCCGCCGATAATGCGCGACCCCTGACGCGGCGCCACTTCCGCCACGCTGCCATCGCCGCCATTCCCGTCGCCGCCACGACCACCCGGACGGCCCGAACCCTGCCCATCCTGGCCCTGGCGTCCCTCGGCGCCGGCGTTCACGGTCGCGTTACCAAGCGCGATGCCGCTCTCGTTCATCATCTCGCGCAGGCGCGGCAGGGCGTTTTCCAGTGCCTGGCGCACTTCCAGCTGCTGCGACGAGAAGGTCACGCTGGCGAGGTCGTTCGACACGTTCAGCACCACCTGCACCGGACCGAGGTCGGGCGGGTTCAGCTCGAGCGTGGCGCTCTGGTCTTCGCCGCCGACCATCCAGATCACTTTCTGGCCGACCTGGTTGTCCCAGGCCGGGGTGCCGACGCGCGCGCTCAGGCGGTCGGTCGGTGCGCTGCCGGCCGCCTGCGCGGTCTGCAGGGCGGTGGCCTGGGCCGTCAGGCTGGTCAAGGCCTCGGCCGGTGCGGGTTCCTTCGTGCTGGCGGCGTGCGCTGCACTGTCGCGCAAGGCGGAGGCGAAATCGGCGTGTTCCGTCGGCAGCTTGCCGTTCTCGCCGGCCTTGCCCATGTCGAGTGCGCGCAGGTCGATGCCCGGCGTGGCCTTGTCCTGCTGCCCATCGGTCGCTGCGGCCAGGGCGTCGCCCGTCAACACCCCGGTGTCCTTGCCGCCGCCCTGCGCCAGCAGGTCGTCAGGCTGCGCCGCCGCAACCTGTGTCGCAACCGGCGTCACCGGCGCGGCGGCCTGCTGCACCTGATTAAAACTGGCCACCAGCGCCAGCATGTCGACGACGGCGTCGGCGGCCCTGGCGTCCGGCGACGTTTCGGTGTCTTCGCCTTCCCCTTTGCCTGTTGCAGCCGTCTTGTCGGCGCCGCCCGCGGCGTCGGCCTTGGACGTGGAAGGGGGGTGTTCGGTTTCCTTCGCGCTCTGCTTGACCATCTCGCGCGAGGCCGGCTTCGCTTCGTTCGGCGCCGGTTTGGCGGCGGCTTGCGGCTTGGGCGCGGCGGCCTGCTGCGGCATGGCGGGCTGCGGCATGGCTGGCTGGGCCTGCACCTGCGGGCGCACCTGCGCCTGGCGCTGTTCCATCTGGCGCTGCTCGATTTGCCGGGTCAGCGCCGCGCCGAAATTCACTGCTTCGCTGTTGCCCGGCGTGGTCGTGCGCAGGTTCGGCGCCGGGGCAGCGGGGGCGTTGAACTGGATCGGGAGGGAGTTGGTGTGCATGGTAGCTTTAGCGGTTGGTGCGGACGGTGCGTGCCGCGTGGTCGTCCATCATTTTCTGGTCGCGCTTGTTTTCGATTTTCAAGGCTTCGGCGGCGGCGCGGTCGTTCAGGGTGCGGTAGGACAACCGCTTGCGTTCGCTTTCCTGCCAGGTAGCTTTTTCAAGGTCGCTCTTGTATTTCGCGTGTTTGACGACTTCCTGCTGGCCATTGATCGCATTGTCGAGCTTGCCGACAAAGGCGACGAAATTGGCGTAGGCAAAGGGCGTGATACCGTTCATCTGCGCCTGGTCGAGGCGGTTCGCGTAATCGTCGCGGTAACCGAGCAGCATGTTCAGCTTCTGTTGCGCATTCTCGACATCTTTCAATGCCGCGCCGAGGCGCTTGGCGGCGTCGTCGGAATCGCGCTGCGCCAGTTCGATCAGTGTTTCAAGAGCGGAAGTCTTTGCCATGGTGAAAGTATAGCCAGGGCAAACTCAAACCGATCAGCTGAACAGAGAGGTCAATTGCCCCAAGCTCTGGCCCATATTCGTGTTTTCGAAAATTTCCTGGCACAGGAATTCCTCGATCTGCGTGTTCAGGGCGATCGCCTGGTCCAGTACCGGGTCGCTGCCCGGGGCATACGCGCCGACGCTGATCAGGTCGCGCGAACGCTGGTAGCGCGAATACAACTGTTTCAGCTTGCGCGCGGCCAACTGGTGCTCGTGCGTGGTGATGCCATGCATGGCGCGGCTGATCGATTGTTCGATGTCGATCGCCGGATAATGGCCGGCTTCGGCCAGGTGGCGGTTCAGGACGATGTGGCCATCCAGGATACCGCGCGCGGCATCCGCGATCGGGTCTTGTTGATCGTCGCCCTCCGACAGCACCGTATAGAACGCCGTGATCGAACCGCCGCCTTCGAGCCCGTTGCCGGCACGCTCGACCAGCACCGGCAGCTTGGCGAACACCGAAGGCGGATAGCCCTTGGTTGCCGGCGGCTCGCCGATCGCCAGCGCGATTTCGCGCTGCGCCATCGCATAACGCGTCAGCGAATCCATGATCAGCAGCACGCTCTTGCCCTGGTCGCGGAAGTGCTCGGCAATCGCGGTGGCGTAGGCCGCACCCTGCAGGCGCATCAGCGGCGGGCTGTCGGCGGGTGCGGCCACCACGGCCGAGCGCGCCATGCCTTCCGGCCCCAGGATCTGTTCGATGAATTCTTTCACTTCGCGGCCGCGTTCGCCGATCAGGCCGACGACGATCACGTCCGCGGTCGTGTAGCGCGCGATCATGCCGAGCAAGACCGACTTGCCGACGCCGGTGCCGGCGAACAGGCCCAGGCGCTGGCCGCGGCCGACGGTCAGCATCGAATTGATTGCGCGTACGCCGACGTCGAGCGTGTCCTTGATCGGCGCGCGATCCAGCGGATTGACGGGACGGGCATTGATCGGCGCGACCTCGTCGGTGCCGAGCGGACCCTTGCCGTCGAGCGGACGGCCGGCGCCGTCGACCACGCGCCCGAGCAGGCTCCAGCCGACCGGCAGGTGGCGTGCGCGGTCGCTCGGACGGCGCCGTGGGTGGTTGACGGTGCCGGGGCGCGGCACCGGGGTTTCGACCGGGAACACGCGCGAACCGGGCACCACGCCCTCGACGTCGGATTGCGGCATCAGGAACAGGCGCTCGCCCTCGAAGCCGACGACTTCGGCCTCGATGCGGGCGCCGTTGGGCAGCGGGATGGTGCAAGCGCTGCCGACCGCCAGGCGCAAGCCGACGCATTCCATCACCAGGCCGGCCACGCGCGTGACGCGGCCCGAGACCTGCATCGGCTCGACGAAATTCAGCAGCGAGTCGCAGTCGGAAAGATATGACTTCCAGCGCGCCGTGTGGCGATCCAATGAGCGGTCGAGGTTGGCGCTCATCAGCCGAGCCATTCGACGTTCTTGCCCAGCGCATGCGTCAGGCGTTCCCAGCGCGCGGCAGCCTGGGCATCGATCTGGTTGCTGGCGGTATCGACCTTGCAGCCGCCACGGCCGATTTGCGGATCGGCCACCACGCGCCAGCCGCCCTTGTCGAGTTCGTCGGAGAGGGCGGCGCGCACGATCTCGACGTCGTCCGGGTTCAGCGCCAGGATCGCCGGCTGCTGCAGCACCGGCAGGTAGTCGATCGCTTCGCGCACGATCGGGATGATCAGTTCAGGACGGACCGTGAACGCGGTGCGCACCATCGAGCGCGCCAGGTGCAGGGCGAGGTCGAGCACGTCGGCGGCGATGGTTTCGTCGGCGGCGGTGACGGCGCCGCTGAAGCTGGCGGCCATGGCGCGCAAGGTGTCCATCTCGGCCGCCACGTCCGCGCGGCCGGCCTCGTAGGCTTCAGCGCGGCCGGCGGCGCGGCCTTCTTCCAGGCCCTCGGCATAGCCCTCGGCGCGCGCGCCTTCGCGCAGCGCTTCGAGTTCGGCCGCAGTGGGGAACTGCATCGCCGGCGCCGCCGGGGCTGCCGGCACGGTGGCCGCCGCCGCGGCGGCGGCACTGATCGCGGCCGCCCGCTCTTCGGCCTGGATGCGCGCCGCCAGCGAACTAGGCCGTTCGTCGCCGAAGGAGGTCATTTCCCAGCGCTTGAAGGCGCCCTGCGTGTCTTTGCTCATCTGTAGCCGAATTTGCCCGTGAATCTACCTGTTAGACGAAGGAATCGTCGCCCTTGCCACCCAACACGATCTGCCCTTCGTCCGAGAGGCGGCGCACGATTTGCAGAATCTGCTTCTGCTGCGCTTCCACTTCCGACAAGCGTACCGGACCTTTCGATTCCAGGTCTTCCCGCATCATTTCGCTGGCGCGCTGGCTCATGTTGCGGAAGATTTTCTCACGCAAGTCCTGCGAAGCGCCTTTCAGCGCGATGATCAGCATGTCCGACTGCACTTCGCGCAGCAGCAACTGGATGCCGCGGTCGTCGATGTCGATGATGTTGTCGAACACGAACATCTCGTCCATGATCTTCTGCGCCATGTCGTTGTCGTAGTTCTTGATGTTTTCCATGACGGCGCTTTCCTGCTCGCCGGCCATGAAGTTCAGGATCTCGGCCGCGGTGCGCACGCCGCCGAGCGACGATTTCTTGATGTGCTCGTTACCCGACAGCAGCTTGGTCAACACGTCGTTCAGTTCGCGCAGTGCGGCCGGCTGCACGCCGTCGAGCGTGGCGATGCGCAGCACGACGTCGTTGCGCAGGCGGTCCGAGAAATGGCTGAGGATCTCGCAGGCCTGGTCGCGCTCGAGGTGCACCAGGATGGTGGCGATGATCTGCGGGTGCTCGTTGCGGATCAGTTCCGACACCGATTGCGCATCCATCCACTTCAGGCTTTCGATGCCCGAGGCGTCCTTGCCGCCCAGGATGCGGTTCAAGAGCACGGCGGCCTTGTCGTCGCCCAGTGCCTTGGTCAGCACTTCGCGGATGTATTCGTCCGAATCGAGGCCGACCGTCGAGTGGGCGTCGGCTTCGTCGCGGAAGGATTCGAGCACGCTGACCACCTGCTCGTGCTGCACCGATTTCATTGCCGCCATCGCCGCGCCGAGCTTCAGCACTTCGCGCGGGCCCAGGAATTTCATGACTTCGGCCGCTTCTTCCTCGCCCATGGCGAGCATCAGGATTGCCGCTTTGGTGATGCCGTCCTTGTCCTTGTCGCTCATTATTCCTGTCCCACCCATGCCTTGATTACGTTTGCCACGATGCGCGGATCATTCTTCGCCATCTCTTTTGCCATCGCCAGGTTGGCGCGGTAACTGCGCTCCCGCGGTGCTTCTTCCTCTTCGAGCGGCATGCCGTCCGGTCCCAGTGCCGGCTTGCCGTCGAGGGCGACGATCGCATCTTCGTCTTCTTCGTCCTCGTCCTTCTTTTCCTCTTCCGGCTCGGCGGTCGCTTCGTCGAACTTGCGCACCACGGGGCGCAGCAGCGGGCGCAGGATGCGGAAGTAGAGGAAAGCGATCACGGCGGCGATCAACAGGTACTTGCCGACTTCCATGGCCAGCGGCAGGTTTGCCGGGTCCTTGTACCAGTCGGGGCCGTTCTCGTCCGGGCGGTCGACGCCGTCGAACGGGGCATTCGCCACGTTCATGGTGTCGCCACGCGCCTGCGAATAGCCCATCGCCTGTTTGACCAGTTCGTTGATCTGGGCGACTTCGGCCGCGGCCAGCGGTTTTACCGTGATCTTGCCGGTGTTCGGGTCGACCGAACGGCGGTAATTCACGACCACGCCCACCGTCAGGCGCTTGATGCCGCCCATCGGACGCTGCTCGTAGCGGATCGTCTTGTCGAGTTCATAGTTGGTCGTCGCGTTCTTGCTGGCCGGGCCGGTGGTCGTTTGCGGCGCGGCGGCTGGTGCGCCGCCATCGAGCGGGGCGGTGGCCACGCCCGGCGGCTGGTTCGACAGCGCGCCCGGGATGCCGTTGGCCGGGCCGGTCGTGGCCCCTAGCTGCTCCGAGGTCTGCTGGCTGCGGATCGCCTGCGGTTCCGGCGGCGAATTCGGCTTGTACATCTCGGCGGCGGTATCGACCTGGGCGAAATCGACTTCGGCGGTCGCTTCGGCGCGCACATTGCCCTTGCCGACGATCGGGGTGATCAGCGACTCGACCTGCTTGATGATGTTCTGCTGCACCTGCTCGACATACTTCAGCTGGGTCGCGTCGAGCTGCTTGTTCAGCCCGTTCTGCTTCGGCTGTTCCGACAGCAGGTTGCCGTTCTGGTCGACCACGGTGACGTTGCCGATGGTGAGCTCTGGAATGCTCGACGCCACCAGGTGCACGATGGCGCTGACCTGGCCCGGATCGAGCGCGCGGCCCGATTGCAGGTTGAGCAGCACCGAGGCGGTCGGCTTTTGCTGGTCGCGCACGAACACCGACGGTTTCGGGAGCGCCAGGTGCACGCGCGCGCCGGCCACCGAGCCGAGCGACTGGATCGAACGGGCCAGCTCGCCCTCGAGCGAACGCTGGTAATTGACTTGCTCGAGGAACTGGGAGACGCCCAGCTTCTGGTTTTCCATCAGCTCGAAGCCGACGTTGCCGCCTTTCGGCAGACCCTGCGACGCGAGTTTCAGGCGCAGGTCGGGCACTTGCTCGGCCGGCACCAGGATCGCGGTGCCGCCTTCGGAAAATTTGTACTTCACGCCCATCTGGTCGAGCGCGGCGGTGAGGGCGCCGCCATCCTTGTCGCTGTAGTTGGCGTACAGCACACGGTAATCCGGCGTACTGCTCCACATCCAGATCGCCACGACAACGGCCAGCACGGCCGCCACGCCACCGCCGATGAGCACGTTGCGGCCCATCGGGGTTTTCAGGAACGGTTGTGGAGCAGCAGGATTGTCGAGCAGGTCGTCGGCGGTCGCGGCCATGTTTGTCCAGGAGAGAGAAGAGGTCAGGGCCGAATTATGAAGCCATACGGCAACATTCAAACGCGGGAATAGGGGCCGCTTTCCCCTCCTGCTCGACCCAGTAGCTTGCGCGCACGCTGGTAACCTGTAAGCCTGACATCGCTCCGGTACACCTTGCCGGGGCACGCACGAACATAACAGGAGAACCCATGAGCATAGGCGGAATCGGCGGTATCGACAGCAGCCGCATCGAGGCGATGATGGCCCAGCTCAAGGCTGCCGCCACCAAGCCGGCCGCGCCTTCGCTGGCCCCCGGCGGCCCCGGCGCCCTGGGCGGCATCGGCGGCGGCGCCGTCAACGAAGGCCCGTCGAAGGTCAGCTTCTCCGACGCGTTGAAGAATTCGCTCGAACAGGTCAGCAACTCGCAGAAGCACGCCGAAGAACTCGGCCAGAAATTCGCCATGGGCGACGACAGCGTCAGCCTGTCCGACACCATGATCGCCATGCAAAAATCGAGCATCTCCTTCCAGGCGACGGTGCAGGTACGCAACAAGCTGGTGTCGGCGTATCACGAAATCATGAATATGCAGGTGTGATCCGGGTAGTCAACGCATCCGAAACGGTTGCTTGCTTTTGTAGGGTGGGCACTTGTGCCCACGCGGTCCTACGTATGCACACCACAATCGCCTATTCGATCAACATCCCCGCAATCTCAACCGATCCACCCCAATCCCGCGCATACGTCCCATCGAGCACATACCGATGAAACGTCGAATGTGGCCAATCCACGACCTGTTCGACATATCCATGTTTCACCGGGTTGAAATGGATGTAATCCATGTGCCGTCCAAAATCCTCGTCGTCGCGAATCTGATGCTCCCAGAAGCGCCGCTGCCAGATGGTCGACTCGCGTCGATTCCGACGTGATGGTGTAGAAATCGCATCATCGTGCAGTACTTGCCCGGAGTAGCTCGACACGTAGCGTTTGATGGTCGCCCAGCGCGTCGAATAATCGACATCGTCCTCCGGAAGAGTCCAGATGCAATGCATGTGATCCGGTAGCAGGATCCACGCATCGATCACGAAAGGCCGGATGCCGCGGACAAAGCGGATTGCTTGCGCGAGGTTCGATCGGATTAACGGATTGCAGAAGATCGGACGCCGGCGGTGCGCGACGACCGTGAAGAAGTAGGTAGAGCCAGTGAGAAGGCGGCGGTAGCGTGACATGGTGCGGCATCGTAGTGCGGCACCAGGCGGTTATGGATGTGTTGGATCAATCGTGACGCGGACGGCGGCGAGAATGCAGGAGCGGCCGGTTTGTAGAGTGTGTGACCGCGTGGGCACGAGTGCCCACCCTACGAAAGCCCGGCAAGCCTGGCATTGCGTTCACGTTCGAGCCTGGTAATGTAGCGCTGCACCGCCGCCATGTTGGCGCGCGAGATGTCGACGAACATGCAGCCGATGCGGCGCGTCGGCTTGTTGTTGAGCATGGTGAGGTCGAGGGCGTTGCGTACCTGCAGCGAGGTCGTGACCTGGCCGATGTCCGGCAGGTCGAGGCGGCAATTGGTGAAGGTCTGGCCGACCGTCGAGTTCAATTGCAGTTTGTTGTCGAGCAGCGAAATGCCGCCGCAGCTGATGTCGGCCAGCGGGAAGCTGGCGTTGCCGCCGCCCAGGGCCGGCGGCAGCGGGATCAGGGCCGGCACCGGATTGGTCAGCGGCGTCGGCATGCGGTAGAACTCGCGCCGCTGCAGGCGGATGAGCGAGTCGGGAATCGCCGCGGCCAGGGCGCCAGAACCGCGGTGCTCGGTGTCCTGCACGCCGCCGACGCTGAACAGGATGCGGATCTTGTCGAGGTAGGTTTCGCACAGCACGCTTTTGGCCTGCACGATGCGCTCGTTCTGTTCGCGGTTGATCGAGCGGTCGAGCACGAACATGCCTTCGTCGGCATCGACGTCCAGGATCGAGGTGACGCAGACGTCGGCCTCGCCCTTGATCTTCATGCGGATCAGCTGTTTCTTTTCGCCGATCTGGCGCAGCAGCGCCACGATCTCGCGGCGCGACTGCACTTCGTAGTCGTGCCAGTTTTCCGGTTCCGCATCATGCATTGCTTGCATCTTGTTCCGCCGAGTGTGCAGGTGAGCCTGCTGGTAAATCAATCAGGAGAGCGCTGTCAGGCGGAGTCGACCCAGAAAGCGGACGGCCGAGTTGTTGCGCTGACTCAATATGATATAGCCATGCTAACAGTTCCGCAATTGCGCGGTAGAGGGCGGGCGGAATCTGGCCGTCGAGGTCGATTTCCATCAGCAGCGCCACCAGTTCCTTCGATTCGTGGACGAATACGCCAGCCTCCTGCGCGCGCGCGATGATCTGCTCGGCCACCAGGCCGCGGCCCTTGGCGACGACCGTCGGTGCGGCGGAGCCGGCCGCATAGGCCAGCGCGACTGCGCGCTGCTGGCGTCCGGGCGCAGACTCGGTCATGAACGCTCGCGCTCGTTGATGCGCAAGGCCGCCAGTTCGTTGCCGCTAGCGGCTAGCGCGTCCTGCAGGCCCGGCGCGCCGGCGCGCAGCTGTCCGGCGGCATCCGGCGCCGCCAGCAGTTCGATGTGCAGCTGTGTGCCGCGCAAGCTGACGCTCGCTTCCACCTCGCCCAGCAGGGGGAAGCGCAGGCGCAGGCTGCTCTGCCAGCCGGGAGCGTCGGCATCGCGGTGGCCGGATGCGCCGTCTTCCTCGCGCCGCACTTCCCAGCGCAGCGGCTGGTCCGGCCCGAGCCGGCCCTGCCACACCAGCTGGCCGGATTCCTGGGTCGCCAGCTGCTGGTTGATCAGCTGGGCGGTGGCCGGATCGGTCGGTGGCGTGCCCGGCGCTTTCTGCGCCTGCGGCTCGGCCATCAGTTCGGTCAGCGGACGCTGCCCGTCGGCCCACTGGGCCAGGTGCGACTCGTAGAACAGGCCGCTTTTGGCGACGGCTTGCTGCAACTGGCCGGCCAGCTGCGCCGGGTCGGGCGCCCCTCCCGGCGCCAGCGGCGCCGTCCCGTGCAGGGAAGCCAGCGGTGCGCCGGCGGCGCTTTTCAGGATCTGGCCCAGCAGGCGCGCGGCCGAACTCAGGTCGGCGGCGTTGGCATGGGCGTCGGAGGAGAACAGGGGAGTCGTGGCAGCGGCGACGCCGGCGGCCAGCGCGGCGGCGTTCGCCGACAGCGGCATCAGCTTGCCTTGCAGGGCGGCGTCGCCGAGGCCGAAGGTCGGCTGCGGCGTGGCGGCGAGGACGGTCATGCTCAGTTGCGCGCCGGGCTGGGTACCGGGCGGCAGCGCCATGCGCACGGCGGTATCGGCGACGCGCACCATGAAACTGCCGTCCTGCATGCGCGCCAGCACCGAGACCGGTACCTGGCTGCCGAGCATGGTGGCAAGCGTGCGCTGGAAGGCGTCGAGGCGGGCGTCGCCGGCGCGTTCGAGCGGCGCAGCTGGCTGGACCGGCAGCGGGCCCTTGAGGCCGGGACCGGGAATGCGCTCGACCATACGAAACTAACTAATTACACGCTGCCGTAGGCGGTGGCAAGGCGGCGCTGGGTGCCGGAATTGCTGATCAGGGCGGACAGCTGCGCCATCCACGGCATGGTCAGGTCGCGGATCTTGCGGTCGTCGGCCAGGATGCGGCGGATGCAGTCGATCTTGGTCTGGCGGTGCGAGGCGGTCAGTTCGATCGCGGCTTCCTGGCATTTCAAGGTGTTCACGTGCGCCGTGCAGGCTTGCTCGAGGACCGTCAGGTGGTCCCAGTCGCCGGCTTCGGCGGCGGCCAGCATCTGGCCGGTCAGGTCGGCAACCGCGGTGTATTCCAGCACGACTTCCTGGCCGGTCATCATCAGGCGCTCGCCATGACAGGATAATTCTGCATCGTTGCTGGCGAAGGCGCCTGCAGCGGCTTTTCGCCGATCTGGTTCCAGGCGTCGCGCAGGTCGACCAGCAGGGTTTGCACTTCGTCGAGCAGGGCGGTCTTGTTCTGCAGGCTGGCGGTGAGCAGGCGTTCGGTCATGTACACGTACAGAGAATCCAGGTTGCTGGCAATTTCGCCGCCGGCCTTCTTGTCGAGGCTGGCACGCAGGCCGTTGTTGATGATATCGAGCGCCTTGGCAATCGCGGCGCCTTTCTCGGCGATGTGGCCGGCCGCCATGTGGTTTGCCGCATTCTTGATGGCGGTCAGGGCGCCGTCATACAGCAAAACGATCAGTTTATGGGGCGAAGCCGAAATCACCGAGGTTTCCATTCCTACTTTGGCGTAAGCATTCACGCCGCGCTGCATCGATCCAAACATCGTGCTCTCCAATACATCATTGTGCGAGGAACGCTCCGCTGGGCGTTCCTCCAAGTTCGTGCTGCAACTGGTCGGGGCGGTTTGTCTGCCGGCCTGCCATTCTTCAGCGAGGGTAGTTTACTTGCTTAACGGCAGGTTCTAACCGGACTTGAGAGGCATGATTACCCGGCTTTTTCAGGCTTTATCAAGCCGATAACGGATCGGGATAAAGCCGGCGGGCGATTCACGGAGAAGGAAGAGGCGTTTTGCGCGGCGCCGGCAAAGACCGGCGCGCAGCTTGAAGAAAATCAGTCGTTGCGCGGTTGCTTGCGGCGCTCGTGATGGCGCCGCGAGTCGGGCGATTCGAGCGCGCGCGTCAGGATCGAGCGCGACACGTTACAGGTGTCGAGATAGTTGAGGGCGAACTCGACCCCGCGGATGTCCACCAGGTAAAGAGCGTATTCGGCAGTCAGCGCCGTTTGCTCGTCGGTTCTTCGTTGCATCATAAAGCTCAGCCAAGGGACTCTGTCGACAGCCGGCCAAACGTCATATACGTCTTCCGTGTCGCGTTAGCACAATGATATCCATGTTGGGGCCGCGTGCGACATACATTTGTGAGAAATTGTTTCTGTTGTGACCAGGCATCAGCTTGATCCAGCGCCGGACGCCGGGAAGGCGCCCGCTTCATGGGCATCGAGCGGGCGTGCATAAAAGTACCCCTGTCCCTGATCGCAGCCGGTGTCGCGCAGCGCCATCGCCTGCTCGGCCGATTCGACCCCTTCGGCCACCACCCGCAGCCCCATGCGGTGCGCCATGGCGACAATCGCCTGCACGATGGCACGCGCATCGGCGCTGTGCACCATGTCGTGGACGAACGACTTGTCGATTTTCAGTTTGTCGATCGGCAGGCGCTTGAGGTAGCTGAAGCTCGAGTAGCCGGTGCCGAAGTCGTCGATGCTGAGCGTGACGCCCAATGCGCGCAGGCGGTGCATGAGCGCCAGGCTGCGCTCCGGGTCGGCCATCGACAGGCTTTCGGTCAGTTCCAGTTCCAGCAGGTGCGGCGCAATGCCGGCCTCGTGCAGCAGTTCCTCGACCAGGGCCACCACGTCGCCTTGCAGGAACTGGCGCGCCGACAGGTTCACCGCCACGGGAATGGCGGGCAGGCCGGCGCCATGCCAGGCCGCCATCTGGTGCACGGCGCTGCGCACGATCCAGTCGCCGATCGGGACGATCAGGCCAGTCTCCTCGGCGATCGGCACGAATTCTTCCGGCGAAACGACGCCGTACTGCGGATGGCGCCAGCGCAGCAGCGCCTCGAAGCCGACCAGGCTGCCCTTGTGCAGGTCGATCTTCGGCTGGTATTGCAGGAACAGCTCTTCGCGTTCGAGCGCGCGGTGCAGCTGGTGTTCGAGCGCCAGGCGGCGTCCCATCTCGCGGCGCTGCGCGGGCGCGAAGTGCTGCAGGCGCGCGCCGCCGGTTTCCTTGGCGTGGCGCATGGCCGTGGCGGCGTTGCTGAGCAGGGTATCGGCATCCTCGCCATCGGCGGGGAAGCAGGCGAAGCCGAGGCTGCAAGTGATCGCAATGTCCTTGCCCGCCCACGAGACGCTGCCGTTGACGCTGTCCATCAGCCGGCGCAGGCGCGCCTGCACCGCACCCCCATCGCCGGGGTGGTTCAGGAGCAGCACGAATTCGTCGCTGCCAATGCGCGCCAGCAAGTCTTGCGGGTCGAGTCCGGCCTGCAGGCAGCGGGTGACGGCCACCAGCACTTCGTCGCCGGCGGCGTGGCCAAAGGCATCGTTGATGCGCTTGAAGCGGTCGATGTTCAGGCAGGCCACCGCGGCCGGCGCGGCGCGGCGGCGCCAGCCGGCCACGCTGTCGTGGATCGCGCCGAGCAGGGCCTGGCGGTTGGCCAGGCCGGTCAGTGTGTCGTGCGTGAGCAGGAATTCGACCTGGCCGGCGGCGTCGGCCAGCTGGGCGCCCGAGACGTTCTGCTGGATCCCGTCGTGCAGGCGCTGCGAGGCGATCGCCAGCTGGCGGTGGTAGATCAGTTCCTCGACCATGCGCGCCAGGTCGTGCAGTTCGTCGAGCGCCGCCGCATCGAGTGTGCGTGGCTCGCTGTCGATGATGCACAGGGTGCCCAGCTTGGCCCGCTCGACCGAATACAGCTGCACCCCGGCATAGAAGCGCACATGCGGCTCGCCAGTAACGATCGGGTTGTCGGCAAAGCGCGGATCGCGCGTGGCGTCTTCGATCACCATCGCCTGGTCGGTGAGGATCGCATGGCCGCAGAAGGAGACGTCGCGCGAGGTGTATTGCGCGGCGAAGCCGCAGCGCGATTTGAACCACTGGGTGTCGCTGCCGACCAGCGAGATCAGCGCGGTCGGCACCTTGAGCAGCTTGGCCGCCATGCGCGTGATGCGGTCGAAGGCTTCTTCGGGACCGGTGCCGAACAGGTTTGTCGCATGCAGCGCGGCCAGGCGCCGCGCCTCGTCTACCGGGATGGGTGGTGTCATCATGTACTGGGCGACCCGCATCTTGACGATACGGTTGGGTTCGTGATCCAGCCTGCATTACGCCAGAACGGGCGCTAATTTGCAATTACCGCACAATTGTGAAATCGGCTACGGCCGAGGCCGGTTCGTTACCCCAGGCGCAGGGCAGCCAGTTCGCCGCGCACGGCATCGATCACGCCATCCCAGCCGCCCTTGCGCTCCTGGCGGAACAGGCGTGCAGCCGGGTACCACGGCGAGTCGGTGCGCTCGGTCAGCCAGCGCCAGTCGGCCACCTGCGGCAGCAGCACCCACAGCGGCTTGCCGAGCGCGCCGGCCAGGTGGGCGACGCTGGTGTCGACCGCGATCACAACATCCATCAGGTCGGCCAGGACGGCGGTGTCGGCGAAATCGTTCAGGTGCGCATCCATGCGCAGCACGGGAGACGCAGCCAGCGCCGCGCGGTCGGCGTCGCGGTATTCCTTCTGCAGCGAGACGAACTGGCAATCGAGGTCGAACAGGTGCGCCAACTGGGCGAAGGGCAGGCTGCGGTTGTGGTCGTTGGCATGCTGGGCGTTGCCGCTCCAGACCAGGCCGACGCGCGGACGCCGGCGGGGGCCGAGGCGCGCTTCCCACGCCGCGCGGCGCTCGCCATCGGCTTGCAGGTAGCGCGCGACCGCCGGGATCGAATCGAGTTCGGTGCCGAACGCGAGCGGCAGCGACATCAGCGAACACTGGAAGTCGACCGGCGGCAGCGGCTCGCCCTTGGCCACCACCTGGTCGACGCCCTCCAGGCCGGCGAGCAGGCCGCGCAGCGGCGCCTGTACTTCCATCACGACGTGCGCGCCGCGCGCTTTCACCAGCGGCGCATAGCGGCAGAACTGCAGCGTGTCGCCCAGCCCCTGCTCGGCGTACAGCAGGATGGTCTTGCCGGCGAGCGGGGCGCTACCGTCCCACACCGGTTCCGGAGAGGTACGCTTTTCGGCGTAGCAACTCAGCACTTCGTTATTCCAGCGCCATTCGTAGCCGCGCCAGCCTTCCAGCAAATTACCGTATTGCAGGTTGAGCAGGGCGCGGTTCCAGTGCGGCGGGGCGTAGTTCGGCAGGATGGCGATGGCCTTGTCGAAGCAGGCCAGTGCCTCCTCGTAGCGGCGCATTGCCTCGTAGGCGTTGCCGCGGTTGTTCCAGGTCGCGGCACTGTCGCCGCTGCGCGCCAGCACCACGTCGTAGGCGGCCAGCGCCTCCTCGCTGCGGCCCATGTCCTGCAGCACGTTGGCATGATTCAGCATGCCGTCCATGAACTCCGGATCGATCTCGACCGCGCGCGCGAAGCAGGCCATCGCGTCGTCGAGGCGGCGCAGGCGCTGCAGGACGATGCCGCGTCCGTTCAGGGCCGCGGTGAAGGTCGGGTCGAGCACGAGCGCGACGTCGAAGCATTTGAGGGCGCCGTCGAGCCGGCCCAGTTCGATCAGGAGGTGGCCCAGGCTGACGCGAAACACCGCCGACTGCGCATCGATGGTGACGGCGCGCTGGTAGTCCTCGAGCGCATCGGCGCGGCGGCGCAGGTGGCGCAGCACGTTGGCGCGGCCGTGCCAAGCCTCGGCCGCTTGCGGTTCCTGCGCGAGGATGGTGTCGTAGTCGGCCAGCGCCTCGTCGAGGCGGCCGAGCATGCGCAGCGCCTTGGCGCGGTTCACTTTGGCATCGAGATGGCCGGGATGGCGCGCGCAGGCCAGGTCATACGCCGCCAGCGCTTCGTCGTGGCGTGCAGCGGCGATCAGGATGTTGCCGCGATTGTTCAAGGCTTCGGCGTGGTTGGGGTCGAGCTTGAGTGCGCGTTCGACGTGCTCCAGCGCTTCTTCATGACGCTTCAGGTGCAGCAGCACGGCCGCGCAATTGTTGCAGGCGGCGACGTCGCGCGGCGCCAGTTCGAGCGCACGCCGGTAGCTGGCCAGCGCTTCCTCGTAGCGCTTGAGGCGCTCGAGCACGTTGCCGCGGTTGTACAGGGCGTCGACATTGCCCGGCGACAGCGCCAGCGCCTGGCCATAGCTCTGCAGGGCCGATTCGTGCTCGCCGATCGCCTTGAAAATGTTGCCGAGGTTGCTGTACACGGAAGACACCCCAGGATCGACGCTGATCGCCTCGCTCATGAACTGCAGGGCCAGCGCATGGTCGCCGTTCTGGTAGCCGAGGATGCCGATGTGGTGCAGCGTATCGAAGTGGCGCGCATCGCGCTGCAGGGCGGCCTCGTAGCTGGTGAAGGCGGCATCGAATTGCCCTTTCTGGTGCGCGGCCAGGCCGGTGGCGAACAGGCGGTCTGCGGGAGTTTGCTTTTTCTTCATGGCGCGGCTTTCGCTGGTAGAACGACGCAATGCGGACGATCCGCATGCTGGTAGGCCAGCAGTGTAGCTCCGGGGGTCTTGAATTGAAGCAATGAATAAAAGGGGAAACAACGGCTAAATATTCCGCTGGCGCTGCCGTTGACGTCCTTGTTGCAGGCAGGGCAGGACAGTAAAACGCCTCAATGCAAAGTTGCTCACAAACATTTTTTTAAAAATTTCCTCAAGGTTTTGCAGAGGCCTCCGTTAAAGGATTCAAGCGAGCGGAAAACGCCACGCAAGAAACCAACCGAACCCTGATAGCAGCACCAAAACTGAACTGCCCACTGGAGAATAACCATGTCGACCATCAATACCAACCTGTCCTCGCTGAACGCACAACGTAACCTGACCAAGTCGAACAACGAACTGTCGACCTCGATGCAGCGCCTGTCGTCGGGCCTGCGCGTGAACAGCGCCAAGGACGATGCCGCCGGCATGTCGATCGCCACCAAGATGGACGCCCAGATCCGCGGCATGTCGCAGGCATCGCGTAACGCCAACGACGGCATCTCGATGATCCAGACCGCCGACGGCGCGCTGTCGAACATCTCGGACGCACTGCAGCGTATGCGTGAACTGGCGGTCCAGGGCGCCAACGCCACCAACGGTTCGTCGGA
Organism: Telluria sp. ZB2R32; assembly: GCF_059685715.1. Lineage (NCBI taxonomy): Bacteria > Pseudomonadati > Pseudomonadota > Betaproteobacteria > Burkholderiales > Oxalobacteraceae > Telluria > Telluria sp. ZB2R32. The sequence continues at coordinate 62,269 of NZ_JCASIG010000002.1, read as the reverse complement.
ATGGTCGAACATCGACACCGAAATGAAAGCGCTGAACACCGAAATCGGCCGTATCGCTTCGGACACCAAGTTCAACGGCACCGCGCTGCTGACCGCAACCGCCGTCTCGAAAGACATCCAGGTCGGCGCCGATTCGGGCCAGAAGATCACCGTCAGCTTCGGCGCCAACACCGCCTACGCCGGCCTGTCGGAAAGCGCGATCGTCGTCACCGACGTGACCAGCGCATCGGCTGCCATCAGCGCCATCGACAACGCCCTGAAGTCGCTCAACACCGAGCGTTCGTCGCTGGGTACCGCCCAGAACCGCATGGGCTACGCCATCAGCAACCTGGCAACCTCGATCGAGAACCAGTCGGCCGCGAAGAGCCGCATCACCGACACCGACTACGCTGCCGAAACCAGCAAGCTGAGCCGCTCGCAGATCCTGCAGCAGGCCGGTACCGCGATGCTGGCCCAGGCCAACTCGGCCCCGAACAGCGTGATGTCGCTGCTGCGCGGTTAATCGACGAAGCTTGAAGTCAACGATTGAGCCAACGGTATAATCGTTGAATCGGATGACGAACTTGCTATGCGGGGCTGAGCCCCGCATAGTCGTTCTTGAGGAGGCGCAATGTTGCAACCGTTAAACGCTGGAATCCCAATGGCCGTCGCCGGCAACGGCGCACGGCCATCTGTCGATGGCACCGCGAAAACGGGCGCAGTCGCCACCCCGGCCGCTGTCCCTGCCACGGCGCCTGAGCGGGAACCCCGGCACGCCGAACTGAGCAACGCCGTGGCCGACCTCAACAAGGTAGCCCAGGCCGCCGCGCAGGGCGTGCGTTTTTCGGTCGACGAAGATACCGGCCGCACCGTGGTCAAGGTGGTCGATACCCAGACCGACAAGGTGCTGCGCCAGATTCCGACGGTCGAGGCGCTGAAATTGTGGCGCTCGATCGAGCAGATGCAAGGCGTGATGTTGCGCGACACGGCCTGAGGCGTAAGCGCCCGGCCTACTTGAAGGGAGAATCAGATGGCAATCAGTGCTGCTGGCATGTTATCCGGACTGGACGTCGACGGCCTCGTCTCGTCGCTGATGTCGATCGAGCGGCAACCGCTCGCCAACCTGCAGTCGAAGCAATCGAGTTTCAACTCCAAGCTGTCCGCCTTCGGCACCCTGAAAAGCGCCGTCTCGACCTTCCAGACCGCGGTCAAGAACGTCGCGGGCGATTCCCTGGCGGCCCTGACGGCCACTTCCAGCAAGACCGACACGATCGGCGTCTCCACCGTCAAGGGCAGCGGCGCCGCCGCCGGCACCTATGCCATCGAAGTGAGCAAGCTGGCGCAGAGCGACAAGCTGGTGTCCGGCGGCGTCGCCCCTGGTACCACCTTCAGCGCCGCCGGTAGTTCGATGGCGATTTCGATCGGCGGCAAGACCACCAACCTGACGCTCACCGACGGCTCGCTGGCCAGCCTGTCGAGCGCGATCAACAAGGCCAATGCCGGCGTCACCGCCACCGTGCTCAACGACGGCACCAGCGACCGCCTGGTCATCACCGGCAACGATACCGGCACCGCCAACAGCGTCAGCATTGCCGCCACCGGCAGCCTGGCGCAGTTCGCCACCGGCGCCGGCAGCACCATGACCAAGTCGCAAACCGCGCAGAACGCCGAAATGACGATCGACGGCATCGCCGTCTCGAAACCGTCGAACACCGTCACCGACGCCATCAAGGGCGTGACCCTGAACCTGGCCCAGACCAACGTCGGCAGCCCGGTCAAGATCAGCCTGGCGAAGGACAACACGGCCGTCACCGCCAGCATCAACGCCTTCGTCGACGCCTACAACACGCTGGCCACCGCGGTGAACAAGCAGACCGCCTACAACGCCACCACCAAGAGCGCGGCCGTCCTGAACGGCGACGCCGGTGCGCGCTCGATCCTCACCGGCATCCGCGCCGAACTGGGCAAGGCGGTCGGCGGCGCCAGCGGCCTCAAGACGCTGTCGGACATCGGCATCGCCTTCCAGCGCGACGGCACCCTCAAGCTGGAAAAGCCGGACAAGCTGAAAAGCGCGCTGGAAACCAATTTCGAGGGCGTCTCGAGCCTGTTCTCGGCGGAAGACGGCGTCGGCACGCGCCTGGCCAAGGTCACCGAAGAGATGCTGGGCTCGAAAGGCGTCTTTAAAACCCGCACCGACGGCCTGAACGCGACGATCCAGGGCCTCGGCAAGAGCCAGGACCGGATGGAGCTGCAACTGGCCCAGACCGAAAAGCGCTACCGCGCCCAGTTCACCGCGCTCGACACCTCGATGGTGAACATGCAGAGCATGAGCAGCTACATGACGCAGCAGCTGGCGGCGCTGGCGGCAAATGCGGGGTATTGAGTTTTAATCGGTCGAATGAAGAATGCCCGCGGATGCGGGCATTTTTTTTGATGGGTGCAAGCGTTATTCCGCGACGACGACCCGGTTCTTGCCGCTCTGCTTGGCCTGGTACATGGCCCGGTCCACGCGCTCCAGCAGCGTCGCCTGGTCTTCGTTGGGCAGGCGCAAGGCCACCCCGGCCGAGAAGGTGATCAGCAGCTTCTCGTTATCGTGCATGAAGAAATGCTTGGTCAGCTCGCGCTGCAGGCGGGTCATGGTCAGCACCGCCGCCTCGACCGGGGTTTCCGGCAGCATGATCATGAATTCCTCGCCGCCGAAGCGGGCGATCACGTCGATCGAGCGCAGCGTCGACTTCACCACCTTGGCCAGGTGGCGTAGCGCATTGTCGCCGGCCAGGTGGCCATAGGTATCGTTGAGCTTCTTGAAATTGTCGAGGTCGAGCAGGGCCACGCACAGCGGCGTGTTGCGGCGGTCGGCGCGCGCGCTTTCGCGCTCGAACACGTCGTCCAGGCCGCGCCGGTTGAGGGTGCCGGTCAGCTGGTCTTCGCGCACCAGTTCGCTCATGTGCTGGAGCTTCGCTTCCAGTTCGCGGATGCGGTTTTCCGCTTCCTGCACGTCGCGGTGGGCGGCCAGCATGCGGTCGCGCGAGGCCAGCGCCTCAGCTTGCGCCTGTTTCGTCTCGCGCAGCACTTCGTCGAGCACGCCGTTCAGTTCGGTGACGTCGGCGGCATGGCGGATGCGCTCCGAAAAGCCGCCCAGCTTGTCGTGGTAGTCGCCGGTCGAGGCCGCCAACGAACCGAGACGGTCGATGAAGGTCATCATCATGTTCTTGACGGTGGCCTTGACGTCCGACAGGCCGTGCTTCAGCTGGCCCTGCTTGTAGATCACGTCCTTCAGGCTGCGCGTGACGTCTTCCAGCGCGCGCGTATCGATCGGGCCGGCGATGAGTTCCTGCACGGCGTCGATCTGGCCGCGCATCCAGCTGTCGTCCTCGAGCAGTTCGCTGACGTTTTCCAGCAGCAGCTTGAACAGGCGCAGCAGCAGTTCCTGCTGTTCGCCGGCGTCGCCGCTGTGCAGCTCGATCTGGAAACACAGTTCCTTCAGGCGCGCGGCGATTTCCTGCAGCGCCGCTTCGCCATGTGCGACCTTCACCGCCGCGCCCAGCGACTCGGCTTCGCTCGCCAGCGTCGGGCTGGCCGGCAGCAGCGAGGCCAGCGCAAAGGCCAGCGTGCGGCTGAGCAGGTCGCGCAGCAGCTTGGTGTCGTTGCTTTCCATGCCGTAGGTGACGCCCGGCGGAATGCCGCGCCGCAAGTGTTTTTCGACCAGTTGCGACAGGGCGCGCGCGTAGCCGTCCCAGTCGCGCGCCTTGACGGCACGGTTCAGGCGGCGGCCGTATTCGGCCAGCTCGCCCGGGGTATCGGTCAGCTGGGTGGCGAAGTCGCCGAGGACGAGTTCGACCGCGGCCGGGGCGGGCGCGGCCGCCGGCTTCGGAACGCCGGCGATCTCGTCGTAGATATCGCGGTAGGCGTCGGGCGTCGGCGCGATGCGGCGCGTGGCCAGGCGCCGGAAGGCTTCCCTGGCGATTTCAACAGGGTTCTGCGCGACGGGGTTCTGGGCGGGCGGGACGGGAGGGTTAGGCATGATGCGACGGCACGTATTTACTATCTCGCAATGATAAGCACCTTTTCATTCCGTCATCGCTCGATTAGAGGCGGAAAAGTCTTTTACTTAGGGGTAATGGATGAGCTGATTACTCCACCAGCTGGTTGCGGATCGCGTAGTGGGTCAGTTCCGCACTCGTCTTGAGGTTCATTTTCGCCAGCAGGCGGGCGCGGTATTCGCTGACGGTCTTGACCGACAGCGACAATTCGCGCGCGATTTCGCTCACCGTCTTGCCCGAGGCGATCATGGTCAGCGTCTGGAATTCGCGGTCGGACAAGGCGTCGTGCGGCGGCGCGTCGTGGTCCGTGCCGACCTGGCTCGCCAGCGCCTGGGCCAGCGTCGCGCTGACGTATTTCTGGCCGCCGGCGACCTGGCGGATGGCGGTGACCAGTTCGCGCGGCGCGCTCTGCTTGGTCAGATAGCCGGCGGCGCCCGCTTTCAAGGCGCGGATCGCGTACTGGTCTTCGCGGTGCATCGACAGCATCAGCACGGCCAGGTCGGGCCGTTCCTGCTTGATCTGTTTCAGCACCTCGATACCGTTACGGTCCGGCATCGAGATATCGAGCAGCATCACGTGGCAGCGCGATTTGCGGAACAGCTTGATGGCGTCCAGCCCGTTCTCGGCTTCGCCGGCGACGACGATGTCGCGCTGCTCGGCCAGGATCTGTTTCAAACCCTCGCGCACGATGGCATGGTCGTCGGCGATGAATACGCGGATGGTGGCTTTGTCGGTCATTGTTCCCTATGTATTTTCACTACGCGCAGCTGTCAACGGCGCCAGCCTGATCTTGATCGTCACCATCGTGCCACCTCCGGGCGCCGCCGACAAGGTCAATGTGCCGCCCAGCGCGCGCGCCCGTTCGCTCATGCCGCGCAGGCCGAACGAAGCCGGCTTCAGGCGGTCGGCCGGGGCGATGCCGCGGCCGTTGTCGCAAATGGCCAGGGTCAGGTGCTGGCGCTGGCGCTGGCGCCGCAGCGTCACCGTGACGCGGGTGGCGCCGGCGTGCTTCGCGACATTCGTCAGCGCTTCCTGGAACACGCGGAACAGCGCCGCCGCATGGTCCGGGTCCAGTTCGATCTCGCGCTCGGCGCTGCGGAAGACGCAGGCGATGCCGGACCCCTTTTCGAATTCGCGCGCCTGCCATTCGAGCGCGGCGACGATCCCGAGGTCGAGCGTCGAGGGTCGCAGGTCGAGCGAGATGCGGTGCACGGCATCGATGGTGCGGTCGACCAGGTCGTCGAGGTAGCTCGCCTTTTCCAGCAGGGCCGGCTGCTCGGGCGGCAGGCGGCTTGCGAGCATCGACAGCGCCATCTTGATGGCGGTGAGGTTGCCGCCCAGGTCGTCGTGGATCTCGCGGGCGATGCGCGCCCGTTCCTGTTCCTTCACCTGCTCGATGTGGTCGGTCAGTTCGGCCAGCCGCGCGCGCGAACGCAGCGCATCCTGCTGTTCGATCTTGCTGTCGGTGATGTTGGTCATGATGCCGTCCCACTGCACAGCACCCGCGGGGCCGGCATGTGGGGTGGCCCGCAGGTTGATCCACTTGACGTCTTTCCAGGCGTCGATCCAGATCCTGCCTTCCCAGTTCCAGCCCGAGAGCGCAATCTTCGAGACCGCCATCGCTTCCAGGTAGCCCTTGCGGTCTTCCGGCAGCAGCAGGCGCAGGAACAGGTCGGGGTCGCGCTGCAGTTCGTCCGGCGCTACCCCAAGCAAGGGCGCGCAGCCGTCGCTCAGGTAGGGGTAGCTGTGGCGCCCGTCGGCGTCGAGCACGAACTGGTAGACCAGGCCCGGCGTGTGGTTGACGATCGCATTGAAGCGCGATTGGTACTGGGCCAGCGCGGTCGACGCGGCCAGTTCCAGCGACAGGTCGTCGCCAACCGCCAGCAGCAGCGCGCGCCCATCCTGGCGCGTACGCAGAAAAGTCAGCTTGACGGGATAGCTGCTGCCGTCGGCGCGGCGCAGTTCGGTGCGCAGGCAGCGCTGTTCGGTGATGTCGGCGTCCAGGCTGGCTACCAGCGCGCTCAGCGTAGCCTCGTCCAGGCTGGGGGCGATGTCGGGCGCGCGCATGGCTACCAAGGCGGCGGCGTTGTAGCCGAGATTGGCGCGTGCGCTCGGGTTGACGTCGACCAGGGCCAGCGTGGCGGGATCGATCAGGAAGACTTCGGCCGGGGCCGCGTGCATCGGCGCGGGCAGGGCAGCGGTGTCGGGCGTCATGGTTCGTCGCTCCCCGGTTTGCGGCGCCGGCGCCAGAGCGAGACGAAGCGGCGCAGGGCGCGCGCGCTGCGCGTGGCATGGCGGCTGCCGAAGGGCACCGAGGGCTTCAGTTGATAGCGCAGCCGGCGCAGGGTGCGGCGCAGCGTCGACAGCGAGCGGCGCGCGCTGCTGTACATCGGGCTGGCCCGGAAGCGGGCAATGAGCTGGTCCTTGAAGATCATGAAGCGATTGTGCCACCGCGCAAACCAGACCAGCGCCAGCAAGGACGGCAGGGTCAGCAGATAGATGCGCGCCACCACCATCGCCCCGCCGACCTTGGCGAGGATGAACACCAGCAAGCCGGTAACCGCGTGGCCGTGGGCGATCGCCAGCAGCGCCAGCAATTTGACCGGCAACAGCAGCAGGCCGGGCAGGGCAAAGGCCAGCAGCGCGGCCCACGGCGGCAGCCGCCGGATGCCGTTCTCGAGCGCGCGCAGCGGCGGCCAGGCGGCCAGCGCGCCGGCGCAGCGGCTGCCGGCCGCCCACAACCATTGCTCGGCCAGCAGCAACAGCGCCACCAGGTTCACGAGTGGCGCCAGCAGCAGACCGCGGGTCGGATGTGGGCTTGTCATTTTGCGCATGATACGGCATTCGCGGCGCCGATCCTTAGGCGACGCTGAGCCGGGTTGCGGCGTGCTGCGCTACTGTCCTTCAGCGCTTTCGATCTGGCGCTACAATGGACGAATGAACAAGGCATTCGTAAAAGAGTCCGACAACGACGACGGCGATGAAGACGCCATCGCCCTGGCGCAGGCAATTCCCGCCGGCGCCAAGAACTACATCACCCCTGGCGGCTATAAAGCCATCAAGGACGAGCTGTTGCAGCTGATCGACGTCGACCGTCCGGAAGTGGTGCGCATCGTGCACTGGGCCGCCTCCAACGGCGACCGCTCGGAAAACGGCGACTACATCTACGGCAAGCGCCGCCTGCGCGAAATCGACCGCCGCATCCGTTTTCTTACCAAGCGCATGGACTCGGCCTTCATCGTCGACCCCAGCGTGCACCACGGCAATGACCAGGTCTTTTTCGGCGCCACCGTTACCTACGTCAACAAGGCGGGCGACGAGCACACCGTTACCATCGTCGGCATCGACGAGCTCGACCCGTTGCGCGGACGCATCAGCTGGGTGTCGCCGGTGGCGCGCGCGCTGACCAAGTGCCGCGAAGGCGACGTTGCTACCCTGGAAACGCCGCAGGGCAGCGAGGAGCTCGAAATCGTCTCGGTCGCGTATCCGGAGCCGATCACGGACTGATCGGGCGGGTGGTAAGATGCGGATTTGGCGTATCTGGCCGCATCTGATCCCCTTCATGAACCGTTCCACCGACACCGCACGCGAGTCCGACGTCCTGGCCGCGCTGCGCCAAGCCACGGCTTCGCGCCACGAACGCCTCGACAGCGGCTTGCCGTTATCGCGGCCCGACGCCACCCTGGCCGACTACGCCCGGCACCTGCAACTGCTGCGCGCCTGGCTGATCCCGCTCACCGCCTGGCAGCAGGGCTACAGCGACGGCCCGCAAGGCCCGGCCGGCATCGCCGCCGCCCCGCACCTGGAACTGATCGAGGCCGACCTGGCCGAGCCATCCCTGGCCGCCTTCGCACGCGCGCCGCAGCTTGACGCCGCACCCTGGCCGACGGCCGCCAGCGCCGCCTACCGCTGGGGCGTCGCCTACGTCGTCGAAGGCTCGCAACTGGGCGGCGCGGTGCTCCATAAACGCCTCGCCGACCAACTGGCGCCGCACCCGCTGCGCTACCTGCGCGGCGCCGGCGAAGGCGGCCCCGGCCCGCGCTGGCGCGCCTTCATGCTGGCGCTGCGCGAGCAGGTGCAGGATGAGGCGCAGGTAGCCGATGCCTGTGCGGGGGCGTGCGATGCGTTCGACCGGATACTGGGGCTGGCGTTCGATCAGGCCTAGAGTAGCCCGGCTCCACCCGGGTATCTGGTCGCCCTATGGCGCCGCGCCACCTGGGGAGCCTGCTTCCAGTGGTATTGCGGCGGTCAGCTTCACATATTGGACGTTCAAGGTAATCGCTTCACTATAGCGAAGCACGAAATTATCGCCATCGACCGGATAAAAACGTTCGTTTCCTGGAATGGCTCCATTTTGCTCGATCGATTTATCTTTCGATAACGGGCGACGTAATACTTGCTGAAGGATCAAGCGGTCCAGCTGTCCTTCCGAATCGAAATAAAAGTCGTCCAGGATTCCAACGTAAAGCATGGCCTCCTTCGCCACTTCAACAATCGCCGAAATGAACACCAGGTCCGGCTGCTCATCCTCGCTGAAGTCGGCTCCAGTGAGGAGGTAATACCAAGGCGCATCGTGGAAGCGAAATACCGTACTCAACGGTGCACCATCGCGATCCAGCCTGAAGCACGAGATTGCGCTCCGCACCACTACTGGAATCAGAAACGAAGCGATCAACAGCGAAATACAATACATGGCAATCGGTTGAAATTCGATGCCCACCTGCTGCGCTGCGCTGGCTTGGTTAGCAGGCACGGAGGACAGCAAGTTCATGAACACGACTGGCTCAAAATGCCGTGAGAACAAGAAATAGGACAATGTCAGCCATGCCAGGTGAAGCAGGACAGCCCACAGCACAGCCTCAGCCACGACGCGGCCGAAGGGTGAAAAATCGATGGAGGTACGTTCTGCGCGTTTCAGGCCACTTCGGAAGATGAAGCCTGGCAGCAGGATGACAAACAGGATGAGCGTCGGCAACGCGACATTCATCGTTACAGGGTCAAGCTGCCTTGGCAGCCTTCGGAACGACGGTGGCCTGCACCGTCAGCGCACCATCCGCACTACGAATCAGGAATGGGTGCGCACCAGCTTGCTGCGGCCGTACGCCGCTCGGCTTCCTGTTCACCAGGAAATCGCGCAGTTGGTCGCTCGCGGCCGGGTCAGCGAGGAGTTGCGTCGCCAGTTTGCTTTTGAGTGCTTTCATGAAGCTACTATGCCATAAATACCAAAGAACGTGGAGCGCGCTCAAACGGTCTTGAGCGTACACAAAGCGGTCAGGCGCGCTCGCGCTCCACCCGGTTCACCCCCGCGACTCTTCTCAGGTTGCGAATCAAATGCGCCAGGTGCACCCGGTCCTTGACCTGGATCGTGAAGCGCAGCTGCGTCATCATGTTTTCGTCGTCTTCGTCCATGCCGACATAGGTGATGTTGCCGTCGGACTCGCCGATCTCGGCCGCCACGCGCGCCAGGATGCCTTTTTCGTTGTTGATCAGCAGGCGGATGCGACAGTCGAAGCGGCGGTTTAGTTCTTCTCCCCACTGCACCGCGATCCAGCGGTCCGGCTCTTTTACGCGCAGGCGTTTCGCCGGCAGGCAGTCGCAGGTGTGCACGACCAGGCCCTGGTCGCGTCGCAATTGCCCGGTGATCTGGTCGCCCGGGATCGGCAGGCAGCACGGCGCCAGCTGCACCGAGACGCCTTCGCTGCCGTAGATCGTGACCGGGTCGATGTCGGCGGCCGGCGGCATGTTCGACGGTACCGTCACCGCTTCGCCTTCGATCAGGCCGAAGATGTGGCGGGCGACGAGCGCCGGCATGCGCTTGCCGATGCCGATGTCGGCGTACAGCTCGTCCATCGACTTGGCCGAGGATTCGGCCAGCAGCTTGTCGATCGTGCCCGGCGCCAGCTCCGGCTCGATGTTGCGCGCGGCCAGTGCCTGCGCCAGCAATTCCTGGCCCAGTTCCACCGACTCGTTGACGTTGATCGTGCGCAGGTAATGCCGGATCGCCGAGCGCGCCTTGCCGGTGCGGACATAGCTGAGCCAGACCGGGCTCGGGCGCGAATCCGGGTCGGTGACGATCTCGACGATGTCGCCGTTGTGCAGCTCGGTGCGCAGCGGCTGGGTTTCGTTGTTGATCTTGACCGCTACCGTGTGGTCGCCGATGCCGGTGTGGATCGAATAGGCGAAGTCGAGCGCCGTGGCGCCGCGCGGCAGGGCGATGATCTTCGATTTCGGCGTGAACACGTAGACCGAATCGGGGAACAGGTCGACCTTGACGTGCTCGAGGAATTCGGCCGAGTCGCCGGTCTGCTGCTGGATGTCGAGCAGCGACTGCAGCCAGGCGTGGGTACGCTGCTGCAGGTCCGACATGTTCTGGTCGCCCGTCTTGTACAGCCAGTGCGCGGCCACGCCGCTCTCGGCGGTGCGGTGCATGTCCTGGGTGCGGATCTGGAATTCGACCGGGGTGCCGTAAGGGCCGATCAGGGTCGTGTGCAGCGACTGGTAGCCGTTCAGTTTGCGGATCGCGATGTAATCCTTGAACTTGCCCGGCATCGGCTTGTACAGGGCGTGCAGGGTACCCAGCGTGACGTAACAGTTCGGCACGGTGTCGACCACGATGCGGAAACCATACACGTCGAGCACCTGCGAGAACGACAGGTGCTTGTTGCGCATCTTTTTATAGATGCCGAACAGGGTCTTTTCGCGGCCGTAGACTTCGGCGTGGATGCCGCCCAGGGCCAGCGTGTTCTTGACCGCTTCGAGGATCTTCTTGACCACTTCGCGCCGGTTGCCGCGCGCCGCTTTCACCGCTTTCGACAGCGTGCGGTAGCGCAGCGGGTACAGGTGCGAAAAGGCGAGGTCCTGCAGTTCGCGGTAGATGTTGTTCAGGCCGAGGCGGTGCGCGATGGGCACGTACACTTCCATCGTCTCGCCGGCGATGCGGCGTTTTTTCGCCGGCGTCATCACGCCCAGCGTGCGCATGTTGTGCAGGCGGTCGGCCAGCTTGATGAGGATGACGCGCACGTCGGAAGCCATGGCCAGCAGCATCTTGCGGAAGTTTTCCGCCTGCGCTTCGACCAGGCTCTGGAACTCGATCTTTTCCAGTTTCGAGAGGCCGTCGACGAGGTTCGCCACCTGCGGGCCGAAGCGTTCGAGCAGCTCTTCCTTCTTGACGTCCTGGTCTTCGATGACGTCGTGCAGCAAGGCGGCCATGATGGCTTGCGCGTCGAGCTTCCACTCGGCGCAGATCTCGGCGACGGCGATCGGATGCGAAATATAGGGTTCGCCCGACTTGCGCACCTGGCCGAGGTGCATCTCGTCGGAGAAGCGGTAGGCTTCGCGGACTTTCTTGAGTTCGACGGGCGTGAGGTAGTCCGAGAGCTTGTCGATCAGCTGGGTGACCGAAGCGACGCCGATGGCGTGGGGTTCAGGGACTTCTTGCGGCTTGCCCGGGCGCCGGGCCCGGGTGGTGGTGTTGCCTGAGTGGGTCGAGTCCGGGGGGAACAGGTTCATACGAGGTTCATACGTTATGTCGATCAGCCGCAGTGTGGTGACAGAATAACAGAATTAGGAATCGATACAGCCAGGCGTGCCGGCGTACCGGCAACGGTATTTACATCGGCACTTTTTTCAGCATTTCCAGGCCGACTTTGCCGGCGGCGATCTCGCGCAGGGCGACGACGGTCGGCTTGTCCTTGGCTTCGACTTTCGGGGTGTGGCCCTGGAGCAGCTGGCGTGCGCGATAGGTCGCGGCCAGGGTCAGCTGGAAGCGGTTCGGGACGTTTTTGAGGCAATCTTCGATAGTAATACGGGCCATGTTTGTAGCTCCTGAAATGGACAATAGTGCAGCGGCGCAGACGACGCTAGCAGTTTACGTGGGTTGCAGTACGTGGATTCCCAATTGGGCAAACAGCGAGGCGTTGCGGGCGGCCTGTTGGGCGAAGCGGCAACGTGTCGCCTGGACAATCGCCCGCAGCTCGGACAGGGCGACATTGAACTCTTCGTTGATGATAGCATATTCGAACTCGGGAGCGTGAGCGATCTCGCCCCCTGCGGCCAGCAAACGGCGCGTGATGATGTGCGGTTCGTCGGTGCCGCGCTTGTGCAGGCGTTCTTCCAGCGCTTCGATCGACGGCGGCAGGATGAAGATGCCGGCCGCATCGGGGAATTGCTTCTTTACCTGGCGCGCACCCTGCCAGTCGATTTCCAGCAGGATATCGGTACCGCTCTTCATTTTTTCTTCGACGCTGGCGCGGCTGGTGCCGTAGAAATTACCGTGCACTTCCGCCCATTCCAGGAATTCGCCGCGGTCGGCGCGCTCGACGAAATCCTCGGCCGTCGTGAAGTGGTAGTGGACGCCATCTTCTTCGCCGACGCGCGGCTGGCGCGTGGTGGTCGAGATCGACAGCTGGATGCCTGGCTCCTGCGCCAGCAGCGCATTGACCAGGGTCGATTTGCCGGCGCCGGACGGGGCGGCGACGACGAACAGGCTGCCGGAAAAAGCGGGGGTGATCATGGGTATTCCTTTGTTTCGATTATTCGGCTGTACAAGTCCGCGTGGGCAGCATTTCTGGCTAAATGCCAGAAATGCGAATGCCCACCCTACCACTTCCCGTAGGGTGGGCACTTGTGCCCACGCGGTACGACGTTTGCACGTCGTGCGGTCGGAAAATGCACGCGACCGCGAATTTTCGTCTATTTACTCCAGGTTCTGCACCTGCTCCCGCATCTGCTCGATCAGCAGTTTCAGCTCCATCGACGCATCCGCCAGTTCCTTGACCGACGCCTTGGCGCCCAGCGTATTCGCCTCGCGATTGAGTTCCTGCATCATGAAGTCGAGCCGCTTGCCGACCTGCCCACCCTTTTTCAGGATATGGCGCGTCTCGTTCAGGTGCGCGCTCAGGCGCGACAACTCTTCCGAGACATCGATACGGATGCCATATAACGTCACTTCCTGGCGGATGCGCTCGAACACTTCCTGGCGCGTCAGCGTCGATGGGTTGCCGTGCCCGGCCAGGCCCAGCGCATCCTGCATGCGTTCGACCGCCTTTTGCTGGAAGCCGGCGATCACTTGCGGGATCAGCGGCGTGATGCGCTTGACGATCGCTTCCATGGAATCGATGCGCGACTGCAGCATCGTTTCCAGCGCCGCGCCTTCGCGCTTGCGGCTGTCGACGAAGGCGGCGATGGTTTTCGCCGTGAGGGCGGCGACGTCGGCCTGGAGCGACTCCTGGCCAATGTGCGCTTCCTCGACCACGCCCGGCCAGCGCAGCAGTTCGGCGACCGTCATCGGCTGCGCCTGCGCGAAGTGCTGTGCGATCTCGCCTTGCAGGCGCGCCAGGTCGGCCAGCAATTCCTGGTTCAGCGCCTGGGCGCCGCCGGCGACCTTGCGGCCAAAGGACAGGCGTGCCTCGACCTTGCCGCGCGTGATGGCGGCCATGATGGCGGCGCGCAGGTCCGGTTCCAGCGCGCGCAATTCGTCGTTGATGCGGAACTGAAGATCGAGGAAGCGCGAATTGACGCTCTTGATCTCGATTGTGAGGGTGCCCGCAGCGCCTTCGCTGGTGGCCACCGCATAACCTGTCATGCTTGAAATACTCAATGGAGTCCCCGGTTTTTAGAGCGTCCGTCCAAAACAACACGACGTGCGTTGTACACGCGTATTTACTTTTGCCGGTCGTTCATTATTCTTTACAAGACCGACATTTATCCACACAATCGCCGTGTTATGCAAGGAACTCTTCAGTATGGCCGCACAAAATAACGCACCCTTGCCGGAAGGGCTGGAGATCGCGGGATATCGCATTGTAAAGAAAATCGCGTCGGGCGGGTTCAGTATTGTCTATCTTGCATATGATGCCGAGGGCAGCGCCGTCGCCATCAAGGAATACCTGCCGAGCGCGCTGGCGCTGCGCCAGCCGGGCGAACTGGCGCCGATCATCCCCCGGCCGAACCAGCCCCTGTTCCGCATCGGCCTGAAGTGCTTTTTCGAAGAGGGACGGGCGCTGGCGCGCGTAAACCATCCGAACGTCGTGCGCATCCTGAACTTTTTCCGCGCCAACGACACCGTGTACATGGTGATGGCCTACGAGTCCGGCCAGTCGCTGCAGGAACATATCGCCCGCAGCAATGGCAAGGGTAGTCGCCTCGGCGAAGGTTTCGTGCGCAAGACCTTCGACGGCGTTTGCCGCGGCCTGCGCGAAACCCACGCCAACAAGCTGTTGCACCTGGACCTGAAACCGGCCAACATCTACCTGCGCAGCGACGGCGCGCCGATCCTGCTCGACTTCGGCGCGGCGCGCCAGGCAGTGGGGTTCGATGCGCCGATGCTCGCGCCGATGTATACGCCAGGCTTCGCGCCGCCCGAGCTCTACACCCGGGGCGCGCCGCTCGGCCCCTGGTCCGACATCTACAGCCTGGGCGCGGCCATGTTCGCCTGCATGGCCGGCGCGCCGCCGCAAGCGGCCGATGCGCGCAAGCTGGACGACAAGCTCGAGGATAAGCTCAAAGCGCACTTCGAGCGCATGGCGGGCAGCTATTCGCCCGAGCTGGTAGCCATGGTGCGCGCCTGCCTCGCGCTCGACCCGCTGGCGCGTCCGCAAAGCGTATTCGCCGTACACAAGGTGCTGCAGGCGGCGCCACGCGTGCCGCTGGCTGCCGAGCCGGTGGCCGCCGAGCCGTCCGCGAGCGGATTGCGCGGCCTGCTGGGGCGCATCGGCGGCTTCGGCCGCGGCCGCCAATAATCACAATCTTCGGGAGTCCCGGCATGCAGTTTTCCGTCTACCAGCACAGCCATATCGGCGGCCGCAAGGTCAATCAGGACCGCATGGGCTACTGCTTCACGCGCGATGCGCTACTGCTGGTGCTGGCCGACGGCATGGGCGGCCACCAGCACGGCGAGATCGCCGCGACGATCGCCATGCAGACGCTGTCGATGCTGTTCCAGATGGCGGCCAAGCCGTATATCAAGAAGCCCGAGCGCTTCCTGGAAGACGCGATGCAGCAGGCGCACCGCGACATCCTGGCCTACATGGCGCGCCACAAGCTGGACGAGAGTCCGCGCACGACGGTGGTCGCCTGCCTGGTGCAGCACAATTGCGCCGTCTGGGCGCACTGCGGCGATTCGCGCCTGTACTGGGTGCGCGCTAATCAGGTGCTGGCACAGACGCGCGACCACTCACACCTCGAATACCTGATCGCCAAGGGCCTGGCCAGTCCCGCCGAGCGCGCCAGCCACCCCGACCGCAACAAGCTCTACAACTGCCTCGGCGGCGGCAACGCGCCGCGCATCGAACTGTCGCGCCAGGCCGGCCTGGCGCCGGGCGACGTGCTGCTGCTGTGCTCCGACGGCCTGTGGTCGATGGTGCCGGATGCCGAGATCGTGCAAAAACTCGCCACACGCACGGTGGTGCAGGCGGTGCCCGAGCTGGTGTCGATGGCCGTTGCCATCGGCGGCCCGCGCGCCGACAACACGACCGCGCTGGCGATCAACTGGCAGGGCGCCGACAATGCCGCCGGCGCCGGCCCGAACGTGATCTCGACCCAGATGCTGCCGGAAGACGGGGTCGGCAGCACGATCAATAACGTCGCCGCGCTCGATGCCGACCCTTTCGACGAAGACGCCATCGAAAAGGCGATCGCCGAGATCAACCAGGCGATCGAGAAGTCGTCCCACTTACTTAAATAAAAAGGTTTATCAATGCCATTCGAATCCCGCCCCAGCGGCCGCGCCGTCGACCAGTTGCGCAGCATCCGCATCACCCGCCAGTACACCAAGCACGCCGAGGGTTCGGTCTTGATCGAATGCGGCGACACCAAGGTGATCTGCACCGCCAGCATCGAAGACAAGGTGCCGGGCTTCCTGAAGGGCAAAGGGCAGGGCTGGCTGACGGCCGAATACGGCATGCTGCCGCGTTCGACCCACACGCGCATGGACCGCGAAGCCGCGCGCGGCAAGCAGTCCGGCCGTACGCAAGAGATCCAGCGCCTGATCGGCCGCTCGCTGCGCGCCGCCTTCGACTTGCAGGCCTTTGGCGAACGCACCCTGCACCTCGACTGCGACGTGATCCAGGCCGACGGCGGCACCCGCACCGCCTCGATCACCGGCGCCATGGTCGCCGCCTACGACGCCTTCAACGCACTGGTCGCACGTGGCGCCATTTCGTCGGTGCCGGTCAGGCATTTCGTCGCCGCGATCTCGGTCGGCGTCTACCAGGGCGAGCCGGTGCTGGACCTCGATTACGTGGAAGATTCGGGCTGCGACACCGACATGAACGTGGTGATGACGGAGGCGGGGCATTTCATTGAAGTGCAGGGGACGGCGGAAGGCGCCGCCTTCGATCGCGCGGGCATGAATCGTTTGCTGGACCTGGCCGAGGGCGGGATCAAGGAATTAGTGCGGATGCAGAAGAGCGCACTCGGCATTTAATACCGATGGCCGTTGTGTAACGTAGGGTGGGCTCTCCGAGCCCACGCGGTCGTACCGTTGCGTACTAAACGCTTTACAAGAACCTCTCCGTTCGTATACCGCGACCACGCGTCGCGTTTCGATACACATGCGGCGTACCGCGTGGGCTCGGAGAGCCCACCCTACGGTGCACTACCGCCAACGGCTGTAAAATACCCGCTTCTGTTCCTCCGCCTCGATTTTCGTTTTGACCCCCACCATGACCCAACGCCTCATCCTCGCCTCCAACAACGCCGGCAAACTGAAGGAATTCCAGCAAATCCTCGGCCCCATCGGTTTCACCCTGCATCCGCAAGGCGAATTCGACGTCCCGGAAGCGGAAGAACCGCACGCTACCTTCGTCGAAAACGCGCTGGAAAAGGCACGCCACGCGTCGCGCCTGACCGGCCTGCCGGCGCTGGCCGACGATTCCGGCGTGTGCGTCAACGCCCTCGGCGGCGCACCCGGCGTGTACTCGGCGCGCTTCGCCGGCGAACCGAAATCGGATGCGCGCAACAGCGCCAAGCTGGTGGCGGACCTGGCGGACAAAGCCGACAAGTCGGCCTATTACTACTGCGTGCTGGTCTACGTGCGCCACGCCGACGACCCGCAACCGGTGATCGCAGATGGCCGCTGGGATGGTGAAATCATCGCCGAAGCGCGCGGCGACAACGGCTTCGGCTACGATCCGCACTTCCTGATTCCGGCGCTGGGCAAGACCACGGCCGAGCTGACGCCCGTTGAAAAGAACGCGCAGTCGCACCGTGGCCAGGCCCTGCGCGCACTGGTCGAGAAACTGCGATGATCCCGATTAAGGTAGCCGGCGCCGTTTCAAACGAGCCGCGTAATCCCGCCACCGCTGCGCTGCAATACCTGCAGCCGGGCGCATTGAACCTGACCGCCTTGCCGCCGCTGTCGCTCTACATCCACTTCCCGTGGTGCGTGCGCAAGTGCCCGTATTGCGACTTCAATTCGCACGAAGCCAAGGGCGAACTGCCGGAGCAGGAATACCTCGACGCCGTGCGCCTCGACCTGGAGCAGTCGCTGCCCCTGATCTGGGGCCGCAAGATCCACACGGTGTTCATCGGCGGCGGCACGCCGAGCCTGATGTCGGCGGCCGGGCTCGATCGCCTGCTGTCGGACGTGCGCACGCTGCTGCCGCTGGAAATCAATGCCGAGATCACGATGGAAGCCAATCCCGGCACCTTCGAGATCGAAAAATTCCGCCACTACCGCGACAGTGGCGTGAACCGCCTCTCGATCGGCATCCAGAGTTTCAATGGCGAACACCTGAAATCGCTGGGCCGCATCCACGACGAGCGCGAAGCGCTGCGCGCAGTCGAGATCGCAACCTCCACCTTCGACAATTTCAACCTCGACCTGATGTACGCGCTGCCGTCGCAGACGCTGGCGCAGGCCGAGCACGACATCAGGACTGCGCTGTCGTTTTCTCCGCCGCACCTGTCGCTGTACCACCTGACGATGGAACCGAACACGGTCTTCGCCAAGTACCCGCCAGCGCTGCCGGACGACGACACCAGCGCCGACATGCAGGACATGATCGCGGAGACGATGACGGCCGCCGGCTTCGACCACTACGAAGTCTCGGCCTATGCGCGGCCGGGCCGGCGCGCGGCGCACAACCTGAACTACTGGCATTTCGGCGACTACCTCGGCATCGGCGCCGGCGCCCATTCGAAGATCTCGTTCCCGCACCGCATCCTGCGCCAGGCGCGCTTCAAGCAGCCGGCCTCGTTCATGGAAGCGGCCAAACGGGGCAACCCGGTACAGGAAGAACACGAAATCGCCCGCGCCGACATGGGCTTCGAGTTCATGCTCAACACCCTGCGCCTGACCGAAGGTTTCGATCCGAACCTGTTCAACGAGCGCACCGGCATGAGCATCACCGCGATCCGGGAAGCGCTCGATGCGGCCGAAGCCAAGGGCTTGCTCTACCGCGATTTCAAACTGATTCGGCCGACGGAGCTGGGGCAGCGTTTTCTCAACGACTTGCAAGAGATGTTTTTGGGCGAGGGGAAGTAGGGCGCGTCGGGTGCGGGCGAGGGCGGCGTTGGTGGCTGCGGAACCGCCGTACCGCGTGGGCAAAGCCCACCCTACAAGAGCGGACTCGTCACCGTCGTCGATACCTTCGAATGTCCGCGGATCGTAGGGTGGACTCCGTCCACGCGTAAACGTACCGCACCACGGAACGTCTCAAACAAACGCTACCCCTGCGCCGCCCCCGCCAACGCCACGATCGTCTTCGCCAATCCATTCACCACCCGCGCCATGCTCTCGTAATCGAGCTTGTCCGGCGTATCCTCCGCCGTGTGATAGTAGGGATAACGCATGAACGCCGTGTCGGTGATCATCAGCGCCGGATAGCCATGGCGGTTGTAGGAAGCATGGTCCGACAGCGTCACCCCGGTCGTATGCGCCGGCGCGGCCAGGCCGTGCGCCGGGAAGTCGGTCGAAGCGCGGAACGCCGCCAGTGCCTCGCGCACCAGCGCTGACGATTCCAGCGTGCCGACAAAGGCGATGAAATTGCCGGTCGACGGATACCGCCCCTCCAGCCCCGGCGGCAACTGCTGCGTGTTCGGCTTGTCGGTGTAATAGCCCATCGTTTCCAGTACCAGCGCCGCCTTGACGTTCTGCCCCTGCCGCTTCATCTCGGCCGCATGTACCATGCTGCCCATCTCTTCGCCCATGAAGTACGGCGGTTCCTCGTTCACGAACAAGACAAAACGCACCTCGGTGCCGGCGGCCGGACGCATGGTTTTCAGCAGCCGCGCCAATTCCAGCACGGCCGCGGTGCCGCTGCCATTGTCATTGGCCCCAGGCGCACCCTGCGCCGAATCGTAGTGCGCCCCGACGATGAAGATGCGCTCGGGCCGCTTGCCCGCCGCCACATTGCTGACCGACACCTCGATATTGCGCACCTTCTGGCCGCCGGCCGCGTACTCCTGACGCGTGGGCCGGTAGCCGGCCTGCACCAGCGCGGTTTCGATGTAGGCCGCGGCTTTCTCCAGCTCGGCGGGCGTGCGCGTGTTGTGCTCGCGCGAGGCGATCGCGACCACATGGCCGCGCAAGCGCTCGGCCAGCGCCGGCGCCGGGACAGCGGCGGTGGAAGTCGGCGTCACGGTCAGCACCGCCAAGATGATAAGCACGATGAGCGCAACAATGGCTTTCCAGTGTGAGTGAAAAAAGTTCCGCATGGCAGTCTTTCGGCGTCGGTTGAGGCCATCAACTGATAGACCGGTCCAGTCTAGCCAAGTTCACCCGTAAGAGACGCACGTATCGAATAGGCAATGACGATGGTGGCTGGTGCTGCCGCCCAGCTATACTCGAGCATCTGCCCCTGCCTGCAAAAGGCTTGTCACGTGTAACGGAAGGTGCCTGACGATGAAGGAAGCCATGAACGATCATCTAGTGAACTGGATCGACAACGACCGTAGCCGGCTGGCCCTCCGGAATACATTCGGAGGAAGCGTTCCCGTACTCGACGACTTGTATCTGGCGCAGCTTGTGAATCATATTTCCTCCTCGGAATCTTGTTGCAATTCCACGAAGCCAAATAATTCAGTGACTTGTTATCGGAGAAAATTTGCGAACCGTTCAAGATAAAGATGGTGATGTCATCTCGCTTGCTGGAAATTTGAACGGAGCAAATTTCGACTCCGTTGATCTTTCTGGTATTGACCTAAGCGGCAAGATAATGGAGGGAGCAATATTTTGTGACGCGGACTTGTCCTTCGCAAATTTGGAATCCTGTGATCTATACTGGGCAATTTTTTTTAGGGCGAACCTTAAAAATGCCGTGTTGCGATGTGCCCTGCTCCGCGGGGCAGATCTAAAATTGGCGGATTTATCAGGTGCAGACTTGAGAGGCGCAAACTTAAGCGTGGATAACCTTGGCGGAGCCACAGAGTTGCAGGGTGCGAATCTTTCTACGTCTCTCGTTGAAGGTGCTGATTTTGCAGGCGCTGAATATGATTCTGATACGCGCTTCCCACCCAATTTTGATCCAATAGCGTGTGGTATGAAGAAGTTGGACAATTAACAGGTGCAGAAATAATAAGCTACGTCCGGGGAATTGGGATGCCGCTGCTCGAAATGAACGATGAGAACATAAACCATGCATGCATTTATTTTCGTTGGGCTTCTAACGCTGGCTGGCTATGCGGTGGGACGGATAATTTGGCATTACACTCATCGGGAACAGCTAGAGAGCGAACTCCCGCGCTATAGCTATTCTGCGAACTGGATCGGTACCGTCATTGTTTTTGGTAGCGCTATTTGGTTAGCTGTTCAATCAAGATATTTGTTTCACTCGATGAGATACCTAAAGTATTGGGGGCATTTTGTTTAATGCTTGCAATATATCTTTCGGGGTGGCGCCCTAAATGGTTCTGGCGGTGGTAACAGCCGGCTGGCGGTAATTCACCTGCACTTACGACGACACGCAAACTCCGAACAAAATCGGCGCTGACAAGTACTTCCACTGTCTGATTGAATCCGTCTCATCCATAAAAAACGGGGCCAAGGCCCCGTTCGTCTTACTACGCATGCGCGCTGATATCAGCGCGCCGCCTGTGCCGGCGACGCCGGCTCGCTCCATCCCCCACCCAGCACGCGATACAGCGTGACCTGGTTCTGCAACCGCTGCAAATTCGCCTGCACCGCCAGCTGCTGCGCCTGGAACAGCGAACGCTGGGCGTCCAGCAGGTCCAGGTAGCTGGCCGCGCCGCTGCGGTAGCGCAGGTCGGACAGGTTGAAGCGGTCCTGCTCGGCCAAGGCCACCGCGCGCTGGGCGCGCAGCTGTTCGCTGAGGGTGGACTGGCCGGCCAGCGCGTCCGCCACTTCGCGGAACGCGGTCTGGATCGACTGCTCGTACTGGGCCACCGCGATGTCGCGGCCGGCACGGGCCGAGTCGACGCCGGCGCGGATGCGGCCGAGGTCGAAGATCGGCAGCACCGCCTGCGGTGCGAAGGTCCAGCCGTAGGAACCGCTCTTGAACAGGCCGGACAGTTCCGTGCTGGCGCTGCCGACGGAACCGGTCAGCGAGATGCGCGGGAAGTAGTTCGCGCGCGCAGCGCCGATGTTGGCGTTGGCCGCGATCAGCTGCTGCTCGGCCGCACGGATGTCCGGACGGGCGATCAGGAGGTCGGACGGCAGGCCGGCCGGCAGGTCAGGCAGTTCGGTCGTTGCCAGCGTGGCGCCGGGCGCCAGGTTGTCGGGAATCGTCTGGCCCACCAGCAGGGTCAGCAGGTTGACGTCCTGGAGGCGCTGGCGCTGGAAGCGGGCCAGCTCGGCGCGCGCGGTCTCGACCAGCGAGACTGACTGCTGCAGTTCCAGCTTCGAGACGACGCCGTTCTCGAAACGCAGGCGCGTCAGGCGGTCAGACTCTTCGCGCGTTTTCAGCGTCTGCTCGGTGATGGCCAGTAGTTCGTCGTCGGCCAGCATCGTCAGGTAGGTATTGGCAACCGACGCGATCAGGCTGATCTGCGTCGTCTTGCGCGCTTCCTCGGTGGCGAGGTATTGCGCCAGCGCCGCTTCCGACAGGTTGCGCACGCGGCCGAACAGGTCGAGCTCGAAGTTCGACACGCCGAAGCCGCCCTGGTAGATGCTCGAAATCGGCGCGTCTTCGCCCGTCGTCTGGCGGTTGCCGGACACGATCGCCGACACCGTCGGCAGGCGGTCGGCGCGCGTGATGCGGTACTGGGCGCGGGCCTGCTCGATGTTCAGGATCGCCACGCGCAGGTCGCGGTTGT
Organism: Telluria sp. ZB2R32; assembly: GCF_059685715.1. Taxonomy (NCBI): domain Bacteria; kingdom Pseudomonadati; phylum Pseudomonadota; class Betaproteobacteria; order Burkholderiales; family Oxalobacteraceae; genus Telluria; species Telluria sp. ZB2R32. The sequence continues at coordinate 40,034 of NZ_JCASIG010000002.1, read as the reverse complement.
TCGCCAGCGACAGCTCGATCAGCTGGCGCAAGCGCGCATCGGCGAAGAAGCGCTGCCATTCCAGGTTGGCCGGGGCCTCGCTGGTGGCGGTCGGCAGCGTGGTGCCGCCGGTCTTCGGCAGCTCCGGGAAGGCCGGGGCAACCGGCGCTGCCGGACGCTCGTACTTCGGCGCCAGCGACATGCAGCCGCTCAGCGCCATGGCCAGGGCCAGGGGAGTAACGATGAGTTTGAACGATTTTTTCAACGAGTTCATTTAGATTTTTTCCTCGATTACCTTGCTGGTGTCAGCTTTCGTGTCGTCTTCATGCGCATACTTCTTGCGCTGGCGCTCGCTGCCCTTGAACAGCTTGCGCACCACCACGAAGAACATCGGCACGAACAGCACGCCCAGGGTCGATGCCGTGATCATGCCGCCCATCACGCCGGTACCGATGGCGCGCTGCGATGCCGAACCGGCGCCGCCTGCGATCACCAGCGGCAGCACGCCGAGGATGAATGCCAGCGAGGTCATGATGATCGGACGGAAGCGCAGGTGCGCCGCCTCGATCGCCGCTTCCATCGGCGAGCGTCCCTGCGCCTGCAGGTCTTTCGCGAACTCGATGATCAGCACCGCGTTCTTCGCCGCCAGGCCGACAATCGTCACCAGCCCGATCTTGAAGTACACGTCGTTCGGGTAGCCGCGCAGCAGGGCTGCCAGCACCGCGCCGAGGATACCGAATGGCACCACCAGCAGCACCGCCACCGGGATCGACCAGCTTTCATACAGGGCCGCCAGGGCCAGGAAGATCGCCAGCAGCGAGAAGGCCATCAGGATGCCCATCGTGCCGCTGGAAAGCTGTTCCTCGCGCGACTGGCCGGTCCACTCGAAGGCGAAGCCGGGCGGCAGCTTGGCTGCCAGCGCTTCCATCTCGGCCAGCGCGTCGCCGGTCGAATAGCCCGGCTTGGCGTCGCCCGAAATGCTCATCGCCGGATAGCCGTTGTAGCGCAGGGTCTGCATCGGACCGGTGATCCACTTGGTGGTCGCGAACGACGACAGCGGCACTGGCTGGCCTTGCACGTTCAGTGCGTTCAGGCGCAGCAGGTCGTCCGGCTGCATGCGGTCTTTCGCATCGGCCTGGACCACCACGCGCTGCAGGCGGCCGGCGTTCGGGAAGTCGTTCACGTACGACGAACCGAGCGATGTCGAGATCGCGGTGTTGATCGCATCGAAAGTGACGCCCAAGGCTTGCGCCTTGTCGCGGTCGATCTCGAGGCTGACCTGCGGTGCATCTTCCAGGCCTTCCGGACGCACGCCGGCCAGGATCGGGCTTTGCGACGCCATGCCGAGCAGCTGGTTACGGGCAGCGAGCAGGGCGTTGTGGCCGTTGCCGCCGCGGTCCTGCAGGCGGAAGCTGAAGCCGGTGCCGCGGCCCAGTTCCGGGATCGGCGGTGGCGACAGCGCGAAGATGAACGCATCGCGCACGCCCGACAGGCCGCCGATGATGCGGTTGGCCACCGCGCCGGCGCTCGAATCGGCGCCCTTGCGCTCGTCCCAGTCCTTCAGCGGGATGAATGCCAGCGCCATGTTCTGGCCGGCGCCCGCGAACGAGAAGCCCAGCACGCTGACCATGTTCGCCACTTCCGGCTGCTTCATGATGAATTGCTCGGCGGTGTGCATCACTTCGCTGGTGCGCTCCAGGGTTGCGCCTGGCGGCAGCTGGATGTTGGCGATGACGTAGCCCTGGTCTTCGTTCGGCAGGAACGAGTTCGGCATGCGCACGAACAGCAGCGTGACCAGGCCGCAGACCAGTACAAAGGCGACCAGGGCGCGGCCGGCGTAACGCGCCAGCTTGCCGACCCAGCTTTCGTAGCCCTTGGCGGTGCGTGCGAAGCGGCGGTTGAACCAGCCGAAGAAACCCTTCTTCTCGTGGTGGTGGCCGGCTTCGACCGGTTTGAGCAAGTGCGCGCACAGGGCAGGGGTCAGCGACAGCGCCAGGAAAGCCGAGAAGGCGATCGAGGACACCATGACGACCGAGAACTGGCGGTAAATGTTACCTACCGCGCCGGCGAAGAAGGCCAGCGGCACGAACACCGACATCAGGACCACGGTCACGCCGATGATGGCGCCCGAGATCTGGCCCATGGCTTTACGGGTCGCCTGCAGCGGCGGCAAGCCTTCTTCGCTCATGATGCGTTCGACGTTCTCGACGACCACGATCGCATCGTCGACGACGATACCGATGACCAGCACCATGCCGAACATGGTCAGCACGTTGATCGAATAGCCCAGCGCCAGCAGCGTACCCAGGGAGCCCAGCAGGGCGACCGGAACCACGATGGTCGGGATGATCGTATAGCGGAAGTTCTGCAGGAACAGGTACATCACCAGGAACACCAGCACCAGCGCTTCGACCAGGGTATGCAGCACCTGCTCGATCGAGATGTCGATGAACTTCGAGCTGTCGAACGGCACCGTCGCCTTCATCCCGGCCGGGAAGAATTTCGACAGTTCGTCCATGCGTTCGCGCACCAGGCGCGCCGTTTCCAGTGCATTGCCCGATGGCGCCAGCTGCACGCCGATACCGGTCGATGGCTTGCCGTTCAGGCGTGCCGAGGTGCCGTAGGCTTGCGCGCCGATTTCGATGCGGGCGACGTCCTTCAGGCGCACGGTCGAGCCGTCCGGATTCGCGCGCAGCACGATGTTGCCGAACTGTTCGACAGTCGACAGCTGGCCGGTCACGACGACCGTTGCGGTGATTTCCTGGCCTTGCGCCAGCGGCAGTTCGCCGATCGTGCCCGACGCCACCTGGGCGTTCTGGCTGCGGATCGCGTTGTTGACGTCGGCCGGCGACAGGCGGAAGCCCACCAGCTTGGCCGGGTCGATCCAGACGCGCATGGCGCGTTCGGTACCGAACAGCTGCGCGGTACCGACGCCCTTGATACGCTGAATTTCGGGCAGGACCGTGCGCGAGGCGTAGTCGCCCAGCGCGATCGGGTCCCACTTCGGATCGTCCGACGACAGGATGGTGAACAGCAGGAAGTTGGCGCGCACCTTGTCGACGCGCACACCCTGCTGGTTCACCGCCGCCGGCAGGCGCGGGGCCGCGCGCGACAGGCGGTTCTGGACGTCGACCTGGGCCAGTTCCGGATCGGTGCCGGTTTCAAAGGTCAGGGTGATCGAGCCGCTGCCGTTGGCGGTGCTGCTCGACTCCATGTAGACCAGACCCGGCGAGCCGTTCATCTCGCGTTCGATGACGGAGATGACCGAGTCTTCCAGGGTCTGGGCCGATGCGCCCGGATAGGCGGCATTCACCACGATCGATGGCGGAGCCACGTTCGGGTACTGGGCGATCGGCAGCTGGGTGATCGAGACCGCGCCGACCACCATGATAAACAGCGCGATCACCCAGGCGAAAATAGGGCGGTCAATAAAGAAACGTGCCATTGCAATAGTCCTGTTCTGTTACTGCGGCTTAGCGGCCGGTCGAGGCGGCGGCCGGCGCGGCGCCGGCGGTCGAACCCGATGGCGCCGAGGCAGGCAGCTGGCGGTTGGTCGCGGCGGCGGCCTGGCCGGCGTTGGCGGACGCGTTCTGCGGGCCGGCCGGAGCGGCGCCGGCTTGCGCGGTCGCCTGCCATGGCACTGCCTTGACCGCGGTACCCGGCGGCAGCATCTGCAGCTTCTGGAAGCCGTCGACCATCACGCGTTCGCCTTCCTTCAGGCCTTCGGTGACGACCCAGCTCGAACCCTGCTGCGACGCGATCTTGATGGTGCGCGGGGTCGGCTTGTTGTCCGGGCCGACGACCATCAGGGTGTCGCCCTGGGCGCCGCCGCGGGTGACGGCCTGCTGCGGCACGACGATCCCGTTCGGCACTTCGGCCTGGGCCAGGCGCACGCGCACGTACTGGCCCGGCAGCAGGGCGTTGTCCGGGTTCGGCACGGTGGCGCGCAGCGTGACCTGGGCGGTGCCCGGATCGACGGTGACGTCCGAGAACAGCAGCTTGCCGCGGGTCGGCAGTTCGGTGCCGTCGTCGAGGATCACGGTGACGGAAGCATCTTTCGCAGCGTTGCCGTTCGCGCCGGCCTGCTTGCGCAGGCGCTGCACTTCGGACGCCGACTGGGTGATGTTCAGGTACATCGAATTGGTCTGCTGGATGACGGCCAGTTCGGTGCCCTCGGTGGCCGAGACCAGCGCGCCTTCGGTGACCAGCGCGCGGCCGATGCGGCCCGAGATCGGCGCGTTGACGCTGGCGTAGCCGGCGTTGATCTGGGAGATGCGCACCTGGGCGCGCGAGGCGGCGACGGCGGCTTCGGCCTGCTTCTGGGCGGCGACGGCGTTGGTGTATTCCTGCTTGCTGATCGCATTCGCTTCGACCAGCGGCTTGTAGCGCTCGGCCTGGGCCGCGGCCTGGGTCAGCGTCGCCTGGGCGCGGCCGAGGTCGGCCTGGGCGGCGGCCAGCTGCGCCTGGTAGGGAGCCGGATCGATCTGGTACAGCGACTGGCCTTCCTTGACCTCGCTGCCCTCGGTGAACAGGCGTTTCAGGACGACGCCGTTGACGCGCGCGCGTACCTGCGCCACGCGCACCGGTTCGGCGCGGGCCGGCAGTTCGGTCTGGAGGGCGACCTGTTCGAATTTGGTGGTGACGACGCCGACTTCGGGCGCCGGCATCTGGCCGCCGGCGCCGGGGCCGGCCTGGGCGGCGTCTTTCTTGCCGCAGGCCGAGAGCAGGGTCACGGCCATCAGCGTGCAGGCAGCGATTCGCGTGAGCGACAGGGGTGAGGAGTGGGCAGAGCGCATTAACGTGCTTCCTTCTGGATTTTTGGAAAAGATGCAACCGCCCTCAGGTACCTCTCGGTCCTGTGCACGGTTACATCACTGGCTTTGTCGAAATTTTATATATACTATCATGGGTGTATGTTTAACGTGCAGGACCCACTCAAAACTGGAGAAGAGACATGGCCCGCAGGACAAAAGAAGAAGCAGCGGCCACACGCGACAGCATCTTGGATGCTGCGGAGAAATTGTTTGTTGAACAAGGTGTCTCGAGAACGACCTTGCAGCATATCGCAACCGAAGCCGGCGTGACGCGCGGTGCGATCTATTGGCATTTTGACGACAAAGGCGCACTGTTCAACGCGATGATGGAGCGGGTGACGCTGCCGTTCGAGTGCGCATTGAGCTCGCTCGGCAAGTCGGACGCGACGACGGTGCTATCCGACGTACGCCAGTTCTTCGTCGAGATTTTCCGTGTGACCGAGACCAACCCGCAGGCGCGCCGCGTGCTCGAGATCGCGTCGCTGAAGGTGGAATTCGTCAGCGAAATGGAGGCCGTGCGCGTGCGCCGCCGCCAGAGCAAGTGCGAACTGACGGAACAGGTGGTCGAGCGCCTGACGCTGGCCCAGGCCGCCGGGCTCATCAAGCCGGACGTCGAACCGCAGCTGCTGGCGGCGGGCCTGTGGGCGCTGATGGATGGGCTGATCCGCAACTGGATGTTCGAACCGACGGCGTTCAGCCTGATCGACCTGGGCGACAAGATGATCGGGACGATGCTCGAGGGGATTCGGGCGCGCTAACTCGACGCTGGCGTTTTGCGCGGGCATGCCCGCCCTACAAACACAACGTAGGGCGGGCATGCCCGCCAATACGGCGCTTGCACATGGCACACGTGTAACCTGGCCCGAAAAACAAACGCCGGCATCACGCCGGCGTCGTTCTTTCAATGCGTATTAACGCATCAACGCATCTCTTCAATCATCTTCTTGAGCTTCTTCGAATCCGCCACGAACGCGCGAATCCCTTCCGCCAGCTTCTCGGTCCCCATCGCATCTTCATTGAGCATGAAGCGGAACGATTTCTCGTCGACCGCGATCTTCTCGACCGCCGCATCGGCTTCCTGCGTCAGCTTGCGCTCGACCGGCGCGTCGCTGTCGGCCAGCTGTTGCAGCAGGTCCGGCGAAATGGTCAGCAGGTCGCAGCCGGCCAGTTCCAGGATCTGCGAGGTATTGCGGAAGCTCGCGCCCATGACTTCGGTGTTGTAGCCGAAGGTGCGGTAGTACTGGTAAATGCGCTTGACCGACTGCACGCCCGGATCGTCGGCGTATCATATTCAAGGAGGATTGGTTTTCTTAATATGCGTTTACATAAGGCGTCACAAAGAAAAACCTTAATCCAACAATTCGAATTTTTTAGCTTCTACATACGAGACATAATTAAATTCGTTGAATTCTACGCGAAATTTAGAAGTGCTTCTCATTCCCTGAAAAAGTCGGACACTTTCGTTTTGTCCTTTTAAAATCAAGCAAACGATTTCGAGTGATTTCTTGTCAATATCTGGCCCAAAATAAACCGCCGTTAAAGCTTGTGTAGGGTAGATGTACTCGGTTCCCGCCACTTGATGTATAGCTCTCCATTCCGACTCATAAGACCACGATTTTGACTTTGTACAATAGAGGTCACGTATATGGTCAAAGGTCCCCGCTTCTAAAAGGATTTCCGCAACATCGAGTTGAGGTAAAGTTTCTACATATTGTACTTGTTTGACTTTTTCAAACGGCGGGAGTTGAGTGTTAAATTCGAGGCATATCCCGCGGTATTTCCCGCCATAGTGTGACCACATGAGTAAATCGTCGTTTTTTCGGAAAAGCAAGCGACTCCTCGATTTTTTAAAAAATTATCGATGTTAGAAGTAAGAGCACTTATTGCTGCTCGAGTAAAATTGTCCTTTAATTTTTCGATTGAGCTAGCCGTAAGCTCTCTCCGCGCTGCAGCAGTTAAATTTTTAGATTTCAGATATAGTCCACGCAGTTCTTCAACCGCCTCGTCATTTAAATCTTTAAAATTTGGCGTTAGCGCACAGTCATACGGATCGTTAAAGGCTAAAGGGGAGCCAAAATAGATAACTTGACCTTTAAGGTTTAGTAAGGTTTGAAGCGTAACTGCTTCATATTTGTAAAGTCGTAACGGAACAATCATTGGCGTTATCTCAATATACTTTTTATGGCCTTAATCATTTTGAATTGGCATGCTTGATGTTATTGTAGACGGTTTCTGATACATGGAAGCGAATGGAATAGATACAAGTCGAACATACAGTGATAACTTGCTGATTGCTGATTCATAGTGATAAAGGATAGCTTTAGCATCTGACAGATCGTCTAGCTCATCCTCGCTAATATGAACTAACTTATTTCTAATTTCCCGCAGTCCGTCAAATTCTTGTAATAGATCCTTGGGTAAGGTTCCCGATAAGCTTTGGAAAATTCGATTGAGCGGCATCACCTTCGCCCGCTCGATGTCCAGGCCTTGTGCAAAATTTCTAATGGCTTGCTCGAATGCAACGCCTGCCTGAAGCAGTGCGGCGAGGGTATATCCTTGACTTAAAATTTCTTTGGCTTGTACTATTAAGTAGCCTGCTGAAGTAAAAATTGGTTCATTTTGCCAGTCTGAATTTGGTGCAGTAGTACTACCAAGTTGGCGCACCAAGTCCTCAAGCGAACTGAGTTTTTCGCTCACACCTTTAAATGACTCTTTGTCTTCAGTATGCTTTTCTACACGCTTATATTGTCCATAAAAGTACATTAGGAAAAAAATAATTGCAAAAAAAGATCCTATTCCTTCTGATATTTCCTTAGGCACATCCCATGGGGAGAAAAATTCTAATAAGACTATTGTAAGAGCGATTAGAGCAGGGATTCCAAAACTCTTAAAAACGGCAGCTAAGATATTCTTTTTAGTTTTCATGAGGCGATGGAATGAAATTAAATAATTTTAAGATAGTTGTATTATTATTATTATTATTGGTTGAAAACGTCGAGCCTTTAGGGGTAAGCGGAATTTCTTCTCACAAACCTAATTTTCGTTTGGTTTTTGCGGTCACACCGGAGGATAGTCCCTAGTCACAATGGCTTGGTGAGCATTATGGAAATTTTGGCATTTCAGTCTATCAATGTCTCTACCAAGGGAAATCGTCATCAACCTCATTTTTCGTCGAAAGCATCCAGTCCATTTCATCCTTTTCATTAGATCCTTTTAAGGTTTGCGCGTCGTCCTCATCGTCATCTTCATCGTGATCCTCTCGAATCCGACGGCCAAGATAGTCTCTGTTTAAGTCGACGAAATCGAAATATTCGTAAAGATCATCATCGCTGTCAAGGAGTGAGGCGACTCGATCTGGGCTCGTTATTCCCTTATCGGTTTCCTTTAGTTTGAAAATCGGAGTTGGTGCAGCATTAGGATCAAAAAACTTTACTCCAGCCTTAAGCATCTCTTTAAAATACTTATCTTGAGACACTATTGCAATGGAGTTGGGGAGCCAATTCTGTACGGCACCTTCATACATCAGTAACCATTGCGATTTGTAAAGTGAATCAGAATTAACATGATCCGGAAGCTTTGCTTTTGCTAACTGCTTTTTCAAAAGCTTACGACGCTCAAGCTCAAGACATATGCAGAGGCACACCGAGCTTTTCATTTGTTCGAGTGCCTGAACAGCTTTTTTTTCGATGTTTATATCAAGTCTAAGTGCTAGCCACAGAAGCCATGCTACTTCGCTATGCTTTTCGAGAGGGGCATGTTGTTGTAAAAGTGAAGAGGTCACCTTTTGCCAGTTTTTAGTTGGAAATGCGCCCGGACGTAAATACCTTTTGTAAGTATCTACAATCGTAACGCATTCAGGGATTGTGTTAGGAAACGCATCCATGCATCTCATTAAGTATGCGGCGAAGACCTCCCAGTTTGCTGATTTCACGATCTCTGTTTCCACTCTCCGAAGCGCATATTGCATCACGTTCTCGTCGTCGAATCTTTCAGCTAAGGAAAAGGATAAATCGAAAAAGCGGTGTAAATCACGCCGTTGTGATGCCCTATTCTGCGAAAATTCAAAAGAGTCAAATTTATGAACCCAGGATTCAATTGGCGAATGTGATACCCTTAAAATCTTTGTTTTTTGTGTATTGGGTTTTAATTCAAAAACCGCTAATGCTTCAAAGAGAACAGCTAGAGCACGTGACGCTTCCACTTCGGTGTCAAAATATAGACAGAAGTCGTCAACATGCCGGTAACCAGCAGGCCACTTCCCTAATTTTTCATGCAATATCTGATCGATCCCAACTCCGATCAACTCCGAGATCACATGTGATGTATCCGGCCCAATCGGGATGCCGATGGTCTGATTTTGCTGGGTGTAACGGCATAACTCGTCTAATCGATTTCCCAAAAGTGATTTATTGTTTCGAACCGATTTCTTTTTTGCCGTTTCTTTCCCTTCAACAGCCCAGGCTATAGCATGAGTGTAAATACTAGGAAAAAACTGAGATATGTCGCTTATAAGAACGAAACGTGCACCAGCAGCGCGGAGCAAACGTTCCTCTTGTAATTTCTTTATAGGGGTTATCTCGATTGCACGCCCAAGGCTTTTTGATAGCTTTGGCGTGCTAAGGGAAATTCTACTTTTCCTTAGCTTTTTTGAGATTTGTAGCCACTCGTCCGCAATATATCGAGAGAGATAAAACTGAGCAACTGGATTCGAAATCGCAATTGGACGTCGATTGTGTCCTACGCGCGCGACAGAATACCGTTCGTATGCGCTCTCTTCGGTGCATCGTTCAGGCTTAATTAGATCCCATTTTGACGCAAGAATATGTATTTTCGACCCAAAGGAATGAGAAGTAAAACAAGGCGGAATTTGGGCGGCAAAAAAACCCTCGCTAATAAAATGTTCAAGTCTTTTTTTATTATTCAAGATAGGCTTTCATTGAAATAATTAAGCGCTAGGGAAATTCGTATTGCTTGCCGATCAAGATCTCTATGTATGAAGTCTAGCGAAACAATATTATAAACTGACAACAGGACTTAAATCTCTCCATTTATATCAATAAGAGATAAAAATCGAGAATAATATCGCGAGAAAAATCGACAACTATTGATATAGTAAACGATGATACTTCAGGCATATATTGATAGCGACTGGCTATTGGTAATTAATGTTATTGACTAAAATTAGTTATGGTAACTCCAATTTCCATGTAAATCAATGTCGCAGCGCTGCCATAGAGTTTTTATCGAGGTTCCGGTAAATTGAATATTTTGCTTCGGCAGTCAAATCTAAGTAGAGCCATAAGTTATGGATGTGCACATATGTGCACGTTCATGTGCGACAGCTCGAACATCGCCATTTGCTATCATGGAAAACAAAACGCCGGCATCACGCCGGCGTTCGTATCCATTGTTTATTCCGCACGCAACCACCGCGCACCGGATAATCCTATCAACGCATCTCTTCGATCATCTTCTTGAGCTTCTTCGAATCCGCCACGAACGCGCGAATTCCTTCCGCCAGCTTCTCGGTTCCCATCGCATCTTCATTGAGCATGAAGCGGAACGATTTCTCGTCGACCGCGATCTTCTCGACCGCCGCATCGGCTTCCTGCGTCAGCTTGCGCTCGACCGGCGCGTCGCTGTCGGCCAGCTGTTGCAGCAGGTCCGGCGAAATGGTCAGCAGGTCGCAGCCGGCCAGTTCCAGGATCTGCGAGGTATTGCGGAAGCTCGCGCCCATGACTTCGGTGTTGTAGCCGAAGGTGCGGTAGTACTGGTAAATGCGCTTGACCGACTGCACGCCCGGATCGTCGGCGCCGGTGTACTCGGTGCCGGTCGACTTCTTGTACCAGTCGTAGATACGGCCGACGAAAGGCGAAATCAGCTTGACGCCCGCTTCGGCGCAGGCCACCGCCTGGCACAGCGAGAACAGCAGGGTCAGGTTGCAGTGGATACCGTCCTTTTCCAGGATCTCGGCGGCGCGGATGCCTTCCCAGGTCGAAGCGATCTTGATCAGCACGCGCTCGCGCGACACGCCGGCCGCTTCGTACAGGGCGATCAGTTCGCGGCCCTTGGCGACGGTCGCTTCGGTATCGAACGACAGCGCCGCATCGATCTCGGTCGACACGCGGCCCGGCACGAACTTCAGGATCTCGACGCCGAACGCGATCAGCAGGCGGTCGACGATCTCCTCGGTCGAGCCGCCATTCGATTCGGCCACCGCTTTTTGCAGCAGCGGCAGGTAGTCCGGCTTCTGCACGGCTTTCAGGATCAGCGACGGATTCGTGGTCGCATCCTGCGGCGCATAGGCCTTGATGGACTGGAAATCGCCGGTATCGGCAACGACGGTCGTAAATTGCTTCAGCTGTTCAAGTTGGTTCATATAATTTGCCTAAATTTTAATATTGCCAAACATTCTTTGCATCGTAGGGTGGGCACTTGTGCCCACGCGGTACGGCGCTTGATTTGCGACTACGTGAAACCGCGCAGCGCCAAATCAGCAATCCGTCGCATTAACAAACGCCTGCACCATCGCTTCCAATCCAACCCGGTCTTCCTCGGTAAAGCGCTCCAGCACCGGGCTGTCGATGTCGAACACGCCCACCAGCTTGCCATCCTTGATCACCGGCAGCACGATCTCGGCATTCGAGGCCGAATCGCAGGCGATATGTCCCGGAAACGCATGCACGTCCGGCACCACGATGGTCTTGCGCTCGACCGCGGTAGTTCCGCAGACGCCGCGCCCGAACGGAATGCGCGCGCAGGCCGGCTTGCCCTGGAACGGCCCGACCAGCAGGTCCTGGCCTTCGCCCTTCCTGGAAGGCACGGTGAAATAAAAGCCGGCCCAGTTCAGGTCGGCAAGCGTGTCGTACACGAGTGCGGAAAACTGCGCCGCGTTCGCGGTCAGGTCGCGTTCGCCTTCCAACACGCTGACCACCTGGCGTACCAGCAGGTCGTAATCGGGGCGGGTGCTGCGTTCTGGATTGATGTGCATGAGGGCTCGGAAGCTAGGCGAAAAGCGCTATTTTACAGCCAGCACGACAGATCCATGCACGCATGCGGATCATTGTGCATTCGACCACGGTGCCTATAAAACTGTTATCAAACCGTTGTGGATCAGCCACCGTTACTTATATGTTTCATATGGTAAATACGGTTTAACGTAACTAACTTACCGGTCAGGAATTGTAGGGGTTATCTTACGGAAACTTTCTGCTATGTGTAACCTCGACAGGTCGGCATATAGGCCAGGCTTATCCATAACCAGTTGAATATACTCATGAAATTAGCGAACCTCAAGATCGGTACCCGTCTCAGCGGCGCTTTTGCCATCCTTCTTCTTCTGATCGGCATCATGCTGTTCAGCGCCTTGTGGCAGCTCCATCGCATCGATGAAGCCAAGGCGGAGATGGCGCAGGCGAATCACAAAGCTAAACTTGCCGCCGCATGGCGGGAAGGAATCGCAACCAACAGTGTACGCACACTGGCCAAGGCAAAAAGCACAGACCCGGCCGATGAGCAGGCGCTCGATAACGAAATGAAGATCGTTAGCTTGCAAGTGAGTAAGGTGCAGGAGGAACTGGAAAGCCTGGTATCGAGCGCACAAGGAAAGGCGAACCTGCAGGCAGTCATCGCGCAGCGCAAGGTGTACAGCGACGTGCGTGCGGAGCTATTCAAGCGCAAGGCCGAACAGGGTATAAGCGACGAGTTCAAGGTTGCGGTGGCCCAGAAGATGGTGCCGGAATTAAAGAAATACCTCGCTTTGGTGGACGAGGTCGCGATTTATCAGGACTCGTTGTTCCAAGCGGCAAATAAACGTATTGATAATGTCTACGCCAGTTCGCGCACATTATTGCTCGCACTCGGCCTGGCCGCCCTGGCCTGCGGGATCGTGCTGGGGCTGATGCTCACGCGGAGCATCACCCGCCCACTGGCACGCGCAGTGACCCTGGCGCAGCAGGTTGCTTCCGGCGATCTGTCCACCAATATTCAAGTTGCGTCGCACGACGAGGTCGGCATGCTGCTCTCCGCGCTGAAAGACATGAATGCAAGCCTGCTGAAGACCGTTTCCGAAGTGCGTTCCGGTACCGATACGATTGTCACGGCGTCCCAGCAAATTGCTGCCGGCAACCTGGACTTGTCGGCCCGCACGGAACAGCAAGCCAGTTCACTGGAAGAAACCGCTTCGTCGATGGAAGAGCTGACCAGTACCGTACGTCAGAATGCCGACAATGCACGCCAGGCAAATATGCTGGCGCAGAGCGCGTCGGGGATGGCGACGCGTGGCGGCAAAGTGGTCTCGCAGGTGGTCGAGACGATGGCGTCGATTAATGAATCGTCAAAGAAAATTGCCGACATCATCGCGGTGATCGATGGTATCGCTTTCCAGACCAACATCCTCGCGCTCAATGCCGCGGTAGAAGCAGCACGCGCCGGCGAGCAGGGGCGCGGCTTCGCCGTCGTCGCGTCGGAGGTACGCAACCTGGCGCAGCGTTCGGCGGCCGCAGCCAAGGAGATCCGGGGCCTGATCACCGATTCCGTCGGCAAAGTGGAAACCGGCGGGCAGCTCGTCGGGGAGGCTGGCGCCACGATGCAGGAGATCGTGCAGGGCATTTCCCGCGTGACCGATATCATGTCCGAGATCGCTGGCGCGAGCGCCGAGCAGACCCTGGGCATCGAGCAGATCAATGCGGCGATCACGCAGATGGACGACGTAACGCAGCAGAATGCCGCACTGGTCGAGGAGGCCGCGGCTGCGGCAACCTCGCTCGAGGACCAGGCGGCGAGCCTGGCCCGGCTGGTGAGTACCTTCACGCTCGACAGCGGCGCTCCTGCTCATGGCAGCGGACCGACGCGTTCGCTCGTTGCATCCAGACGCGCACCAGTGCCGGCACGACAGCTGGCACTGGGCTGACAAGGCAGTACGCCTCGATGGTCAGTTCAGCCCGATCTCGAACATCGCGGTCGTCCCGCTGATCTCGTTCGCCACGATCAGCATCGGTTTGCCGTTCGGCGACTTGGACGCCGGGAGTACGACCATGCCTTCCGGACCGCGGTCGCCGCCGTTGACGATGCCGTTGTCGCCATTTGTGTTCTTGATTACGGTGCCGCTACCTTTGCGGGTGTTGATGTAGGTGACGTACTTGGGCGCCGCGGCCGTCGTCACGTCGTACACCATCACGCCGCCGACCCGTTCCAGCCCGATGAAGGCGAAGGTCTTGCGGCCGAAGCGCTGCACCACCACGCTTTCCGGTTCCGGACCCTTGTTCGGGCTGCGCGCGTCGAGCGCGTCGGCTTCGTCGTGGCCGGTGTTGAACGGGAAGTCGAAGCCGGGCGTGCCCGCCAGCTGCGCCGTGGTGCGCTCGAAGGCGTCGCCCGAATCGTGGACGCGCGCGCCGGTGGCGGCGTTCCAGATCGAGAACGAACGACCGCCGAAGGCAACCAGCTCGGTGCACTGGCCGGCGCTGTTCTTGCCGGTGCTGCCGCCGTTCGGCGTGGTGGTGATGCGCAGGCGGCCCAGGTTCGAATCGCGCGTCAGGTTGGCGATGTCGCCAGTGAAGCTGGTCGGGTCCAGGCCCAGGGTGCCGCAATAGTCGCGCACCCGGGTTTCTTCGTTAAAGCCCGGCCAGTCGGCGCGGGCGTCGCCTTCGTTGGCCGTCACCAGGTAAGTCACGCCACCGACCGTGTAGTTGGCGATCCCGTCCGGCAGGTACATGCCCTTCACCGGCGCCGGTGCGATTTTCACCAGGGGTGTGCCGCTGTTGGTATTCGTGCCGCCATCCTCGTTGCTGACGTCCATGCCGAAGCCGGCCAGGCTGTGGTCCTTGTAGCCGAGCGGGTGGATGGCGCTGACGCTGGCGCCGGCGATGTCGACCACGGCGATCGCATTGTTTTCCTGCAGGGTGACGTAGGCGGTCTTGTTGTCGAGGCTGACCGTGACGTATTCCGGTTCCAGGTCTTGCGCCACGCTGGCGCCCGGACCGTAGATGCGCACGCCGCTCGCGCGCAGGCTGTCGGCCTGGCCGTTAAAGGCGGTGAAGGTGGCCTTGCGTTCGACCGGCTTGCGGATGTCGGCGACGTCGATGATGCTGACCGAACCTTCCGGATCGACCGAATCGCTCAATCCATAGCTGTTCGGTTCTCCTTCGTTGGCGACGATCACATGGCTGCCATTGGGCGTAAAGGTGAGCATGTCGGGCAGGGCGCCGACCTGCACTTGCGAGAGCGTCGCCAGGTCCGCCGCGTTCACGAACACTACGCTGCCGTTCGCCGTTTTCGGATTGGCCTGGATCGCCAGCGCCACGATGCCGTTGCGCACCGCCACGCTGTTCACGCCGCCAAGATTGGCGCCAAAGGATTCGGTGCGCAGCGTGCCCACCTGCACCGGGTTGCGCGGATCGGCGATGTTCCACACCTCCACCGTGCCGGTGCCGGAACCGTTTACCACGAACAGGCGCCTGGTCAGTGCATCATAGGCCGGGATCTCGTGGGTGTCGACCAGCTTGCCGTCGACCACGTCGCCGCCGAAGCCGCCGATACGGGCCAGGGTCAGGGTCGTCGGTGTTCCTTCGATCACGGGCAGCTTGGCGGCTGCCTGCGCCAGCGCGTCGGCAAATGTGCTGTCGTTGTCGGCGAGGGCGGTTTGCAGCTTGACCAGCAACTGGTCGAAGGGATTGTCGGTGCGCGCCGCAAACACGGTCGTCACCGGGTCGAAGCCGCTTGGCAGCGCGACGCTGGCGGGCAACTGGCTGGCGAGGCGGCTGGTAGCGCCGGCGGCCGCGGCGGCGTCGATGCTGCGCAGGCCGGACGGGTCGGCTTTCAGGCGCGCATACCAGGCGGCCGGTTCCTGGCCGGTCAGTACGGCGGTCTGCAGGCTGGTGAGCGTGGTGACGTTGGCCACGCCCTTGGCGACGGCCACCGCATGCAGGCGCCCGGTGTTCTCGGCGCCGCTGCTGCTGCCGACGCGCCCGCCGCTGACTTCGATCGCGCACGGCAGGGCCAGTTCGGCGGAGGTGGGAACCGCCCAGGAGCCATCGGCTTCGGTCTTGACGGCGGCCGGCGTGCCGGCGGCGCACTGCAAGGCGACGCTGGCGCCGACCAGTGGCGCGCCGACGGCAACGACGCCATGCAGCGCCAGCCCCTGCGCCCCGTCGCTGCTACCGCCGCCGCAACCCTGCAACATCAACATCGTCGCCACCGCCGCTGTAATCGATCCCTTGTGTCCGCTGAATACCTGCATCGATGATCTCCTTGAAAGACGTGCATTCTAGGAAAGGCAGATGACAAGTTGATGACCATTGCGACAAGAACAACAAACCCGTTACACTGGGCAATACTACAAACAGCCTGCAACCGGAGAAGACATGAAATACGATGACGCGTCCTGGCATTACGGCGGACAGTTTCCCAAGGACCTGAAGAACGCGGCCGGCGCCACGCACATCGCCATGTTCAGCGCCTGGTGCCTCCTGCATGGCCTGGGCGGCGCCCTCCATGCCGAGGATTGCGCGGACGACTTCGAACGCCTGCGCGCACGCCAGGTCACGCCGGGAGAGTGGTTCATCAACACCTGCGACGCCAAGTTCACCGACGAAGACTTGAACGCCGAGGGCAATGCGTTCGCCGCTTTCTATTACGCGCCCGAGCAGTCGCCGTATCCGGTCGATTACGAAAACGCCGTGGCCCAGGGTCTCGACTCGATCTATCACGTGCCGGATACCTGGGACACGTACGATCTGCTGGCGCCGGTGATCGAGCAACGCTACAGCGCGTGGAAGCAGGCGCAGGGCTGAAATCTCGTCAGGCTGCCACGTCGACCAGCTCGAAATGCAGCGTCACGAACTCGAACCCGTCGTGCAGGTCCAGGTGCGGCAGGCAGCGCACGTGCACGTCGCGAAATTCCTGGGCACTGGTAAACGTCTCGCCGCGCCAGACGTCTTCCGGAATGTCGCCGAAGGTAATCACGCGCACCTCGCGCGCGCGGATCGTGCAGCGCAGGCGGCCCTTCAGGTCGTGCACGTCGATCAGGTCGCCGGCCACGTAGCCGCCGTCGCCCAGTTCTCCGTAACCCTTGTAGTAATCCTCGACCGTGTCGGCGGTGACGGTCTTGTGCCCGGCGATCACGTCGCGCACCAAGCTGTCGTCGTCCTCGTTCGCACCCCAGAAGGTCAGTTTTTTCCGCTTCATGGTGTGGTCGTTTCCGTATCGGCGACCGCCCGCTCGAGGTCATCCAGCGAAGCCGGCTTGGTCAGATGTAAATCGAAACCGGCCCCGCCGGCGCGTTCGACGTCGGCCTTCTGGCCATAGCCGGTCAGCGCCACCAGCCGCGCCGTCGTGCCCATTCTCCGGATCGCGGCGGCCAGTGCATAGCCGTCCATGTCGGGCAGGCCGATGTCGAGGATGGCGACCGCGGGCCGATAGCCTTCGAGCAGGGCCAGCGCATCGGCGCCGCTGTGGGCGATGCGTACTTCGTGCCCGAACTGTTCCAGTACCAGCGCCGTCATGGTGGCGGCATCGACGTTGTCGTCGACGACCAGCACCTGCTTGCCGCCGGTCCGCGCAGGCGCCGCGGCCTGGGGCAGCGGCGCCTGGGCGGCGGCCAGCGGCAGTTCGACCACGAAACTGCTGCCGGTGCCCGGTCCGTCGCTCCGGGCCGACACGCGTCCATGGTGCAGTTCGACGATCTTGCGCACGATCGCCAGGCCCAGGCCGAGGCCGCCCGTGATGCGCGCAGCCTGTTGCGGCGCCTGGTAGAACGGGTCGAACACGCGCGCCAGCAGTTCGCGGTCCATGCCGATGCCCTTGTCGGCCACTTCCAGCCGCACCGTGTGCGTGTCGGCGCTCAGGGTGACGCCGATGGCGCCGTCGCCGAAGCGCTCGGCATTCGACAGCAGGTTGTTGAGCACCTGGGCCAGCCGGCTCTCGTCGCCCTCGACCCAGGCCGTGGCCGGCGCCGCCAGCGTGATCGCCGTGCCGGGACGGCTGGCCACCGTATGGCGCACGACCTCGGCGAAGTCCAGCGGACGCAGCTCGAGCTGCATCTTGCCCGAGGTGATGCGCGCCACGTCGAGCAGGTCATCCACCAGGCGTTTTAAATGATTCACCTGGCGCCGCATGATGGTGCGCTCGCGCAGGCTGCTGTCGTCGGCACGCAGGTCCATCAGGTCGAGCGAGGCGACGATCGGGCTCAGGGGATTGCGCAGCTCGTGGCCGAGCACGGCCAGGAATTCGTCTTTTACGACGCTGGCCTCGCGGCTGGTTTTCAGAGCTTCTTCGAGCGACGCCAGCAACAGCGAACGTTCCTGCTCGTAGGTGGCCTGCTGCGTGGCCGCCGCTTCCAGCGCCCGGCCCATCTGGTCCAGTTCGCGGATACGCGAGGGCATGACCTCGACCGGCTTGCCGGCGCCCAGCGCCGCCGCGCCCTGCTGCAGGGTGGCGAAGCTTTTCGCGATACGCAGCGACAGCAGCGAGGCCAGGCCGACGCAGGCCAGCAGCGAGGCGGCCAGGCCCCAGCCATACAGGGTGATGCCCTTGAGCGAAGCGGGACCGATGCCAGGCTTGGGCACGCCCACCGCCACCGTCCAGCCATGGCGCGATACTTTGGTAAAGGCGCTGGTGATGTTGTCGCCTTCGAAGTTGACGCTGGCGCCGACGCCCTCGGGCGACTCGCCGCGCATGAGTTGCTGCAGCGCCGGGCCGGTCGGGCGGGCGACTCGCCTGTCATGGTCCTTCGAACGCGCCACGATCGAACCGGCGGCATCGATGACGGCAATCACCGAATCGGGCGGCACGCCCTGGCGCTTGACGACGCCCAGGATGCGGTCGGGCTTGATGACGGCGGTAAGCGCGTACAGGCGCCCGGCTTCGTCGCGGATCGGCACGCGCACCGGAAAGGCGACCTTGCCGCGCTGGCCGCGCGACACATGACCGACCAGCGGCCGTTGCACGGCCAGCAGCTGGCGCAGGCTTTCCGGATCGGTGATGCGGCCGGCCGGTTCGCCGAACGGCGTGGTGGTGCGAAACAGGATCTTGCCGGCGGCGTCGGTGAGGATGATCGCCAGCCATTCGGGCTGGCCCTGTACCTGGCTGCGCGCGATGTCGTAGAAGGTGCGCACGTCGCCGGCGCCGATGGCCGGCGAGCGCGCCAGGCTGGCGAGGGTGGCGATCGCCCCGTCGAGCTCCGCGTCGACCGCGCTCGACAGCGCCCGCGCCAGGTCGAGCATGGCGCGCTCCTGTTCGCGCTGCTGGTGCTGGCTGGCCGTATGGACCGACCACAGCCCCAGCAAGGCCAGGGGCAGCAGGCCGATCCCGCTGAGCAGGATGAGCAATCGCCGCAGCGAGAGGGTAAAACCGATGGGCGACCGCATGGCGTGGCTTTTTGGTAAAAAAGCATTATATGTTGAAACGTTGAACATGGACCGGCTATGCTTGCCCGGTCATCCTTCTTCACCGCAGCGAACCGATCATGAAAAAAAACATCCTCATCACCGGCGGCGGACGCGGCATCGGCGCCGCCTGCGCGCTGCTGGCAGCCGCACAGGGTTACCGGGTCTGCATCAATTACCGCAGCGACGCCGCCGCCGCCGCACAGGTCGTGCATGCGATCGAGGAGGCGGGTGGCGCAGCGCTGGCGCTGCGGGCCGACGTCGCTGTCGAGGCCGAGGTCGAACGCCTGTTTGCCGAAGTCGACGCGCGCTGCGGCCGGCTCGATGCCCTGGTCAACAATGCCGGCGTGCTGGCGCGGCAAATGCGCGTGGCGCAGATGGATGCGCCGCGCATCCGGCGCATCATGGACACCAATGTGGTCGGCCCCTTCCTGTGCGCGCGCGAAGCGGTGCGGCGCATGTCGACGGCGCACGGCGGCAGCGGCGGCGCCATCGTCAACGTGTCGTCGCGCGCGGCCGTGCTGGGTTCGCCGCACGAATACGTCGACTACGCGGCCTCGAAGGCGGCGCTCGATGCGCTGACGATCGGGCTGTCGAAAGAGGTGGCGGGCGAGGGCATCCGCGTCAACGGCGTGCGTCCGGGGCTGATCCACACGACGATGCATGCCGACGGCGGCGAGCCGGGGCGGGTGGAGCGGCTGCAGTCGTCGGTGCCGATGGGGCGCGGCGGCGAACCGGAGGAAGTGGCGCGCGCCGTGCTGTGGCTGCTGTCGGAAGCGGCGTCCTATACTACCGGCAGCTTCATCGAAGTCTCCGGCGGGCGTTGAACGCGTGGGCGGCGCATGCGCTGCGTCGGGGCACACTGCCGGGTGGAGCCGCCCACCCTACGTCCTGCTGCAAAGGCTACATACATATGCGCAGGGACGTAGGGTGGGCGGCTATACCCTGCAGTATGGTCGTTCGCGGTGGCGAGGCCGCCCACGCGTCCAACCATCGCCGGAAACCTCGTCCCGCCAAGCAGGGGAAGAGTCGCTCAGCCAATAAACGAATCGAACTGCATATCGAATTCCTCCAGCGCCTTCTGCGCATTCTGCATCTTCTTGCGGAACTCCGGCCCGCGCTGCAAGGCGAGACCGACGGCCAGCACGTCGATCACGACCAGGTAGGCAAGGCGCGCCGAGATCGGGGTGTAGGGGTCGATGTTGAAGACCAGGTCGATCGGAATCAGCACACTGGCCATGTCCGCCAGCGGGGTGCCCGACGGCGCCAGCACGATCACGTCGGCGCCGCCGCGGCGCGCGAGCTTGGCCGAGCGCACCAGGGTCGGGTTGTTGCCGCGCTGCGAGATCGCCACCACCGCGTCGCCTTCGCGCAGCAGGGCGGCGGCGATCGAGTGGATCGCCGGGTCGGCATAGGCGACCGTCGGCACGCCCGAGCGGAAGAACTTGTGCTGGGCGTCGGCGGCGACGATGCCCGAGGTGCCCTGGCCGTAGAACTCGATTTTATTGGCCCGCGACAGGATGTCGAGCGCCTTTTGCACCGACTCGGCATTGAGGTTGTTGCGCAGGTCGAGCAGGGTGTTGATCGAGCGGCTGCAGATTTTATTGACCAGGTCCGCCGCCAGGTCGTCCTGGGCCGGCTGCTCGTTCGCGGCGGGCAGCGCCAGCGCCAGGCCCTGCGCCAGTTTCAGCTTGAATTCGTGCCAGCCGTCGTAGCCGAGCGTGCGGCAAAAGCGCACGACGGTCGGTTCCGATACTTGCGCGTTCTTCGCCAGCGCCGTGATGTTCTGGCTGACCGTGGCATTCGGGGCTTCCAGCACCGCCAGCGCGACCTTGCGCTCCGACTTCGAGAGCGAGTCGAGCTGGGTGCGGATCGAGTCGAGCAGCATCCGGTTAATCCTCAGGCAAGGCTTCTTCGCGCCACTGCAGGCCGTCGCGCCCGATCAGCGCCGACGAGGCGGCCGGGCCCCAGGTGCCGGAGGCGTAGGGTACCGGCGCGGTGTCGTCCTGCTCCCAATGGTCGAGGATCGGTTCGACCCATTCCCAGGCCGCTTCCAGTTCGTCGCCGCGCATGAACAGCGTCAGCTGGCCGCGCAGCACGTCGAGCAGCAGCCGTTCGTAGGCTTCCATGCGCGGCGCCTTGAACTGTTCACGGAAATCGAGTTCGAGTTCGGCCTGCTTCAGGCGCATGGAGTCGCCCGGCGTCTTCGCCATCAGGTTCAGCGACAAGCCTTCGTCGGGCTGCAGGCGGATCACCAGGCTGTTGGGCTGGAAGCTCGACGTCGGTTGATTAAAGATCGAATGCGGGATCTGCTTGAAGCGCACCACGATCTCGGCCAGGCGGTCGGCCATGCGCTTGCCGGTGCGCAGATAGAACGGCACGCCGGCCCAGCGCCAGGTGTCGATCTCGGCCTTCATGGCGACAAAGGTTTCGGTCTTCGACTGCTTCGGCGCGTCCGGTTCTTCGCGGTAGCTCGGCACGGCCTGGCCGTCGACGAAACCGGCGCGGTACTGGCCGCGCACGATGTTCTGGCTGAGCGTGGTCGGCGTAAAACGCTTCAGCGAGCGCAGCACCTGCAGCTTGGCGTCGCGCACCGCGTCCGGCGCGATCGAGGTCGGCGGCTCCATGGCGACGATGCACAGCAGTTGCAGCAGGTGGTTCTGCAGCATGTCGCGCAAGGCGCCCGAATTGTCGTAGTAGCCGAGGCGGTTGCCGACGCCGATCTTTTCGGCGATGGTAATCTGCACGTCGGAGATCCACTCGCGCCGCCACAGCGGTTCGAACAGCACGTTCCCGAAGCGCAGCGCCAGCAGGTTCTGCACGGTCTCCTTGCCGAGGTAGTGGTCGATGCGGTAGATCTGGGACTCGGCGAACACCTTGCCCACGTCGGCATTGATCTGCTTGGCCGAATCGAGGTCGCGCCCGAGCGGCTTTTCCAGCACCACGCGCGAGGCCGGCGTGGCCAGGCCGGTGGCTTTCAGGTTGTCGCAGATGCGGGCGAACAGGTGCGGTGGCGTGGCCAGGTAATACACGCGCGTGATCGCCTCATCCTCGCGCAAGACCTCGACCAGCGGGGCGAAGGTATCGACGTTGGTGGCGTCCAGCGCCACGTAGGTGATGCGCTCGCGGAAGCGCTGCCAGCGGCTTTCCTCGACGCTGTCCTGGTCCTTGATGTGCTGCTTCGAATGCGTGTCGACGAAGTCCAGGAATGCGTCCTGCGCGCTCTCGTCGCGGCCGACGCAGATGATGCGCGCCGTGGCGGGAAGGTCGCTGCAAACGTCGCGCGCATACATCGCGGGCAGGAGTTTACGCATCGCAAGGTCGCCGCTGCCGCCAAAGAGGACGAGGTCGAAATCGGAAAGGGCCATGGTTCGGAGTCGCAAATGGAGAGAGTTGCTGATTGTGTAAATTTACTACACGAATATGCGGTTGGCAAGAAACTCTACTACGTGGGTGGGAATGGGCGGGTTTGATGGTGCCACAAGCGAGAGGGAGAGACCGTTCGGGTCAGCGCCATGCCGGGCTGCTTGCCAGAGGGACGTAGGGTGGGCGCCCTGTGCCCACGCGTAAAGCCAGCACCCGGGTGGCAGGGTTTTTCATAAAACGAAGCCAACACAATGCGACGTTTACGCGTGGGCACGGGGCGCCCACCCTACATCAACGCCGATACTCCGGCTGCACCAGCCCCGCCACGTCGACCTTGATGCACAACACCTTGCCGCTCAATGGATACCGCGTCAGCTCCTCAGCCGAGCGCCCATGGCTGGCGCTGGTAACGTATAAGGTGCGCAGGTCGCTGCCACCGAACACCACCGCCGTCGGACAGCGCAGCGGCAGTTGCACTTCGCGCAGCAGTTCGCCCGTGGGCGACAGTTTCAGCAGGCGGCCGCCTTCGAACATCGCGATCCAGTAATTGCCGTCGGCGTCGACCGCGGCGCCGTCCGGACGGCCGCCATAGTCGGCCGAGGTCTTGTCGCTCGGGAAGGTGACCAGGTTGCGGCCGTTGGCGACCGTGCCGCCAGTGGCGTCGAAATCGTAGCGGTCGATACGGTGGCTGGTGGTATCGGCGTGGAACATGGTGGCGCCGTCCGGGGTCCAGGCCAGGCCGTTCGAGTTGGTCATGCCGCCCGACCAGGCCAGACGCAGTTTGTCGCGCTCGAGCACGTACATTTCGGCGGCCGGCTTGTCGCGCGGCTCGTACATGGTGCCGACCCAGAAGCGTCCCTGCGGATCGACGCGGCCGTCGTTGAAGCGGGTGATCGCCGTGTCGTAGGGGGCGGGGCAGATGTCGGTGATTTCGCCGCTGGTCGTGTTCAGGCGGATGAAGCCCTTGCGGGTTGCCACGACCAGGTTGTTGTTGCCGTCGGCGGCAATCGCCGACGGTTCCGACCCCATCTTCCAGCTGGTGAACTTGCCGCTGGCCGGGTGCACGCGGTTGACGGTCAGGCCGTTGATGTCGACCCAGTACAGGGCCGACTCCACGTCGTGCCAGAGCGGGCACTCGCCGACCAGCATCGGATCGTTGTGGACGACATCGAATTTCAGCGTTTTCATATCGCTACCTGCATGGTTCATCGTCATACGGCGGCCCTGGCGCGCGCGATCAGGCCGTTGGTGGAGCTGTCGTGCGCTTCCGGACGCGGTTCGCCTTTCAGCTCCGCCTCGACCTGCTTGGCCAGCACCTTGCCCAGTTCGACGCCCCACTGGTCGAAGCTGTTCAGGTCCCACAGCACGCCCTGCACGAAAGTCTTGTGTTCGTAGAGCGCGATCAGGGCGCCCAGCGTGGCCGGCGTCAGGTATTCCATCAGGATCGTGTTGCTCGGCCGGTTGCCGGGGAAGGTTTTATGCGGCGCCAGGCGTTCGATCTCGCTCAGCGACAGGCCCTGGCCCTGGAGGTCTTGCCGCACTTCGTCGATCGTCTTGCCCTTCATGAAGGCTTCGGACTGGGCGAAGCAGTTCGCCAGCAGGGCGGTGTGGTGGTTCTGCAGCTCATGCGCCGGACGCAGCGCGGCGATGAAATCGATCGGCGTTACGTCGGTGCCCTGGTGCAGCAGCTGGAAATAGGCGTGCTGGCCATTGGTACCCGGCTCGCCCCAGATGGCGGGGCAGGTCGGGGTGTCGACGGGCTCGCCGTCGCGCGTCACGCGCTTGCCGTTGCTCTCCATGTCGAGCTGCTGCAGGTAGGCCGGGAAGCGGTTCAGGTCCTGGTGGTAGGGCGCGATCGAGACCGAGGTGCAGCCGAGGAACTGGCGGTTCCAGAAGCCGATCAGTCCCAGGAGCATCGGCATGTTTTCTTCCACCGGCGCGGTCCGGAAATGCTGGTCCATGGCGTGGGCGCCGGCCAGGAAGTCCGAGAAGTAGCCGAAGCCGACGGCCAGCGCCACCGGCAAGCCGATCGCTGACCACACCGAATAGCGCCCGCCGACCCAGTCCCAGAACGGGAACATGTTGGCCGGATCGATGCCGAAGGTTTTGATGGCTTCCACGTTGGTCGACACCGCGACGAAGTGTTTTGCCAACGCCTCTTCCTGTGCATGGGCCAGGAACCACATGCGCGCGGTCTGCGCGTTCATCATGGTCTCGGCCGTGGTGAACGTTTTCGAGGCGACGATGAACAGGGTGGTTTCCGGGTTCAGCGTTTCCAGCGCCGCGTCCATGTCGTGGCCGTCCACGTTCGAGACGAAGTGCATGCTCAGGCTCGGGTGGCTGTACTGGCGCAGCGCCAGGCAAACCATTTTCGGGCCCAGGTCGGAGCCGCCGATGCCGATGTTGACGATGTCGCTGATCGGTTTGCCGGTATGGCCGCGCCAGTCGCCGCTGCGCACCGCATCGGTGAAGGTCTTGACGCGGGCCAGCACGGCATGCACGTCGGCCGGGACGTCCTGGCCGTCGACGACGAGCGCCGCGTCGCGCGGGGCGCGCAGGGCGGTGTGCAGGACGGCGCGCTGTTCGGTGTTATTGATCTTCTCGCCGGCGAACATGGCGTCGCGCCGGCTTTCCACGCCGCGCTCGCGCGCCAGCGCTGCGAGCAGTTCAAGCGTGCGCCCGTCAAGACGGTTTTTTGAATAGTCTAGAAACAGGCCGGCGGCCTCGATCGACATGCGCGCGAAGCGCTGCGGATCGGCTCCAAACAGGTGCCGCATCTCCCAGTCTTCCGCCTCGACGGCATGGGTTTCGAGGGCCTGGAAGCTGGGTGTGCTGGTGAGTGGCGTGGTCATAAAATAATGAAATAAGCTTGTGCGATGTCGTTTTAATCAGGTTATCGAATCATACAGGGAATAGCACGTAAATTCACTACACGATGAGGCGTGCGCAGTACCCAGGTCCGGGCGAAACGCTGTCGCTGATCCACTGGTGATCCGCGTGGGCTCGAGAGCCCACCCTACGGTGCACAGCAGTCAGCAGTATTGTTTTGGATCTTGATAGGGGCGCATCGTAGGGTGGACTCCCGAGTCCACGCGTTACGCACGGCACCGGGTCGAAAAACCAAACCCCCACCCACCCCCCCCCCATTCCCATTTCGTAGTAAAATTTCAGAATCCAATTTCGAAGGAACGATCATGGCGCTGCACCCCGTAGTTGAACAGGTAACGAACCGGATCATCGAGCGCAGCCGCGTCTCGCGCGCGGCCTACCTCGCGCACCTCGAGGCGGCACGCATCCAGGGTGTGCAGCGCGGCGCGCTGTCGTGCACCAACCTGGCCCACGGTTTCGCCGCCTTCCCCCAGAACGACAAACTCAAGCTGCGCGAACAGAAGAAGCCGTCGGTGGCGATCGTCTCGTCGTACAACGACATGCTCTCCGCGCACCAGCCCTTCGAGTACTTCCCGAAAGTGATCAAGGACGCCGTGCGCGACATCGGCGCCGTGGCCCAGTTCGCGGGCGGCGTGCCGGCCATGTGCGACGGCGTGACGCAAGGCCAGCCGGGCATGGAGCTCTCCTTGTTCTCGCGCGACACCATCGCCATGGCGACCGCCGTCGCGCTCTCGCACAACATGTTCGACGCCGCGCTCTACCTCGGCATCTGCGACAAGATCGTGCCGGGCCTCCTGATCGGCGCGCTCCACTTCGGCCATATCCCGGCCGTGTTCGTGCCCGGCGGCCCGATGACGTCCGGCCTGTCGAACAAGGAAAAGGCGCGCGTGCGCCAGCTCTACGCGCAAGGTAAAGCCACGCGCGAGGAACTGCTCGAATGCGAATCGGCGTCGTATCACGGCGCCGGCACCTGCACCTTCTACGGCACCGCCAACAGCAACCAGATGCTGATGGAGATGATGGGCCTGCACCTGCCGGGCGCCGCCTTCATCACGCCGGGCACGCCGCTGCGCGACGCACTCACGCGCGCCTCCTCGCAGCAGGCGGTGGCGATCTCCCAGCAGGGTGGCAACTACCTGCCGGTCGGACATATCGTCAACGAGAAAAGCATCGTCAACGCCATCGCCGCACTGCATGCGACCGGCGGCTCGACCAACCACACGCTGCACCTGGTAGCCATTGCGCGCGCCGCCGGCATCGTCATCGACTGGAACGACTTCGACGAACTGTCGAAAGTCGTGCCGCTGCTGACCCGCATCTACCCCAACGGCGACGCCGACATCAACCACTTCCAGGCCGCCGGCGGCCCCGGCTTCGTCATCCGCGAACTGCTGGATGCGGGCCTGGCGCACGAAGACGTCAACACCATCCTCGGCCACGGCTTGCGCAAGCACTGCAAGGAGCCGTTCCTGGACGACGCCGGCAATGCCGTGTTCCGCGACGTGCCGGCGCAATCCGGCGACGAATCGGTGCTGCGCCCGCACACCAATCCGTTCAGCAGCAACGGCGGCATGGTGCTGGTCAAGGGGAACCTCGGCCGCGCGGTGATGAAAGTCTCGGCCGTCAAGATCGAGCACCAGACCGTGGAAGCGCCTGCACTGACCTTCAATTCGCAGGAAGACTTTATGCACGCCTACAAAGCGGGCCACCTGAACCGCGACTTCGTGGCCGTGATCCGCTTCCAGGGCCCGCGCGCCAACGGCATGCCGGAACTGCATGCGCTGACCCCGGCGCTGTCGAACCTGCAGGATGCCGGCCACCGCGTGGCGATGGTGACCGACGGCCGCATGTCGGGCGCATCCGGCAAGGTGCCGGCGGCGATTCACGTCTCGCCGGAGATCCTGGCCGGCGGTCCGCTCGGCCGCGTGCGCGACGGCGACATCATCCGCGTCTGCGCCGCCACCGGCACCCTGGAGGCCCTGGTACCGGCCGAAGTCTGGGAAGCGCGCAAGCAGGTCACGGCCGACATCTCGTCGAGCCACATCGGCATGGGCCGCGAACTGTTCTCGATGTTCCGCAACTCCAGCAGCGCGGCGGAAGAGGGCGCCGCCACCTTCCCGCTGCCCTCGCCACGCCACACCACCACGCCGCTGCATGAAGGCGCCGACAGCGGCGAAATCATGCCCGGCTCCGACGAAGACTTCCTGTTCAGGACTCAGAAATAATATGACTATGACTACGACCATGACCGTACTCGACATCATGCGCTCGGCGAGCGTGATTCCCGTCATCGCCATCGACGACCCGGCGCACGCCGTGCCCCTGGCCCGCGCCCTGGTTGCCGGCGGCATCCGCGTGCTGGAAGTGACCCTGCGCACCGCGCACGGTCTGCAGGCCATCCGCGACATGGCTCAGGTCGAAGGCGCCATCATCGGCGTCGGCACCCTGACGCAGCCGGCGGAATTCGCCGCCGCACGCGACGCCGGCGCCGTGTTCGGCGTCTCGCCGGGCCTGACCCCGAGCCTGATCGACGCGGCGAAGACGAGCGGCCTGCCGCTGCTGCCGGGCGTGATGACCCCCTCCGAAGTGATGGCCGCGCGCGAAGCGGGCTACCGCGAGCTGAAGCTGTTCCCGGCGGTGCCGGCGGGCGGCGTCGGCATGCTCAACGCGATCGCCGGCCCCTTGTCCGACGTGACCTTCTGCCCGACCGGCGGCATCTCGATCGACAGCGCACCGGCCTTTTTGGCCTGCAAGAACGTGGCCTGCGTCGGCGGCTCGTGGCTGACGCCGAAGGATGCGATCATGGCCGGCGACTGGGAGCGCATTACGGAACTGGCGCGTGCGGCGGCGGCGCTGCGCAAGTAGGGTGCGTTGAACCGCCGTTGGCGACTGCCGACGGCGGCGACATCAATGTCCTGTGGCGCCGCGCAGAGCCGTTTCTTGAAGCCGACGCTGCAGCAGGTCCTTGGCGACCGCAAGCGCGTTGTCCGGCGTCGCCGCGATATCCGGGATGACGCCGACTCCCTCCCAGTTGGTACCCGTAATTGGACTGATGGTGCGCCGGCTGGGTATCGCGGCAAAAAAGTGCTCGCCGAGCCGATAGAGGCGCGGGCCGTGGGCGCCACCCCAAGTGCGCTCACCGATCACCGTAGCGCGTTTCAGTGCTTGCATCGTGTACACGAATGCTTCGGCGGCGGACTTCGTATTGGGGCCTGCCAGGATAAGGACCGGCTTCTTGCCACCATAGCGTTTGCCGTCGAGCTTATCCTGTGTCCAGTACTGCATGGTGATGCCGGTCGCACGCTCCCAGGTGTCGTTGAGGCGGGTGCGTTCGTCAAAAAAATAGCTGATCAGTAGCGCTCCCGAATCGCCGCCGCCGCCGCCATTGTTGCGCAGGTCAATGATCAGGCCATCCGTGTCGGCGAGTGCATTCATCGCCGCCGCGAACTTGTCGGAGACGAGAAAAACCGGCGCGAACGAGGAAATCTGCAGGTAGCCGATATTGGGGCTCACGCGATCGACCTTTTCGACGCCAAGGTTTGACGCGAGAACTCTTTCGAGCACTGCAGGCGGCACCTGCTTTTCCCACTCCGCCCGCGTCTGGGGTGGCGGTGGCATCGTATCTTCGGACGGCACCGGGCGCGCGCTGAAATCGACCGACATATGCTTGTCCTGGACAACGCCCTGGATATCGTCCGACAGTTGTTTGGCCAGCTGTTTGCCATCCGTGATGCCATCGTACTTGCCCTCGCGCTGGCGCTGGCGCAGGACTGTCTCGATTTGTTTGGCCTTGTCTGGAAAGACGTAGTTGGTATTTAACTTGGCAACCAGCGTATCGACGACCGCCATTTGGGTCGCGCGATTCACCTCTATTGTCGGTAGGGGAGCAGCGATTGCTCTTGTCAGGGGCAGCACCAGCAAAGACGATATGACCAGCCATTTTTTGTTCATGTTTTCCTCTGGGTTTGGCACGCGGGTGATTGGGTAACGCTTACATCATCGACGAGGTAATAAGTTGGAATGAGATTAGCATAAAAATTGCTAATTAATCGCAATTATTATTGCTTATCCAGTTCCGGGAGATGGCTTCAGGAGCGGTTTTAAGCAGGCGTGAGGGGAGGGGCTGTCGGTCGACGCTGCTCTCGAAGAGTTGTTGAAGCGTATTCGAGCAACCCACATTAAGATTGCCGAGTCTTTTATTCTTCAAAGGTCAGGATGAATGCCGTACCTTCCCGGCGCCTGAATTCACAAGACCCGCGCCTCCTCACTGCAGGCGAAATCGCCATGGCCACGCTGCTGTTTCGCGATGCCATCGATTACGCGCGCATGCTTGTCCCGTGAATAACGTCGCCATACGTGGAATCATTCTGTCCGTCCGGGATGAGCCAACAGCGGACGTCACTGTCGTGTAAAGAGGAAAAATTTCCGGGTTTTCGTATGGGGATGGTCGCAACCCGAGTCCACTCTCGCAAAAATTTCCATCAAATGTAGACAATAATGTCTACATTGGTTATTATCGTGCTTGAGCTTTGGATATGCGTGGCGTCCAACATAGGTTTTATTATCTGTCCCATGAAAGCGATACATGCACCGTTTCTCTAACATTGCGCTGGCGACCATCGTACTGGTTATCGGGATCACACTCTCATCGAGCGGCCTTGCGCGCGCAGCGGTTGCGCATGCGTGGCCCGCAGAGCGGTTCGGTCACTGTACGGATGATCCGCGCATTTTCTGCAAGCCCGGTTCCGAACCGTTTGCCCACGCCATCGCAAACCTGCTCCCTGCAGCTGTCGCCCAGGTCGAACGGGGACAGTACGGCGCATTTCTGGAGCCAGTGAGGATCTACGTTTACAGTCGCCTGGATACCTATGCGTTGTACTCCGGTACACGGGGAGGCGCAGGCGTCACGTCGTTTGGCGAGGTGCACCTGGCGCCGCGGATGCAAACCGTTCCCAGGCAATATGCGGCACTCCTGGCGCACGAACTGTCGCATTTACATTTTGTCCAGCGCGTCGGCCCGATGACGATGATGCGCTTGCCGAACTGGTTCACGGAAGGCTGGGCAACGCTTACGTCACAGGGTGGCGGGGCTGGAGGGGTCAGCCAGGAGCAAGCGATCTTCGCGCTCGTCCATGGCCGGCATTTCACACCGCGCAATACCGAATCGCTGTTGTCACCCACGAGCGCCAGTGACTTTCACCTGAGCGGCGCAATGTATTACCGTCAGGCCTCTCTGCTGGTTTCGTACCTGGAGATGCGAGATCCGAAAGCATTTGAGGACTTGATCCGCAGTATCGAAGCTGGCCAAAGCTTTGAATCAGCATTATTCAAGGTATATCGCCAATCCCTTTCGGTTCTTTGGCAGGACTTTCAGGCCGATGTGCGCCTTCATTCTGCCGCTCGATCGGAGCACAGATAACTTCTTCCCGGGCACTGCGGTAGAAGATTTGTCAGCTGCTTGCATAACCAAGTACTTGCCCAGAAATAAATGTGCTTTTGGCTGCCAGAACCGGCGCTTGCCGCGGTGGTCCTTGTCTGCTTGCAGTGCTCGCACTGCAGCGCACTCGCCTGGTTAAACGGTATTCGAGCAATCTGAATTAAGATTCCTGTGCTTCGCACTCTCCCAAAGTAACCGATGGATTCCGTACCTGTTCGTCGCCCGCGTTCGCAACGCCGGCGCCCCCTCACCGCAGGCGAAATCGCCATGGCCACGCTGCTGTTTCGCGATGCCATCGATTACACACGCGTGCGTATCCACAGCCGCCGCTACATGCCCTTCCAGCCGAAGAACTGCTGCATGACGCCGAACGGCAGCATGTACTTCCACGGCTCCTGCTTCCTCGACGATTATTCCCAGGCCAACCTCACCGGGCAGCACTGGTTCATGCACGAGATGGTCCACGTCTGGCAACACCAGCTCGGCTATCCGGTGCGCCTGCGCGGGGCGGTGCGCATCGGCCTGCCGTACCACTACGATTTGCACGAAGGCGCGACGCTGGCCGACTACAACATGGAAGCGCAGGGCGACCTGCTGGCCGATTACTTCGTATTGAAGTTTTTGGGACGGCCGCAAGCGATGCGCCAGCGGCGCTACGAGAACGATCTTGCCTTGTACGAGCGGGTGCTGGGTGGCTTTCTGCGTGATCCGGCGAACCCCGACAACCTGCATCGGGGCCTTGCGCGCAAGCTGGTGCGCTTGCCGCTGAGCCGCTGAACGCGTGGACGGGTGACCCGTCCACCCTACAGTGCTGCCGCGTTCCTGCTACACCATCCGCAGCTTTGATTTTCCTCAATGCTGCTGTGCAGCAACATATTAGGCTTACTCCTCCTCGCCACTTCCAGTTTTCCGACCCCATGAAGCTGCTTCTGACCCTGTGCCTTGCCAGCCTCCTCTCCCTCCCGGCAGCGGCGGCGCGGCGCATCGGCGAAGCGGAGGTGCGCACGGGGAAAAACAACCTGCCGTGCTTTACCATCGCGGAGCGCGAAGAGGAACGCGGCGGCAGTCCCGATTTCCAGGCGGTGACGGTCACGGCCGGCGCGCGCACGATGTGGCGCATGGCGATGCCGCGCGAGCGCACCTTCGCGCTTGCCGCCAGCATGTGCATTCCGTATGGCGGCCGGGTGCAGGCGCTGCCGCAAACGCCGGCCGCGCCGCTGGCGAGCGGGACCGTCTACACGGTGCAACTCGACACCCGTCCCGGCAGGAACGGGGCGGCGCCGCTGCGCTACACGGCGCGCTTCTGCATGGTGCGCGATCCGGCCGGGAAGGAGGTCCTGCGCCGGATCGGCGCCAACGACCACCAGGGGCGTGACCTGTACGGTTGCCTGGCCGCCGCGCCCGGCGACCTTACTGTTCCTCGGGCCAGTACAGGCGCATCGGATTAGCGACCAGCAGCTTGTGCTGCAATGCCGGCGTCGGCGCGATGTGGGGAATGAAATCGACCAGCAAGCCGTCGTCGGGCATGTGGTCCTTCAGGTTGGGATGGGGCCAGTCGGTTCCCCACAAAACGCGGTCCGGGAATTCTTCGACCACGCGGCGCGCGAACGGCACCACGTCCCGGTAGGCATCCGTTTCGCCGTCGAGCGCGCGCGGTCCCGTCACCGACAGGCGTTCCGGGCAGCTGACCTTGCACCAGACATTCGCATGCTGGCGCATGAAATCGAGGAAGAGCGTGAACTCGGGGCCGTCGACCGGCTTGGCGACGTCCGGCCGGCCCATGTGATCGACCACGACGGCCGTCGGCAGGGCGGTGAAGAAGTCCCACAGTTCAGGCAGGTCCTGCGCCTCGAAATAGATCACCACGTGCCAGCCCAGTTCCTTGATGCGGCCGGCGATGTCCAGCAGTTCTTCCTTGGGCGTGAAGTCGACCAGGCGCTTGACGAAGTTGAAGCGCACACCGCGCACGCCGGCCGCATGCAGGCGCCGCAGCTCGTCGTCGCCGACGTCGCGCCGGACCGTCGCCACGCCGCGTGCGCGGCCGTTCGATGCCAGGCAGGCATCGACCATGGCGCGGTTGTCGGCGCCATGGCAGGTGGCCTGCACGATCACGTTGCGGGCAAAGCCGAGATGGTCGCGCAGGGCGAACAGCGCATCCTTGCCGGCGTCGCAGGGCGTGTACTTGCGCTCAGGCGCGAACGGGAAGTCGGCGGCCGGACCGAACACGTGGCAATGCGCATCCACTGCGCCGGCCGGCAGCTGGAAGCGGGGTGTCGAGGGCGCCGGATGCCAGTCGAGCCAACCCGGGGTTTTGGTCGTCGTCATGGATGTCCTCAGTCGATGTAGACCAGGCCGGCTTTTTCGAGCGCGCCGCGCATGTCGTACATGTCGAGGCCAAGCACGCCCGACGCCAGTTTCGCGCGCTTGTCGGCTTCGAGCGCCTCGCGTTTGGCGGCGGCCTGGGCGACGCGCACCACGTCCGCGGCAGGCACCACGACCACGCCGTCGTCGTCGGCCACGATGGCGTCGCCCGGTGCGACGAAGGCGCCGGCGCACACCACCGGCACGTTGACCGAACCGAGCGTGGCCTTGATCGTGCCCTTGGCGCTGATCGCCTTGCTCCATACCGGGAAGTTCATTGCGCCCAGTTCGCGCACGTCGCGCACGCCGGCGTCGATGACCAGGGCACGCGCACCGCGCGCCATGAAACTCGTTGCCAGCAGGTCGCCGAAATAGCCGTCGCTGCATTCGGCGGTAAGGGCGGCCACGACGATGTCGCCGGGCTGGATCTGTTCGGCCACGACGTGCATCATCCAGTTGTCGCCGGGATGCAGCAGCACCGTTACCGCGGTGCCGGACACGCGCGCCGGGTGGATCGGCCGCATGTAGGGCTTCATCAGGCCCATCCGGCCCATCGCCTCGTGCACGGTGGCGCTGCCGTAGTCGCCGAGCTGGTCGACGGCGGCGCGGTCGGCGCGCACGATGTTGCGCTTGACGACGCCGAGCTGGTTCATCAGGGTGTTGGTCATGTGGGTCACAGGCCTTTCTGTTTCAGGACGGCGTCGAGGCGCGGGTAGACGCGGCGCGCATTGCCTTCGAAAATCTGGTGGCGCTCGCCGTCGGTCAGGTTGGCGGCCTCGAGATAGCGTTTGGTGTCGTCGAAATAGTGGCCGGTCTCCGGGTCGATGCCGCGCACGGCGCCGATCATCTCGGAGGCAAACAGCACGTTTTTTACGGGCATGACACGGGTGAGCAGGTCGATGCCGGGCTGGTGGTACACGCAGGTGTCGAAGAAAATATTGTTGAGCAGGTACTCGGACAACAGCGGCTTCTTCAGTTCCTGGGCCAGGCCGCGGAAGCGTCCCCAGTGGTAGGGCACGGCGCCGCCGCCATGCGGGATCACGAATTTCAGCGTCGGGAAATCCTTGAACAAGTCGCTGCTCAAGCATTGCATGAAAGCCGTGGTGTCGGCGTTCAGGTAATGGGCGCCGGTCGTGTGGAAGCAGGCGTTGCAGCTGGTGCTCACGTGGATCATCGCCGGGATGTCGTATTCGACCATCTTCTCGTAGATCGGGTACCAGTGGCGGTCCGACAGGGGAGGCGAGGTCCAGTGTCCGCCCGACGGGTCCGGATTCAGGTTGATGCCGACCATGCCGTATTCGCGCACGCACCGTTCCAGTTCGGGAATGCAGCTTGCCGGGTCGACGCCCGGCGACTGCGGCAGCATGGCGGCGCCGATGAAATGATCGGGGAACAGCTGCGACACGCGGTAGCACAGCTCGTTGCACACCGCCGCCCAGGTGGCGCTGGTCTGGAAGTCGCCGATGTGGTGCGCCATGAAGCTGGCGCGCGGCGAAAACACCGTCAGGTCCAGCCCGCGTTCCTTCATCAGGCGCAGCTGGTTCGATTCGATCGAGGCGCGCAGTTCATCGTCGCCGATACGCAGGTCGGCCACCGGCGGCGCCGCAGCGCCGTCGTCGAAGGCGGCGACCTGGCGCTTGCGCCATGCTTCCAGTGCCGGTGGCGCCGTCGTGTAGTGGCCGTGGATGTCGATGATCATGCGGTTTCTCCGGTGTTCGCGTTGATATTCAGGTTGTCTTTCGCGTTGTTCCATGTTGCGGCCGGCACCATCGCTTCGCCGCGCATGATGAGGCGCGCGGTGCGCAGCAGCGCCGCCCGCAGCACCTTCTGTGGCTGCGCCGGGTCGAGTTCGAGCGTCACCGAAAACTCGCCGGTCGGGTGCTCGACCGATATCCTGCCGTCGCCTTCCCGGGTGAGAGCCAGGCCGGCGGCAACCGAACCGTCGAGCACGCAGGCGGTGGCCACCGTCACTGCGGCCAGCACCCCGATCGCGTCATGGCAGACGTGGGGAATGAAGCTGCGGGTGGCGATGCTGCCGCCCGCGCGCGGCGCGGCGACCAGGGTCATCTTCGGATAGTTTTTCGTGCTGACGTCGCCCAGTCCCATGGCGTGGCCGCAGGCGATGCGCAAGGTTTCGATGCGCGCCTTGAGCGCGCTGTCGGCGTTCAGTTCGGCCACGCTTTCGTAGCCGCTGCGGCCCATCGCGTCGGCGCGCAGCAGCACCAGCGGCATGCCGTTGTCGATGCAGGTGACTTCCACGCCGTCGATCACGTCCTTGACGGCCCCGGTGGGCAGCAGGCCGGCGCACACCGAGCCCGCGGTGTCGAGAAAGCTGATCTCGACCGGCGCCGAGGTGCCGGGCACGCCGTCGATCCGGGCGTCGCCTTCATAGCTCACCCGTCCGTCCGGCGTCTGCACGGTGATGTCGCACTGCATGCCGGTGTTCAGGGTCAGCACGCGCAGGGTGGTCGTGCCCGTGCCGGCCACGGCCAGGCCTCTCTCCAGGGCGAACGGCACCACCGCCGCCAGCATGTTGCCGCAGTTGGCGGTGCTGTCGACACTGTCGCCGGCCGGCTGCACTTGCACGAACAGGAAGTCGACGTCGACGCCCGGCACCGCGCTCTTGCGCACGATGCCGGCCTTGCTGGTGAGCGGATGGGCGCCGCCCAGGCCATCGATCTGGCGGCGGTCGGGCGAACCGAGGATGGCCAGCAGTACGCGGTCGCGCGTGGCGGTATCCGCCGGCAGGTCCGCTTCGAGGAAGAAGGGGCCACGCGAGGTGCCGCCGCGCATGAACAGGGTAGGAATGGGTGTTTGCATGGCGTCGATTGTGCGTCGCCTGTGGCGCATTAGCCAGAGCGCCGGGCGGCTAGCAGCTATAGCAAGTTGCTATATCATGCGCGGATCGCATCTTATTTTTGGAGGATGAATGGACATCAGGCAGCTGTCGTACTTTGTCAGGGTGGCCGAACTCGGCAGTTTTACGCGCGCATCGATCGTGCTGGACATCGCACAGCCGGCGCTGAGCCGCCAGGTGCGCCTGCTGGAGGTGGAGCTGCGCCAGAACCTGCTGGTGCGCAACGGCCGCGGGATCACCCTGACCGAGGCCGGCAAGACCTTGCTCGAGCACAGCCGCGGCGTGCTGCACCAGATGGAGCGGCTGCGCGAGGAATTGTCGAAGGTGCGCGGTTCGCTGGCCGGCAGCGTCGCCATCGGGCTGCCGCCGACCCTGGGGCGCATGCTGGCGGTGCCGCTCACGCGCGAATTCAAGCGGCTGATGCCCGACGCCACCCTGTCGATCACCGAGGGCCTGTCGAAGACCATGCAGGAAGCGCTGCTGACCGGCCAGCTCGACATAGCGCTGCTGTATAACGCGTTTCCGGCGCCGGGCATCGAACTGCTGCCGCTGCTGCAGGACGAACTCGTGCTGGTGCAGGGCAGGGCGGACGCTGTCGGAGCCGGACCGGTCGACCTCAAGGCCATCGCCGACTATCCCCTGATCATTCCGGGCCGTCCGAATGCCGTGCGCATGCACGTCGAGACGGCCCTGCTCAATATCGGCGTCCAGCCGCGCATCGCGATGGAGGTCGATGGCGTGGCCACGATCCTCGACCTGGTCGCAAATGGCATCGGCAATGCGGTCCTGTCGCGCCACGCAGTACTGACGGCGGCGCAGCCGGAGCGTTTTAGCACCCGCAGGATCGTCAACCCTGGTTTGTTCCCATTGCTGTCGGTGGCCACCGGCGCCGCCCGGCCCGCCACCAGCACGCAGCAGGCGACGCGCGAGCTGCTCGAACGTATCACCAAGGAGGTACTGCGCAAAGTAGAAGAATGAGTACAGGTATGTACAAGCTATGCCATTTTGCGATACCTGCTAGGCGCGTTACGGGATAGCCGTTCGGAAATCCCTCCTCGATAATCAGTTCACGTTGGCCGGTTTTACTGGCGGCCGGCTTCTTTCCATTCCAGGCGCCGCCGCGAGCGCTGATGAACATTACCGAGGCAACCGAATGACTATCAACAAATTGAAGTGTCTGCAGTACGCAGTGGCGGCATGTTCGCTGGCCGTGTCGATGTCCGTCGGCGCGCAGGAGTATCCCGCCAAACTGATCACGATCGTCGTTCCCTTCGGTGCCGGTGGTGTTGCCGACCTGACCGTGCGCCTGGTGGCGCAGAAAATGTCGGTCTCGATGAAGCAGCCCATCATTGTCGAGAATCGTCCCGGCGCGGGTGGCGTTGTCGCAGCCAGCACGGTCGCCCGGGCCCGTCCCGACGGCTATACCTTGTTCCTGATGAGTAACGGCACCGCGGTCAGCGCCAACCTGTTCAAGAAGCTGCCCTACGATACGATCAAGGACTTCGCACCCATTTCCACGCTCGGCTACTTCGACCTGGCCGTCCTGGTGAACAACAAGCTGCCGGTCAAGTCGGTAAGCGAGCTGATCGCCTACGGCAAGGCCAATCCCGGCAAGCTCAGCATCGGCACCATCAACCGCGGCAGCACGCAGAACCTGGCGGCCGAGCTGTTCACCTCGATGGCGGGCATCGACGCGCTGATCGTCCCTTACCGCGGTTCGCCGGAAGTGCTGACCGCGGCCGCTACGGGCGAAATCAACGCCGCCGTCGAAATCCTCAGCCCGGCGCTCCCGCAAATCAAGGCCGGCAATTTCCGCGCGCTGGCGGTGACGTCCTCGAAGCGCTTCGCCGGCTTGCCGAACGTGCCGACCGTGGCCGAGAGCGGCCTGCCCACCTACCAGGCGACCAGCTGGAACGCGCTCGCCGCGCCGGCCGCGACGCCGCGGCCCATCATCGATCGCCTGAACAAGGAAATCAATGCCGCCGTCGCCAGCCCGGAAATCAAGGCGCGCCTGCTCGAACTCGGCATCGCCGCGCAAGGCGGTACGCCGGAGTCGACCAAACAGCTGCTGGCCAACGATATCGCCAAATGGGGCGTCGTGATCACCAAGGCCAAGATCGAAAAGCAGTAAAGCGCAGCAAGCGGGCCGGCGTGGAAACGCCGGTCATCCATTCCTCACCACAAATATAAAACAATGAGACACATTGCATGTGCGCGTTACTGCGCAGGCCTGGCCATGGCCGCCGCATCGTTCGGGGCCTGCGCCCAGGGCGGCTCCTCGATTCAACTGTATGGCCTGATCGGCGCCTATGCCGGCAAGATGGAGCGCAGCGGCGGCCCCGCAGCGGTGACCCAGATCGGCCACGGCGGCCTGACCACCTCGTTCTGGGGCATTCGCGGCGCGGAAGAACTGGGCGGCGGCAACAAGGTCATCTTTGCGCTGGACAGCTTTTTCCAGGCCGATACCGGCGGGCAGGGCCGCAACGCAACCGATCCGCTGTTTTCGCGCAATGCGTATGTCGGCTTCGAAGGCGGGTTCGGCAAGCTGACGGTGGGTCGCCAGACCAATCCCACCTACCTGAACATGAGCCTGCTCAGCCCCTTCGGCAATTCGGTCGTGTTCTCGCCGCTGACGCTGCACTCCTTCGTGGCGGGCTACAACGGCGCCCTGATCGGCGACACGGTCTGGAACAACGCCGTCCAGTACAGCACGCCGCGCGTCAAGGGCCTGGCGGGCAACCTGATCTACGGCCTGGGCGAGACGCCCGGCAGCACCGGAACGGCCAACCTCGGCCTGCATGCCAACTACGTCAACGGTCCGTTCACCGCGGCGTTCTCGGCGCAGCGCTTCCGCGTGCCGGTCACCGCGCCGCTCACCCAGCAGAAGGGCTACATGCTCGGCGCGGCCTACGACTGGCAAGTCGTGAAAGTCTTCGGCTCGCTATCGGGCTCGGATGCCGACGGCACCGTCAACGAAACCAGGACATGGGACCTCGGCGTCAAGGTGCCCGTCACGGCGAGCGGCGCGTTCCTGGCCGAGTTCGCGCACACCAAACGCACGCGCGATCCGCTGCCGGAGAACGTGCGCAGGACCGCCTCCTTCGGCTACGACCATTTCCTGTCGAAGCGCACCGACGTCTACGCCATCTATTTGCGCGACAAGCAGACCGGATTCGACGCCGGCGACAGCATCGCGCTCGGCATCCGGCACACTTTCTGAACTGCCGGCCTGCGCCAGTGCCTGGAGGTCGGGGCCTGTGCGCAGGCCCTTGTCCTTCCACACGTTCATCGAGGAGCGCGTCGTGCCATCTTTCATCCGCCACCCCAAAGATTTTTGGACCGGCATCATCTTCCTTTTCTTCGGGCTGGCCGCCATCATCATCGGCCTCGATTACCCGATGGGCTCGGCCGGCCGCATGGGTCCGGCCTATTTCCCGGCCGTCCTCGGCGCCATGCTGAGCCTGGTCGGCCTGGTCGGCGTGATCCGCTCCTTCCTGCGCAATGGCGAAGCGATCGGCAAGTTCCACATCAAGGAACTCGTGATCGTGCTGGTGGCCGTGCTGCTGTTCGGGTTCCTGATGCGCACTGCCGGCCTGATTCCCGCCACGCTGGTGCTGGTGCTGCTGTCGGCCTATGCCAGCCCTAAGTTCAGCTGGGGCGCCTCGATCGCGCTGGCCGTCGGCCTGGCGGCGTTCTCGGTCCTCATGTTCGTCAAGCTGCTCGGCTTGCCGATGCCCATCCTCGGCCCCTGGTTCGGTTTTTAAGAAGACATCATGGAAATCTTTGCTAATCTCGGGCTGGGTCTCGAAACCGCCTTCACCCTCACCAACCTTGCCTACTGCCTGATCGGCGTGTTCGTCGGCACCGCCGTCGGCGTGCTGCCGGGCCTGGGTCCGGTCGCCACCATCGCCATGCTGCTGCCGGCCACCTTCGGCCTGCCGCCGGTCTCG